>JAGVLS010000038.1 GCA_020054205.1 Candidatus Obscuribacterales bacterium | reverse complement strand
GAGTGAAAGATATGTCAATAGAAGATAAAAAGTGGCTGAGGCTTAGGGCGCTTTTACCCAAAAGCCTCAACCACCTAACGCACTTCACTGAACTTGTACTAAAAAAGCAAAGGACAGTGATTTAAGTCAACTGTCCTTTGCTCAGTCATTTACCTACTGAACGCCTAACTAGCGATGCCACATTAGCCATTAGGTAATGATGACATACTAGATGGCGTTAGGTGATATTAGTGAGAGACATTACCATCTCCGACCGTTATGTCGCTGCTGCCATGGTTGGCTATGCCATTGCTGCTGGCGTTGCCACTGTTGGTTATTGTTCCACCGTGGTGAATTCCGCCACTGTTGCTGCCTCAACCACTGCTCGCGTTGCAATTGCAATTGTCGCAAATATTGCTGCTGTTGCCGGTATTGCTGCTCTTGCCAGCTTGGCGTTCGATAATAACGCTGTCTGGAATAACCACTGTAATAGCCATCATAACCATTACCAATTTGAATGCCGAAATTACCATTGTAAAAGGTAACACCATTTGGTCCAACATAAAGACCGGTACCGCCACGAAAGCCGCCAGCATGAGCAGAGTTTACTGCAAAGAAGGAAAATCCAAGGGCAAAAAGCCCAGTAAGAGCAATTGTGCGAAACAATTGTGAGCTGTTCATACGCGTTCCTTTCCGTTCTGTAGTTTCTACATACAGAATATTTTTTGAAATTTTTTGAATTGATTTATGTCAAGTTGACGAGTTTCACCGACGATTTGGAAAATGCCCTGGATGATAATTCCCCTGGCGATACATATGCCCACGAGGATGATAAATAATGCCAGTATTTGGACCAGTGCGAAAGAAATAGCTCCATGACGGGGGTGGATTATACATTGAAGGCGGTCGGGGAGCATAGCGTGGTTTTGGAAAATAATGACCCGTATTGTTAAAACGGTCATTTACATCTCGCCCACGCTCATAAAAACCCGATGGTACCGCATAGGCAAAATTGGTAGAAATCAAACTCAAAACAAACGCTAACAAGAGCAGTCCTAAAATTCGAGAATAACGTTTCATGCTTGTCTTTCTCCTCACTGTTTTGTAGGCGGAAAGCTGTGAGAGACAAAAAATTACTTGTTATAATGGGAAAACTTTGACTGTATCTTTATTTACTACTATATAGAGATCTGAAGAGAAGTGTCTTACCTTAACCCTTTTATGTAGCCTGACTCAATGATTTTTGACCATACCAAAGTTAGAAATTTCTCCTTTAGCCCTATAAAGTTCTTTTTCTTACTTTTTCAGCTCATTGCTTCCACAACAATTATTGGCAGCATCTCGGTTTTAATGGGTAAAGACTTTCCAGGATTATTTGGCTGGCTATTTGAAATTGCTTCCAATTTTCCTGTTCAGTACTTGGCAGTGCAATTAATAGCTTTTATTTTGGCTTTATCTTTTAAGCACAACAAGCTAGCTATTTTTTGGGCAGTTTTTATATTGTTAAACACAACTCAGATTTCTACTTTATTCTTGCCCGCCAACAAAAATAATTCTTCCCCAGAACAAATATTTTCATTCTTACAAATGAATTTGCTACAAGAAAATAACTCTTATACTAATGCGCTAGCTGTAATTAAAAAATATAAGCCAGACTTGCTTTGTTGCGAAGAATATTCTAGTGTTTGGCATAAAGAATTATCAAAAAATCTTAGTGAATATCCACACCGTTTTTTAATACCAGTAGATGATTGGTTTGGACTGGCGCTCTATAGCAAATTTCCTATTGCCGAGGCCAAAGAAATTTATTTCACAAAAGAATGCCCACGAGCTTTAGTGGCAAAAATAACAATTGGCAAAAATGTAATTAACACTATTTGTTTGCATACGCTTTCTCCTTCTGATTCTCAAGCAATAAAAGTAAGAAATGAAGAATTATCTGCCATTGCTCAATATGCTAAAAGTATCAATAAGATAAAGAACGATTCATTGATAATTGCTGGTGATTTTAATTGTAGTCCTTGGTGTTATTATTTCAAAAACTTGCTGAAAGAAGGAAATTTATTCAATAGCCAACAAGGTTTTGGCATACAAAATTCATGGCCTACTAAAATTTCACTTGTATCTTTATTAGCGAAAGTACCTATTGATCACTTTTTACTCAGCAAAAATATAAGTGTTTTAGATAGACAAATTGGTCCATCATTTAATTCAGATCATTATCCTGTTTTTGTTAAATTAGCAATGTCAAAATGATATTTTAAATTTATTGGAGAATAATTTTGCTTACTTTTCACATCATTACTTTATTTCCAGAACTGATAGAACAATATTGTTCAACCAGCATTATTGGTCGTGGTGTTAATGCTCAAGCTATTGCCATAAAGACTTATAATCCACGTGATTTTTGTTTAGATAAATACAGAAAAGTTGATGATACTCCTTATGGTGGTGGAGCTGGTATGGTTTTAAAACCAGAGCCAATTTTTGCCGCTTTGGACTCTATTGTCAGAGCTGAAAAAAGCCCTGTTTTACTTATGACACCACAAGGAATTCCGTTTGAACAAAAAATTGCTAATACATTAGCTATTGAGAGCGATATTACAATTATTTGTGGTCATTACGAAGGTTTTGATGAACGCATAAGATCATTAGCCAGCCTAGAAATTTCAATTGGTGATTATGTTTTAACAGGCGGGGAATTGCCAGCACTCACAATTATTGATGCTGTGGGTAGACTAGTACCTGGTGTAATTGGTAAATCAATATCATTAGCTAATGAATCTTTTGTTGATGGTTTATTAGAGGCACCACAATATACTAAGCCTGCTGTTTTTCAAAACATGGAAGTACCAGAAATTTTGCGCTCTGGCAATCATCAATTAACTGCAAAATGGCGGCATAAAGAAGCTTTGAAGCGTACATATGAGCGTCGTCCAGATTTATTGAACAAGCTTGATTTAAGTAAAGAAGATTTAGCTTTTATTGAAAGTCTTAAGCAGCCTAAATAAATAAATACAAGCACAAATAAGCATAGCCAAATGCCAAATAATAAATGGTATTGGGTTTTCTTTAAAACCTGAGACATACTCCCAAAGTATAAATATAATTGCTGAAAGTAGTGGATATAAAAGGCTAAGAAATGTCCATGTTTTAAGGCTATTATTTTCAATTTTGCTTGTCTGATACAAACTAATTGACGAAATTGTAAGAGCAATGGGCAAAATCAGCATGAGGCAATCATATAGATGCGTATGTGGACTCAGCAAAAGACATAATAAAATACTAATCGCCAATCCCCAAGCAAGCTTTTGATTTGGATTTTGATTTAAATTGCTTGGATTTTCTTTTTTTAGAATTTTATGCCAGAGGAAAAAACAAAATAATAGACCTAGAAGCATTAATAAAAATGCCGCTTTTAAAGCTATTGCTTCTGGTAAAAGACTAGTCAATAAACTACGCATAGATACCATGTGTTCTGCATGAACACCACCTATCTCTTTGGACGCATCTAAAGCTAAAACAATTTTGGGGTAATTAATAATGTTTTGCCAACCAACAAAAAATGACGTTAAAACCAACAACAAACATTCAAATATAAAAGCCCAAATTAAAATCAACCAGCGTTTACCAACTAAATAAGGCACAGCAAAAAATAAAGTATAGTGTGGTTTAATGCTGGTCAATGCTAGCATTAAACCTGAAATCAAAGAATTTGGTTTAATCCAAGAAAAATAAAAGAGGGCAATAATTACTGCTAAATAAGCCCAAGCAATTTCACCTAATTGCAAACACATAAAACTAGGCAAGCTGGCTAATGCACCAAGTGTAAATAAGCATTTGTCCCTATTATTAAACTGCTTATGTTTAAGCAGCAAATAAAGAGCAATTATGCCAAAAATTGTACAAACTAAAGTCCAGGCAATATAAGCCATGTCCATTGGTAAAAAACCTAGTGGCGCTGATAAGGCAAACATAGTCGGCATGCATTGTACAAAAAACACTTTATCTGTTTTAAGCGGCGCTATTAAAGTATCCATCCATACTTGTTGCACTGGCACTTCATAAGCTTTTTCCCTATCTGTGGACAAAGCAATTTTAGCCATGACATAAAAATGGACAAAGTCGTTAATGTAGACAACACCGTTGCGAGCCGCTACAAATAATTCGCCTTTATTATATTGTTTAACTAATAAGGCAGTATTTCCTATCAACCACAAAGCTATTAAGCACGCATAAGCAAACTGGATTAATTTCCAGGATTTTTGTGGCATGGACAAAAATAATTCCCCTAGTGCTTTAGTGTTTTAATGCAAAGTAGCTCATAAGCCGGGTTCTGTTTAAACCATCATCTCTCTGGGAATTTGGTTACCCAAATCCTCTAGCGGCTTCAGCATCTTAAGTTAGCGGGCCACTAATTCCTTAAGATATACATTAGCCTTGCACCTTCAGCGGGGTTTACCTAGCCAAAGCCTCACGACTTTGCTGGTACGCTCTTACCGCACCGTTGCACCTTTACCTAAAATAGGTAGTCTACATTTCTGTGGCACTATCCTCACGCTTTCGCGCACTGGGCATTACCCAGCAACCAGCCCTGTGGTGCCCGGACTTTCCTCATCTAATATTAGACGCGATGGTCTGAGCTACTTCGCATAGCTATTATAGCGTCTAATCTAGTGCTTAACCAAAGCCTTGTTCAACTATAAGTTAGCGGTGCTGCGCAAAGCAGATACATTTATATTTTAAGATCACAGACAATCATTATCTGTTCACGTAAACTAGCGCCTAGTGAGCCTTTATCAATACTGGGGTACTAACAAATATCCCAAAATCCTTAACTGGCCAAAGATAAAATCAGTGCATTTTCAAGAAGTAATATAAACATTTGATTGCTATGCATCTTGGCATTTTAGTAAGCTCAAATTATCTTCAATTTCTTTCTTTTCAAGACAAAAAACCACTTAAACAAGGCATACAGTCACCACCACCAAAAATTTCTAGCTGCAATAAGGCAGCGGTGGATGACATTGCCAAAATTTAAATGGTTAAAGCGGGTGTTCCGCATGTCTGGAAGAAAGAGAAAGTCTCCTATTTACAGGGAGAATTGCAATGGCTAGTTCAACTAGCGCCAGTCGTGGTCCGCAGGACCGTAACCGTTTCCAGGGTCCAGCTCGCGTAGAGCGCAACATCGTCCCGTGGGATGTGCAGGTTGCAGCTTTCGTCGAGGAAGGAGCAGAAGTGCAAGCGCTGCTCGATGCCGAAGACGATGCCGCCGATGCCGCTGATGCAGCCGCCGCGCAGGCAGCCGCACCCAAGTGTTTTCGCTGCAAGCGGGTGACGTCGTCGAACAATGGCACGGCTACTCAGAGCGACACCCCGGTGGAAAGCACGCCCGCCGAGTCGGACACGCCGCCCTTTATGGACGAAGCGAAAGCAGCACTGGACGCGGTTCTTTCGTCGGAGTCGGGGCCGGCGCCGGAGTTCACCCCTGGGCAGACGCTCTCGCTTGTGATTGCTAACGGAAGCGACATCACGGGCAAGGCCATCTGGTTTCACCTCCCAAGTTCAAAGGCAAGCTTGTTCTTGCCAGCGACGGAGTACGACGCTGGTGAATACAAGGTTGGCAACACGGTACTCGCCAACGTCGTCGGTGGTGACGTCGAAGCTGGTCAGGCTATCGAGTTATCGCGCGGCATGTCTCGCCACTGGGAGGAGATGGGTCGCGCGCGCGAAAGCGGCGAGATTGTGAAGGTACGCGGTCTGCGCGTGGCCTTTAACAATCAGACCAATTCGCCGGCTGGGCTTGTGGTCATCCAGTACAAGGAAGGCGATGAGTCCTTCGATGAGTACGAAGAACCTGTGGACGGTAGCTCGGATTCGGAGAAGTCGACGAAGCGTCGCCGCCCACGGCGTCTGCAAGGGTTCATCCCGGTGTCGCGGCTTGCCATTCCGAAGGACCAGATCTCCGAAGAGTCCGTCAATGGATTCGTCGGCGAGGTCTTGGGGGTCAAGGTTTACGCTTGTGAGCCGGAAGCGCGCAAGCTCATCTTGGACCGCCTGCCGGTCGCTCGCATGGAGGCTCAGGAGCGCGCCTACGCCGACTCCCAACAGGTCTTCGACGAGCTGCAAGCCGGTGAAGTCGTCACCGGGCGTGTGACAAACACGGTGGATGCACTCGGCGCTTTCGTCGAGATCGCCCCAGGACTCTCGGGGCTCGTGCCACGCAAGAACATCCCAGGCTGTGGCCCGGGTGTTTCAGTGGCACAGTGCCTGGACAAGGGCGATGTTGTGCGCGTCCAGGTCGTCTCGAAGAAGGTCGAAGGCGGCAAGCGCCTGATCGCCTTCGATGCAAAGGGTCCACAACAGGACGAGATCATCAAGTCGCTCAAGCCGGGCGATAAGATGACCGGTAGCGTCGTGCGCACGGTCGAGTTCGGCTCGTTTGTTCATCTGGAAAACGAGCACGGTCAGACGGACGCGCTCTTGCACCGTACGCAAGTCGAAGGCGACTTGCCCCAGGCTGGCGATGAGGTGCAGGTCGTGGTCCTCGAAATCGATGCCCAGATGCGTCGTGTCAACTTGGGATTGGCTGGCTAAGCTAAGACGGCTTGCTGCTTTTCCGTTTGTCGTTGTGCAATGTCAATTTGTTCCACAAGGGCTTGGTTGGGATAAAACTCACCAGGCCCTTGTGGCTTTTTTTTCTTTTTTTGCCTTTTTGGTACATTCATTTATAGATATTCACATAAAAGAAAAGGACTTAGTCGTGATTTTTCAAAAGCTTGTATTGCAAGGAACAGTTTGCGCTTTCGGTGCTTGCGTGTTAGGTGCCTGTGCCAGTGGTTGGACTGCTGCCACTTTTACAAACGATGCTGAAGTACCAACTGCAACCATCGCTGCTCTGTTTACCTTCATTGGTTCGCTGGCAGCACTACTTCCTGCATGCAATGTGTTTGCTATTGCTTATGGCGAAGTTACTCCTGTCGAACAGAGCCTAAGCATGAGACTGCTTTCTACTTCAGCGCCTCTTTTATGTGCTGCCGGAGTAGGGCTTCTAACACTTTTCCTCTTCTGTCCAGTATCAAATCTACTCACTGGTTTGGCAGCGCTACTGGCACTTGTCGGTTCATGGCTGATTAGGCAAGCAAAATCATTATCGACTCCGGATAGGACAGGATCGGATCCGGTAGTTGAAGAAAACACCTGTCACTAAAATAAAACTCTTTGACTAAAGGGAGTAGAGGCAATGAAGGTGATTAAGCTGGTGAGACATGGATTGTCTAATGCCAATACTGGAGACGAGGATGTAAGAGAAATTGGCGATTGCAATATATCCCTGAAAGAGGAGGGTCACAAGCAAGGCAGACGTGCTGGGCAAAAACTTGGACGACGCTTCGTTAGAAAAGCCCTGCATTATCGATCGCCATATCGACGCACTCGTCAGACTAGCGAAGCAATTATTGAAGGGGCTGGACTGACACCGTCAGATATCATCATCTACGAAGATCCTGCTTTGCGCGAAGTGGAGCATGGCTACCAAGATGTAGAAGCACAAGAGCCCATGCGCGCTGTGCACGGCTGGTTCTATTACCGCTACAACGGTGGTGAAAGCCCGGCTGATTGCTACGATCGCTGTGATCGCTTCTTTCATTCTCTACATCACCAAATGAAGCGTAAGCAAAACAAAAAGGCACTGATCGTAAGTCATGGACTGACTATTCGCTGCCTGGTGATGAGATTTTTGCATTTGACGGTGGAAGAATTTGAATCAATTGCCAATCCACATAATTGCGACATTATAACCATCGCACCCAAAAACAAACTCAAGAATCCGCAGTTTACCCGCGGACGATGGGGTGTCACTGGTCTGCGTTTTTGTTAAGTCGCAACTGGGAAAACACCAGCCTAGTGCTTAACAAGTACAGGCACATAAAATGGACATGTGAGATGGCCAGGCTCTGCCAAAAGCCTTACCCAGCCAGCTCCATGTTCATTTTATTCAAATTATACTATCGTCGATAGTATCTACTAAAATTACAAATTCATTGAAAGGGGTCTTTTGTGTCACGAGAATTTCACAAATTTGTTATAGATTAGAAGAGTAAAAATAGCTATTTATATTGTTGGCCATATGAAAAAACTCAGTACATTTCTAGGAATTCTTGTTGTAGCAGGGGCTTTGGGCTCAAGCGCTATTAATTATTTGTTGTCAGACCCGGTGAGAAATATGGGTGGACTGGATTTATTAAACAAAGTAATTGGTTTAGGCTTAAAAGAAGTATTGCCACGGCTTGGTTTTACAGCTAGCAATTATAAAGGTTTAGCTTATGTCAACACTGATAAATCAGAAGCAAGAGCTGGATTGAAATTTTTCAATACAAAACTGAATGAAGATGTAGTAGTCGAAGTAGCAATGAGCAATGTATCTGGACATTGGCAGATCATGCGTTTCTCAAATTTGCCAGAATTAACTGGCAAAATCATAGGCACATTTTAAAGGTAAATTGAAATCGTGAAAGCATTAATACGCCAACTTGAGAAATTATTAGCACCAATATTTATACTTGCTGTTATAGCTGCTATCGGCTATTGGTTTTGGACCAGCACTCCATCGTATGCACTTAGTCAAATAGTTTATTCATTTAACAATCATGATGTTGAGACATTTGAAAAATATGTAGACATAGACAGAATTGTTGATGAAGCAATAGACGATATTATTGAAGGACCAGCGAAAAGTACTACTTTATTTAAAGAATCAGACAAAATGTTGGGCATAGGAATTATTTATCTATTCAAGTCTGAATTAATAGATATGGCAAAAGAACACATAGAATTAATAGTTGCTCATCACAAAATACATATAGCTACAAACACACAAAATACAAATAACAATAGTTATGGCAGCATGGCTTTTGCGGCAAGTCCAAATAAAGCACAAAAAGATAATGAAATAAGTGATTTAGAAGTAGCTGCTAATTTAACACCAAGGCATCAATATTTATTAGATATGGCACACTACAAAAACAATAATGCTTCTAAAACAATGAGCGAATATGGTTTGTCATATAAACATTTTCGTGGTTTGGAATATTTAAATGTCCATGGCTCAAAAGCAAATTTAGGACTAAAATTCTTTTCTCCCAAAATTGGCAATACTTACACAATTGAGTTCTTGATGGAAAATACTGATGGTTGTTGGCGAATCGTAGAGTTATCAAACATACCTGAGCTATTTAATTTATTTAGCAAGCCAAACAGCTAATTAAATCCAGCTAGATATAAAAAGTTTTTCTTTGTTCCATCATAGTATTCATTAGCTGGCATGGCTCATAGCGCATACCTTGCACTTGCGAGAGCAATTGTAATTTGTCCCAAACAACTTTAATACCAATGCTATCAGCCCAGCGTAAAATACCACCATGAAAAGGCGGAAAACCAGTACCAAAAATCATGGCCAAATCTAATTGTGCCGGATCAGAAATAACATTTTCTTCCAAACACCTCACTGCTTCATTGAGCATGAGCAAAACCAGTCTATCTTGTATTTCACCATATGATTTAGGATTTTCTGGGCTTTCTATTAAGGCTTGAACATCGGGGTTAACACCAATATTTTTATTTTCTTCGTCGTATAAATAAATACCTTTACCACCTTTTTGTCCAATAAGTTTCATTTCTTCAACGTGTTTCATTACATTAGGCTCAGCTAGCCTTTCACCAAATGCATTTGTCATTACACGAATTACTTTATAAGCAATATCAAGCCCAATTTCATCTAATAACGTAAGCGGTCCCATGGGCATACCAAATGATTTCATGGCTTTATCAATAGATGCTGCCGGTACACCTTGTTCAAGTAAAATAGCTGATTCTCTTAAATACGGGGCTAATATTCTGTTTACTACAAAACCAGCAGAGTCTTTAGTAATAACTGTTGTTTTATCAAGTTTATTAGCAATGCTCATGGCTGCTGCCAAACTAGCATCGCTTGTACTATCACCTCTAATTATTTCTACCAATGGCATTTTATGCACAGGGTTGAAAAAATGTAGTCCAACTACAGCTGCCGGATTGCTTGCTGCTTTTGCTATTTCAGTAATTGAAAGAGAGGATGTATTGCTAGCAAAAATGAAATTAGTACCAATTGCGGTTTCCAGTTCTTTTAAAACTTGTCTTTTGATATTCAAATCTTCAAGCACTGCTTCAACGACAACATCGCTGCCACGCAAACTTGTATAGTCCGTTGTATAAGAAATATTAGCCAATAAAAGATTGGCTTTATCTAGACTAAGTTTTTTCTTCGCAACTAGATCTTCAAATAATTTTTCTACTGTCTTTTTGCCTTTGTTGACAAATTCAGGTGTAACATCTTTCAAAACAACTTTATAGCCAGCTTTAACTAAAGCTTGGGCAATACCTGCTCCCATTACGCCAGCCCCAAGTACAGCAACTTTAACTATATTTACAGGAATATCACAAGCAGTTGGTAATTTTTTCGAATCTTGTTGAGCAAAAAATATGCCTACTAAATTGCGAGAAATTTCTGTGCTGGCAAGCTTAGCAAATGTAATTGACTCTAATTGATATGCTTTCTTTTTTTTGAGTTTGTAACTTTTAGCAATTACTTTTAAAGCTTCTTTAGGCGCTGGGTATTTGCCTTTAGTTAGTGTCATCATTGTTTTATAAGCAGTGCTTGCAACAATTTGCCTGCCAATTGGGTTTTTATCCAACAATAATGATAAAAGCATTTCTTGTGGTGATTTATTTTTGTCTTAGGATTTTTTCTAAGCGCTATTTCTATACTACGTGTTAGCAAATTATTGCCATCCACTAATTCGCAAACAAGCCCTATTTTCCAGGCACGTTTGGCATCTAATGTGCGTGTTGCCATAATCATATCTAAAGCATTGGTAAAACCAACTAGTTTAGGTAGGCGCACACATGCACCCCAGCCTGGTATAAAACCAAGTTTTACTTCTGGCAGTCCTATCTTAGCATTTGGACTAGCAATTCTATATTTACAAGACAAAGCAAGCTCTGTACCACCACCTAAACATATGCCATTAATAGCAGCAACAGTAGGACAAGAAAGTTTTTCAATTTTTGCAAAAACTTCTTTACCTAATTCGGCAGCTTGATATGCTTTTATAGCTGATTGGCTTTGTATACTTTGTATTTCTTTTACATCGGCCCCAGCTATAAAATTATCTTTTTTGCCAGATGCAATTACAAGACCTTTTAAATCTGTTTTTGCATTTAAAATATCCAATGCATCGCTTAAGGCAGTCATGCTTTTGGTTGAAAGAGTATTTACTTTACTATCAGGAATATCTATGGTGATAACGGCAACACCATTGTCTTCAATTTTCAATTGTATAGCTTCATTTAGCATATAAATAACTATTCTCTTTCAATTAGGGTAGCTATTCCCATTCCACCACCAATACATAAAGAAGCAATGCCTCTTTTTAAATTTCGCAGTTTCAACTCTTGAGCAAGGGTTAATATCAATCTTGTACCAGACATGGCAATTGGATGTCCTAACGCAATAGCCCCACCATTTACATTTACTTTATTGCGATCAAGCTGCAATAGTTTTTCACAAGCCAAATACTGACAAGCAAATGCTTCATTTATTTCAAATAAATCTATATCAGCTAAAGACAAATTATTTCTCTTTAGCAATGCCTCAATAGCAATTACTGGTCCTATGCCCATTTGATCAGGATCGACACCGACCACACAACTATCTGTTAAATAAGCAATTGGTTCAATTCCTAATTGAGATGCTTTTTCTTCTGATGAAATAATTACGGCACACGCTCCATCATTAATGCCAGAACTATTGCCAGCAGTAATCGAGCGTGTTTTTAGCCTTGGATCTGGCTTCATAGCGCTCAATTTTTCGATTGTTGTATCGTCACGTGGATGTTCATCTTCTTCAAAAAAACTTTTACTACCAACAATTATCGGATCAATTTCAATTTGAAAACGTCCTGATTTTATAGCAGCACAAGCTAATTTGTGTGAGCGTAAAGCATATTCGTCTGATTGTTCACGACTAATTTTATATGTATCAGCTAGTCTTTGAGCAGTGCCAGCCATATAAGTTGTTTTCATGTCCAAATGCAAACGCATGGGCACCAGTCCATCATCAGCTAGTCCAATAATTGGACGTGGACCAAAACGAAAGTATTTAGCCAGATATCCTTGAAAGCGCAAAGTACCTGGCAAAAGATAAGGAACGCTGGACATCGACTCAGCTCCACCAGCTAAATATAATTCACCATTTCCAAGCATTATATCTTTCATAACAATATTTACAGCTTCCATGCCAGATCCGCATTGCCTTTGCACTGTCATGGCAGGAATACTGGCTGGAATACCAGCATTTAAAGCAGAAAAACGAGCGGTATTTGGAGTATAAGCTGATTGGTATGCATGCCCCAGAACAATACCATCAAGGTCATTACCACTTATTTTTGCTTTTCGAATAGCATTAAGAAAAACATGCTCTGCTAATTTATCTACACCTATTCGTTTAAGTGTACGACCAAACTTGCCGATTGGAGTTCGGCTTCCTGTTAACAAACAAATTCTTTTGTTACCACTCATAAGTATTATTCTACAAAATTCTGACAATTAAATCATTCTTGGGGAAGTCAATTAACCAGCAAGCGTAAAGATTGGATCATATTGATAAGTGTTAATAGACATATTTGATCAAACCACCAGCCTTTAACGTACAATTGTCTAAATCTATACACATGACAATCTCAAATGAATTTCATAATGCCAGATATATCCACTACCACCCCAACAAATCTGGCTTTAGAACAAAGTCCAACCAATGGCATTGAACGCACGGTTGAACATACACTAGAACCTGTTGTTGAACCTGAATCAACAAAAATATCTTTATCTGTTGGTGCATCTTATACAAAACCAATGTGGTATTTTGCCATGCCCAGCAATAAACTAAAACGTGGCAAAATGGTAAGCAAAACCATATTAGAAGAACCACTTTTAATTGGTCGTGATGAAAATGGCGTTATTTTTGCTTTACGCGATGTTTGCCCACACCAAGGCATTCCTTTAACTAAAGGAAACTATAATGGCAAAGAAATAGAATGTTGTTTTCACGGCTGGCGTTTTAATAATGAAGGCACTTGCACAGCAATTCCATCATTACTTGAAGATCAAGAATTCAATGTATGCAGCATAAAAACAAAAAATTATATTTGCGTGGAAGATCAAGGTTGTATTTGGATTTATTTTGGCGATAAAACAGCTAATTTAGCTGATATATCCGCTTATATACCAAGGGCACCTGGTTTGAAAGAAAATAATTTCAGTAAAACAATTACAACTCTTAGAATTCCAACTCATATTGATTATGCAGTTCTAGCTCTAATTGATACATCACATGTGCCATATGTGCACAAATCATGGTGGTGGAGATCTAGCCGCAACATGAAGAGAAAAGAAAAGAAATATGTACCATCTGGTAATGGCTGGACAATGGTACGCCATCACCCATCAAAACATTCACATATTTTCAAACTAATTGGAGACTTAATAGAAACCGAAATTAGCTTTCGCTTACCTGGCTGCCGAATTGAACATATTACTGTTGGTGGAAAGACATTATTATCTGGCATCACTACTCTTACCGCTGTAGATGAATTAACCACAGAACTTAATCACACTACATATTGGACTATTCCTTGGATAGCACCTTTCATTCGTCCAATTATCAATTATTTTGTCCATACATTTTTAAGTCAAGACTTAGAAATTGCTACTGCCCAAGCACCAATATTAGCTAAAAGACCAAATTTGATTTTGACTATAAAAGATTCTGGCACGCCAGGAGCTTGGTATTTCAAACTAAAACAAGTATGGATGGAAGCACATGCTCAAAATCGTCCATTCAAAAATCCTATCAAAGAATCTATTTTGCGTTGGTGGACTTAGACACACATTCACCCTCATTCGTTATTAAAGGAACCTTTAATAGAGTGTGTCCTTATTAAGGTTTAGGATGTTTTGCTTTAATAAGTAAATGACCTGCCCCCTAGTAACCTACCACTTTCACGAAACTGCTAACAGTTTTTGACGTTTTGCAAACTCAACTGGCGTGAGGTAACTCAGTGAGCTGTGAG
>JAGVLS010000026.1 GCA_020054205.1 Candidatus Obscuribacterales bacterium | reverse complement strand
TGTTGTCATGCAAAATGGCAATACTAGACAATTCACTATGCATCCTACTCTCAAAGATGAAAATGGCGCTAAATTAGTTATGAGTATTGAAGATACTCGCATCATAAAACCAACAACAGCGGAAGGACAAACTAAAACACGCACAGAACTTTGGACTCGCCAAATAAATCCAGATGGTACACCAGGTGAAAATTTTGTCAAAGCAAAAGCTGATAAAGAAGGCAAAATAATATATGGTGCTGACGGCAAGCCAGAAATTGCTATGAAAAAATCTCCAGAAGGCAATGATGTTCCTATTACACGCAATAAAGTAGGAGTTTGCCTGGATGGAAATTATACGTATACAAGTATGGTTAAGGATGCAAAAGGACAGCCAGTAGAAAAAACTCATGTATCCAAAGCATCTGGTCGCGACGCTGGTGATGGTTTTACATCCGAATCAGTAGAAGAGGCTCATTATGCATTGCTAGAAACTTATTCTGCTTTAGAAAAAGACCCAGCCCGCGTGCAATTTTTTGAAGGCTGCATGAGAGCTGTTGAAAAACGTATGGATAATTTAATTTGGTTAGCTTCTCACGTAGAAGGACAAGATAGAGAAAAATTAGAAGAACGTTTCCAAAAAACAGCAGCCGAGACTTTTGACCATATGCGTGAAATGTTGGAAGCACCAGATACAGATAAACAATACTTCAACAAAGAACAACGTATTTGGTTGGCTCGTGAATTTATGCAATACGCAGCTGATCCAGCAAGTGGCAATCAAGGTCCACGTGGTACATGCTGGATAAATTCCAGTATTAACATGGCTATGCGACACAATCCAGATGACTTTTCTCGTTACCTTAAAGAAATAGCTTTAACTGGAACATTTAGAGGCAAAGCCGATATATTTAATGGCAATGGCGACAGAGATAGAAGTCGCCGTGGCCGACAAAGAGATGAAGATGATGTAAAACCAGTTGATACAAATAAAGAAGGTCATTTAATGACTTTCCCTCGTGATCGTTTCAATTTAAATCGTGAATGGCGACCATTAGCAAAAGCTCGCAGTTCTTCTATGGCTGGACCTGTTCAATATATATTTGAACAAGCTATTACTTATCCTAAACGTGGAAGCGGAAGTCCAGTTGCTGGTAGTTATGGCGAATCAGTAAGAGAAATAGAATTTGTTACTGGACAGCACTATAGACATTCTCATAATCTTATAGATGGTTCTGCAGTAAAAACTTGTCTATTAGATGGTGGCTACACAACATCTGGTGGTGGTCATATGTGGGGCAATGATATGGATATCGAAGGCAATGATGTAATATTCTTCCGCAATGATCAACATGGTGGCAAGGCAGATCACGTAACAGCGCGTGTACCTAAAGAACAATTTGCTTCCTGGCTAAAAACTGACGGCCGTGTAGGCTTTGGTAGAAATGGTCCACAACCTCTTAATCCTTTAGACTTTATTGATGGTCCACCAATTGGTCCAGGACCTGATACACCAGTACCTATTAATCCTGACGATGGACGCCGCCGCCGTCGTGATGATGATGATAATCCACGTCCATGGAGACCATGGTGGAGGCGCCGAAGAGGGTAAAAAGACACAAATATATTGTGTCCCCAAGAAAGACTTAGCCTTATTTGATTTGGTCTTAGTCCAGTATCAAACTAAACTATGGTTTTTTCTCACCTAATTTCCATTTAATGGCTACGGTAGCAGCCCAACTAGCATCCTGACCGGGAGCATATTGATCAATAGATGCACTTGGATCAAATGGGGCTGCATACTGTAAATACTCAGGATGGCTAGTTTTTCCACCTAATAATCCTGTTTCTCCTAAATACAACATAGTACGAGCTTTGACATTTTCTATTTCACCAGTTTTTGGATTAGGACGCTCAAAAGTAGAAACTAAGAAAATTACATTTTTACCACCAATTTGTTGCACTACAGCATTTAAATGATCAATTGGTCCAGCATTATTAAATAAACCTTGGGGTAATGCATCAAGTAATGCCTCCCTTTCCACATCAGTCAAAGTTGCACGTGAACTTTGAGGATTTTGGTTTAAATCTTTACTTAAAATATTTCGAATTGTTTGTGCTGCCTGGTCAGATAATGGAGGGACAATTGGATTTCCACCCACATCTTTTTGTCCACCATCATAAAAAGTTATAGTAGCACCACCTCTGTTTTGATATTGTGTAAAACGTTCATCTGTACCAATATCTACGTTTGAAGCTACAGGACTATATCCAGAAGGCACTAAAAAGCTCTTAATAGACCCATCCCTAATTTGTTCTTGCTTAGCTTTCCCACCCCTTGGAGCTTCGGGCTCATCAGGTGGTGGTGCCTCTCCTTGGGGATCTACTCCTCGCCTTCCTCTACCAAATCGTCTTGGCTGCGGAGGTGCTTCTGCTGGCTCGTCTTCATCCCCGCCTCTAGCGGCGGCTATACGGTTACGACGGTCTTGACGGCGTTGAGCACGCTCTTCTTGTCCTTCTGCTCCTCCCCGCCATGCATCAAATATAGGACGACGCTCATTTCTGTCTTGGTTGTCTTCATCACCATTTTCGTTTTCACAACCTTGTCCAACAAATTCTTCTCTTAAGCGATTAGCAGCACTATCGTCTCTTTCTTCTGAGGAAGAATAATCGTTTGTCCTATTATTATTAGCTGATTTATTATCGTCAGCTGGGTAATTTCCATCCATAAAATAATATCTCCTTAGGAGGACAGGAACGAGTTAATGCAGTCCAATAGTATTTCGTTTAAGACTAATGTAATTGTTTTATGCCCACAATAAGGATTGTACGCTAAAGTGTACGCAACTCAAATGTTTATTTATGCATAAATCAAGCATTTCAGGTTAATTTTGTTGACAACCCAAATCCCTTTCCCAGACTGGCTTTTAGCCATTCCTATTAAATGCCTTTTTCCTCAATTTAATCTTCTTATTTAGATGAACTATTCTGTCTTTATCTATTTAATTGTCTTAGCTATACTGCCAGGCTGAGAAGCAAATTTAAATTGAATTAGATAGGTCATCGTGAGACAAAAGCTCCATAAGTTTTTATCCATACATCTCATATTGCTCACAATAATGCAATTTGTGTTGCCAGCATATGGACAAAATAATGGTGAATCTAATAATGATTCAATTGCCTCTGAAGCTAATAAAATCATTGGATCATCAACAACACCTTTATTAAAAGGGCAAATAACATATGTTGTGCCAAGCGGAACACCAATAAAACTTAAATTAGCCACTGTGCCATCCTTAGGTCTGAAAATGTTAAATCGAGATATGGATGGCAATCTTAATCCAGCTGAATTAGATCAAGAAATTACTGCTAAAACTACTGAAGATATTTATGTCGATGATAATAAAGTCATTCCAGAAGGAACTGTATTTCATGGCAAAGTAAGTAAAATTTATCCTCCTCGTCGTGTTGGACGTCCAGGTTCATTAGTAATTAGTTTTGATTCGTTTAAAACACCTGATGGTAGAAAATTTGCTTTCCGGGTGGAAGCTAATAATGAAAAAGTATCCACAAAAAAAAGTAAAGCAAAAGGCTTAGGCATAATTGCAGCACATGCAGCAGGTGGAGCAGCAGTGGGAGCTATTTTTGCTTATGCTTATTGTGGACTAGAACAAACTATTGCTATGCACGGCTATAATATTGCTGGTGCTGCTGCTGCCGGTGCATTAATGGGCATTGGTGTAGCACTGTTTCGTCATGGTCCCAAAGCTGTATTAGAACCCGGAGACGATTTCAATATGCAATTTGATCGAGACTTATTAATTCCAGCAGCTGTAAGTCCAACACAAAAAGCTCCTCCTAATAATTTGCCTGGACTTTCAATGAACATTGTTAAGTCGAAGATAATTAAAGATGGATTGAATGGTCACCTAATAAAATTAGAAACACTGGTAATTAATAATACTAATACACGACTAAAATCAATTGACTTGTTTTTAGAAGATGATAATGGCACACGTTTTCCAGTAGTAGCTGATAGTGATGAAAATTCAGAGTTAATATTTGATATTGAGCCTAGAGCAATTAGACGAGTAAAATTTGATTTTCAAGTTGAATTTCCTAAATTAAAACGTAAATTAATTTGGTTAGATCATGGAAATCGCCACATTTTATTTGAAATGCCTCTTCCTTAAAACGGCTAAAAAATCAAAAAGCCCTTGAGGGGCTTTTTGACAGAGGAGGAAGGAAGAAGGCACAAGTAAAATTGTTTTTTTAAGCTACTTGGAGCTGAATATCAAAATTAAGTCTTTTAACAGCTTCGTACTCTACACGAATAGAAACAGTGCGATCGGTTGTAAATTCTAAGCGGACTCGTCCTAAATTGTCCCCGCTATATTGACGCCAGTGAGATGGGACTGAAACTACTACATTTTCTGGTCCCCATTCCTCAACATAAGCCTTGAGCACCTGACATAGTCTTTCTTCATCATTTGGGTCTTGAAACATGCTCATATCTTCCACCTGTTTTGTGTTGCTGCCTTTAATATCTGATTGCCAGCTTGTGATAACAGTTTATGAATTTAACCACTCAACGACAATTGGTGGATTTCCCCTCCACTTCGTAGGATTCCCATGCCTTTTGTCCAAAAATGATTTAATCAGGATAAGGACACAAATTACTTATATTCAACTTGAATAGTTGTATGTCTAATACCAAATTCTTCTTGAGCAATACGTGTCAATTCTTTTAATACACTGCTTGCTTCTAATGACTTAGCAATAATTACATGTCCAGACATAGACTCAAGACCTGATGTTATTGTCCATACATGAATATCATGCACTTCAATTACACCATTTACATTAGCCAAGGCTGTGTGTAATTTAGCCAAATCAATATGAGCAGGTGTACCTTCCATCAATATATTGGTACATTCACTAAGTAATTTCCATGTTCTATGTAAAATAATCATGGCAATTAAAATCGAAGCAATGGGGTCGGCATACCACCAACTAGTAAACATTATGACTAGACTAGCTATAAGCACAGCTAACGATCCTAATAAATCTCCAAGCAATTCCAAATAAACAGCTTTCACATTTAAAGACTCTTGCGAATTTGCATGTAAAAGTTTCATAGCTAAAAAATTAATTGCCAGTCCAACAATTGAAACTATAAGCATAGGCATAACCAATACTTCATGTGGTTCATTTAAACGACGTACGGCTTCATAGACAACAAAAAAAGTAATTAATACTAGTACAACACCATTGACTAAACTAGCAAGAATTTCAGTACGAAAATATCCGAAAGTCTTATTTATAGTAGGCTTTTTGCAAGCAAACCACATAGCAAGCAATGAAAGCATTATTGAAGCTATATCGCACAATATATGTCCAGCATCTGCTAATAAAGCTAAGCTGTGGGTATAGAGTCCAGCAACAATTTCGACCAACATAAATATTGAAATTATTGCTAAAACAATAAAAAGTTTTTTTTCACTTCCTTGTCTATATTTAGGAGAATGGAAATTCTCACACAAATTATCTATATTGTCGCTCACAAATATCCTTATCTAGACTCATAGTCTGCATACAAGCGAGTAATGGTCCGTGCGTCCCGCCCACTTAATTCATAGTATTTATCACTAAAAGATTCAGAATAAAACATAGCATCTTTAGGATTGGAGGTATGCCCTGTTAGTCCTAATATATGCCCAATTTCATGGAAACATATAACACGCATCCGATTATCAGTCAAAGGTAATATAGGCGACATTGGTTTAGTTAACAATTTAATAGTACCTTTAATTATGCCTGTTTTATTGGTAGTAACGCGAGCTTCACCAGCTTCAGCTGGATTATTCAATTTAGATACATCATCAACAAAAAAACATTCGAGGCTAGCTTCCCTTGGCGCTGACACAAATTCAAATTGAATCTTGTAAGAAGAAGCCTTTGACCAATCAATGAAACATTGTCTAACTACCGACTGAAAAGAATCGCGATAACCAGGCACATTTATCCCTGAATGAATATATACTTTAATAGGTATTAGCTTTTGCGGCCAACGATGAACACCAACGGCTGTCACTTCAGTTAAATAATCATCAGTATCACTTACATTTTGATTTTCCACAGTGGGTGATTGTGGCGGCAAGTCTTGTGTATTTTTAGATTTACCAAGATTTTTTTGTTCATTTTTTAAACCAGCAACAAGCTTGCTTATACGCTTGTGCATATCGCTATTCGGAAATTTTTTTAAAAACTGCTCGTAATACGATATAGCATTATCAATTTGCCCAATAGACTGATATAAGCCAGCTAAAGTGTACCAAGACGAATCATTTTCTGGATTTAAATTAACAGCCTTATCAAGTTCTGTTATGGCTAGCTCTACATTTCCTAGCTTAGCCATTGCTACACCAAGATTATGATGAACTTCTGGAAAATTTGGATCATAAGCTAAAGCTTCGTTGAATTTAGCTATTGCTTCTTCATTTTTGTTAGCTCTTAAAAGCAAAACACCATCATTTAAAAGAATGGCTGCTTTATATGCATTTTCTGATACTGCTTTGCCTTGTAAAAAATATGAATATTTAGGGGAATTAGAATTAGGACTAGAGTTAGATCCTAGCGGCGGCAAATTTTGAGCATATATATAATTTGTTTGGAAAAATAAAAACAAAAGTAATAATAAAACTATCATTTTTCATTCCTTTGTATTGACTCAAACAGGGCTTTTTGCTGTTTCCACAGAATCAAGACAGCTTATTCCTGGCAATTCTTTACCTTCAAGAAATTCAAGGCTAGCTCCCCCACCAGTTGATACATGGGTAAATACATTTAAGTCTATATTTTTAGACTCAATTGCTGCCACCGAATCACCACCACCAATGACAGTTTTTATACCTTTTTTAGTTAATTCAACCAATAAGTCTATTAAAGCAAATGTCGCTATTTCAAAACCTTTTGTTTCAAAAGCACCTAAAGGACCATTCCATAATATTGTCTTACATTGAGACAATTCTTTTTTAATCAATTCAATTGTTTTAGGTCCAAGATCTAGACCCATATCATCCTGAGCAATTTCTTTGACATCAACAATTTTAGTTGATACACCAGCTTTAAATTCTTTAGCTACCACCACATCAACCGGCAATACAATTTTGACTTTTTTACTAGCTGCTTTATCTAATAAATTGCAGCAAAACTCTAAGCGATCATCTTCCACTAGCGACTTACCAACTTCAAAGCCTTGTGCTTTTAAAAAGCTAAATGCCATGGCACCACCAATTACTAAAATATTTACTCTATCCAGCAAATTATCCAACACAGCTATTTTAGTTGAAACTTTCGAACCACCAATGACAGTAGCAAATGGTCGCTCTGGTTTTTCTACAACATTGGTTAACATCTTTATTTCTTTATGCATCAATAAACCAGACAAAGATGGACGCAAATGTTTGCTTACTCCATATGTGCTGGCATGAGCTCGGTGAGCTGTTCCAAAGGCATCATTAACATAAATATCTGCCAGCTTAGCTAATTTCAAAGCAAAATTTTCATCATTACCCTCTTCTTCAGCGTAAAAGCGAATATTTTCCAATAAACAGACATCGCCATCTTTCATCTCAGATGTAGTTTTTTCTACTTCTTCACCAATACAATCAGATAATTGCTTTACTTCAACACCAAGGATTTCCGATAAGCGTTTTGAGACTGGTTTTAAACTATGTTTTTCAGATGGACCTTTAGGACGACCCAAGTGTGAAACAAGAACGATTTTAGCGCCAGCTTTTCTTAAATGTTCAATAGTAGGAATTGCTGCCCTAATTCTAGAATCATCAGATATTGTTAAATCTTTATGCTGTGGCACATTGAAATCAACCCTCAGCAATACTCTTTTGCCTTTAAATATAGAAGGATGAACATCAGCTATACTTATTTTAGTATTATTTGTACTAGCGGACATAATTTCTATCTCCTTGAATTATAAATATAGCTGTATTCATTTGAAACGCTTTGTTTAAAATTTTAGACTTTAGCTACTGCCAATTTACTGGCTACCATAGCAGTCAATTCAATTAAGCGATTACTGTAGCCCCATTCATTGTCGTACCAAGACAAGATTTTGATCAGGCGATTACCAACCACCATTGTCAAATCAGCATCAACAATAGATGAAAGCTTGTTGCCAGAAAAATCAACCGAAACCAATGGTACTTCACTATAACCAAGAATACCGCTTAATTCACCACCGGCAGCATCTTTCAAAGCTCTATTTACACTTTCAACAGTAATATCTTTTTTAGTGTTTGCCACTAAATCAACAACACTAACGTTTGGAGTTGGTACACGCATAGCAAAACCATTTAGCTTGCCTTTCAATGTTGGCAAAACTAAACCAATGGCTTTAGCCGCACCCGTGGTAGATGGAATCATAGATACGCCAGCAGCTCTTGCTCGACGCATATCACTATGCCCTGTATCCAATAGTCTTTGGTCTAAAGTATAACTATGAATGGTAGTCATTAAACCACTTTCAATACCAAATACTTCATCTATTACTTTAGCAACTGGTGCTAAACAATTTGTTGTACAGCTAGCATTAGAAATTATATGATGCTTTTCTGGATTATATAGCTTATGATTTACACCCAAGACAATGGTGATATCTTCATCTTTTGCTGGAGCAGAAATAATTACTTTTTTAGCACCAGCATTCATATGTCCTTTTGCTTTAGCTGCTTCAGTAAACACACCCGAACATTCAAGGACTATGTCTATATTATGTTTTGCCCAAGGACAATTTTGTGGATCTTTTTCTTTAGAAAAATGAAAAGACTTACCATCAACAACCAAAGCATCTTCTGTATGACTAACGCTATTGGATAATTCACCCAATACAGAATCATATTTTAAAAGATGAGCTGACTGGCTAACAGTTTGCATTGGGTCATTAATAGCTATTATTTCAATATCTTTGGGGCGACTTTCCAAGTAAGCTCTTAGCGCATTGCGCCCAATCCGTCCGAATCCATTTATTGCAACACGCGCCATATGTCCTCCTTACTTAAACAACCTAGCTCATTTAAAATGCTAGTTTTGACAACATTAGGTATTTTAGATTGATTACATCCAAATCTGGCAAAGATTTATCAGGCTTTAAGACATGTGTTAAGGATCTTAAGTAATTAATGCTAATGGCAGCCTGAAATTGTTTCATCTAGTTGTTGAGATGATTTATTTAATAGAAAGATTAGATGAAACTTAAGCAAAATATATTAGTATAATGGGTGGATAGAATAGCTTGGAATGTGGACTTCTAAGTTAATGCAAGGCAAAACGAGGTTTTAAGCATGCGTGAAAAAGTTGAGCAAGTATTAGAGCGAATCCGTCCAATGTTAATGGCAGATGGCGGCAATATCGAGCTCGTCGACGTTAAAGATATGGAAGTCTTCGTTCATCTTGTTGGTGCATGTGGTATGTGTCCCAGTTCATCAATGACCCTAAAAATGGGTGTTGAACGTGCAATAAAAGAAGCTATTCCTGAAATTAAAAGAGTAATACAAGTCTAAATCTTTTGTGTTTAGAGAAAATTACCGATCAGCTATTTGCATATTGCTGCTTATATGTATTTTAATAGCCACATTCTATAAAACTGTTTTTTTTGGTATTCCTATATCAAAAATTTGTCAATTGCCTGCTTGGGACTCTCTTTTTGAACCATACAGGAATACTGCTCCACAGAATATGGATCCTTCACTTATTCAGTTAATGGTTCCATATTATTTTTTTGTAGCAAAAATATGGCATGTAGGTAATATTCCTTTATGGAATAGTTTAAGTGGATTTGGTTGCCCATTAATTGGCGATCCACAAGCAGCCGTATTCTCCGTTTGGCATATACCACTAGCTTTGTTTCCCAGTATGGAAACATATAATTTGATATTGGTATTGAAGCTAATTGTATTATCAATCAGCACTTTTTATTTAGCTCGTTTACTAAACTTATCGAGACTAGCATCATTATATGCAGCTATTACAATTACATTTTGCCCCTATATTCAATGGTATCTTGAATTAATTGGAGCTGGATATTGTTTTTTACCTGTCATTTTTGCGCTTTACTTTAAAGTAGCTATTAATGCCAGCTCTAAAAACATTATATTTGCTAGCATAGCCTCTAGCATTTTGATTTATTCTAGTCATCCAGAAATTTCTTTTTTTGGTATATTATTTGCTTCTTTATTTGCATTTGTAATTATTTGCACACAAAACAATGTTTCTTTAAAAGAACATTTAGCAATTACATCAAAGATTCTTGCCAAGATTGGTGTGTTAACTTTTTTCCTTAGTGCACCAATGCTTTTGCCATTTATCGAATATCTTAAAAATTCATATTGTTATAAATTTGCCAGCGGCAGTGGTTCATATATTCCTTGGCAAAGCTTTTTTCTAAATCTCATACAACCTGCATATAAACAGGCTAGTCCTTTTTTAGGCACGCTAACAATACCATTTTTTGTCTTAGGTATTAAAGCGCTAAAAGACAATCACAAGTTTAAATTACCAGTATTGATTTTATTTTTTGCAGCATTCATATTTTCCTGCAAAATATTTCCTTTAAATTTTCTTGCCTTGGTAAAACCAGTATCTTTTCTAGTATTTACTTATTGCTTTCCAATTTTATTATTGTTTACAGTCATAATTTCAGCATTTGGCTTTGACAAATTGTTCAAATTCAACAATCAAAATATTAATAGCCAAAGAAAAGACTGGTTATATGTATTAGTAGCAGCTTTACTCATGCTGCTAGCGACACTCATACTTACTTTAAGTCATCAACCACTAAAATTTGCTAATTTCGACATGACATTGCCGGATAGCATTTTAAATTTACGTGATTATATGCGTAATATGACCATACTAGCAATTTATTTGACACTACTAACGATAAGCGCTTTTTGGTATAAAAACAAAAACTTCTATATTTTCATTGCTATCACTTGCATAGTGCTAGGCTTATTTAGTCAGTTTTCTATCAGCAAAACGTCGCTTACAACTCAATCTAAATTTGATTATCCACTTGTTGAACCATTATCAAAAATCCAACAAGATTATGGTAGATGCCTAGGACTCGGAAATCATTTATTCAAACCAAATTCAAATGTCATGTTCAATATACCTTTGCTAAATTGCCATAATCCGTTATTCCCAGATAAATATTTGCAGTTTATGGAAAAAGCAGGCGCAAATATAGATGAATTCAATCAATTTTTTGAACAACCTTATTCCAGACTTTTAGATTTATCTAGCACAAAATATGTATTGTCAGCAACACCTTTAAATGTAGAAAGCAAATACAAATTAATTGATACCACCAAACAACTTATTTATTTATACAAAAACGAAGAAGCATTACCCGAGGCTTATTTAGTATCAAAAATAGCTCCTGCCTCCAATGCCAAAGAAGCATTAGCACATATATCATTACCTGATTTTGACTTTAAACATACAGTTGTTATAGAAGGAAGTAACAATAGAACAAATAATGTGTCTACAAATCCACGCCCCGAAAATGACACGGTAAAAACATATCGACCTAATAATAATAGTGTGATCTTACAAACTAATTGTAGTGAAGCAAAAACATTAATCCTGACAGATATTTTTTACCCTGGCTGGGTAGCTACAGTCGATGGTAAAGAGACAAATATTTTAAAGGCTAATTATTTATTTCGAGGCTTATCATTGTCAGCCGGCAAACACATAATTGAATTTCATTATCGCCCCCTATCTTTCCTAATAGGATTAGTAATGATGTGCTTAGCTTTAGGAACTATATTATTTAAAAAACAATTCTAGCTTTCATCAGCCGCAAGAATGCGTTTTTGTAATTCAGTTGATAAATAACTTTTGATTACCGAATCTTCCTCTATTTCATTATAGTTTGCATCATTTTCTTTCATGTTATTAATCAATATCTTAGTATAAACAAGAGAGTTAAGAACATTTTTCTTAACAGCTGCAATTCTTTGGTCAACATATTGATCAAATTTGTCTTTTGTTATTACTGTGTTTATAAGTCCAATAGAATAAGCTGTCTTAGCAGAAATTATTTCGGCTGTAAAAATAAGCTCTTTAGCATTAGCAATACCAATTAAACTTGAAACCAGCCTAATTGTTTCTTCATCAATTAAAATTCCTAATTTTGCTATTGGAATACCAAAGCTTGCATTTTCACTAGCGTATCGTAAATCAGCAACACTTGCTATTAAGCAGCCTCCACCAATGCATGCTCCTTCAATTTTAGCAATTACGGGTAAACTACATGCTTTTACAGACAACAAAGCATTTTTAATAGAAAGCCAATATTCTTTTGCTTGATCATAGCTTGTAATTTCTTGCAGTTCAGATAAGTCAGCGCCAGAGGCAAATGAACCACCGGAGCCAGATAATACAATTACCTTTGCATCACTATTGCATAAAACATTTACAACTTCTGGTATCTGTTGCCACATAGAAAGAGATATAGCATTATGGCAATCTGGTCGATTGAAAATTATGTGTCCAGTAGAATCGCTAACAAAATAATCAAGCATATATTTCAATTATTATTTATAGAGAAAGGCTAAAAGACACATCATCACCTTCTTTAATACCATGACGTTTCGCATAGCCACCATTTACTTCCACCACTTCAGTTACAACTATAGTTGTACTTTGTGGATATGTCGGGCAAAGAGACGAATCTTCCGATGGGCAAGGAGGAACATTTTCAAATATTTTGATAATTTTTCCATCTTTAATAAAAATCATATCGAGAGGAATTTTAGTATGATACATCCAGAAAGTTACTGGTCTTGCTGGATGAAAAATAAAAACCATACCAGCATCTTCAGGCATTGATGTACGATACATAAGCCCTCGTTGAATTTCTGCATTAGTGGATGCTACTTCCAGCTTAATAACGTTGTTACCAATCTTTGCAGTTGGCATTTTAGCTAATACAGGCAAGCATAAACAGACAAATGCTGTTGCTAAAAATAATATTGTCAGGCGTAAGTATAATTTCATGTTACTAATTACTCTCTTTCAATTTGTCCTATATTTTATATATTGGTGTCCACAGCCACCACATTTTAGTAAATAAAGATTTTTTACTGAGAAATTGTACCGTGTCAGTTAACATACCTTTTGAATTGGGTTGAGCTAGGCTAGTGACAATACCTGATGGATTGACAATAGCTGATACACCCCCATTTGTGCACAATACTACATAACGTTTATTTTCAACAGCTCGCATAATTGCTGCCGAAATTAAATAATCTTGCAAAATTGAATTATGAAACCATGACAAATCACTTACATTAACCAGTAGCGATGCGCCTAAACTAGTTTGTTTCGCTATGAGATCTTGCCTAGTAATATCAGCACCAATCGATACACCAATATTGCCATATACAGATTTAAACAAAGTGTTTTTAGCTGAGCTTATATTCGACTCTTGCACTTCATTTAGCTTATTACTAAGACATAAGTCTATTTTTGCTGCCAATAAATTTTTCAAAGGGTTAGCAGGAAGGAAAGGTATGAGAGGTAATAAAAATGGCCTTTCTAAAGCATAAACTTTGTCCCCACTCAAAAGATGCAAAAAGCTTATCAGTTGAGACCTATCTGGTTCAACACCAGCAACAATAATTTCTTTTTTTTCTTTTTTAGCTATTGTCCTTAGACTTTCATACAATGCAATGCCTGCTTGTTTGAACAAGTTAATTTGTGCCTCGGGAAGAATTAACAAAGTTGTTCCAGAAGCAGTAGACATATCAGTATAAAATTGATTCTTATCCTTATCGTCTAGAGTCTTTTTTACTTGAGAAAAATTTCCTTGCAATAAAGCAAGACTTGCCTCGGGAGCAAATTGTTTATTTTGCGCTAAAGCCAGACTTTTTTCATTTTGAATAGCACTAACATAATAGTTTCTACCCCATATAAATAGTCCAGAAAGAACAATAGTAACAATTACTAAGTCCATAATTGCGCTTGCATTATAAGAGAATATTTTGCTTTTTATAAATTGTTTTGGCACTAAATTTGTAATTGCCATGATCAGTTGAGCCAGTGCACAATTTACTAAAACAATAATAAAATCAATTGATTGTACACCAGCAATTTGAGCTATTTGTACGATTTCTGGTGTGTGGCTTTGACTGTAAGCAAGCTGAGTCAATGGAGCAGCATGAAATGGATAAGCAGCTCCTACTGTCCACATGAGAAACAACCATAACAAAGGCAGAATTAGCAAGTACGGATAAAAAGGCCTTTTGATTGAAGGTAAAAAACCAGATTTGACTGGCAATATATAGATAAGCAATGTGAATATGGCAAACAATAAGCCTTGATGCAGAGCTTCCAATATCCACATTTGTCCAACGACTTGAAATTGCAACCAATTATCTAGTCCAAGCCACGGTGATGGATGGAGATCAAGCAGCCATCTTAAAGTAACTAAATAATAAGTGATACCAAACAAAAGACCAATGACAAATGCCTCTGTTTTGCTTAAACATGCTTGTACAAATAAGAGAAGAGGCACTAAGCAGATAAAAACAAATTGATGCGGCAATAACCCACTATTTACAAGCCCTAATAAAGTACCAAAAACAATGCTATACAAAACCTTTTCATTAGAGCTTAAATGCTCCAATGTATAAGTTGTTTTTGCTTCTATTTTTTCTCTATCTTTAATTCTTAGGCTTTCCATATTCGTTAAGTTTATCAGCGGATTACACTTGGCAATCAATAATGAATCTGTTCAATTTTAGTATTCACAGCTATATTAGAATTAGAGCTGCTTATTAAACAGGATCATTAAAATGTCAATTTTGACATATAGAAAAAGTGGGAATTCCACTATAGAACTATCCATGATTTCTATCTTTTTAGCGATAATGGCTATGTTTTCAGCCGATGTGGGTATTGTGATATTTGCCTCCGCCGTTAACGATAGAGCTTGTCGGGATGCCTGCCGAGCTGCTGCGCAAGCTGACAATTATGCAACTTCGCTTAAACTGGCTCAGGCAGCTGTAAAAGCTCATAAGGGTGATGGTTATTTTATTTCTCAACCAATAGTAGATACATCTAAATTTGTTTATCAAGACTATGCTGGTTCTCCACCACCTGATACAAGTCCATTTGTTTCTGTTACTACAAATACAACAGTTAAAATTCCAGCACCAGTTGTCTTTGTTGGTATTAATTACGGAACCAATGGTTCAATGACGTTTTCTAAGACTTACACTTTTCCTATCGTAAAAACGCAATTATATTTGTAATAATCTCTTTACAATCACAGTCTTTAATCCAATTGCAATGTTGGAAAAGAATTAGCCATTATAAGGAATGTAGAAGGGGGAACATATCTTCTATTGGAGTCAGTCCAAATTAATGTCAAGCAGCAATTTCTGCTGACTTAATGAAAATTACTCATCCATTAAAATTAGGCAAAGTCAGGACACACAAATTTCGGGGGATAAAATGTGCTTGCCAACTAAGCGAGCATTACGAAAACAGAAAGGCTCAATGATAGCTGATGTTCCAGCAGCTCTTTGGGTCTTACTTGTACTATTTACTTTTCCATTGATTGACTTAGCTGCAATTACAATACGTTATACCTTTTTGGTAACAGCCTCACGCGATGCAGCACATGCAGCAGCTCAAGCAAAATCATTTTTTACTAGTGTATCTGGGCAGTATCCATCAGCTGTAATATTAGCTGAACAACAAGCTAATACATCAGCTCAAGGATTTTCAGAAATCTCAATTAATAATGTAAAAACTAATATTGTTACTACCAATATTAATAGCGGCGCCGTATCACGTCGCAGCACTCCCCTTACTGCTGCAGCAGATACATCCACAAATCTTTATCAAATAGAAGTTGAAATTACTGGTCAAATAAATCCGCTTATTACCAATCACTCTGGCTCTCTACTTAATATTCCTGGCATATCATCCCCCATGCAAGTAGTAGTAGCATCACGAGAATATTGTGAATTCCCACAAGGATTAACTCAATAAGGATTTAACTCAATAAGCATTAAAGGACACTCTTCAAAGGAGTATTAGTATGGACAACAAGTCACTTAGGAATCAGTTAGGACAATCAATGATAGTACTGGGACTTGTAATCGCGGTACTAATAATATTTACAGTTGGTTTATTTAGTTTTGAAGTTAATCGCCTAGAAGTTGCTCGTCAACAATTAAGATCTGCTTGCGAAGCTGCAGCATTAGCAGCTGCTGCAACTTTAGCTTCACAAGACAGTATGGATTCGACAGCTGCTCATACGGATTCTATCAACACAGCGCTAACATCATTTCATAGCAATAGTGTTGCTGGTTATACACTAGCTCCAGCCATTTTAGTTTCAACAAATAATGATAATCCATCGGCAGATATGTCATCTCTTTATATTGAATTTCTTGATCCACATAATAATAATCAACCTGTAAATCTAGGTGACCCAGCAGGCAAAATAGTTAGAATTACAGCAGCCTTTGGTTTAAGACCAGCTTTTGGACAATATTTGGGTTTACCAAATGTTGTTTTAAGAGCAACAGCATCAGGTGGTGTCCCTGACTTAGATGTTATTCTTTGTTTTGATATTTCTGGATCTATTGATGACCAAACACCAGTGACATTTGTAAAACGTCGTTGGAATACAACAACTAATAAAATTCAATATCAAGTTACCTCTGGTGTTTCTGGTGCGCCTGCCGGCTCATTAGCACAAGGAAAAATATTTGATATTTTGGGACCTGTACCTACAGGCACACGTGTTAATGCTATTCCACCTCAATATCTAACTAATTCCAACACTTCAGATATTGATTATAAATTACATTTCAGCGAAAAGACTGGTTCATCTGGATCAGCCAAAGGATTAAGAGGATCATCTAATGCTGGATCGCCTCCCGGAAATCGTCCACCAGGTACTGCAGGAGTCGGTAATAATCAAACTTATACTGATTTAGTAGTAAATATTGATGGTAAAAATGTTTTTGCAGGTATTACATCAGGTGCTTATAATTTCCCCGATATAGGTACTGTAGTAGAGGCTGCTCGTGGTAATTTGGACAGTAGTACATTGTTCACTAATTCAAAAGCAAATGTATCTTTGCCTTCTAATGTACAACCTTTAGCTGGCTATCAAGCTAAATACTATGAGTTAGCAGCAAAAAATATTCACCCCTTGTATGATGCTCAACAAGCCGCAATTGAGTTTTTTACAATTATGAATACAAATACTGATGGTCATTTTGGTTTCATTACTTTTGACGACAATGCCGGAACAAGTGCAAATGATAGTTATAATGATTACAAAGTTGATTCTACTTATAATGCTGGGGGTTCGGCTAATTTCCCAGAACCAAATATATCTTTAAACAATGCTACTGGTGTAACCAATTTCACAACCATATGCAGTGCAATCCCAACCACTGTAGCTACTCGAGGCACAAATATCGGCGAGGCGGTATATTTTGCTGTCCAACAGCTAAATACAAAAAATCGGCCGGGATCTAAAAAAGCAATAGTATTATTTACAGATGGACAACCAACAGCAGGCGGACCTTTAAATAGTGACCCTTGGACAAACGCCCGCAAAGCTGCTCAGGAAGCCAAAAAATATGGTGTTCCAATTTATACAATTGGACTAGCACAAAATCCAGAAATTATTCCTGGCGAAGTAGAAATTTTAAATGATACCAATTCCAACCCAAATACAGGTGGCATGGCCGCGATTGCAGGAAATGGTGGAAAATTTTTCTTAGTAACTAATCAAAGTGATTTAAGAAAAACCTTTGAAAATATTGCTAGGCACTTAGTACAGCTTGTACGTTGAGGTGTGAATTATGTGGAATCCCCAGTTTAGTCAACGCCAGAAAGGACATTCAATAATTGAATTATCAACCATGGCATTATTATTTGCTGTATTAGCTATGTTTTGTGCAGATGTTGGTATTCTTCTTATGGGATCAAGCACAAATGAAAGAGCCTGTCGGGATGCATGCCGTGCTGCTGCCCAAGCCGATAATTATGCAGCTGCTCTTAAAATGGCTCAAGCAGCAACTCAAGCTTATAAATCATCAAGTGGTTTCATAAGCTCTCCAGCCGTTGACTCTACTTCATTTGTTTATCAAGACTATGCTGGTTCTCCACCACCTGATACCAGCCCTTTTGTTAGCGTTACTACAAATACTAATATCAAAGTACCCATTCCTGTTTTTATATGGGCTGTTGGCTATGGCAAAGGTGATTCCGTCACTTTTAGAAAAACATATAATTTTCCCATTGTAAAAACTCAACTATATTTATAATTGCACAATGGATATGAGACGCATATATTCATATCAATTATTCACTTAGCATGTTAAACTATGTTTGACAATAGACTAGTAAAAATATAGAACTTTGACGAATACTATTAGAATCTTTGGCGTTGATCCTGGTACAGCAACAACTGGCTATGGCGTTGTTGATAGTTTAGGAAATGATGCTTATAAATATATAGCTTCTGGCATCATTCAAACCAAAAAAGATTTAAATACAGGTGAGAGATTAAAACAAATACGGCAAGACATGCTTGAGTTAATACAAGAATACAAACCTAGTGTGTTAGTTGTCGAATCAATTTTTTTCTTTAAAAATGCAAAAACAGTAATTCCGGTTGCTCAAGCTAAAGGAGTAATATTAGAGGCTGCTGCTAGCTTTAATTTAGCAACTTTTGAATACACGCCTATGCAGGTAAAGCTAAATCTAACTGGGTTTGGCAAATCAGAAAAAAAAGTTGTACAACATATAGTTGCCCAATTACTAAATCATTCAGAAATAATACGACCAGATGATGCAGCTGATGCGATAGCGATAGCTATCTGCCATGCCCGTATGAGTTTAAGTAGTTATTTGGTAAGCAAAAACATAATTTCTGTTTAGGGTTTTTGCTGCCAACCCTTATCAATATGCCCGTAATTAAATAATTTAGGGTGAAATATTTCTGCCATTATTTCTAATGATTCGACAATGCGTGGTCCTGGTCGATTAAAGAATTGATTGCCGTCTGTAATATAGACTTGATTTTCTTTTACGGCTTTTATTTTTGGCCAAGCCGCATTTTCGGAGAGAAAATGCATTTCTTCCCATGTTTTTTTCATATCAAAACCACAAGGCATAACTAAAATGATATCTGGATTTAAATTTATTAGATCATCAAAAACAATTTTAGGTGAATGTTTACCTGTTTCACCCAGTAAATTTATACCACCAGCTAATTCAACTAATTCTGGCACCCAATTGCCAGCTGCCATCAAAGGCTCTATCCATTCAATACAAATAACTGTTGGTTTGTTCAATAAAAAATCAGTACGATCAGCAATATAATTAATGCGTTTTTTATATCCATCAATTGTTGATTTAACTGTATCTTCTACTTCCAGGGCTATGCCTACGTTGACAAAATCTTGCCAAATATCATCTAGAGAATTAGGTTTTAGTGAAATAATTTTTGGTCTAGAGCTAATAATATTACATAAGACTTGTTCTACATCAGATAAGCTAACAGCACACACTTCGCATTGATCTTGAGTAATAATATGTGTTGGCGCAAGTTTTGCTAGCATTTCTCCATCTACACCATAAACACTAAGAGCTTTTTGCAATACTGTCTTTACTTGATCGTCAATTTCTTTACTACTTTTATTTGGATCAAATTTAGGATAAGTGCAAACTGGCAAATTTTTGACAACTTCTTTTGGATAATCACATTCATGAGAACAACCAACCAGCTTGTCTGCCAGCCCCAGAGCACAGACCATTTCTGTTGCACTGGCAATCAAAGAGATAATGCGCATTTCCATATTTTTCTGACCAATTTATTTAACGCCTCCATTTTACTGTAGAGAATTCTATTTTTTACTCTTTAAAGCAAGTAAAATTAATTTTTATCATGGATAGATGTGGTAAATAAGTGCAAGAACAATAGGTAACTAGGTAATGAAAAGAATTAATCAGTTGATTTATGCTGCTTTTTGCTGCTATTCGATGATACTACTATTAACAATAGCGGGGCAAGCTCAGGTAGCAAATAAAAAACATAATGATCCTTGCGTTCAATTTAATTTGGGTGTTATGTACATGAAAGGTCATGGCGTAGAAAAGAATTATAAAAAAGCTCAGCATAATTTAGCCCTTATGTATTTTTATGGTGATGGTGTAATACAAAATTATGCAAAAGCAAAAGAATTATTTCAAGAATCAGCTAATCAAGGGTACGCACCAGCACAATATAATTTAGGGCTTATGTATAAAAACGGAATAGGCATAAATAAGGATATTGATAAAGCACATGATTTATTTAAAATGGCTGGCGAGCAAGGACATGAAAAAGCACAAAATCAAATGCAAAGGTAAGACTATTTATGCAAGTGATAATTACACAAATTAATGGTGATGTAAATTGTGATGAACAAAAACAAGGTTTCTGGGCTACATTTAGCTGTTCTTTGGCCACTGGTCCAGCTATTATAATTGGTGATAAAAATAAGTTTTCTATAGGTGAGGCAATTAATGTTGAGACTTCCTTTGATCGAATCTCTAATTGGACTATCCTCCCACAAAATTCTTCTCGACGTATAGTACCGTTAAGTAATAGAGGAGATTATCAGGTAATTGGAAAGGTAGACACGAAATGCGAGGATGGCATGATGTGTGTAGATGCTGGCTTTACCTTTATGGTAGATAGTGGTCTTGATACAGCTCCAGATAAAGATCAATGGGTTATTTTCAATGTTCATGGATTAGTTCTCTATCCTTACAATGTTTGATGCACAGACATACGAGAAGAGGAATAATTTTTTGTTCTAAAACAGAAGTGAACACCAGTCAAAAGACAAATATAACAAATAGTTAAATTTATTTTTCTAATAGGCAGTTAGTTTCCATGGTAAATATTATTCAAATCACTTAAGACTTAAATCAGTTATAAATAAAATCATGGATGCGTCAAATGCGGATATTGTTAGCTGAGGACGATGAATTTTTACAAGAAGCACTCAAGCTCGGTCTTGAGAACATTGGCTATGCTGTAGATGCAGTTACTAACGGAATGCAGGCACACAATGCACTGAAAGATATAGATTATGATCTTTTACTGCTCGATTTAGGATTACCATTGCTGGATGGAACAGAAGTGCTTACTGCAATCCGAAAAAAAGGACAAATATTACCTGTAATTATAATTACCGCCCGAGATTCTGTTGAAGATAAAATTACTGGATTGGACCTGGGAGCAAATGACTACATCACCAAACCATTTGATTTCAGGGAACTAGAGGCCCGTATAAGAGCCTTGTTTAGAAAAGATGTATGGAACAATAGAATGGAAATTATCCATGGTCCATTAGCATTTATAACAAACAGCAGAGAAGTACTGCTAAATGGCGAACCAGCAGACCTCACCCCTAGAGAAGTAGCCGTATTAGAATTATTACTGCAAAAGGTTGGACGATTAGTAAGCAAACGAGTATTGGTTGAACAAGTAGCAAATTGGGATGATGAACCAACCGATAATGCCATTGAAATCACAATTCATAGACTGCGAAAAAAACTTGAATCATCAGGCATTCACATAAACACTGTCAGGGGATTTGGTTACGTGTTGGAAGAATGGCAGTGAAAGCTTCAATAAAAAAACAATTAGTATTATGGCTTGCTATACCACTTGGAGGATTGTGGTTAATAAGCACTATCGTAGGTTACAACGCTGCATTCAAATTTGCTAACGATGTATATGACAGCGAATTAGTCAATTCTTCTGATTCTGTAGCAGCAAGAATTAAAGTAAAAAATGGGCATATAGTAGTGGATCTACCGCCGGCTGCTCAAGCAATTTTAAGACATAATAATACAACTAGATTCTTTTACCAGGTATTAAAATCAAATGGCGAAAGAATTGCTGGTGATTCTGTACTGCCAGCACCCACCCTCGATTTGAAAGAAGGTTCCCCTAAATTTTCAACTATAAAAATAGGACAGTCTACTGTTCGTCTTGCTGAAATAAAGGTTCTGGCTCCCGAAGCAGATACAGAGCCAATTATCATACAAGTAGCTGAAACAATGCGTAATCGCAAGGAACTTTCCATTCAAATATTCATGAACATAATAATTCCGCAAATCCTAATGGTGATTTTAGGAGCATCTGCTGTTTGGATGGGTGTAAGCAGGGGGCTTGAACCCCTGGATTCCGTACAAAAAGCATTAGCTAAAAGATCACGCATGGATCTAAGTCCCGTCAGTGAAGAAATTGCCCCAGAAGAAGTCATTCCTTTAATTGTTTCAATAAATGATTTACTGTACCGTTTGCGAGAAGATATAAAGGCTCAGCAAAGATTTGTGGCCAACGCATCTCATCAGCTGCGAACCCCTTTGGCTGGGTTAAAAACATATTCAAGTGTTGGGCTAAATATAAATAGCTTAGTTGAAATGAAAAAAGTAATGATCAAAATCGATAATGGTTTAGACCGTACTACACATCTAGTTAATCAACTGCTAGCACTAGCTAGAAATGATCCAGGTTCATCAACTTACTTTGTAATAAAAGCAGTTGACTTAAATTTGGCGGTATCAGAAGTAATTGCCGATCGTATTTCACTTGCAACCAAAAAGAAAATTGATCTGAGTTTTGATGCTTGTCCATATACTGCAATCCTTAATGGTGATGCAACTTCAATCAAACAATTAATTGGTAATCTATTGGATAATGCTCTTTTGTACACACAAGAAGAAGGCAAAGTAGCTGTTTCTATAACTAGTGACTCAAATAAAATTATATTATCTATTAAAGATAACGGACCAGGCATACCAAACGCCGAAAGAGAGAAGATATTTGAACGTTTTTATCGCATTGATGGCAGTACTGGGATCGGCTCAGGATTAGGATTAGCGATTGTTCGAGAAGTGGCACGAAATCATGATGCTCAAATTATCATTGAAAATAATGATAATTCCAATGGCACAGTAATAAAGATTGCATTTCCCAACTCAGAGAATCCAAGAGTTAATTAGATTATATAATTCAAAGCGTTTTCAAGGGAATCTTGCAAGCTTTTAGCAAGGTTCGCTTTTTACCATAGTAAGAATTGGTGATTCTTAGAGGCTAGCAATTAATTCGTCTCTTTTTGCAGTCACAATCACTAATCCCGATTCAAAGTAAAAAAGAATCACCAATTTCTTTAGTAACCGCACAATAACATATACCTATTCTGGTTAGCTGACTGCAAAAACTAGTTGAATCAATAAGCAGTGGAGACTCATGGATGTTATTAGTAAACTCCAGTTTCGTCGGCGGGCTTGGCGCTGCTCGCAAAGCAGCAAGTTTTGTTTATTTTTTGAAAAAGAAACAAATACCTTATTGCATATTCACAGACAGTAATTCTGTTGCCAAACTTAAGCTTGTTGGTTTAAATCCTGATTTAATAGTGACTAATGACACAGGCAGCTCACCAGAATATTTATACCAAACAGTTAATAACGCCCTAAAACATGTAGCATATGATGCCATGGTTAGCTTTGGCTGGCGTACCTATGTACCTTTTGACGCAGTAATGCGCTCAAAACCAGTAATTATTATAGATGGTGGATTTCCAGAAAGATTTGAAGATTGGCCAAGCCCATTTTGTTTAGATGTATATAGCAAGCTTACAGCCTATTGTTTGACTAATTACTTTTTCTCATCGAAGCTTGAAAATATTCTACCAACAGAAAAACAAATTCCTTTCACCTGGATAGCCCAACCTTTTGACGAGAAAGAGATTTCATGGCACATAGAACTCATACAGAATAAAATTTCCCTACAAGAGAAATTACCTTATCATGAAACAAGTTATCGCCATATCTTATTAGATATGAATCCAGATTACGTTTCTGCTAAACAGGGTACTTACACAGGTGGCTGGTTAAGTCCAAGACAAATAGATGAGTGTAGGGGCTTTGTAAGCAGATTAATAGTTGAGTTAGATCAAAGCAATGAAAAAATCAGTTTAATAATTAATGAAAATATTGTTGATGAGTTTCAAACACTTGTGAATAGCTGCAACAAAGTAAAAATAATTGCCCAACCATCCTTAGAAGCTAAAGAGCATCATTTATGGAGACTTGGATCAAATCTTGTCTTACATCGAGCAGTACGCTGCGTAGGCACTACGCAAACCGCTTTGTCAAGAATTCCCAATTTAAAAATTGTTTGCCCATCATCAGAAGACTATATGGGAGAATTATCCAGTTGCCAGATTGCTCAAACACTGGGAGTTGCAGATGCAATCGATCATCAAAACACGTCACTAGCAAAAGGCATACTAGATTATATGGAATCCAAACAGTTAGACATTACGACTGATATTTCATATGATGCAGCCTTTTCATTTTGGAAATGGCGCGGGCCAGAATATATTCTGTCCTTGATTGGATTAGATTAGGTTGTCAACCCAGTGTTCACAATAGCAAGAGCAAGTAAAATTTGTACTGATGAAAAAATTATCTACCATTAGCCATCGCTTTTTTTCAAACTTTTCTGGAGACTTAATAGGTGGACTAACAGCTGCAATTGTTGCTTTACCAATGGCCCTTGCTTTTGGTGTAACATCAGAACTTGGTGCTGCAGCAGGACTTTATGGAGCTATCGCTTGCGGAATATTTGCCTCTTTATTTGGTGGTACACCTGGACAAGTTTCTGGACCCACTGGTCCAATGACTGTAGTTGCAGCCACTATCTACGCAGCTAATCCTGGCAAACCTGAATTAGTATTTGCTTCAGCTTTCGTCGCAGGAATTACACAAATTATTTTTGGACGTATACGCGCTGGACAATTAATTCATTATATTCCTTATCCAGTTATCTCTGGATTTATGACTGGCATTGGAGTAATTATTATTTTTCTACAACTTATGCCTTTTGCTGGACTCAAGTCAACTGGAAATGTTAGTACGGCAATTCTAGAAATACCTAATGTTTTTATTCATGGAAATATACATTCCATTGCTCTAGGAATTATGACAATAGCAATAATTTATATTTTGCCAAAAATATATAAACCACTGCCTCCCCTGCTTGTTGCTTTGCTAAGCGTCACTTTATTTGGTGTATGGTTCCATATAGACGTACCACGTATTGAAAATATTCCACTTGGATTACCTTTCCCTAAAATACCTTTGCCAGCTTTTACCGATTTACACATTGTTTTATTTAACGGCATAACACTTGCTTTGTTAGGCTCCATTGATTCATTACTCACTTCAGTTGTTATGGATAAAATTGTTGATAATAAACACAATAGCGACGAGGAATTAGTGGGACAAGGAATAGGCAATATAGCGGCAAGCTTAATTGGCGGACTCCCGGGAGCAGGAGCCACTATGCGCAGTGTAGTAAATGTACGAGCTGGAGGCAGAACAAAATTATCTGGTACATTACACGGTTTGATATTGCTTGCTACATTAATAGGTTTAGGTTCTGTTGCCTCCTATATCCCTCTAGCTTGCTTAGCAGGAATCTTAATTACAGTAGGCATTTCAATACTCGATTATCGAGGAATAAAGAGAATTCCTGGCACGCCGAAAGAAGACGTAGCTGTAATGCTGGTTGTGCTGTTTTTAACAGTTTTTGTCGATTTGATTATGGCCGTCTTAGTGGGAGTATGTTTAGCATCAACATTATTTGCAAAAAAACTTACAGATGCCCAAACTTCAGAACTAGGATCTTTAGAGAGTTTAGAAAAAATATACACAATTGAACAGCGGGTTCCTGAATATTTGCGCCAGTCTATTTACATATATACATTCAACGGTCCTTTATTTTTTGGTGAAGTAAAAAACTTCAGTCAGTCAACAGAAAAAATTGAAAATGCTAAATATCTAATTCTTCGTTTTTACAATGTTCCTATGGTTGATCAAACAGGTGCTTTTGCTCTTGAGGATACAGAACGCTCAATTGAAGCTAAAGGTGGTAAAGTTTTATTCGTTGGAATGCGGGAACCGATAAGAAAAGCACTCAATGATATGGGGGTAATTCACAATATTGGTATGGAAAATTGTTTCGAAGACTTTGAAGATGCTATAGCAGCAATTGATGCTTTTGAATCATCAAAAAAAACAGATTAACAATTACAATAAATAAGAGTAAGCTTTAAATAAGAACTAGGAGGAACGGGGGTTATATGAATATGGATATTGCCGTTGGTCTTGACGGCTCCGAAAGCTCTTGGAAGGCTTTCCATGAAGCTTTAGCATTAGCTAAATTCAAAAACAGAACGCTACATATTATTTCAGTACAAGAGGGTGTTGAGGCTTCCTATAGTGCTACAGAAATGTTAGCAGCAGACAAAACAAGCAAAGATAAGTTGCAAAAGATTCACACCGAAGCACAAATATTAGCTAAACAAAAAGAAGTACAGTTACAAACTGCTGTTGTCATTGGAAGTCCTGTTGAAGCGATGGTAAAATACCTCAAAAATCATAATATTGAAATATTTGTAATTGGCTATACCGGGCATTCCAGTATATTTGGAGCACTACTTGGCACTCAAGCAGAAAAGATCGTAAGACATTCTCCCTGTTCAGTTTTTATTGTCAGATAAAGTGAGTATGAGTCAATAGCTAAATATGGCAAAATTGAAATCGGTGGTTTGCTTATTTGTTATATATCTAATTGTGAGCTATCAACCTGTATTTGCTAGTACACTTGAAGATTTAAATAGACTTATCAGTTCACATACCAATCTAAAAAGTCGCATTACACTAGTTGAAAGTTTATCCAAGGAACCATTCGAAGAAGTAGTACCTGCATTATTGCCCTTATTGGCGGAATATAAACTAAAGCGGTTGCCACCCACAAGAGGTGATGAATGGCGTTATAATCATGCTCCACAGGACAATATAATTTTTACAGCGCTTAGCACTATATGGCAATTGCAGTTAAAAGAAAAGCATACTAGAAAAACTACTATTCTTTTGAGCCTTTTAAAATCAAGCCAAAACCAGAATGAGATAAGTCTATTGATTGAAGCACTAGATAAAGAACAATGGGATGGCTGTGCCGAAAAACCTTTAGTTGATTTTAGTGCTAATGAACAACAAAATAATTTCATACGTCTACAAGCGCTCTTTGCTGTTATGCGAAATATCAGCTTACAAAAATATTTTGATCAAACATTTTCTATAATAAAATCGTTGTCGCTTTCTGAGCAAGTTTTTGCTGTAAACGATTTAAGTAGGATTATATACTTCGACAAGCAAAAGCTAACACCCAAACAACAAAGTAAAGTTATAAATTATGCTTTTCCTCTTTTAGAAACATTGAAAGAAAAAAATATGCCAGAAAAGTACAGCTTAGCCAAATCTTTAGGCTTGATCGTAAATAATACATTTTCCCCTGATATAAAGCTGTCTAAATATAAAATCAAAACGACTTTCAAAAATGGTAGTTGGGCAAAAAGTATAGCTCCAAACTATTGGGACGATACAGTGGACAACGCTCTTAAATGGTATGCCATTCACAAAAATGAATACAAAGAATAAGCACAAAATCCACTAGTTAGTCTCCAAGCAATCTGAAAGAGTACTACCTAGTCCAAATCTAATCGCAAACTCACTTTTTCAATATTTGTTTCTCAAGCAAACTGAGACGCGTTTCCAGCTGAAGTAACTTATTGTCATTACTGCGATATTTAGAAAGATATCCTTTATTTTGAGATGTTTTTTTTTGTTTCAAATTGCCTTTTTCTTCATCTAAACGCTCTAACATCCATTCCCTTAAGAGAGCACCAATAGGCTGCTTTTTTATACCAGCAATTTCGTATAGCTCAAGAATACTAGCTTCGTCAATACGAAAATGTAGGATACAGCGCTTAGCAATATTCTGCCTAGCTGCTTGTTTCATCTCTTTAAGTGCTTTGTTTATTGCTGACGTTCTTTTAGTCATCTTTTCTTCGCTCGATTAAATAACATTTGATATTTTGACGTAGCGGGCATAGCATGATAGACATGCAGAAAAACATTTTTAGGAGCATCAATACATTCTATGCCAACTTCTAATAGTTTGCCTGAAAACGTAAACCCTACATACATGACGCGATAACTATCTGTCATATCTAATTCAAACTCTTCAGTTGCAAAATCTGCCAAAACTTCTTTAATTTCATCTTTGCTTATTCCATGTTTAAAAGCAGTTTAATTAAAACTTAAAAGCATATTAAATGCTCCGTATACTATTGTATTACAATCGTCTACGTATGACAAGCCTTCTTTTTTTGTCGGCAATATTTAGATGATTCTTTTTATTAAGACGTCATTATTTCAAAAAAAGTTCAAATTCCCAGTTTAAACCACTACTCGTTTTCCCCATGGTGTATTTTCCAGTGGAGTTCGAATTTTAACACTCATTTTTTGTAATTTTTCAAATAAGCTTTCCACATTATCAACAACTAGACCAATCATAGTTGATGCCTGCAGGTCTGTTGCCCTCGTTTGCGTTTCAAGTGGGATGCCAATTGCGCGATAAAAATCCAAAAGTTCAGCCATTTTTGATGTTGTCCAAATAATTGCTCCAACTTTAATTATGCTCACCAGCACTCCTATGTATATTTCAGATAAAGAAGGGGAAGTTATTTGCACAACTTCCCCTTCCAGATTTATTTAGAGTTGATTTTTAGAAATCACCCATGCCAGCACCTGCCGGCATTGCTGATTTCTTTTCTTCAGGAATATCAACAACTAACGCTTCGGTTGTGAGGAACATAGCTGCAATTGAAGATGCATTCTGTATAGCACAACGTTCCACTTTAGCTGGATCAATAATTCCAGTCTTAGCCATATCAACATATTCAAAGGTCATAGCATTGAAACCAAAACCTTCTTTTTGTTCTTTGACTCGCTCAACAACAACTTCACCAGAAAGACCAGCATTATCAGCAATCTGACGAACAGGAGCTTCAAATGATTTGAGAACAATTTCAAATCCTGTACGTTCATCACCAGTTACTGTTTCTTTCTTTTTCTCGAGAGCTTTGCTGATATGCAACAAAGTTGTACCGCCGCCAGGAACAAATCCTTCTTCAACAGCTGCACGAGTTGCATTCAAAGCATCTTCGAAGCGAAGCTTACGATCTTTAAGTTCTGTTTCGGTAGCACCGCCGACTTTAATGACAGCAACACCACCAGCTAATTTAGCAAGACGTTCTTGCAGTTTTTCTTTATCAAATTCAGAGTCTGACTCTTCAATTTGACGCTTAATAACTGCTATGCGCTTTTGCACTTCAGCTTTAGATTCGTTGCCAGCCACAACTGTTGTTTTGTCTTTGTTAACACGAACTTGACGAGCTTTACCAAGCATATCTGGAGTAACGTTTTCCAATTTGGTACCACGTTCTTCAGAAATAACTTGTCCACCAGTGAGAATAGCAATATCTTCAAGCATTGCTTTTCTACGGTCGCCAAAGCCAGGAGCTTTAACAGCACAGCAAGGAAGAACTTTGCGCAAGTGGTTAACAACCAATGTAGCGAGGGCTTCGCCTTCTACGTCTTCAGCAATGATAACTAATGGACGTCCAGAACGAGCAACCTTTTCTAATACTGGAACCAAGTCAGCTAACAAGTTAACTTTCTTGTCCACACACAAGATAAATGGCTCTTCAAGAACTGCTTCCATTTTTTCAGCATCGGTAACGAAGTAAGCAGAGACAAATCCTTTGTCAAATTGCATACCTTCTACTACTTCCAATTCTGTTGATAAAGATTTTGATTCTTCAACGGTGATAACACCATCTTTACCAACTTTTTCCATAGCATCAGCAATGATTGAACCAATTGCATCATCATTACCAGCAGAAATTGTTGCTACTTGAGTAATAGATGTTTTGTTTTCAACTGGCTTAGCCATTTTTTTGATTTCAGCAACAGCTGCTTCACATGCTTTGTGAATACCACGACGCAATACCATAGGATTGGCGCCAGCAGCTACGTTGCGTAAGCCTTCTTTTATCATGGCTTGAGCTAAAACAGCAGCTGTGGTAGTTCCATCACCAGCATTATCATTTGTTCTAGAACAAACTTCACGAATAAGTTGAGCACCAGCATTTTCTAAATGATCTTCTAATTCGATATCTTTAGCAATTGTCACACCATCGTTAACAATTTGTGGAGCTCCGAACTTTTTCTCCAAAACTACATTACGTCCAGCAGGACCCAATGTGATTTTTACTGTATTTGCTACAGCGTCAACTCCACGCTCTAAAGCGCGACGAGCTGCTTCTTCATAGACAATTTGTTTTGCCATATTTTTTGAAATCCCCTTTTATGTGTACGAACGCTTAATAATATTAACTAAACGATTATGAACCGATGATAGCTAGAATGTCTTGTTCGCCAAGAATGTGATACTCAACACCATCGATTTTTACTTCGGTGCCAGAATATTTGGAGAAAAGTACTTTATCGCCAACTTTTACTTCCATTGCCTGACGAGTACCTTTATCATCAAATTTGCCTGGTCCAACAGCTAATACTTCACCTTGTTGAGGTTTTTCTCTAGCTGTATCTGGTAGAACAATTCCACCGGCTGTTTTTTCTTCAGCTTCTAGCTTTTTGATAACAACACGATTGGATAATGGTTTTAAATTTAACTTAGTAGCAGATGCAGTAGCCAATGGTCTAACCTCCCTTGTATTTTGTATCAACCATAAAACTTTGTGAAAAATCTGTAAGCCCCAGAATCGAGAACTACAGCAAGTTTTCCACAACTTTGAGTTTAACTAGTATATTCTCTATCCTAGCTGTTTCTCTCTTTTTCTTAATCATTTCGAGTTACAAAGTGATAACAATTACTTAGCCTAATCTGTTTTCTTTCTGGCTCCCCAACCCGGCTGTGTTCGCATCCAAGGAGCGTATTCAGAAGTTAAGCGATTTTCTAATTTAGACTGACGTTCACTAAGTACTGCTAATTTTGCTTGTTTAGCTAAATCATTCCAGGCAATAGGATTTGTTTGTTGTGAGCCTGTTTCAGCTGCTTTTACTTTATCTCGCCCCTCATACTTAGCAATATCTAAAGCTTGTTCAGCAGCATTTATTAAAGATGCTAAATCTTTACCAGCATCGGACAAAGACGTTAAGCCCATTGAGACTGTTATTACCCCAATTCCTGGTATTGTTTCTGTTTTAATTCTTTGCCTTAGTCTCTCTGCTACTTCCAAAGCTGCTTGCTTTTGTGTTTCTGGCAATAAAACAGCAAATTCTTCTGCCCCAAATCGACAAGAAAGATCAATGTCTCTTAAAGATGATTTAATCAGGCTGGCTACATGCTTAATCGCTAAATCTCCTTTATCTTGCCCAAGCAAATCATTAATGCGAGACAAATGGTCAATATCGATAATGACTAAAGATAAATCATGTTTATGCCTTTGTGAGCGCTCTATTTCTCGCAATAATGCTTCTTCAAAATGCCAACGATTATATAGCCCTGTATGAGCATCATGAATAGACTCTCCCGAGGCTGATTCTAAGGCTAATGCATGCATCAAAGCAGAGGACACTTGTTCACTGAATGAGTCTAATAAATCAATTTGTTCCCTTTGAAAATAACGTGTATTTTGAGCAAAAACCATTAATACACCTAATGGTTCATCTTGAAAGATAAGCGGTACAGAAACAGCAGAACCTAGAACCTCTCCTGATGCTGCTTTTGGCAAATAATCTTGATAGCGTAAAGTGTCGGGCACATATTCAGTTTTTTGTGAGAGTAATGATTGACCAGCAATTGTACCTTCAAGAGATAAATTGAAATTGTGGAAGCTATTTCCATCCAAACCTTTAAATGCAGCTACATTGAATGATTGTTTAGCTTTATCAAAGGTTAAAACAGCACATTGTGGTGTATTAGCCAAAATCAAAGCAGTGTCAGCTGCAATTTGTAAAACTTCTAAAACACTTAGCGTACTACTTCCAAGAGTTGTGGCTGTTTTATATAAGGTAGCTAATCTTTCTCTTTCATATTCACTACGACCAAACAAAATAGCATTGGCTATTGACAAAGATGTAAGTTCAGCAATTTCTTTAAGTAAGTCAATTTTTTGTAATACTTGTGAATCTAAAACATCTATTAATACTGCTCCAATAGTCAGGTTACCTGAAAATAACGGTATAGCTATTTCCCCTTTACTTGACTCACGCTCCATAATAGAAGCACTCACATCTGGTGCTTCTTTAGAATTACGAGCAATAAAAAATTGTTTCTTTTGAACTATGTGTTTAAGTGAGCTTTCAGCCATAAAAGGCATAACTTTTAACTGCTCTTCTGTAGTTTTGTTATAGCCATAAATATTTACTAGTTTGAAGGATAGGCTGTCATTATCAGCTAAAAATAAGGCAACTTTAGAACCATCAGCTAAATCAACAAATTGGTTGGTACTAGCTTCTAGAACCTCTTTAAGCCGCATGGATGAGAGTAATTTCTTTTGCAATAAAAATATCTTCTGCAAAAGAGTATTGTTAGAAGTCATATGTTTCTCCCAAATAAATGGCTAGGTTAGGATCACATAAAAAGGTAGCATAAACTGATAAAAGATATAAACTATCTTCTGTACAGTTAAGCAGAATGAAAGAAGTATATGGAAACAAAAGCACAATGTATATTTTGCAAGATAATTGCCAAAGAAATACCAGCAAATATTGTATTTGAAGATGAAAGCTTATTAGTAATAAAAGATATTAGCCCTCAAGCCCCTGTTCATTTGCTTATGTTGCCCAAGAAGCATATAAACAATATTACACAATTTGAAGATGCTCATGCCTTAGGCAAACTAATGCAAACAGCACAATTAGTTATCGACAAAACTGAAATAAGCAAAGGTTTTAGATTAGTAGTTAATACAGGCAATAATGGTGGGCAAACTGTAGATCATATACATGTACATGTGCTAGCTGGCAGAGCTATGCAATGGCCACCAGGCTAAGACAATTAAGGTTTCAATTTATAAAGTAAACATATAAAAAATTTTGACATATGCGATAAAAGTCAAACTGGTAGCTTATTTCAGCTATTTCATCAAACAGCAAAAATGTCAGATCGATAAAGTTTAGTTTTGCTCTTTCACTCATTGGGTATGACACTAATGGCAAGAAAAGAAGTAGGAAATTATGGCTACACTCAACAAACAAAAATTTGAGCAAGTATTTTGGATGGCAGACTGTTATAGCCTTGCCAAAAAATTTCCTAATCCACATACATGGCTTGCCCTATTAGAACCATTAGAGCAGGAAGAAAAAGAAAAAATAAACCCATTCCATTACTGGCTCTGGATGGAAATCTGGAAAGCAGCACAATCAAATGCTGATGAAAATTCTAGCTTTGGCAAAGCATAGTTTCAGTCTGACTATTAAGTATTGGCAGAACTACTACAAACTGGTGGCGGCCACGACACTGCAGCTACTGCTTGATAGCGAGTATCACTTTCCACAGTACAATTAGCACCAACAACACAATCTATAAGTGAAACATTTTTTCCAATTTTGGAATTATCCCAAATGATTGTATTGACTAATTCTGTATTTTCACCAACTAAACAATTATCACCAATAATTACATTGCCTGTAATTTTTACATTATCAGCAATTTGACTATTAATGCCAATCATCAATTTTCCATTGATTATAGCTTTGTCTGAGACTTTAGCATTATCACCCAAATAGCCCCATTTAGTTGACTGCCCCCGTGCTTTAACTATCATGTGTCCAGCAAGGACATCAAAGTTTGACAATTTATATTGGGAAATTGTTCCCACATCTGACCAATATCCTGTAATTTCTGAAGCTAAAACTTTTTTGCCTAAGCTCAATAAAGAAGGAAATAATTGCCGACCAAAAAAATAATCACCTTGCTTTGGAATATAGTCAAAAATTTCCGGTTCAAGAATATAAATTCCAGTAGAGGCATAATTGGACAAAGCTTCATTTGGTTTAGGTTTTTCTTGAAAGCCCGTAATAAAGCCATTTTTATCAGTTAGTACTACACCAAATTGACTTACATCTTCTACTTGTTTGATAGCAATAGTAGCTAAAGCTTTTTTTTCTTTATGTTCTTGCAATATGTTAGTCAAATTAGCATCAGTAAGTAAATCACCCATAACGACAATAAAAGTATCGCCCTGCAAGAATTCTCTACAAGCTCTTACCCCACCAGCATCTCCAGATAAAGCTTCTTCAAAATAATATTCAATACTGGTCCCAAAATTGGCGCCGTCACCAAAATATTCTTTTATTTTGTCAGGCAAATAATGCAAATTAGAAATGATGGAATTAAATCCATGCTTTTGCAGCAAATTAAGTATATGTTCCATAACTGGACGATTTGCCACTGGAACAAGTGGTTTAGGTAATTGATTAGTTAAGGGATCCAGGCGAGAGCCAACGCCTGCAGCCAATACCATTGCTTTCATTTACTTAATTCAGCCTCCTAACTTTATTTGGTCTTTGTAAATTTGATATCTTGCCCTAAATTAAATATATCGTTAGCACGTTTAGATAATTCTTCGGCATCATTGGCTAAAATTTCATTTGCTCTATTTAAAGCCAATTCCACTTGATCAATAGAACTACCCCCAAAAGAACAAATAGCACCTACAGATTCTTCTACTGTGACATGTTCATAAACATCGGTTTCAAAGGCTGGTGAAAATTGTTGCCATTCATTTAATTCTAAATCACTCAAATATTTATTACGAGTTTGGCAATAATTGCCAATTGACTCTACAGTTTTACTTGCTTGTTCTTCTGAAATACCTTTAGAAATCAAATAACTAAAAGCATTACCAACATTTGTTAAATCAGCACAAGCTCTTTCCCTCATACGATTAGCATCAATTTCAATGCCTGGCAATAAATCACAAGAAAGTTCAATTAGTGAATTTAAGGTAGCTGTTACATCAAAAAGTCCTTTCAGACATTCTTGCAAATCTTGGCTATAACCGATAGGCAAAGCTTTAAGCTGAGCAACAAATTCCAATAAATGTCCATAAATAACTGAAGGTCTAGCCCGTAAAATTTCTAACAGCTCTGGATTACGTTTTCCTGGCAAATGCTGTGAAGCAGTAGTAAAAGCACTTTTTAGCTTTATAAAGCCATATTCACGCGTAGCCCAAAGTAATAATTCAGAACTCATTTGCGACAAATGCAAACCACACAATGTAGCAAAGGCAGCAAACTCAATTAAAAAGTCTCTATCCGAAACAGCATCCAAACTATTTTCAATTAACTCATCAAAACCAAGATATTTTGCTACTAAAGTACGATCAATTGGCTCATTTGTACCAGCAAGCACACATGCTCCTAACGGCAACATATTTAAGCGTGGATAGAAATCTTTTAGCCTTCCATAGTCTCTGCGGTAGCGAGCTTCATTAGCTAGCCACCAATGTGACAATAATATAGGTTGAGCTGGTTGCATATGTGTATAACCAGGCATCAATATATTTAAATCACGCTTTGCTAATTCAATTAAAACCTGCCGCAATTTATTTAATTTAGCAAAAATTACTAAAACATTTTCTCTTAGCCATAAACGAATATCAGTAGCAATTTGATCATTATGAGATTTGGCAATGCGTATTGAAGAAGCAATATCACCAACAAGTTCTTTTAGTCTGCGCTCTATGGCCTCATGTATATCTGTATCATAAGACTCAATCAATTTAGTTCCAGAAGACAATTCAACTTTTATTGTTTTCAATCCTTCTACCAATCTATCGGCATCTTTTTTATCAATAATATTCACTTCGCCCAACATTTTTACATGGGCAATATTAGAAAGAATATCGAATTCAGCTAATACTTGTTCAATAAGTGAGCTATACCAGCAGCTTAAATCATCTGGCTTATTTTCACTTTGATTAGGCTTTAAGTTATTTGTTTCTCTTACCATTGGTAATATCTTTGAAATGTCTTTACTAACTCTCTATTTTTAGCCTAGCAGATGCAGTTTTTACTTAATAGCTATTTTTATAACAAAAGTGGCCAAAATTGGCCACTTTTAGACTAGTTAAATTGAAATAGCTAGTAATTAAACCCAGAATTATGCTGCTTGTTTTTTGCTTAATTTTTGGATTTTTTCTACCTGCTTCTTATAGCGGGTTTGTTCCTGTTTATAGCGCTTTTGCACTTCTTTGTCCTTTTGCGACATATCTTTCCTACTTCTAGTTGTTTTAATATACTTGAGGCAAAATGCCCTAAAATGTTGCATCTTGCTTATGAACTTGCCATATGGCTTACTTAAAATTATTGGATTATATAGTTATCAAGCATATCATTAAGCCGGTTAAATATAAACCAGAATTTAATTTTTTGCAAGCTAGCAAGCTATCTTTTAAGCAAATAATGCCCGTAAAAGCCTATTTATAAACCTACTTTACAAACCCATCACCTTCCCTTAGCAACCGCTTTCCATCAAGTTTTGAAGAGAATTACAGCAAGTCAAATCTATGAATAAATGGCTAAAATCCCTCAGCTTTATTTTCTACATTGCATTTGTTGTAAGTTTGGCGGTCGATAATGCTTTTTGTCAGACATCAGTATTTGCAAATACAAAGTTAGAAAATGCCTATGCCTTAGACAAACTTGCCATTGAAAATGTAAATCAAGGCAAATTTGGTCAAGCAGAATCATTATATTTGCAGTCATTATCAATAAAAGAAGATGTTCTTGGAAAAGAAAGTCTAGATGTTGCTTATACAGCAAACGATTTAGCTATCTTATATATGGACAATCACAAATACCAACAAGCAGCTGATTTGTACAAACGTAGTCTTCACATAAAAGCAAAAATATTAGGTGAAAAACATCCAGAATATGCCAATAGCCTTGCTAATTTAGCTCAGTTGTATTTCAACCAAAACAATTTTAGTGAAGCTGCCTCTCTCTTTGAACAATCTATGGCAATTAGAGAAAGTACGTTATCACCTTTAAGTCCAATCATATCTCAAAACGCCAATAATCTAGCCAATGTTTATTTTATACTTGGCAAAGATAAAGAAGCATTTGCTCTTATGAAAAAATCACTTTCCATTACAGCAAAAAATCTTGCGCCTACAAATATTTTTGTCTCAACAAAGCTCAGTAAATTAGCTTTGGATAGTGATCATTTTTCAAACCCTGAGCTTTTATACGAAAGATTGATTGCTATAGAAGAAGATTTTCTTGGTAGCAATCATCCTGCAATTGAGGCTAGTTTGAATAGTCTTTCGAAAATAAAGAAATATAGACACAAATAAAAGTATTATCTAGCTCATATCCGAGCTTGCTGGTAATAATAAACTCAAACAAAAGGCAATTAACATCACACTTGCACCAATATAATATGGACTGGCTAACCCAAGATATTGAAATGCAGCACCACCACAAATAGGTCCTAATATTCTTCCTAATGTAGAGACAGATTGTCCAACTCCTAAAACGCCACCCACCTTTTCTTTACTTGCTAATTTAGACAAAATACTTTGGTTTGATGGGTTGTTGATGCCAGATCCAAAAGCAAGCAATGCTAAAGCACCATATAAAACAAATACCTGTTTAGTAAATGGTGTCAATAAAAGCCCAGCAGCAACTAAAATACAACCAATAGAAATTAAGTGTTTTTCTCCATATTTTTTTGACAAACGCCCGATTAATCCACCTTGTACTAAAACAATAAGAAAGCCTATGTATGTAAACATCCAACTATTATCTGCTGTATTAAAATTAAACCAACGCTCCGTCAAAAGCACAAGCGTTGCTTCCATGTTGGAGAATGCAAAAGTTGAAATAAAAAATATCGCTAGAGGCACTCTTAGTTTTGGATCAAAAAGAGTTTTAAAATAAAAACCTGGATCAAAAACAAAACGCTCATGTCCAGCCTGACTGCGATTTTTTGGTTCTGGTAATAACAGAGCAGTTAGAATTAAGTCAAGCAAGCTAAATCCAGCAGCTACAAAGCCAATTGGTCCAACATTTCCATGAGCAAAATGACTAATTAGCCCTCCAATAGCTGGTCCTAGTACAAATCCTAGTCCAAAGGCTGCCCCAATTAAACCCATGCCTTTAGCACGATTTTCAGCTGTCGTAATATCAGCTATATATGCTTGAGCAACAGCGATATTAGCGTTGCCAAAGCCAGCAACAATGCGAGAGACAAAAAGCATGCTTAAGCTACCAGCAAAGCCCCAAATTAAATAGCCTATGGCTGAAGCGGTTAGACTAATAAGCAAAACAGGACGTCTGCCAATATTGTCTGACAAGCGTCCCCATATTGGCGTAAATATAAATTGCATAAGTGAATAAGACATAAGCAATAGCCCTACGCCCAGTCCATCAGCACCAAATTTCTCAGCAAAAGTGGGCAATATTGGAATAATAATGCCAAATCCAACTAAGTCTATAAATACGGTCAGAAATATGAGAAGCAAAGGCAATTTGCTGCCAGCTGAATTTATATCTTTAGATTTGTCTGTCATTAGAGGAAGCTATTGAAATGCATAATTACTGCCGAACCATAATGTAATAGTAATAGAAGGAAAAGTGTTAGTTGTAATGGTAATTTAAGAAATGCTATTAAAAATTGATACATCTAGCTTAGTCTTATAATCTCTGATTTGCAGTCTTTTAGTCTGGGTAAGTTTATCTTAAAGGTGACAGCATCACAAAGTTAATCTAATTCACTATGAAGCTATGTCTTGTTTGCAACTTTCAGTTTGAGGATGAGCAAGAATTTTGCCCTAAAGATTCTTCTCGGCTTATTGTTTTAAGCAAAGATCCTCTAGTAGGCAAAAGCATCCAAGACCGTTACAAAATTGATTCTGTATTAGCTAAAGGCTCTATGGGCACAATTTACAAGGCTAGCCAAGAGCCTTTAGGTAGAGAAGTAGCCATTAAAGTATTACATGATGAATTAGTCTCTGATGAGGTTTCTCTTAAGCGTTTTCAAACAGAAGCAAAGGCTGCCAGCCGCCTAAATCATCCACATATCACCACATTATATGACTATGGTGTTTTACCCTCTGGGCAGCCGTACATGGTAATGGAATTGCTCAAAGGCAAAAATCTTGCCGATCTCATTAAGCGCAGCGGCTGTTTGACAGTAGATGAAATTTTATTGGTATTTGATCAAGTATGCCAAGCTTTATCAGAAGCTCATAAATGTGGGGTTGTCCATCGAGACATTAAGCCAGAAAATATAGTTATCGAAGATGGTCCAGATGGAGTTTTGCCTTTAAAAGTAGTTGATTTTGGCATAGCAAAATTCTTTCAAGAAAGCGAAGATACTTTTAGTAAAATAACTAAAACTGGCACTATTTGTGGTAGTCCAACTTATATGAGCCCAGAACAATGTGATGGTCTAAAAATTGATCATCGCAGTGATGTTTATTCATTAGGTGTAGTGTTATATGAAGCATTGACTGGTAAAGCCCCCTTTGGCAGCAAAGATGTATATACAGTTATGTCCATGCATGTAAAAGAACCACCACCGTCGCTAAATGTAGCTAGACCAGATTTAGATTTTCCACCGTTTTTAGAAAGTGTAGTTCAAAAGTCTCTAACTAAACAGGTAGATGATCGCTATCAAAGCATTGACGAATTTTGGAAAGCATTACAAAGTGCTTGCGGAAAGAAAGAAGAACTGCTCAATGTTTTTCCTAGCAGCAATCAAATTGCAGAACTAATCATGAAAAAGCAATCTGAATTTGTCGAAGCCGCTAATTCTGAAATGCAAGATGTTTTTACCAAAGCACTAAGTAAAAAATTAGAAGTTCAAGCACAAACTCAAGTTAGTCCTGATGAAAAGGAAAAGAAAAGAAAAAGGCGAGAAAAGAAAAAGAAAAAAGAAGACGAGACCACGCTTATTCTTAACACCTCTACAAACAGCCATATTTATCAAGAAGGAAACAGAAGAACTTCCATTTCAATTCCAATTACAGTCCGCTTTATGGCTTTATTCCAACAAATATTGCCGGGAATACTGACTATATTTTTATTTGCTTCATTATTATTTCTAGTCATAAATGAGCCGACAATAAATAAAATCATGAAAAAAGGTGGCAAATTAGATTCCATTGAAAAAATGATAGATATAGAAGGACTAGTTGCACAGAACAAATTAGATCAAGCACGAAGTTTGCTGGAAACAAAAGCACATTTTAAACAATTGACTAATTCAGAGCAAAAAATGTTGAATTCAATATATTTACGCTTAGCAAAAAAAGAAGCGAAAAATAAGCACTATACTAATGCTGTCAACTTACTCAAACAAATATCCAGCAAAGAAAGCAAAAGCAGTGAAGTACAATCACTTTTAGCAAAATATGCAACACTCGCTAAATAGTAAAACAACCAGCAAAATCGATAACGCATATATCTTCTTTGTGGGATCAGTCAAGTGATCCTTTTCCCTACATGTTTTACAACGCGTAAAAAGGTCAGAAAAATAAACAAAATTCTGACAAAGCAATACGACGACGACTAGCCATCAAGCTTTAATTGCAAAGACTTAACAGCACTACTAAATTAATTTTGTTATTTAATTACTTTTCTTTGAACTTTTTGCAATTTATTACGTATTTAAAAACACAACAAGTAAATGGAGAAGTATATTTTATTTTGCTTCTACAAAAGCACCTATTTTACGGAATTTATTTTGTCTGTCTTTGCGTAAATCTGCCCGCGATAATTTGCTTAGTTCTTTAATGTGTTTAACTAAAGCCTTGCCTAAGTTTTTTGCAACTAAATCATAATCATGGTGTGCTCCACCTAAAGGTTCTTCCACAACTTCATCAACTATTCCTAAAGCTTGAATTTCTTTAGCTGTCATTTTCATAGCATTACAAGCTTCAGCAACTTTGTCAGCCGATCGCCAAAGAATGGAAGCGCAACCTTCTGGTGATATTACCGAATAAACCGAGTGTTCTAACATCAAAATTCTATTAGCAACACCAATACCTAATGCACCTCCTGAACCGCCTTCGCCAGTGACAATAGCAATTACCGGAACAGTTAGCCCAGAAAGTTCCCTCAAATTGACAGCAATGGCTTCAGCTTGGTTATGCTCTTCAGCTGCCATGCCTGGATATGCCCCAGGAGTATCTATTAAGGTCACTACCGGCAAGGCAAATTTTTCAGCATGCTGAAAAAAGCGCAAAGCTTTACGATATCCTTCAGGTTGTGGCATACCAAAATTACAATGCTGTTTATCTCTTAGGCTACGACCTTTTTGAGTGCCAATAGCTAATATTTTTACCCCATTGATATTAAGCAATCCACAAACCATGGCTGGATCATCAGCACCTTTGCGATCGCCATGCAATTCCAACCAATTTGGATCAAAACGTTCAAAATAATCACGAGTATAAGGACGTTGGGGATGTCTTGCTAAAGCTAAATGATCAATTGGTCTTAAATTACTATATAAAGAACGTTTCAAATTACCATATTGTTCATGCAAACGTTTTAAATCTTCATCTAGTTCTGGATTATGGGTTTCTTGAAGTTGTTTTTCTAAGGCTTCAATTTGTTGAGCCAATAATACTAAAGGCTGTTCAAATTCTAATGGTAGCGATTTTTTTTCTTGAGTGGCCATTTTATTCGCTCCTTAGCGACTTGATAAGGTAGATTCTGATTTATTTTTGCTTTTTTCATGTTGAATACTTGAATGATTTTCTCTCTTATCATGAGCACCATGGAAAACAATAAGTTTAGCCAAAATGTCTCGCATTTTTGCTCTTTCGATAACCATATCTACTTGTCCGTGTTTCAATAAATATTCTGCTGTTTGAAAATCGGCTGGCAATTTTTGTCTTATAGTCTGTTCAATTACGCGTCGTCCAGCAAATCCAACACGCGCGCCTGGCTCAGCAATAATAATATCGCCCAGCATGGCAAAACTAGCTGTAACGCCGCCAAAAGTTGGCTCACTCAGTATGGAAATATAAAGTAAACCAGCATCATGAAATGATTTCAAAGCAGAGCTTGTTTTTGCTAGCTGCATAAGACTTAAAATACCTTCTTGCATTCTAGCTCCACCAGAGCTGCTGATAATAATAACGGGTAGTGATTTGCTTTGAGCATGTTCAATCAAGCGAGTAACTTTCTCGCCAACAACAGAACCCATAGAACCACCAAAATGCCCAAAGTCCATAAAACCAATAGCAACTGGCAAATCATTGATTTTCATGGTGCCAGTGATAATAGCTTCTTTCAAACCAGACTTTTTGCTTGCTTCTTTTTGTCTTACTGGATAAGGTTCGCTATCTACAAAACCTAATGGATCCGATGAAATCAAATTTGCATCTATTTCGACAAATGTATCTGGATCAGCTAATTGCTCAATGCGTTCTTCTGCACCAATGCGAAAATGGTATTGGCATTTAGGGCATACGTACAAGCTAACTCTTAAGTCACGAGTATAAAGCAATTCCCTACATTGAAAGCATTGTGTCCATAATGCACAATATTCTTCCGTTGTCAGGGGTTGTTTAACCTGGGCATACTCCTGCCGTTTTTGCCTGTTTGCGAACCATTCTTTTAAATCCATATTTTTGCTCAACCAATTTTCCTATTAAGTGTTTCCATATCTTTTGTCCATATTGACTTACAAAAGAGCAATAATAGAAACATCTATCTATTAGGAGTATTTCCTAGGGCTGAAATTATATCATCCAAGCAGATGTCAACAAAATCATAAATTATGCAAATCCCACGTTTTTTTATCAGCAGTCAAGATATAGAACCTAATGTAATATCAATTGCAGAGACATCTTTGCCTTATAGTTTTACTATTAAATCAGCTAGCATTATCAAACAGATAACGCTAGTGCTAAGGCTTAGAGCGGGCAATATCATTAGGCTTTTGAACAATTCAGGTGAATTATGGGAATGCTCTCTTGTAAACCTGGTCAAAAAAAATATCACTTGCCAGGTGATAAAAATAGAAAAACAAATTCAAGCAAAATTACCTTCATTTACAGTCATAATTCCTCTCATCAAAGGAAGCCGATTTGATTTTTGCCTAGAAAAACTTACAGAAATCGGGACAGACCAAATTATTCCTCTAATTACAGAACGCACTGTCATCAAGGCTAATGAAGGATTATCCAATCATAAAAGAAGTCGCTGGCAAACGATTTTGAAAGAATCTGCCGAACAATGTGAAAGATGGACGATACCACTTATAGTGGAACCAATAAAATTCAAGCAATGCCTCCAAAGCTTAACTATTAAGCATAAATTTAATGTCGGGTTTATATGCATTGAGCGTGCTGATGTATTAGCGCTTAGATCTGCACTAGATGAGTTAAATGATGAGGCACCAAATCAGGTATCAGTGTTACTAGGTCCCGAAGGTGGTTTTACAAACGAAGAAATTGATTTAGCTATAAAGTCTGGTTGGAAATCTGTATCTTTAGGTCCAAGAATTCTCAGATCAGAAACAGCAGCTATATATTCTCTTGCATTAATCAGTTCACACTTTGAAAATTAACCTTTATATATTTTCTGAAAATTTTTTTTGTGATACCAGTAAAAACTGACTCTGGTTCTGCTTCTTAACGAGATCAAAATTTACGGTAACAAAATTATTGTCGATGCAAGAAAAAATATTTTTAGAAAATCTGCAATTTTGACTTGACAAATTACCCGTTTGCGAGCGTTAATAGTAGGCGTTGACGGTGGCATCACCCATGATGCACTAGCTTCTATAGAAAGGCATGAGTGTGTCTCATAACCTAGCTCGCATAAAAGAGACTTTGGGTAATCGCCCAATTACCCTTGTTGCTGTCTCTAAAAATGCATCTATCGAACAAATTGAAGAAGCATTTCAATCTGGTGTCACTGAATTTGGTGAAAACCGAGTACAAGATGCTTTATCAAAACGCAAACTTATTTCTCACGAAATGAGTGAAAAAATAAATTGGCATTTTATCGGCCATCTACAAACTAACAAAGTAAAAAATGTGGTTGGTAATTTTGCTTTGATACATTCAGTTGATTCATTCAATTTGGCTAATGAAATTAGTAAGCAAGCTCAGAAAAATTCCGTTACACAACCCATCTTGCTGCAAGTGAAACTACATCGGGATGACAATAAGGGCGGGTTTACGCCAGAAGAGATAAAAAAAAGTTTTAAACAAATACTTAGTTTACCGAATATAAGCATTGAAGGACTTATGACAATGGCACCATTTGAAAGTGATACTCAAATTTGGCGTCAGTGTTTCAATGGCTTAAAAGCTTTACGAGATGAGCTTGAATCTACTTATGGACTAGCCCTTAAAGAGCTCTCCATGGGCATGAGCCAGGATTATCAAGAAGCTTTAGCCTGCGGGTCCACAATGATTAGGCTCGGACAAGCAATTTTTGGTATCAACAAATCAAGGGGAGGCTAATAGATCGGCTGCATATTGTGGTGATATGTCGGCAATAGCCTGATAAGGATAGAAGTAAGGAGGACGGTTGTGAGTATAGTTCAAAAATTCAAGAGTTTCTGGTTTGGTCCATCAGATAACTACGACCAAGAAGACTTTGAGGATTTATTTGAAACTAGTGACGATGTATATGCAACTAATGGGCAATTGGCTCTTGAAAAACAACCAATTGATCGCCATAAAGTCATCAGCTCAAATACAAATTCCAAAGTCGTTGATCATCCTAATGCTCAACCATCTTCTGAAGTTATGGTAATTGAACCTAGAACTTTTGAAGAATCGCTTGAGATAGTGGATCATTTACGTGGACGTCGTTCAGTTTTGCTCAATTTGCATCTTTTAGATAATGAACAATCACAAAGAATTGTTGACTTCTTATCTGGAGCAACTCATGCAATAGACGGACATCAACAACGCATTGGCGATGGTGTATTTTTATTTGCACCAGCATCAGTGATGATTAATGCTGAGTCCAGCTCAGCCAAAGCAATTAAAGATGTGTTCTGGAAAACACAATTAAGCTAACAGAGTAATTGTCATAAAAAGCAAGCACTTCTTCGGTAGTGCTTGCTTTTTTGTAAGCAATTTTTACCCCAATTCAAAACTAGTAATACCAAATATATGATCGGACAGCTTCAATGGATCTGATTTTGTGTACATGCGCTCAGTTTGAAAGTCTGGCAATAAACCACGGCTTTTAGCTAACTCATAAGCTTTATGATTAGCTCCTAATACATCTAACATTATTTTGCTTCCAGCAACATGATTACCTGCATCATCTAAAAGATATGAAGCTATCTCTTGATCTTGAGCAAATAAAGGACCAATTTTAAAACCTTCAAGACAAGGTCTTGCCAGATAATAACCAAGCAGCGATCTGTTTTGCACCAGCGCGCGAGCATAAGCATTAGGTTGAGAAATCCAGGATTTTAAAAATCTAGACCGATTGGTTGAAAATATTTTTGAATCAAATTGCTGAACAAGTGAAAAATCTAAGGTAGTTAAATCAATAATTTGATCCGAAATATGTTTTGGTATTGACCTTATATTAGCTTTTCCTATAAAGCGGGTATTTCTACAAGCCGAGGTAAAACCAAATTCTTCATACTTGTGAACCATAGCAATTACACCATCTAATCCACAATTACGATTATCAATATAATCAAGACATTTGCGCATAATCCTGGTTCCATAACCTTTGCCCCGATAAGCAGACTTAGTTATATAAAGTCCGATAAAAGCAAATGCATCGCCATAAGTAACACCAGAGATGGTAGATATTATTTCGTTATCAATTACACCTTTGAAAAAACCACCCGGATCTGCCTGCCAAAAAGTATGCTGATCATTTAGTCCTGGATTCCAACCTTCATTAGCAGCAAATTTAACTGCTATTTTTAAGTCATCTTCTGACATTGAGCTAATTTGCATTTGAAATTTCGACTTTCTTTTAAAAAACCTTGGTAAACCAATCCTGGGGATTGGCTGCATCTTTGTTCACATAGATACTAAAGTGCAAATGTGGTCCATTAGCACGCCCTGTTTGCCCTACCTTGCCTATTTGTTGCCCGCTGTCGACTAATTGACCTTGCTTTACCAGAATGTCTTTTAAATGAATATAAAAGGATACAACACCTTGTCCGTGATCTATACATATTATATTGCCGTGCAAACGCCAGCCTTTATGAGCAAGAATGACTTTGCCACCTTGAGTAGCATAAACTGGGCTACCTAAGCTACCGGCATAGTCCAAGCCAGAATGGAAATAATCGTCTAATAATTTTCCGTTGACTATGCGTCTCAATCCATATTTGGCGCTAATTCTAGCTTTAGACGGAGCTTTAAACGTACCATGCCATAATTTTTCATTGCTTTGCGTTGCTTTAGCTTTATCTACTGCTTCTTCTTCACCGGCAGACATAATGAAATTGTCTTTAGTGCTAGGCAAATGAATTCTTTGCACTGGAAAATTGGAAAATTGCACTTTTATTTTGTGCTCATAACCATCACAAATAATAGAATAATTACCAGGCTTTAAATTAGCAGGAATAACAATTAAAGCTCTATATGAACTCAAATTATCCTTATTTTGAGACGATTGTAGATAAGTTTTAAAATTATGGCCATTGAATGATATATAAGGATAGTCGCCATCGCTCATTGACCCACCAGTGGCTGATAAATAGGGCTGCCGGCTATCTTTATCTTTCTCTACTATTATTTCTATGGTTTGCCCCTGTTTGGCGGCTTGAGGTGCAATTAGCACAGAGCGAGCAAGACTTTGGGAGCTAGCCAATGAAAATAACAATAATAATGAAGCAAATACATTTGTATTGCGTTTTAAGTTTATGTTTTTCTTTAACACCAGAGATAAAAGACCAGATAGATTTGACTAATTTATTTCTTCTTTTCTTTAGGCATTACTTTCGATACAGCCTCAAGTAAAGCATCTACCTTTTCTATAGGAATAGCTACGCCTTTTTTTGTCGGCTTTTCTTCTTGATCCTTGTCTAGATACCATTCGCGAACATGCAAATATTTACGACCAGCATATTCACCAATGTAAACATTAATGGTCTCACCTCTAGATTTTTCATGTATTGATACTCTATTGTCGTCAGCCAAGGGAAAATCCTCCTGAGTGCGGTACATCCAATAAAATGCCCTGATATATATCTAAGATAATCAAAATATGAGATTTAGTAAAGATCTATTCTTAGATCTATATACATATAGATCTATAAGCAGTGGGGAAAACCACATTAAAGGTAGTGGTTTAATTAAACTAACCTATAGGAAATGCTCGACATGAGCCAATTTGTTGATCAAGTAGCTATTAAAATCCGCTCCGGTGACGGGGGCAATGGACTTGTAGCATGGAGACAAGACAAATATGAGCCAATGGGAGGTCCAGCTGGTGGCGATGGTGGCCGCGGCGGACATGTATTTATAAAAGCATCTAACAATATGAATACACTTCTAGATTTTAATTACAACAAAGAATTTATTGCTCAAAATGGTGGCAAGGGTGGATCTAAAAATAAATCTGGTAAAAGCGGCATTGATTTAATAATTTATGTGCCAGTAGGGACAATAGTAAAAGATACTGAGACTAACGATGTTATTGCTGATTTGACTAATAATAATGATCAAGTATTAGTAGCTGAAGGAGGACGTGGAGGCAGAGGCAATTCTAGACTTGCATCTCCCACCCATAGGTCGCCCTATCATTGCGAGCCCGGTCAACCAGGTATTGCCAGACAATTAGAACTTACTTTAAAGCTCATTGCCGAAGTAGGTATTATTGGACTACCTAATGCTGGTAAATCAACACTATTATCAATTTTGACTAATGCTCGCCCTAAAATTGCTGATTATCCATTTTCTACACTATCCCCTAATTTAGGTGTATTAAAAAGACCAGAAGGAGATGCGCAAGGAAAAGATGCATATGTATTGTGCGATATACCTGGCTTAATTGAAGGGGCATCTGCTGGAATTGGCTTAGGACAAACATTTTTGCGCCATATTGAAAGAACACGCATTTTAATTCATATGGTCGATATATCTTCTAGCAATGTCATGGACGAAATCACTACAATAAATAAAGAGTTATATCTATATAACAAAGAGCTTGCTGATAGACCACAAATTTTAGCCTTAAATAAGGCTGATTTATTGCCAGCTGATGAAATTGCCTCGACAATTGATTCCATAAAAAAACAATGGCAAAAACGTTTACCAGAATTTGAAGCGCCACTTGCCATAGAAACCATTTCATGTGCCACTACATTTGGTATTAACGGTCTAAAAAATCTTATTTTTGAGGCTTTAAGTAAATTGCCAAAATTAGAGGCAATAACAAATATCTATGAAGATTCAAAAGCTTATGATCATGGTGGTAGTAGTTTTGATATCGAAAGAAAGAAAAACACTTTTACTGTGATAGGCGACCGGGTGGAAAGACTTGTTTCAGTGACAAATTTACGCTCGCCAGAATCATTACATCACTTATTTTCTGCGCTAAGAGCCATCGGTGTAATAGACGCATTGGTTGCAAAAGGTGCTCAAGAAGGATCTGAAATTATTATTGGTAAAACTACATTTGAGTTTGGCAAAGGTCTTAGTGGATAAATCAGTTATTTAAAATTGCCTTAACCTATATATTCCTGAAATTTACCCTTTAGTTTCTGTAAAATTACTATTGTTTTTACTAGTAAATTAGGCAGACAAGGTGTTGCAAAGCGTATTATTTATAGCCCTTGCAAATGTAATTATTTTTCTTTGGTTTGGTTCTCATATGCCAGCCCTTGCCAAAGAAGGCAATTTGCCTATGCCAAAATTACATTTCCTTTCTGCCACAATCAATAAAACTTTTACATTACGTGAATCTGTTGAGCTTGCCATTGCCAATTATCCTAATATCAAAAATGCTATTTCTCGAATACAAGCAGCAAGAGCAAATATTACTTTAGCTAAAACTGCTTATTTGCCCAATTTTGATTTGGCGATTCAAGAAGCACGTAATACACAAAATGTTATTGCTGGTATAGTTTTGCCGCAATCACAAAATTTAGACGCTATTCCAATACAATCTGGAAAAGTGACATCTAGCTCTAGCATGTCATCTATTTTTAGCTCCAATTATGCTGCCAATTTTAATTGGCTTTTGTATGATTTCGGCAAACGGGGAGCAAATGTGGAATACGCTAGAGCTGCTCATAAACTTGCACAAAACAACTTGAAATTAACAGAATTGGATGTCGCCTATGTATGTGCTGATAGTTATTTAAATGCTATAGCAACACAACAAACAATTATTTCTACTCAAGCAGCTTACGATCGAATGAAAGCAGCAGCTATTGCTGTTAAATCTCAAGTCGATGCTGGCTTAAGACCAGGAGTGGATGCAGCGCGAGCAGATTTTGATGTTTCTGATACTAAAATTGGTTTGATTAAGGCAGAGCGTGCCTACGAATTAGCAAAAGTAGATTTAGCAGAGAGAATGGGAATTGCCGGTAGCCAAATTGAAGTTGTGCCAGATGCGTTGATAAAAAAACCAACGCGCAGATATACTATACCTGTCAAAATGGATTTTTCTACTCATCCATTAGCTTTAGTCAATCAATCGGCAACCATAACTCGAGCAGCACGCGTACATGTAATAGATCGCACATGGTATCCTCATCTTTGGTTTAACTCTGCATTTTGGGGAAGAGGAAGTGGTGCACAACATCAGTCTCCACCAGTTGCTGCCGGTGCTATTCCACAAGTAGCTAATTGGATGGCTGGACTACAAGTAAGTTTTCCAATAATGGAAATTTTTTCTATTAAAGCTGAACGTAGAGCAGCATATGCAAGCGAGATGGCTGAAAAAGCTAATTTTGATCTGGCAATTCAGATATTAGAGAAAAAAGATGCACAAGCTCGCATTTTGTTAAACGAAGCAAGAAAAATTGCTGATGAAACACCACAATTAGTTGAAGCGGCTCGTGAGAATGAAGTAAAAGTATTAGAGCGCTACAAAGCTGGATTAACTAATATGGTATCTGTAGCTGAAGCAGAACGCATATTAGCAAAAGCAGAAGTAGAAGATGCTTTAGCACAAGTGGAAGTTTGGCGATCTATTTTAGCGGTAGGTTATGTGCAAGGTAATTTAAAGCCATTTTTGTCATTGGTGGAAGCAGCCGAAGGAGTAGCTAGCAAATGAACATAGTAGCGACAGCGCTGCGCCGCCCAATAACTGTTTTAATGGCAGTTATTTCTATTATTCTTACTGCCACGCTTGCTTTGACCAGTATGAAGCAAGATATTTTTCCTAATTTAAACATTCCAGCCATTTATGTAATTCAAGGTTATGGTGGTATGGCACCAGACCAAATGGAAGGTTATTTAGTATCCACCTATGAATTATTTTTCTTATACGTACCGGGCATAGAACATATTGAGTCCCGCTCTGTGCAAAACGTAGCTGTAATGAAAATATATTTCCACCCAGAAACTGATATGTCTGCTGCTATGGCATGCATAGTAGCTATGTGCAATCGAGCTACAAGTCTTATGCCCAAGGGCACACTCAATCCTTTTATTTTACGTTTTGATCCAGGTTGTTTACCTGTCGGTCAATTAGTACTTTCTTCTCAAACACAAAGCGTACAAAAATTGCAAGATTTAGCTTATGTGCGTGTTAGATCGGCTCTAGCTACTGTACCTGGCGTACAAGCTCCACCACCTTTTGGTGGCAATATCCGTACAATTGTAATTAACGTAGACGCTAACAAATTAAGACGTTACAACATATCCGGCGATGAAATTGTAAATACGCTAGCAACTGGCAACGTAATTACGCCAGCTGGTAATGTCAGGACCGGCAGCCTTATGCGTATAGCACCAGTAGATACTGATTTGCCAGATATTCATATGCTTGATTATTTGCCAGTGAGAACTGGTCCTGGTCCACAAATTTTCATCCGTGACATTGGTACTGTGGAAGACTCGGATGATATTTTGGCAGGATACGCGCTCTTTCAAGATAGGCGAACTGTATATCTGCCGGTAGTAAAAAAAGCTGATTCTTCCACGGTAGAAGTGGTTAATGCAGTTAAAAAAGCTTTGCCGGATATGCAAGCTGTATTACCTACCGATGTAAAAATAAGTTATGAATTCGATCAATCAAAGTATGTACGTGATGCAATTAACGATGTAGCTTTTGAAGGCATGATGGGCACATTATTACCTGGCTTAATGATATTGCTCTTTTTGCGAGATATTAGAAGTACAGCTATTGTTGTAACGACAATCCCTTGCTCTCTTTTATTAGCATCTGTTTTATTGTGGGCAACAGGACAAACTATCAATATTCAAACTTTAAGCGGCTTGGCATTAGCTATTGGAATTTTAGTGGATGAGGCAACAGTAGTAATTGAAAATGTTCACAGTCATATTGCTAGTGGACAGTCAGTGAGCAGATCTGTATATGAAGCATCAATAGAGACTATGGTGCCAAGATTTTTAGCCATGCTTACGGTAGTAGCAGTATTTGTACCTTCATTTTTTATGACCGGTATCACTCGCAATTTATTTGTGCCGCTTTCTATGGCAGTTGGATTTACCATGATGGCTTCATTTACATTTTCAACTACGCTTGTGCCAGTGATGTGCGTCTGGATATTAAAAGGAAAAAGTCACAGTGAGAAAAAAGACTTTACCGATACCTGGAGACATAAGCTAGAATCACTAGTAACATTCTTAATGCCTCGGCGTAATTTTTTAATTCCTATATATTTATTTGCCACAGTTTCCGCAGTAGTTATTTTGTATAACTTAATTGGACAAGAAATGTTTCCCGATCCACATTCGACAGAATTTCGAGTACGGATAAGTGCACCCACCGGAACTAGAGTAGAAGTTTTAGAGGCCATTGTGCGCAAAACCATAGATGAAATTAAAGCGGAAGCTGGACCAGGCGTAATTGACAAAACGCTTGGTTATGCTGGACAACAACCACCCATGTTTCCCATATCTTCTGCTTATTTATGGACTTCCGGACCACATCAAGCAGTAATGGATTTAAGAATGAAAGAAGGCACTAATATAGATTTAAATGCTTTTAAAGATAAGGTGCGTCGTCGTTTAGCAAAAGCATTACCAGGTGTTCTATTTTCATTTGAACCAGGCGATATTGTTAGCCAAGTAATGAATCTAGGTTCTCCTACGCCTATTTGCATAAATGTGAGGGGGCACGATCTAATTCAAGATAGAATATTTGCTAAAAAAATAAAAGCAGAAATCATAAAAATTCCATACATCAGAGATTTGCAATGGGGACAACCACAAGAATATCCAACTTGTGATATTAAAATCGATCGCGAATTGGCTGGACAATTAGGTATTACACCACTGCAAATTGGTAATTCTTTATTGCCAGCTTATTTTTCCAGTCGTTTTATTCTATTGAGTTTTTGGAAAGATAGAAATAGCGGCGTGTCATACCAAGTACAGGTACAAGTACCGCAAGATCAAATTAAGAGCAAAGATGATATAGACAAATTTCCCACAATGGGCCGAGCTAATATGCAACACCCGTTAATTGGAGATGTAGCTAAAGTTGAATACGGCACCACTATAGGTGAATATGATCGTTACAATATGATGCGCATGGTCTCACTCACCGCCAATCTTTCTGGCAAAGACTTAGGAAATGTTGGCAAAATGGTACAAGAAGCTGTCAAACGCGTGGGTGCTCCACCAAGGGGAGTATTTGTCGATGTAGTCGGACAAATACCACTATTGAAAAATACATTTGAACATTTATTTGGTGGTTTGGTTTTAGCAGTAATAGTAATATTTTTGATGCTTTCAGCTTATTTCCAAGCACCACGAATGGTGCTAGCTGTTTTATCGACAGTACCGGCAATTTTAACAGGCGTGCTTCTAGCTTTATTTTTAACCGGTACTACTTTAAATGTAGAATCATTTATGGGTGCAATTATGTCCATAGGTATTGGTATATCAAACGCCATTTTGTTGGTAATTTTTGCTGAAAAACATCGCCAGGAAGGAATGCCAGCAGACAAAGCTGCTATTGCTGCCGCTGAGCAACGCATGCGTCCAATTTTAATGACTTCCTTTGCTATGATAGCCGGTATGATACCAATGGCATTAAGTGCCGGTACTGGTGCACCACTTGGTCGCGCGGTAATTGGTGGCTTAGCATGTTCGACTCTTTCTGCTTTAACGCTTTTGCCATTAGTATTTGCTATTATTCAAGAAAAAGTTCCGCTCATATCACCATCCTTACATCCTGATGATCGTGGAGAATAGTTAAATCGTGAATTTTTCAAATCGCTCATCTTTAAATAGTTCATGGATTAAAGCAAGTGTCGCAGTATTACTAATAGCAGTAATTGCTTTTGTTATTTATCAGTTTTTATTTAACAAACATCCAGAGGAAGAACATCAAGAAATTTCTGATTTACCGGTTGTAGAAATAACCAAAAAAACTCTTTTTAGAGAAGATCAATTACCAGGTGAAATCCAGGCATATCAAGATGTACTCATTTATCCTAAAGTGCCTGGATTTATAAAATGGATTGGTGTAGATAGAGGTTCAATTGTCAAAAAAGATCAATTGATGGTAGAAATGTATGCACCGGAATATATCGCTAGACGTGATGAAGCACAAGCAAAACTAGCTTCCGCTAAAGCCACTTTAGCGGAAGGTGAATCAAAATTAGCAAGTGTAAGAGCTCGCTTAGATGAAATAAAAGCAAAATTATTATCGGATGATTCTACTTATCAAAGAGTAAGAGCAGCATCACTAGTACCCGGTGTTATTGCGACCAATGAAGTAATTGTTCTTGCTCAAAAAGTAGAAGAAGATAAACAAGCAGTTGCTACATGGACAAATAATGTTGCTGCTCAAGAAAATTTAGTTGCAGCTTTAAAAGATAATGTCAGTGCCGCTCGCAATGCATTAGGTAATTTTGGTGATTTTGCATCATATTTAAAATTAACAGCACCATTTAATGGTTATATAACTGAACGCAATATGCATGTTGGTAGTTTTGTTGGGCCATTAGGAACCGGGGCCTATCCTTCTATAGTTCGTATCCAACAATTAGATCTTTTGCGTATCGTTGCTCCTGTGCCAGAACGCGATACTAGTGGTGTTTTACCTGGAGCATCTATTCAATTTTCAGTTTCTACATATCCTGGCAAACGGTTTACTGGCACATTAGCTAGAATAGGTAATTATTTAGATAAAAGCACAAGAACAATGCCAGTAGAGCTTAACTATGAAAACCCTGGCTATAAAATATTACCTGGTATGTTTTGTGAAATATATTGGCCAACTCGTCGTCCTAATCCAACTTTATTTGTTCCAACTAGCGCTGTAGTATCTACCACTTTAGATACTTTTGTTTGTTGTATACGTAATAATAAAGTTGAATGGGTAAATGTAAAAAAAGGGCAAAGTATGGGTGATTTGGTCGAAATTTTTGGTGATATAGAAGAGGGCGAATTAATAGCTCAAAATGGCAGCGATGAATTATTAGTTGGCACAAAAGTCAAACCAATATTAGTAGCTACAAATGAAGCAGCCAGCCCAAAAGAACGCCCTTCATATCATATACATGCACATTAATTTGATGTTTGTTTCTATTGCTCAATGCGCTTAGTTGATATAGAACTTATGCGTTGTTCTATTTTTTGCACTTCGTCTAATTTGCCCAATTTACGCAATACTTGAACATAATCAGACAAACAAGCAGCATACATAGGATCATTATCCCCCACAATTGCTTCTATACTAGCTATTGCCCATTTATAAGTTGTTTCTGCTTCAGTATATTTACCTTGTTGATAATAAAAATAAGCAAGATTATTTAAAGCTTTGGCTGTTTCAAGATTATTTGGTCCGAAATTCGTGAGTCCTGTATCTAAAACATTTTTGTATAAAGCTTGTGCATCAGCTAAGCTGCCTTTTTTATTTAAGACAGAAGCTAAAAGACTTTTCGTTTTAATAACCAGCAAATTATCATTACCATATGCATTTTGATATATAGTCAAAGATCGCTTTAATAACGGTTCTGCTTCATCATATCGTTTTTGAGAAATATATAGAGCAGCTAAATTATTTAAATCAGCTCCTACAGATGGATGATCACTACCCAAACTTTTTTCGTCGATAGCAATAATTGTTTTATAAAGTGGCTCCGCTTCATTGTAGCGATTTTGTTTGTTGTAAACATCAGCCAACGTATTGTACATCGGTGTCATGCTAGAAGGAGAGCTTACCGATTCTTGTGCTCTACCTAAAACATTTTGCTCTTCATTTGTTTGTATATTTTGTTGATTGATAGATGATTTAGATAAATGTAATTGCCAAAACGATGATGAATTATCGTTTGCATCTGGTGTACCTACAACTGAACGTTGCATTTGTCTTTGTGAACTAATTTCACTAAGTTTTTCAATTACCAATCTTGCTTCTTCTGAATCATTAATGTCTTTTAGCAATCGTTGATAGTCCAACAAACATGCTTCAAGATCACGCTTGCTACCAGAGCCCGCAAGAGTGTCTACAGCTTTTTTATAATAAGCTTGAGCATCTTTTTGTTTTTCAGATGCATGAGCAACTTTTGCCATGCGATGAAGAGCTTTGCCTGTTTCTACATTATCTGCTCCAAATGCCCTTTGATTAATAGCAAAAACACGATTATAAAGAGACATAGCAGCTTTATGATTACCTTCTGATTCATAAACAGAACCTAAATCAAGCATTGTTTGCACTATTTGTGGATTATTTTTTCCTACTGCTGTCTCCATAAGCAAAAGCGATTGCTCGTATAGCTTTCTGGCTTCTTCAGTTTTATCTTGCAAACATAAAGTAGCAGCTAATGCATTTAAACAATGTGCAATATCTAATGGCTGGGCTTTATGTTTTTTAGCTTCAGCTAATGCTTTACGATATAAATCTTCAGCAGAACTTGCTTGTCCTTGATCAAAGGCCATATTTGCGGCCTTGCTATAACTTTGCCAAGAAGTTTCAGACACAGATAAAACTGGCAAGCTCAAAGACAATGATACTGCCATCAATAATAAAGTCTTGCCAAGAAACAAATGCCAAGATGTTGATTTCTTTTTTGTCATGCACATAGCATATCAGTCATTTACTGAGAAAAAACTTGAACTTTTATTTTAGCGATTAGACATTGCTTTTTTAACCATAGCTAAATCTTTTTCACAGGATATAGTTTGTGGTGCTTTCGACCCCAAACGAGCTCGATAGGCAGATGCAGCCCATTCAATACTTTGTTTTGCTTGAGGGAAATATCCTTGCTTGTAATATACTCTGCCTAACCACTGCATGCTTTCAATAAAACGAAAATCTGTTTGACCGAAGTCTTCGGATATCTTGTGAGCTTCACGAAAATAACGTCCAGCACTAGAATAATTACCGTTATTAAAATCTTTTTGCCCTTGTTGTAGATAGCTAGCATATAAAGCTTCTGGGCTTTGCGCTTGTGTATTTTGATATTGCTGTGCTGCTTGAGGCTGAGGCGATAAAACTTGCACTCGTTTTTCATTGCTTATTAACACAATTAAGCTGATAATCGCTAAAAGGGCAATAGCCACAATAGTGTATAAAAGACGTGGATCAAGATTTTTTAATTTGTTTTGAATAAATTGCGGCAAGGCAGATGTATTTTTACTTGTACCTAGTTTTTCTAGCAATAAAGCTGATTCACTTTCACTTGTTTCACCTAATAAACCTTTTTGTATTAACTCCAAGGCTGCCTTTAGCTCAATCATAGACTGAAATCGATTTTCTGGCTCTTTAGCTATGGCTTTAAAAATGCTTTCTTCTAAACCAGGTGGCAATACTAAATCTTTAGCAACATCTTTAAATGGCACTGGCATGTCATTTACATGCTTCATCATGCATTCTATGGAATCTTGTCCAGGAAATGGTGCTTTACCAGAAAATGCTGCATACATCACACAGCCCAATGAATAAATATCAGAGCGAGCATCAAGTGGTCTAGCTCGACATTGTTCTGGGCTCATATATTCAGGACTACCAAAAACATCACCAGTAGTTGTAAGCTTAGTAGGCTCAACGCCATCTTCACTAGTTAATTTAGCAATGCCAAAATCAATTACTTTTACAAAGTCCGGATTTTCATCCATATTAACAAGCATAATATTCGATGGCTTAATATCACGATGAACAATATTTTTTTCATGGGCATGATTAAGTCCAGAACAAACCATAATAAATATGGACAGCCCTCTCATAACATCAATTTTGCCATCTTGTTTTAATATTTCACTTAGATTAGTACCTTCCAAATAGTCCATGACTAAATATGGTTGACTATCATCAGATATAAAAAAATCAAAAACAGTCAAAATATGTGGGTGACTTAATTGACTTAAAGCTTGAGCTTCATGTTGGAAGCGTTTGAGAGCAGCACCACTAGCTATTAAAAAAGGGTGCATGGCTTTAATGGCGACAAGTCTTTTCATTAGTTTATGACGGGCTTTATAAACTTTTCCCATGCCACCGCCAGCAACGGTTTCAATAATTTCGTAGCGATCACCAAGTATTGTGCCTGGTGCTAATTGAGAAGATATAATTGTCAGCTTGGTTCCATCAGTTGGACAATTTTCAATAGACGAATCAAATTCTTGTCCACATGTAGAGCATGCCATTTCCTGAGAATTTTTAGCTGTTTCAATTTCCACGTTTTAAAAGCCTCAGACTCATTGTACTCTTTACAAACCTAAGTATCTTCTTCCAGTTTTACTTTAATACGACCAGAACGCACTGCTGCTCCAAGAGCAGCATGATCTTTTTCCATTTGGTCAGCATAAGAAACAGAAAAATCAGCAATAGCACGATCAAATTCGTCAGTATCACCAAGATAGCCGCTTATAACAGCAGAGTCACCGGAGCGAGCATGAGCACGTGCTAAAACGCCACCTAAAACTTCAGCCATAGCCACTAAATGATTATTTTCCCACTCACTAGTTACCAACTTTACTTTAGTATCGCGTAATTGACGTACATAAAAATGCCGCCCACCATCCAATTGCATCCAACCAAGAAAAATGTCACTAGCAGATTGCATAATACGTTGACCAGCAACAACACGTTGCCCATGATTATCAAATGCACTTTTACCTGCATAAGGCTCAAGTACAGATGCATTTGCTTCTTTTATTTGTAACATAAGTGGCTCATTATCTGGTGCCATCATCAAAGCTACAGCACACGTTGTGCCGACACTACCAATGCCTACTACTTTAATAGCAATATCACATAGGCGATAACGATCTAATAGTCTTTGTTTATCTTCTTGCAACGAAGTTTTATAAATCTCAAGCCCTTTTTTCACGCTGTCAATAAATGCACCATCATCTTTGACATGATAAATAAGAGGTGGGGTATCTTTAATGAGATACTGGCCATCCTGTTCATGAGTCATTTTGGGGAAATAATGACTTTGCATTGTATGCTTTTGTGCTTTTTTCAATTCTTCTTTCAAATTTTTTCTAAGTTGAGTGTCGGCAAGTTGCGCTATGACTCCCTCCCATTCAACTTTGGCATACCAGATATCTAAAACGGCCATGCGCGAAAATTCTGCCATTTTTTCTCTATATGCACGCGTCACTGTTTCAGCAGCTTGTAGTCCATATTTTGGTTTTAAGCCATTATCGCGTGCAATCAATACCAAGCTCACTGCCAGTCTTTTTATATCCCATTCCCAAGCACCAGGCAATGTTTCATCAAAATCATTAATATCAAAAGCAACATTGCGTTCTGGTGTGGCAAAAGCACCAAAATTTAAAGCATGGCAATCACCACATGCCTGTACATAAATTTTAGAAATTGGTGTTGTAGCTAAATCAGAAGCCATGACTGAAGCTGCACCACGATAAAATGTAAATGGAGATTGCAACATGCGTCCGTAACGAATTGGTATTAAATCGTCAATACGTCCTTTATCTGCTCGTTTCAATAAATCCAGCGGATCTGGTCTATCTGCAGATACTTTCCAGCCAGCATGAGATTTGCAAGGTATGGCTGCCCTTAAAGCCTTGCCTCTTACACGTCTGTCATCCCTGGGTGTGGCAGTATTATCATGCAAAACAGCTACTTTTTTATCTTTGTCTTTTTCTACGCTTGTCATTTAAACACTCCAAAGTGAGCCATAAAGTATTCATACCCAAAGCTTTGTATATTTAAGAGAAAGATATTAGATAAAAGCTAGCAAAATAAGTCAGCAAAAGGCTATGAAGAAAATTTCTTTTGCTTTGCATATATTAATAATTAGAATAACCGTCAATTTAACAATACGGCTATTAAAGGTAAAGCTTATTTATGCTTATGCTCGGCTTCTTCTTTAAGTGCTTTTTTTGCTATATAAACTTTTTTCTTTGCTTGAGCTTGTTTAGCAGCGACTCTCTTTTTTTGTTTGCGCCTCAGTACTTTTGCTGCACGCTTCATACCCTTTTGTTGAGCCATAATAAGATTGTCCCCGCTATTTGCCAATACCATCAAAGATAGTCAATGATACAACATTCTATTTACTTGCCTAAATACAGAATAATGGAATACCCAATTGACAACCGACGGATCTTGTAGTTTAGACCCACATATTGCCTAGATACTTAATGCCATTAGAAAATTTTCCATCCATACCTTTGAGTATGTGTTCTCCAATTGGTGGATATAAAGTCAAATTCTTTAACTCGTTAATTGAAAGGAAATCAACAGCTGTCAAAACTGCTTCGTCACCCAATTGCATTTGCCCACCAATCACATGAGCTAATAAGTATATATTGACAATGTGGCGAGATCTATCAGGGGCAATGGCCTCCGACACAAAGATCATTTTGTCGACTTTTACGTCTAAACCTGTTTCTTCCTTAAGTTCACGCACAGCACACTCTTGAAATGTTTCACCATATTCCAAACGCCCTCCAGGCAAAACCCAATATTGCCTGCTGCCTTTACGATGTTTTACTAACAAGATTTTACGATCGTTATTAATCACAATCACCGATACACGCGTGGTTGGAATGGATTTTACTTGTTTATTTCTTGATCTATGTCTTCCCAATTAATACGCCCTAATACTTTTTCAAATTTAGTTTCTTTATTTTACACAATCGCATTGAGGTTGTTGATAGAATCAAAAGCTCAGTGTCAATAAATAAGGAATTGTATTTGTGAGCGTTAACGAGCTCAAAGAAAAATTAGCACAGGTCGAGCAAGAGGCTTTCAAAGATTTGGAGTCGCTTGATTCTATGCATTTGCTTGAAAACATCCGGTTAAAATATCTAGGACAAAAAGGAGCATTAACTGAAGTTTTAAGAGGTTTGGGGCAATTAAGCAAAGAAGAAAGGCCCCTTTTTGGGCAACTTGCCAACCAGATAAAAGAAAAAATCCAAGAAGCTTTGGAAAAACAGCGCCTGGTGCTAGAACAAAAAGAATTACAAGCAAAATTATCAACTGAAAAAATTGATATTACATTGCCAGCAATTGGAAACAAATTAGGACATGTGCATCCACTTACTCAGATAAGCAATGAAATTATTTCCATTTTTGGTGGCATGGGATTCACAGCGGTAGAAGGTCCAGAAATAGAGACTGATTATTACAATTTTGATGCTTTAAATACGCCAGCGGATCATCCAGCTCGCGACAGTCAAGACACTTTTTACACTAATATAGGTCCACAAATACTTCTGCGCAGTCATACTTCTTGTGTGCAATTAAGAGCACTGGAAAAACAAAAACCACCAATAAGAATTATTTCTTTAGGACGTGTATATCGCAATGAAGAAGTAACTGCTCGCAAATACCCTTTATTTCATCAAACAGATGGCATATTAATTGATCAAAATGTTACTTTCGGTCAATTAAAAGGTGTTTTAAACGAATTTATTCGCATTTTATTTGGACGACCTTTAAAAACAAGATTTAGACCAGACTTTTTCCCATTCACAGAACCAAGTGCTGAGTTAGACTCAGAATGTCTTTTTTGTTCAGGCAGTGGTTGTAGAACTTGCGGGCATAGAGGATGGCTTGAATTATTAGGCTGTGGCATGGTTGACCCAAATGTATTAGCAGAAGCCAATATTGATCCAGAAAAATACAGTGGTTTTGCTTGGGGTATGGGTGTAGAGAGATTTGCCATGCTCAAATATGGAATTAATGATATTCGTCATTTATATTCCAGTGATTTGCGGTTTTTAGAACAATTTTAAAAGGATAATTACCTTGAAGCTTTCTTTTGATTGGTTATCTGAATATGTAGACTTAAGCGGCGTCAGTCCAAACCAAGTTGCCGATAAGCTTACTATGGGGGCCTTTGAGGTAGAAGAAGTAACAAAATTTGGCAGCGATATAAATGGACCTTTAGTGGTGGGAGAAATTATTGAAATTAATCCCCATCCCAATGCTGATAAAATACGCCTGACAAAAATCAAAATCGATGAAAAAAGTGAAGCTCGACAAATTGTTTGTGGAGCAAGCAATATTGTGGTCGGACAAAAAATTCCAGTAGCATTACCTGGAGCAAAAGTATTAAATAGACATGATGGAAGCGAACTCCATATAAAAGAAAGCCAAATTCGTGGTGTTACTTCTTACGGTATGCTCTGCTCACCACCAGAATTAGGAATTTTAGATGCAGCAGAAGCTAGCGAAGGTATTCTAATTTTAGATAAAGAAACAAAATTAGGCACAAACGTAATTGAATTATTAGGCCTTAAAACAGATTGGATATTACATGTCGAGCCTCGTTCCAATCGTGGTGATGCCATGTCAGTTATTGGTTTAGCTAGGGAAGTAGCTGCCTTAATAGAACGCCCTTTAAAAGAACCATTATGGGAACTCGGTACATCAAATTCTTTTGGTGAAAAATGGCAAGTTGAAATTCAAAACAATGACGATTGCCCATTTTTTAGCTTGCGTTTAATAGACGGTGTAAAAATTGGTCCATCTCCAAATGAGATTGCACGACGCTTACAAGCAGTAGGCATGCGCCCTGTAAATAATATTGTCGATATAACTAATTATGTTTTGTATGAATTAGGACAACCAATGCATGCATATGACAGCAAAGTTTTATCTGGTGAAAAACTTACCGTCAGACGAGCAAAAGAAAAAGAAAAATTACATACTTTAGATGATAAAGAAAGAGCTTTAAGCTCGGAAGTTTTAGTAATTGCTGACAGCAAAGAAGTAGTAGGAATAGCTGGGGTAATGGGTGGGAAATCGAGCGAAATTGGAAATGCTACCACTAGCCTAGCACTAGAGGCGGCGATGTTTAATCCAGCACGTGTAAGAAGATCTGGCCGTTTATTGGGCATTACTAGTGAAAGTTCTTTACGTTTTGAACGTGGAGTAGATGTAGCAGGAGTAGAACAAGCATCAAATAGAGCTACTTATTTAATAGCTAAATATGCTCAAGGTAAATTAGGTAAGCTTATTATTTCTGGCTCTAACAAAACAGAGAAAAAAAATATAAGTTTAAGATTGTCCGAGTTTAAACGCTTAGCTGACATAAATATTGAATCCAATACTGTAAATAAATTATTGAGTCCATTAGGATTTTCTTGTCGAGAGAATTCAGATAAAACTTTAGCTATCGATATTCCTAGTTTTAGACAACGTGATGTTAGTCGAGAAATTGATATTGTGGAAGAGGTATTAAGATTATGGGGATACGACAAAGTACCTGTTTCTATGCCAAGCCCAACCATGGCTGCTCAGCCTGTTGATAATTTAATTAACCAGGTGGTACATAGCTTATCAGCTCAAGGATTAAACGAAACGTGGATAACCAGCTTAGTTAGCTTTGATGATTTAACCTGTAATAATTTAATACCTGTAAATAAACAATCTTTAGTTTCAGTATTAAATCCATTATCTGCCGAACACCAAGTTTTGAGAATAAGTTTAATTCCAGGGCTTATCAAAGCTGTTGTTTACAATCAGAATCAAAGTCAATCTGATATTTGGTTATTTGAAATTGGGCGAATTTATCAAGCTAAAAATAAGCAAGATAAGAATTTAAATGCTATAAAAGTAAAAGATACCGGTACAAATGAAGACCTTTATGTGGCTGGAATTATTTCTGGCAATTGTCCACAAATGAATGGTATTAATTGGACTCAGTCTGACTCATCTAGCAATAATGATTCAGACAAATTTTTCTTTACCAAGGGCATTATAGAAAATCTATTTAGCAATTTGCACATATCAACAGATAGCCTTAGATATGAACAGATTAGCGAAAATACTTATTATCATCCAGGAAAATCCGCCCAAGTATTTTTCTTAGATAAAGCCGGCAAAACTAAGTCTTTAGGTTATTTTGGGGAAATCCATCCAGCCATAGCTCAAGTTTATGGTTTGAAAAATGCAGCTTTTGCTTTTGAATTAAATCTTGAAATAATTAAAACTTTAAGGCCTAGTCCTACACTTTTAGAAATAGCCAGTACTCCTGTGTCTGTCCGTGATTTATCGGTAGATGTTACTAATAGCATTAATCAAATTAGCGTTAAGCAAATCATCCAAAGCTCTTCAGAATTACTGATAAATGTAGAGCTGGTAAGCCTATTTCCATTATCAGACAACAAAAAGAGCTTAACGTATCGTCTATATTTTCAAGATAAAAAGGCAACACTTACTGCCGAGCAAGTGGAAAAACAAATGACAAAAATAAGAAATAGCCTTACAAGTGAGTTGTCAGCAACATTTCGGATGTAGTTCAATTAGATTACCGACAATATTCTTTAATTTAATAGAGATTATTAGTTCATATACTTCTAGAATACAAAACTTTTGATCTTATAGGGTATATATTTTGTTAGGGAACAGTTCATCTTTATATAAAGATCTATAAATAAATGTTTACACTAGCTCGTCGCCACAATTTAATCCCTTTTTTCTTGATATTGGGTTTAGGGGTATCTTTAACGATTACTTTGCCCCCCAACCTTTTTCCCAATCAAGTATTTGAAATTCCAACTTTTGCCTTATTTTTTGCTGAAATTGCATTAGCTTTCATTTTAAGTGTCTTGTTTTTTGAAAATGCTAGCCCGGCAGAAGCCTTTCGTATTTCGTTTACCATTTTAACCATTGCTATGGCTTCCGGTGGACTAGGTAATATTGTAGGGCGAGTCAGTCAGGGCTTGCCTGATTCAGTGCTTTTGTTAAATTGGGTACAACTGATTGCCATGAATATTACTGGACTGATATCAGCTAAGGCTTTTTTAGAAATTAGATATACCGATACTGTTTATCCTGTCAAAAAAGAACAAGTTCAAGAAGAAGAAGAAGAAATAATAATCACTAGTAAAATTGACCAATTCCCTCAGCCAGACAATACAGCAACAAAAGCTGAATCAGCTAAAGAGATTTTAGGGAAATTAGATATCCGTCGAATTAACTCACTAGAAAAATCTTTAAAAGAAAGCAATTCTGCCTCACTAGAAGAATTATTTACGGAAGAAACAACAGCACCTAATCAACCACAAAGTCCATTAGTTATTCCAACCACACATCCGTCAGCTTTAAATAGTGAACCCAGTTCTGAAAATAAAGAAAAATTATTTGATGATGTCAGCCAATCAGTCGATGATGCATTTGCTAATTTAGCACCTGAGCCAGCACAAAAAGATTTTTCGCCTACAGAAATTAAACCAGAAACCAAAATTAGTAAGGATATGAAAAAATTTGGCAGGCTCTCTGCCAATATTACAACATCTGAGCCTACTAGCTCTGGCACTTTAAAGACAATTGGACAAATGCTTCTTGATTCTCAAGCAATAGAAAATATTATTCGTCAAGGAGAATTAGGACAATTACACTCGTCTGCCACAAATATTGTTACTGTGTCTGATGGAGCAAATATTCAGACAACACTAAATAATATCTGCCAATTGCCAAATATTGTTGGCAGCTTAATTATTAGCCAAGACGGATTCTTGTTAGGTGCAAGCGAAAATGTTACTGCTACAAAAGATATATTGGGTCCTTTGGCTTTAGCAATTTATAGTCATACCAATGTGACTACCAAACAAATGGAATTGGGCGAACTAAGACAAATAGTTCTTACTGCCCCCGATAATATAACTATACTCACCGAAATACAAATGGGTTCTAGAACAAATATTTTAGCGGTATTAGCTGACTCACAAAACAATTTCAATATTGACCAAATATTAGTTCACATTGAACAACAATTATCCGAACCAGGGAAAGAGTCTAGTGATAAGACTGGTGAAATTAAGGGTGAAAGTGAAAGTACAGTGCTTGCTTCTACATCGTTAATTGAAGATAAAAATCTACCAGATTTAACACTGCAACCAGAAGATATAGCCAAAGCAATTAGAACTATAACGGAAGAAGATATAAGAACTATAAAAGAAGAGCCCAAGCCCGTAGTAGATACAGCTAAAGCTAGTGACAGTGGTTTATTTTCTATCACAGATGATGATGTATCCAGCTTGTTCGATAATTTGATCAATGAAACCAGCACAGATCGAAAAGCCCCTGAATCCAAAGTCACTGAAAAAAAAGAAATAACCACATCATCCGCAAAATCTCTTTTTGATAAGCCACTTACAGATGATGATATGTCAGATATGTTTGGCAATTTATTAGCTGAGCCAGAACCAATTGCAGCACCAACTAATTTCAGCCCGCACCCAGAGCCGACTGCAGAAATAATTACAGAACCAATTAATGATGCTGCTGCTTCACAAATGAAAGAATTTGGACGATTGTCTCAAACTGCTCCAAGTAGCTCAAATACTAATAGTGATAAGGGAACAATTAAAGCAATTGGTAAACAATTAATTGATGTTCAAGCCGTTGAAAACATTATCAAAGCTGGTGAAAGCCCAAATAAAACAAAACCAGGACTAACTACAGCAAGAGTAATTAGTGCAGCAAGGGGCGAAGGTATAAAAACATTATTGAAACAAATTGATGGTTTTGCTGGTGTTTCAGGTAGTTTGATTGTTGGCAGCGACGGATTAGTGATTGCTACTACATTAGCTGATGATTCAAACAAAGAATCGCTAGGCGCATTATGTAATTCCATGTTAAGTCATAGTGACTTAGCTGTATCAAAATTTGATATAGGCAAATTACGACAAATGATATTTTTCAGCGATGAAATGGTCACAATTCTAACTACTGTAGCGGTAGGAGTATTGGCAGTTTTCCTTGAATCCAAACAGATTGACAAGCTGGATAATTTGTTAGCAATAATTGATACTACAGTCAAGGGTTAAATCCCTTGACCACTATTAACATTGTCCGCACAGAATATTCGTATAATGGCAAAGGTCTGAATACACACAGAGGAGAACTATATGTCATCCACAGATACGTCCGTAGTTTTAAAAGTTGGCGACACCGCTCCTAAATTTTCTTTACCTTCTCATCCAAATGGAACTGTTTCTTTAGATGATTATATTGGCAAAAAAAATGTTGTGCTTGCCTTTTATCCAAAAGATGATACACCTGGATGTACGAAAGAAATGTGTGCATTCTCTGAAGATTTATCAAAATTCAATTCGCATGACACTCAAGTATTTGGTGTATCATGCGATTCAGTAAAATCACATGAAGGCTTTACTGCCAAATACAATCTAAAACAAACACTACTTGCTGACACTGACGGAAAAATTGGCAAATTATATGGCACAATTACCGAGGGTAAATCAAATTCTTCCCGTATGTTATTTATTATTGATAAGCAAGGTAAAATTCAATATATTCATTCCGGAATGCCAGATAATCAAGAAATTTTAGAACAAATCAAAAAGCTAAAATAAATAATTTATTGTTGTTGTTTACTTGGTCCTGCTTCTTGCAATTTTTCAAGCATCATTGCTTGAGTAATAATTTCTGGCAAGATAATGGGCTTGTCTGGTTGTCCAGCTGGCAATATTACATACAGCGGAACACCCGATCGCCCAAATTTTTGTAGTAAAGCCGTAATTTTTGGATCTTGCTTTGTCCAATCAACACGGATAGGTAATACATTTAATTCTTTTATTTTAGATATAACCGGCTCAGTATTTAAAACTGCTTGTTCATTAACCTTACAAGTAAGACACCAATCAGCTGTAAAATCCAACAATATTGTTTTACCAGAATTTACTGCATCATTAATAGTATCAATACTAAATTGTTGCCAGTTTATTTTGTCATTTTTTTCACTCGATGGCAATTTGTTAGAGTTATTTGCATCTTTTAGTGAAACTAGCTCTGGATGCGGGCTGACAAATACTGCAAAAGACATAGCTAAAACAACAAAACAAATAATTATTACAACAACACGTCGCGCAAAACTTGATCTTAAATCAACAAAATTATTGTAAAACCAAATTACAAAAGCTAATGCTAACAAAAAAGAAATTGTCGCAATAACAGCAGCAAAATCAACTTGATTGCTCAATACATATAATAGCCAAACAGCAGTAGCTAACAATAAGAAGCCCATGCATTCTTTAAATTTCTCCATCCAAGTTCCAGGCTTGGGTAAATAGCTCATCCATTTTGGGTTTGCTGTCAATAATAGATATGGAAATGCCATACCGAAGGCTGCCATTGCAAAAATGGCAATTATAATCAAAGCTGGTTGCACAAAAGCAAATCCTAGAGCTGTACCAAGGAATGGAGCAGTACAAGGTGTAGACAAAACAGTTGCCAAAACACCTTTAAAAAAAGTACCAGAGACACCTTCCTTTTGAGCAAGCTCATTTACTTGTCCAGTTCCAGAGGCAATTTGAACGTAAAATAAGCCAAAAAAACTAAGCGCAAAAACAAAAACAATTACTGTCATAACAAACACAAAAAGAGGATATTGAAATTGAAAACCCCAACCTACTTTTTGTCCTGTTTGTTGAATAGCAATTACAATCAAAGCAAGAATAAGAAAAGAAGCAATTATGCCGCCTGAAAAAACTAATCCTTGTTGAAATATTTTTTTCTTGTCTTCTTTTGCCTCTTCAATAAAATTAAATATTTTAATTGAAATTACTGGAAGAACACATGGCATGAAATTTAAGAGAAAACCACCAACAAATGCTAAAGATAAATAAAGCAATATATTCTCTTCTTTTCTTGCCCCTTCATCTTCCATAGATTTGCTATCTCCAAGAATATTAAAAGGCTTTGGTGATTTTGAATCTATATCGGATTTTACTAATTCTGCTGCTGGTCCAGCAAAAATTGTTTTAGAAAATTCTTCTTCATTATCGTTAAGAACAATTGAACTATTTTGTTGCACAGGTAAATCTAAAGAAACTTCCGCTTCGCCAGGCAAACAAATGTCTTTGCATGATACCCATTTGACTTTCGCTAAAAATTTAATTTTATTGTTTTGGAGCTTGGAAGGAGCTACAACATCAGCTGCAATCAATGTTTTATTTAGATAACCGTAAGTGATAATACCGCCATCATCAAAACGACTAGGTTTTTGCCATTTGAGCGAAGAGACAATAAATCCATTTGGCAATTGCCATTCTATTTTAGTTGGCATACCAGCATCGCCACTTTCCCTATAATAAGTATGCCAACCTGGTTGCATTGTTAGCTCAACACCCAACTTAAAATGCATGCCAGCACTAATTGCTTTTGTATTGGCAACAAGTCTTGCCTTAACATGCGAAGCAGACTCCACGCCTGGAGCACTGAGCACAGCTGATTGTGAAAATAATGCCACTACAAAAACTATTGTACAAATACGCACTAATAGAGAGCCATTTAGTTTTTTACTTAGATTATTGAATTTCATTGCTTATAAGCAAACCTCAATAAAATCAACTTAGAGTTTAACTGAATTGCTCTTAGCAATTTCTGAATATACTTTAGCACTTTTGCGCAATGTTCTCTCTTGAGTAGGAAAAGCTACCCGCACTAATCCAAAACGTGCTTTTAGTCCTTCGGCCCATTCAAAATTATCGAGAAGAGACCAATAAAGATAACCTTTAACATTAACACCGGCTTTAATAGCTTCATAAATAGCTTGTAAATGTAATCGTAAATAATTTACACGAGCTTCATCATTCAAAGACCAGTCACCTTCTGTCAATTCTGCTGGAAATATATTTGCCAGCCCATTTTCAGTAATGTAAACTTCACGCGGCCTCCTTCTAGCATCAAATCTATAAGGACTTATCCCTTTAGTGAGCAAATCATACAAACCTTTAGGAAATATTTCCCAGCCCAAACCAGAAGTATCGTACTCGGTAATATCAGAGCGTACTCCAAAAATATCTGGCGGCCAGGTGTGATTATAATGACAAATTTGCCTTGTATAATAATTCAAAGCTAAATAATCCACACTGCCTTTAAGCCCTTCTATCGGCCCACTTATTGCTTTAAGTGGTTTTTCTAAATTCAAAGGAAAAGGAAATTCAAATTTACCAGTTTCGATAGATTTCATAAAAATATGATTGAATACTCTATCGCGCAAATAACAAGCTACATGATCAAAAATATTTGAATAATTACGAGGTATAAATGGGATGTAATGCCAGCTATAACTTACTTTGCTATTTGGATAATTACGCTTGATGATTTGATAAGCCCGCGCATGACCTTTAAGCATATTAGCAATAGCGCCAAATGCCCATAAATAATTACCTTTATAACCAGGAGGCCATCCCCCCTCTATATAGCCTTGATAAGCATAAGCCAATGGTTCGTTTATGGTAATCCAATAATCAGTTAAATCTCCATAGTGCTCAACTGCTAGCTCCGTAAAACGTGCAAATTCTGTCACAACTAGATCGTTATGCCAGCCACCAATATCAGCCAACCAAGAAGGTGAACAAAAATGGAACAAGGTAACAAAAGTAGTAAAGCCCTTCTCTTTTAGAAGTTCTAGCAATTTACGATAATAAACAACTGATTTATTATCTGGAGAAAAACTTTCATTTTGACTAGGGCATAATGCTGCCCAATTTAAACTCAGTCTAAATGTTTTAATGCCTAAACTTTCGCACAATTCAATATCCGCTTGATAACGATTGTAAAAATCACAAGCGAGATCCGCATCTGAGGCATCTGATATTTTGCCATCTTCTTTTGTCCAAGTTGCCCAATCAGAACTTCTGCGAAAAATTTCTTCTGGATTACCTTCAATTTGGAAATGGGAAGTGGAGACTCCCCAAAGAAAATTATCGGGAAATCGCAATAATTGCCCCTTAAGTTTATTGATAGGTAAGCGCTTGGTGCTTTGCCTAGTTAAATCTCGTAACTCTCGTTTTATTTCCATGATTTATAAGACCAGCAATCATCTAAGAATAACGGTAGAACATATTAGATGACAATCACAATTACTTATTAATAAGCCTCTTTTTCTATTTGACAACTATATAATTAGTTACTATGAAAGATATACCAATTACAGCCTGGCTTTCAAACACAAGCTTGATAGTAATACTTATTGTACTCAATTTAGTTTGTTACTATCGAACTCTTTTTGGTTATTTTTTGGCTGATGATTTTATCCATATCAGTTATTTAGCTAATGTAATTGATAAACACCCGGAAACCCTTTTCCTCAATTTTGTCAGCAATTGGATGCAAGCTTATGGAACTACTTTCTATCGTCCATTAATTTCATTGTCACTGGCATTTGATTATTGGCTTGGACACGGTAATCCACTCATTTTCCACATATCCAATACTTGTTTCCATATACTATGCTCAATTGTTTTATATTTCTTGGTTAGTCGCCTTTTAAAAGGTTACCAACAATTAGAAATTCGTTTAGTTGCATTTTTCTCAGGCGCTTTGTTTGCCGTTTTTCCACTACACCCTGAAGTTGTAAGCTGGGTAATTGGACGAGTCGACAGCATCTGCACATTATTTTACTTATGTTCATTTTGGCTTTATATCGTTTATGTACAAGATAAGAGCCAAAAAGCATTTGTTTTAAGCATCATTGCTTTTATTTTGTCTTTGACTTCAAAAGAAATGGCAATTACATTACCAATCTGTTTGTTTACATATCAGTTATTTGCTAATTTTAACAAGCAATCAATAACCAGACAATTGTATTCATGTATTGGCTATACTTGGCCATATTTTATTGTTTTAGCTATATATTTTTTAGTGAGATTTTTAGCACTTGGACAAATTGTTGGTGGTTATTCTGGATCAATTGGCGAAGGGCTCAGCCAATCGTTTATAAGCCGATGGTTCAATTTTGATTATGCAATGAGAGTAATTTTTCCATTTAACCAAGAAATTTTTACCAACAATAAATTAGCTAACATTTTAAGCAAATTCTATGTTGGCGTGATAATAATTGCGCTTGCAAGAACAATGCTTTTAAAAAATATATTTAGCTGGAATCGCTGGCTTTTATTTTCAATTGTTTGGTTTATTATTTCAATGTTGCCTACTTATCAAGTTTGGAATCTAACACCCAGCCTGCAAGGTAGTCGCTTTATTTATTTGGGCTCAGCACCACTTTGCCTGATTTTACCTTTTGCACTCTTTCCTTTTTTGTCCAAAATCGATGTCCATAAATCACAATTTGCAAAAGGAATTTGCATTTTATCCATAGCTTTACTTTGTGCTTTTGTCGCCGTATTTGCTATGACTACATATAAAAATAATTTGCCCTGGGCACATGCTTCAAAACAAGTACGTACATTTAGAGAATCTGTGGAGCAAGTTTTAAATTCATTGCCCGAAAACAAAAAACTAGTCATTCTCAATATCCCACAAAGAATTGAGGGAGCGCATATGTTATATAACGCTGCTATGTTAAGCGTTTTACTTTCTCCACCACTTTCAATACATAAGCTTCATAAACGTGTAATTACTTTTGAGCCAGTTACCTATGGTGATAGCGATTTGATAGTTATCTCTCGCTTAAAACGTATTGCACATAATAATAATTATGCATTTTACAAATGGGATCCATCGACAACATCACTTATAGAGATGAAGCTAGCACAAAAGACAAAATTAACAGATTTACAAAAAACTACTAATTCACTTAATCAAAGCATTAATGAAATAAACAAAGTAGGAAATACTCTACATCTAACATCACCACAATTTGAATTAGCACCACTTGATGTAGACTTTGTCAAAATTGAAGCCAGCTCTACTCCAATAAAAACAGATATACCAATGAGAATCTGGCTTTCTTGGGCTAGCCAAAATAAGCCTGGCTTTAGCCCAGAGAGGCGTTTAAGCCTTCCTTTCATTACCGATGGACTTTCACACTCATATATTTTCCCTGTATCTGAACATAAATCATGGGTTAAGGAAGATATGATTATCCAATTAGACTTAGAATTTCCCTTTTTAGCTCATCAACAAATTAGCTCCAAAATGACAAACGACAAAGAATCCAAGAGAAGTGCCAATTGTATTTTTTCAATAGACAAAATCTCATTTCAGAGAGCTGACAATATAATGCCAAAGCTCGCCATTGAACCTTTTCAATGTTCTGAAGATTTAGATGGAGTTTGTCATAGCGAAACTAATACATTCAATTTCAATTACGATGCTTCGCAAATACCACTTGCCCATAAGGTGAAAGTAGAAATTTCTAGACCTAATGCTTGGTTTGAACATTATACTGGCACATATCGCAATGATAGCTTTTCCAAATACTGCTTAAGCTCATTTACGCTTGAGTCCAAACAAGGTAAATTCCAAATATTACCGAAGGAATTTCCAGAGCCGGCATATTACCAAGTAAGGGTTTTTGCTCTAAATAAAAATGGTAGTATTATTGGGTATTGTAGCGATCCTGTTAATCTACAAGTTTCTTCTCAAAAATAGTTGTCATGCCAGAGAATAATATTTCCAACTCATCTGAGCTAAATCAAATAACATTAGTCCCCAATAAATTCGATATTAAAAATATTCGAGTACAAGTGTTAATTGGTTCGACATTAATATTGCTTTGCGTCCTAGCTATTTTTGCTCAAACAATGAATATTGGATTTTTATTGGACGATTTTTTGCACATTGATTATTTATCAAAGGCAAGCCAGGGAAATTTCCAATTATTTTTAAACAGCTTGACTGGAAATTGGGCACAATCAGATATTATGAAAAGTTATCGCCCAATCATTTCCATTTCATTATTCATTGACTATTTATTTTTTCATACTAATCCGTTTGGTTATCATTTAGTAAATGTACTATTATTTTTTATTTGTGCACTTCTAGTTAGTCTAATAACGCTGGAGCTAACGGGTTTATGCGGCAATCGATTAGGGGCTAGTCCTAGTATTTGGGCAGCTCTTTTGTTTGCAGTTTATCCATTACACCCTGAAGTAGTTGGTTGGATAATTGGACGCGGCGATTTGCTTTGTGCTCTCTTTTATTTCTTTTGTATATTTTCGTACTTACGCTTTCGTTTAACACGCGAAAATTCATATCTTTATGCTGCTCTAGTATCTTTTCTACTTTCACTTTTAAGCAAAGAAACGGCAGTGACGATTCCTCTAGTTATTGCAGCAGCAGAATTTTTATTGTACAAATCAGATCAAATTAAATTTATACATAGAGCATTATATGTCAGCTGGTTTTGGGTGGTTCTTGGTAGCTTTGCTACATTTCGCTTTGTTTTATTAGGTACTGTCGTTGGTGGTTATGGTGACAATAATATAGTTAACATCAACAACATAATTAGTGTTTTTGCACACAAAGCAGCATTACTTAAAACAATATTTCCATTTCACGAAGAAATGCAATTTCCCAACTGGTGTACAAAAGTTCTTGCCTTTGCTTATCTACTTAGTGCACTATGTTTCGTTAGCAAATTATTGACTAAAGCATTTAGACCAAGAATATATTTATTTTTACTTTTCTGGTTAGCTATTAGCATATTGCCATCTTTTCAAATATGGAATATTTATCCAAATTTAGTGGGCAGCAGATTATTTTTCATAGCTTCAGCTCCACTTTGTATTTTTATCTCTTTCATTTGTTTGCCAGCAATAGATCAATCATCAAAGACACTAAGTAAATTATTAGCTACGCCAGCAATAATTGCCTTATCTATTATTTTTGCCATTTGGTCTTATGCTCTTCATATTAATATCCAACCATGGATCATTGCATCCAGGCAAATGCAAATATTACAAAATGAAGTAACTCAGATTTTAAAAAATATTCCAGAAGGACAAAAAGCATTATTTTTAAATCTACCCCCCGATTACAAGGGCGCTGGTATGTTAACTCGTCCTCAATATTTGAAAATTCTGATCAGCCCTCCTTTTACCGATAAGGCATTGGACAATAAAATAGCTACAATCGAATCTGCTACCTTAGCCAATCGAGATTATTTATGGCCTAATGAATTTCGCAAGCTTATAAACAACAAGAACATTTCTCAAATTTTCATTTGGAATTCGGCAGATGGAAAATTTGTTCCTTGGGCAAATAAAAATCAAAATGGAAGCGACAGCAGCAATAGCGAATACAATTTTTCAATTAATGAAAACACCTGTAAACAATTATCTATTCAACCCAAAGAAGCTTTATTATCATCAGCCGATAAATGGAAAGTTTTATCAGAGCATGTTCCGTGTATTACTACTTTTGCCAATTTTTTAAGAATATATCCAGGCAAGCAAGCTGTTAAAGTTTATTTTCCAGATGTAAATCTGGACCCGTTAAAAGCAAATTTTGCACAAATTTTTCTTCAATTTCAAACAACTACTGGTTGTCGCACTTGTTTTGGCAATAAGATGAAAATCATCTGGTTAACAAAAGATGGGCAAGAACATGAAGCTTCAATACTTAATAATCATAATAAAGCTTTTTTTGTTTCACTTGGACGTTATCGCTCATGGACACTTGCTGGCAATATTGCACAGGTAGGAATAAAATTTGAGCCAGGAGAATATTTTGCTGATTTGAGCAATATTCAAATTATTAGCCAAAATATGTTAACACCAGATATAGAACTGCTAAATAGTTCTAATCAATCTATTGAATCTTCAGTCTACACTCCACTAGATTTAAATGCACAAGACAATGATTTTGTAATTAAATTCAATGGTAGCCATATAAAAGAAAGTAATTCTGCTCGCATACTTATTTCAAAAGCTGGTTCTGCTTTTGATGCAAATGATGAGGCTAATCTTACCACCGCCTACCCTTCAGTTGGCGATGCCCACGTATTACTAGAGCTAGATATTCCTCAAACATCGGGTTTAGTAAAATTACCAAAAGAACTTTATCAATCACCAGGTTTACATCAATTACGTATTATTCTATTAAATTCAAATCAAGAAATTATAGGTTTGCCCAGTGAACCTATAACCATAAATATCAAGTCTAAATAAATCCGCAATAAATTAAGGAATGAAATTATGAATGCCAGCAATACTAAATTAAGTAAAGCATTAGTTGTAAAATTATCCATGATAGTAGCACTATCGGTAGTTTCAGTTGTGCTTTTGTTGTGGCTCTGTTACTCGATTAGGATTTTGCTTATCGATCTTGTTTTGGCTATTACATTTGCTTCCGCTATGACACCATTTGTAAATTGGGCACACGGCAAGAAAATTCCGCGCATGTTGACTGTATTTTTTACTTATTTGGTAATAGTATCTCTTTATTTAGTCATGGCTATGTTTTTAGCTCAGCCTATTAAAGAACAAGGACAATTATTATTTCAACATTTACCAGGCTATTTATCGTCAGCAAATGACTTTTATCATCACATGGCAGAAATTAGTGGCACCAAAACAGATGTAATTGAATTACAAAATGATGATATAAGAACATTAGTTGTGAAAGTAGTCAAACATACTCTTGATGCCTCCGCTGGAATATTTGGCTTAATTATCAACGGCATATTGGTAATTTTTCTAGCAAGTTATTTTGCTGTTGAGGCTAAAAAGCTTATACCTAAATTATTGTTGTGGGTACCACCAGATAAAAGAGAGCGCGTTTCATCATTAATAGGTCCTCTGGGAGCCAGAATGGGTGGATATGTCCGTGGACAAATTTTAGTTAGCATTGCTGTTGCTACATTTTTAGGTGTGGGCTTAACTTTGTTTGGTGTAAATTATTCTCTTGTCTTAGGTATACTTGCAGGAGTACTTAATTTAGTGCCATTTGTTGGCTCAATGCTCACCGGTATATTTGCTATATTAATTGCGCTCAATCAGTCTGCCACATTGGCTTTGCTTACATTAGGTTTGTTCTTAGTTGAACAAGTTGTAGAAAGCAATTTTATTGTGCCACATTTACTTGGGCGGCAAGTTGATTTACACCCACTTATTGTTTTATTTGCAGTAATTATTGGAGCAACAATAGGTGGCGCGGTAGGAGCATTAGCAGCTGTGCCATTATCGTCTGCTATTGTTTTCCTAGCACAAGAACTTTATTTAAAGCCATTGAATGAAGGCAATTAGCTAATTGTTGCACTTAAGTATTTCAGACAATTCTTCATTAATTTTGTGGACAATATTTGGACCTTCATAAATTATTGAAGTATATATTTGGACAAAACTAGCACCAGCTGCAATAAAGTCAAAAGCATCTGCACCTGTACTTATTCCCCCAAGTCCAATAATTATTTGATTTGCATCTTTTAGTTTATTTACTTTACGACAAAGGTCTAATGCTAAGGGTTTAAGAGGCTGCCCACTTAAACCACCTTGCCCAATTTTATTTATTTGATTAGCTGGCAGTCCAATACGAGTTTTACTGGTGTTACCACATATGTAACCACTTACTCTATATTTAAGCGAAGAGTCAACTAATTTTTGCAAAACATCATAAGAACTATCAGGCGATAATTTCAGCAAAATTGGTAATTGTCTAGAATTAGATAAGCTAATACCATATAAAATTTCTTCCAATTCTTTTGTTGCTTCAATTATGCCTTCTTGCGTATTTGGACAACTAGCATTTATAGCAACATAAGCAATTGGTAAATTCTTTATTTTATCAAAGCTGTATAAAACATCTTTGATAGCCATTTTTCCTACTATTGATTTATCATTTGTTTTAGCAATATTTATGCCAATCGGCAATGAAAATGTACTATCTTCTAAACGCTTAGCAATAATATCGGCTCCATCATTAGCTAGACCAATTCTATTTATCAAAGCCTTATATTCTGGCAATCTAAATATACGTGGTTTTGCATTTCCCTTATTTGCATAGCCGGTGATAGAACCTATTTCAGCAAAGCCAAAACCAAGATGACTTAACATATAAGGCAAATGCCCATTTTTATCAAAACCAGCGGCAAGCCCAATAGGATTATTTAACTTATGCCCAAATAAATTACAAGCTAAATCGTCTCTTTTATAAGAAAGAGAAAAAGCACCTGCTAAAAAACCAAAATTTGCTAATAGTCCACAAACCAATTCATGAGCACATTCAGGGTCCAGACTAAATAATAAATTGCGTAAATATTGACTATATATAGACACTAGTGAATATGGATATTGGCGGTTTTACGATACTCTTCCATTTTATCCCATTCTAGAATTTCTGGTTTTTGTTTGACAAGCTCATTCCAAGTTATATGTGGACGACCAGTATTTATTTCAACCATTGAAATACAATCATCGACTGGACAGACACGAGAGCAAAGATCACAGCCCACACAATCTTCTTCTCTCACTACTGGATAAAGTTTTTCAGTAGTATCGCCATTCCATTTCATAGATTTCATATCAATACATTGATGAGCAGCATCATTACAAGCAATATAACAAAGGTTGCAATGAATACATTTATCGTGATCAATGCGAGCAACTGATTGAAAACCTAAATCAAAATCACCAAAGCTAGAAATTCTCGGCAATGACTTACCAACAAAATCATCAATTGTTCTAAAGCCTTTACTATCCATCCAATTAGATAGTCCTTCAATCATATCGTCAACAATACGAAATCCCCATTTCATTACTGCTGTGCATACTTGTACAGAAGTAGAACCAAGTAAAATAAACTCAGCAGCATCTTGCCAAGTTTCAATGCCACCAATTCCAGAAATTGGCACTTTAGCTTTCTGTACTTCTATATCACTTGCTACAGCACTAAGTAAATGCAATGCAATTGGTTTTACAGCTTGTCCAGCATAACCGCCATGACCACCCTTGCCACCAACATCTGGTTTTATAGCAAAGGTATCTAAGTCAACACCCATAATGCTATTTATTGTATTGATTAAAGAAAGAGCAGATGCTTTGCCTCTAATAGCTGCACGAGCTGGTTGCACAATATCAGTTACATTGGGAGTAAGTTTTACAATCACTGGTAATTTAGTTGCTTCCATTACCCATTCAGTAACCATACATGTATATTCTGGCACTTGCCCCATAGCTGAGCCCATTCCCCGCTCAGACATGCCGTGTGGACAACCAAAATTCAATTCAAATCCATCAGCTCCTGTATCTTCCACACGCTTTACTATTTCTTGCCAAGCTTCTTTTTTTGATTCCACCATAATAGAGGCAATGACTGCGTGCTTTGGAAAATTGCGCTTAGTTTCTTTCATTTCTCGTAGATTTACATCTAAAGGCCTATCAGAAATAAGCTCTACGTTATTGAGTCCAATAATTTTTGAACCTTTATAATCAATTGTTCCATAACGATTGCAAACATTTAAAACTGGCGCACCAACAGTTTTCCAAACAGCACCACCCCAACCTTCACTAAATGCTTTTTGTACTTGATAAGCAGAATTGCTTGGTGGAGCTGACGCCAACCAAAATGGATTAGGCGATTTGATACCACAAAAATCAATTGATAAATCAGCCATTTATTTTTCCTTTTATTTCACTGGTGCTGTAAGCACTGGTTCTAAATGTTTTTCATTGGGAGAGGCGGTACCCAATAATTGTTTGTGAATAGCAGCTGCTGCAATTTTGCCATCTTGTACTGCCATAACTGTTGAAGCTTCGCCGTGGCTGCGAATACAATCACCACCTGCAAATATTTTTGCATGCTTTGTACGTTTAGTTTCATCATCCACCGCAATGTATCCTTTGCGTGTTTCCACGCCATATTTAGATAAAGCAGCAATCATTTCATTAGGCTTATTTTGTCCAATTGCTTTAATTACCATATCGCAAGGCAAAATAAATTCTGAATCAGGTACTGCTATTGGCATTCTGCGACCAGATGCATCCGGCTCTCCTAGATCCATACGGATGCATTTCAATCCCTCTACCTTTTTATCACCAATTATTTCAATTGGCTGAGTTAAAAACATAAAGCTTACGCCTTCACCTAAAGCAAATTGATATTCAAAATGATAAGCTGGCATTTCTGCTTCGGAACGACGATATACCATAGTGACACGTTTAGCACCCAGACGTCTAGCGATTGTAGCGCAGTCTATACCAGTATTGCCGGCACCAATTATCGATATGCGATCACCAAATTTGATTTCATTTAATTTTTTGACTTTAGTTTCTTCAATAAAGTCTAGCCCATCTAATACACCTGGTAAATTCTCACCTGGTATTTTCATATCGGGCACATTACCTAAACCAACACTTACAAAAACTGCATCGTATTCGTTAACTAAATTATCCAATATGATATCTTTGCCAATCTCCATATTGGTTTTTACACTTACACCTAAGTCTTCAACTAATTTTACTTCTGACAAACTAACTTGCACTGGTTCCCGAAATACAACAATGCCATAAGTATCCAGTCCACCAGCCATTGGTTTTTTCTCAAAACATGTCACTGCAAAACCAAGTTTAGCTAATTCACCAGCACAAGATAATCCAGCTGGACCAGCACCAATTACAGCTACTTTTTTGCCATTAGATTTACCTTTTTCGAAAAATTTCAAATTATTTTCGCTAGCATAATCCATTGCATATCGCTGCAGCCGCCCAATCATGATAGGTTTGTGTTCTGCCTTTAAAACACAAGCTCCTTCACAAAGCTCCTCAACAGGACATACGCGTGAACATGTCGCCCCTAATAAATTAGACTCAAGAATGGTTTTAGCAGAACCCTTTACATTGCCTGTTGAGATTTTGCGAATAAAAGTAGGAATGTCTATATGAGTAGGACAAGCTACCATGCAAGGAGCATCAAAACAAAATAAACAACGATTGGCTTCTACTGTTGCTTCACGTTCACTGAGCGGTGGATAATATTCCTGAAAACGTTCTTCTAAAGTAAGCTCCCAAGCTTTGTATTTTTGAGGCTTGTAATGCTCTGCCATATCTATTTATTACGCTCCGTCGCTTTCGGTTCCCTCAGCTCCTACGCTGTGTACCCGTTACGCTCCGGATTCCTCTGTCGGAACCCTTCGCTCCACTACCCTTATAGCTTCACCAATTCTTCATATGTTTCCGGTCTACGGTCTCGATAAAATTGCCAGGTGTTACGCACTTCTTCAATTTCATCCATATTTAGATCGGATACTAAAAGCTCTTCTTTATCTCGGCTAGCTTGAGCAATTATTGAGCCTCTTGGACTACAGAAATAAGAAGATCCGTAAAATTCACCGATACCCCAGGGAGCTTCTGTACCAACTCGATTTATTGCACCAATAAAATAACCATTGGCAGCAGCATGAGCTGGTTGTTCTAATTTCCACAAATATTCAGATAAACCAGCAACTGTAGCTGATGGATTAAATACAATTTCTGCACCATTTAAACCAAGGGCACGAGCTCCTTCAGGAAAATGGCGGTCATAACAAATATAAACACCAACTTTAGCGTAACGTGTTTTAAAAACAGGATAACCAAGATTGCCTGGTTTGAAATAAAACTTTTCCCAAAAACCAGGATTCACTTGTGGAATATGGCTCTTGCGATATTTGCCTAAATAAGTTCCATCAGCATCAATTACAGCAGCGGTATTGTAATAAATGCCAGTTTGTTCTTTTTCATAAATTGGCACCACTAAAACCATTTTGTATTGTTTGGCTATTTCTTGTAGCTTTTTAGTAGTTGGACCATCTGGAATTTCTTCAGCTGATTCATACCAGCATGGATGTTGTTCTGCACAAAAATATGGCCCGTTAAAGATTTCTTGAAAACATAAAATTTGTACGCCTTTATCGGCTGCATCTTTTACATATTTCAAATGTTTATCAAGCATGCTTTGTTTGATTTTAGCAATGATTTCTTTGCTGGTGCCACCCATTGGAGGAACTACGTCGTTTTTGGTTTGTATTAATCCACAACGAACTATATTGGGCATAACTTTTAATTCTCCTTATTATTTAACACCAACAGGTACAACTGTCTCTAATGCTTTGCGCATTACTTTTAAACAAGCATCTACATTTTCTTTGTTTATATTTAGAGCTGGTTTAATGCGAATGACATTGCCATAAACGCCACCCTTACCTAATACTACTCCATTGTCTTTAGCAATTTCCACGATGCGCGCTGTTTCATCAGGCATTGGAGTTTTTTCGCTAGCAGCAATTTCTACTCCCAGCATTAAGCCTTTGCCGCGAATATCAGCCATAATTGGAAATGTTTTTGCCAAGTCTTTTAGACCTTCAACAAAATAATCACCAATTACTTTTGCGTTTTCCATCAATTTTTCTTCTTGTATGGTCTCAATTACAGCTAATCCGGTAGCAGATGATACTGGATTGCCACCAAATGTATTTATTACCGCTTTTTGACCAGCTTGCGCAATATTCTCTGTGGTTATATAAGCGCCAATTGGCAAACCATTACCTAATCCTTTTGCCATGGTTATAAAATCAGGCTCAACTCCCCAATTGCTAATGCCAAACATGTGTTTGCCGGTGCGACCAAAACCTGTTTGTACTTCATCAGCTATAAATAAAACACCATATTTATCCAAAATCTTTTTTACTTGTCCAAAATATTCATCTGGCGGTGTAATTGTTCCACCAACTCCTTGAATAGGTTCTGCAATCATAACAGCTGGCTTGCCCGATGTTTGTGTTTGAATGACACGCTCAATGTCTTGAGCGCACTCTAAATTACAATTACTCGGAGTCTTTTTAAAAGGACAACGATAACAATAAGCATTAGCAGCAAAAAATATTCCAGCAGCCGGTGTTACTGGTTGGCGATAATTGTGATTGCCTGTAAGTGTTGTCGCTAAATGTGATTGTCCATGATATGAATGTTCAAGAGCAATAACTTCATGGCGACCACTAGCTACACGAGCCATCACAATTGCCCCTTCATTAGCCTCAGTGCCAGAATTTGTAATGTATGACTTGGACAAATTTCCAGGTGTAATCTCAGCTAATTTTTCAGCTAAATCCACCATGGGCTGAGTCATAAAAATAGTCGATGTGTGTTGAAGCGTTTTTAACTGATTAATAGTAGCTTCAGTTACTTTTGGATGACAATGCCCAACGCTAACCGTGACAATACCAGCAAACATATCTAGATATTCTTTGCCTTTTTCATCATAAAGAAATTGCCCTTTGCCTTTTACAAAATGGGGCGGATTGCTGTAGAGATGTTTTATGCCTGGAATTAAAAATTTATCTCTCTTTTTTTTCAGTTCTTCACTACTTACTGGCTTTTTGTCGGTTGAATTCATTACTGCCACCCTAATCTGCTTGCTAATCATTAGCTTATAGCCAACTTATCTGTTGGCTTTATACAAGTTTACAATAGTACTAAATCATATATATAGGTCAAGAATATTCAGTTAATACTTACTAAGATGTAGAAAATAACTAATATCTTCTATAGCTACTTATGTTTCAAAATCCTTGACACACAAGGTAGCTGGTTGTTAGGATGACTGTTACCCTGCGCCCGTAGCTCAGTGGTAGAGCACTCGGCTTTTAACCGATTGGTCGTGCGTTCGAGTCGCACCGGGCGCAATTTTTGCTATGTAATATTCTTACTCACCAGCTTGGCAGCCAGAAAGAGAATTCAATTACCAGGGAAAATTAACACGAAAATATAGTGGCAAGTTTTTAGTGACAAGCCCACCAGCAAAATCTAATACACCAACTTGCACACCACGCTCTTCCAACGATTTTGGATATAAATAAAGAGCAGCACTAAATTTTTCTACCTGCCCTCTATTAGTTGCACCCGGACCAACACAAAAAACAGCTTCTAGTCCACGTGGGGATTTTAGAGGTGTTTCTAATTCAAAATATTTTTCAAGTAAAACATCTTCACCATAAGGTGGTGGTTCATCAAAATCGATAGGGTTAGCGTGACTTGCCCACTGCCATAAAATAATGTCTGTACCGGTTCGCTTAAGCGTGACATTTAAATGGGGAAACCATGAATCTTGACTTGATGATTCACGAAAAACGCTTAATCTTCCCCTTGTAAGTAGGGGGCGTTCCACAAGCATTTGCCGACCTTTGGCATCTATCTCATCCATAAAACCCCACTTTAAAACACTCTACTAAGTTCTTTTATAAGTTTAAAACAAGTTGTTGAGTTAAGATCAAAAGTATGACTCATTTCAAAATACTTTCCATATCTTTTAGCCTTTTGCTTTTTGTCTTTACATTTAGCTTAAAAGGCTTGGCGGCACAAGCGAGCTCGCTTGATGAAGAGATGCGTCCTAATTCTCTTACCGTAATCAATTATATTACTGGTTGGGCTCATGATACTTTTGGCTATCATCCAGCAATATATATGCTTTTAGATAATACTAGTGGCAAAGATTTATCACATGTACCAATACGCTTCCAAGGTAAGTTTACTGATTTAGAAACTGGCGAAGTAAGAACAGGGCGAAAAGAAATTAGAGTTGAGCTAAAACCAAATCAACACATTCAATTAGCTATCGAAGCGCCTTATGCATACATACTTCCTATCCAAACTTATAATTGGCCATTATTAGAGTGCAAAGTAATGATTAGAGTTGGTAATGCTACCGATGAAGGTACTGAAACATTGCTCATTACAAAAATAGACTCTATCACACGCTTTGAAGAAGAAGCTTTTCAAATACTCAATCAATCATCTGGCTATGATCCAAGTTTAGTAAAACAAAGACAAATGCAGCAACGTCATCATGCTGCAAAAACAAAAAATCCAATTAGCTCCAAGCCTGAAAAAACAAATCAAAATTTAGAGAATCAAAAACCTCTTATAGCTAAAGCAGATAAGTTAAATACATCGACAAATACTAATGACGGGATAGTCAAGCAGTTGTATGAATTACAAATTCCAACTTTAGGCGAAGACTTTTATGCTTTTGAACAAAAATTTGGTCTACCTATTAATACCGAATCAAATGATTTAGGCTGGGTATTAGCTAAGTACCAAGATAATCAGTTGCTAGCTAGCATTATCGTTGGTGCTAAGAAAAATTCCAGTAAGTCTAATTTGCTTATTATCGAATTGCCCAAAAATAATGCTAATTCACAGTCTCTTTTAGAATTTGCTCAAAGCTTAGTGCAAAAAACAAAGGCGCCAATATCAAATATCAAAAAATCAGTTCGATATATACAAAATGGTCGTCTTGAAATTACACATGCAATTGTTGCCGGCAAACAAATTGAGCTTTTAAAATTTAATAATCTAAGCAATTATGACAACTATTCTTTTTTAGTAGTTTTTCGTGAGCCACAAAATTTAGATGGCTTACTTACGCAAATTTCCAAGAAAAGCCAATTACTCAAATTATTTAAGCTTTGGTTTACCTCTTAACACTCAGCTATTTGTTTTACTAGATATATAATTGCCGTTTGTAGGTTTGGTTTAGTTTGGTTAATTAGACAAACAGGTTTAAACAAGAGACATGCCTGTAGAATTAGTCGATAAAGAAAAACTTGAGCAAAGAGAAAACACTTTGACTTTGCCCACACAAAATTTCAATTTAATTGATTCGATTCCTTTAAAAATGGTGCTTTGGTTAGCTTCACCATATTTAGCTGGCAAAAATTTAAATGATGCTATCACTCTTGCTCATAAGTTATATAAGAATAGTCGCTTTACTTCGACAATTGATATTTTAGGAGAAGACGCAATTAGTGAAGAAGATTGCCTTGGTAACGTTGATCAATACAAAGAAGTAATTGATGCAGTTGCATCCAATCCATTGCCTTGTAAGAGCGCTCAAGAACAAATCACAATTTCATTTAAACCATCAATGTTTAGCACTTTGCCACCGCAAGCTCATGGGGCTGACAAAGAACTTGAGAAAGCTTATGAACGCATACATTCTATAGTTAAATATGCATTTGCTAAAAATATCAAATTGACTTTAGAAGCCGAAGATCATCGCTGGACAGACTTTCAACTCGACACTTATTTTTCATTGATAAATTCTGGGTTTCACAATTTAGGAACTGTATTGCAGTCTCGTTTATTTAGAACCAACAATGATTTGAAAAGATTTGATGAACGGATGCGCGTGCGTATGGTTATTGGTATTTACCAAGAACCAAAAGAAATTGCTCTTACTGAAAAACCAGCTATGAAAAAAGTCTTACTGGAGCACGCACGTGATTTACTTAGCCGTGGTACATATGTTGAATTGGCTACACATGATGAAGAGTGCTTGCATAACTTTTTTACACAAACAATAATACCAAGGGAAATTTCACCCAGTCAGTTTGAAACACAATATTTACTTGGTGTACCACGCAATGATTTACAACAAGCTTTGGTAAGTGGTAAATATTTCATACAGATGGCAGAAAACGCAAGTGGACAATCTCGCAATTATTTAGCTAGTCTTGCTTACAAAGGAACAGTGGTGCGCATGTATCTTCCTTATGGAAAAGATAATGTTGCTGGTCCTTATTGCAAACGCCGTTTGAAAGCCAATCCACATATGATTAGCTACGGCATCAAAAATTTATTGCATATTAAGTGATTTATTTAACAACACTATGTGTTATTTCTAATTTCACATTGTATTGACATATGCCTTGCACGCACATATGATGCTGCTTATGCTGAATCCGTTATACACACTGTGGAATACTAATCCTTCAAAGCAGAGGGCATTAGTTTTGCACATATAATTAGGTTCACCATAAACTAATTATCAAAGCAGTAAAGCCCTTTGGGAGGGCTTTACTGCTTTTTATATTGAAAAGGAGAATAAAGTATGACAGGACCACCTAATACATCATCACATACAAAGAAACAGCTGGCTAGCATAAATAAACGTATTGAATTTTATGAAAAACAGCTCAAATGCCATCCAATTGCAAATTATTTAAACAAAAGTTCTGTTCCAGAAAAAATATTGAATGAATTTGCCATTATCCAATACAGTGACAGCCTGCTGTGGGTGCCAATGCTATCTTTGATGAAGGATCGAGTAAAAAATGTACGTCTCAAGCGTGCTTTAAGAGAAAATATGTTGTGTGAAGCTGGAGCAAATGCAATTTCTCATATTGAGCTTTGCCGTCGTTTTTTAGAAAGCATGGGCATAGATTGTGGAAATCTACATATCAATTCAGACAATCTAGCACTGAGTACAGCTGAATTGAGTTTTATCACAGCCCTCAACGAGGCCCAAATAGCAGGCTGGATATTAGCAGCAGAAGCGCTGGTGCCAGTTACCTTCGCTCTGTTTCGACAAGGTTTCGCTCACGTAAAAGGAGTTGATCTTACATATCTAAATGAGCACATAATCGTAGATACTGATGAACATTCTCAATGGATGAAAGAATCAGCTTTAGAATTGCTAAGCGAAAGTGCATGTTTTGATGAAATTATTACTGGAATCGATATTGGCGGAAGAGTTGTACTAAGAGTACCTGATGCTCTTTATGCAAAAGTAATTCGTTATGAACAAAGCATGCAAAAAGCTAGCAAACAAACCAAATGTGGATAACTAAAATCGATAGTCGTTATTTAAGCTGAAACCAGTTTTGCTGATTGTTCACCAGCATGATAACTGCTGCGAACTAATGGACCAGAAAATACATTTTCAAATCCCATCGAAAGTCCAATTTCACGATATTTATTGAAAGTATCAGGATGCACCCAACGCTCAACATTTAAATGATCGTGAGTAGGTTGCATGTATTGACCAATTGTCACCAGGTCTACATTCACTGCTTTTAATTCTTTCATCAGCTCAACAACTTCTTCATCTGTTTCACCAAGTCCAACCATAAATCCAGACTTGCTGACAAGCCCTGCTTCTTTCACTTGTCTGAGTAAATCCAAACTTCTTTGAAAATTGCCTTGTGGTCTGACTTTCAAATAAAGACGGGGAATGGTTTCAACATTATGGTTTAAAACATCAGGTTTTTCGCTAACAACTGTTTTCAACGCATCCCAATTTCCACAAAAATCAGGAATTAAAACTTCAATTTTAGTTTCTGGACATCTTTGCCTGACTTGTTTAATTGTTTCTGCCCAAACAGATGCCCCGCCATCTTTCAATTCATCGCGATTAACAGATGTAATTACCACATATGATAATTGCATAAGGTCAACAGCTTCTGCTACTCGTTGTGGCTCATCCAAATCCAATTCAGTTGGACGGCCAGTAATTACATTACAAAAACCACAGCTTCTTGTGCATACATTGCCCAATATCATAAAAGTGGCTGTAGAACTCGACCAGCATTCTCCCCTGTTTGGACATGCTGCCGATTCACAAACGGTATTTAGCTTATATGTTTCAATAATATTTTTGACTTTCTTATAACCAGTACCAGTGGGTAAAGAAACTTTTAACCAATCAGGTTTGCGTACAGACTCAGCTGCTACTTTTGGCGCTGGCTTAATGTCTACAAAGATGTCAGCATTTTTTTTAGGGTTCATTCAGATTTCCGCTCTACAACAGGGATTTAAGGGCTTGAGATCAAATAAAATTATTGTCGCCAAAGCGCATATGTGACATACTTTAATCATACCGTTACTTGTTTTATAGGCGGTAAGAAAAGAGGCAATTTTAACAATTGCCGTGTGTTAAATAAATCTCGGTAAATCTAATTACGAGGCCATTAATATGCCAAGAAAAGCAATTGAGCTTCCACACAATATTGAATATCTTTCAATACTGAATGAGAAAGGGGAGGCTGACAGCGCACTTGAGCCCAAGCTAGAGGCAAGCACGCTGAAAGCAATGTATCGCTGGATGCTCTTAGCCAGACGTGTTGATGAACGCTTACTTAAGCTTCAACGTCAGGGCAGAATCGGAACATTTCCACAAGCTACAGGACATGAAGCGATAAGTCTTGGATCTATTTTGACTATAAAACCAACTGATTGGCATGTACCGGCATATAGAGAAACTGCTGGTTTTCTTTATCGTGGTTGGACAATCGAAACAATTTTGCTTTATTGGAAAGGCTTTGAAGAAGGCGCACGTCCGCCAGAAGGCGTAAATGACACACCAATATCAGTACCAGTAGCAAGCCAATTATTGCATGCAGCTGGTTTAGGTATGGCCAATAATATTGCTGGTGATAAAAATGTAGTACTTACATATTTTGGTGATGGTGCATCATCAGAAGGTGATACTCACGAGGCTTTGAATTTCGCTTCTGTGTTTCAAGCACCAGTAGTTTTTGTTTGTTTAAATAATCAATTTGCAATTTCAGTACCAGTAAGTAAGCAAATGCGATCAGAGACTGTTACTCAAAAAGCAGTTGCTTATGGAATGCCAGGCATTCGTGTAGATGGTAATGATGTTTTAGCTATGTATGTAGCCAGCAAAGAAGCAGTAGAACGTGCTCGTGCTGGAGGTGGACCGACTTTAATTGAAGCTTTGACATATCGCTATACTCCACATACAACAGCCGATGATCCAACTCGCTATCGCAAAGAAGAAGAGTCCAAGCAATGGGCAGATAGAGAGCCATTAATTCGTTTTGCTAAATACCTCGAGAAAAAGAAAGTCTTGAGCGAAGCTGAACGCAATACAATGGAAGAAGAAATTGAAACCCAAATTAAAAACGCAATTCAAAATGTGGAAGAGCTAGTTAAACATCCACCGTATTCAGATCCATTAGCTATGTTTGATTATCTCTATGAAGATATTCCACCGTTTTTACAAGCACAAAGAGATGAGTTAGCTAAGGCTTTGGGCATTAACACAAACGAAAACAAAGACGACAAAAAAAAAGATAAAGCAAGTGCTGGCGGGAGGAATTAGACATGGCTCAAATGAATATGGCCGAATCAATTAATTTGGCGCTAGATGAAGCTATGGGACGTGACAAGCGCGTTATAGTAATGGGTGAAGACGTTGGCTATGACGAGGGTGTTTTTAGAATTACCAAAGGCTTGATTGCTAAATATGGTGATAAGCGTGTAATTGATACACCTTTAGCTGAAGCTGGCATTATCGGTACAGCCATTGGCATGGCGTTGTACGGCTTAAGACCAGTAGCTGAAATTCAATTTGCTGGCTTTGAATATTATGCGTATCATCAATTAGAAATGCATGCAGGCCGTTTTCGCAATCGTACACGCGGCAAATTAACTGTACCAATGGTAATGCGTGCGCCATCAGGCGGGGGTATTCGTGCTATAGAGCATCACTCTGAAAGTCGTGAAGCTATTTATGCTCATTCACCAGGCTTGAAAGTTGTAATGCCTTCTGGTCCACGCAATGCTCGCGCGTTATTACATGCTGCCATTCAAGATCCAGATCCAGTTGTTTATTACGAACCAAAAGCATTGTATAGATTGTTTCGTGAAGACGTTCCAGAGCAAATTGAAACTTTGCCCATCGGACGAGCTCAAGTAGTAAAAGAAGGTAAGGATATTACTTTAATTTCTTACGGTGCTACTATGCGTGCCACACTAGAGGCTGCTGAAATGCTTGAGGAAGAAGATGGTGTTAAAGCAGAAGTAGTAGATCTCTTAAGTATTACACCGTTAGATACACAAACTATTATTGAATCAACTCGTAAAACTGGTCGTGCAGTAGTCATACACGAAGGACCACGTACATGTGGACTAGGAGCTGAAGTCATTGCTCGTATAAACGAACATGTACTTTTATATTTAGAAGCACCGATAATACGTGTTACTGGATACGATGTACCTATTCCATACTTTGCTCGCGAAATGGCCTATTTGCCTGATGCTGACAAAGTATTGAATGCAGCCAGACAAACATTATCCTTTTAATTGCTAACTAAGAGAAAAGTAGAGGTAATAAAAAATGCCAACAGAATTTAAGCTGCCAGATTTAGGTGAAGGAATTCACGAGGCAGAAATTCTTGCTATAAAAGTAAAAGAGGGTGACTCTGTTAAAGAAGATCAAATAATATTTGAAGTAGAGACAGACAAAGCTGTAGTAGAAATTCCTTCTCCGTATGTGGGTACTGTACAAAAAATACATGTAAAGGTGGGAGATGTCGGTAGGGTTGGCAATGTGATGATTACATTTGATACGGGAGCCGATAAATCTAGTTCTAGCGATACAAAATCTAATGTACAAAATACTGTAGCTAAAGTAGCAGCTGCCGCTCAAAGCAAAGTAGAATCTGGTGGCAATGGCAAGAGCAATAAAAGCATAAATACACCCGAACCAGCTTTTGCTGGTTCCAATACAGCTAATGCAGTAAATACAGCAGGTCCAATTCCTGCTTCTCCGGCAACACGTAGATTAGCTCGTGAATTAGGAGTTGACTTAAAATTAGTTAGGGGATCTGGACCTGCTGGTCGAATTTTAAAAGAAGACATAAGAGGTTATGCAGAAGGAGTTCCTGATTCTCATCGCTCATCTCATAGCACTTCTACTTTAAATCTGGGTGGTGGACAAAGAAATTTTGGACCTCCAGATAGAAGTAGTACTTATGCTTCATATAGCGGCGGCAAGGATGATAAATCTGAAGGTGGAAATTTTGTCCCATTTTCAGTGCCACCATTTGAATTACCTGATTTCAATAAATATGGCAATGTAGAGCGCGTACCACTTAGATCGCTTAGACGTAAGATTGCTATCAATATGGCTCAGTCATGGTCACATGTACCACATGTCACCCATTTTGATGAAATTGATGTGACAGACATAGAACGCTGGCGTTTAAAACACGAAAAAGAAGTAGCAGCAGCTGGCGGAAAACTCACGCTGACTGTATTAGCTTTAAAAGCAATTGTGGCTGGCTTGCATAAATATTTGCAATTTAATTCATCACTTGATGAAACAAAGAGTGAAATTGTATTTAAACACTATTTTAATATTGGCGTAGCAGTTGCTACAGAACGCGGGCTAATTGTACCAGTGGTGCGTGATGTCAATAAAAAGAGCATATTTGAATTAGCACAAGAAGTAACTGATTTAGCCAAGAAGACTCGTGAAGGAAAAATTGAAATTGAAAAATTGCAGGGCGGCACTTTCACTGTCACAAATATTGGTGCAATTGGTGGCACCGGTATGGTGCCAATGGTGAATTTTCCAGAAGTTGCAATTTTAGGTATGGCTAAAGCCAAGCAGCAACCGGTAGTTATTAATGGTGTGATTGAAATTAGAACAATTATGCCTGTAGCTTTATCATTTGATCACAGAGTTGCCGATGGAGCCGAGGCTGCTTATTTTGTTAACCATATAAAGAATTGTTTGGAAGATCCATTTGAGTTTTTTATGGAAACATCTAAATAGTTTTTTGATAATTACAATTGGAGGTTAATTATGGTTGTCGGTGAAATGGTACAAGATGTTGACCTGATTGTAATTGGTGGCGGACCTGGTGGTTATACGGCAGCTTTGCGAGCAGCTGAGCTAGGGATAAAAACAACACTTGTAGAAACAGCAGATAAATTAGGTGGTGTGTGCTTGAGAGTAGGTTGCATTCCTTCTAAAGCTCTTTTACATACCGCTGAAATTATTGCTGAAACAAAACTAGCAGCGAATTTTGGTTTGCATTTTGATAAACCCAAAATAAATTTAGACGAACTTAGAAAATGGAAAGATAGCGTCACAGATAAATTAGCTCAAGGCATTGCTTCGAAGTGTAAAAGTGCTGGCGTTGATATTGTGTACGGGACAGCACTTTTTCAAGACTCTCGCAATGTAAGAGTTGATATTGCTGGCGAGTCAGCAATTAGATTTAAATTTAAACATGCCATTTTAGCTTCCGGCTCGCGCCCAGTCATGCTGAAAACATTTGATATTGGCAGCTCTAAAGTTATGGACTCAAGCGATGCTTTATCTATTAAAGATATTCCAGCCAAACTACTGGTAATAGGTGGTGGTTATATTGGACTGGAAATGGGACAAGTATATGCTGGACTAGGGTCAGAAATAACAGTAGTAGAAATGACTGATGGACTTTTGCCAGGAGTAGATAGAGATTTAGTTCGTCCACTAGCTACTCATTTAACTAAAATTTTTAAAAACATTTATTTAGATACAAAAGTAACTAAGCTAGAAGATACGGGAAAAGGAGTAAAAGTTACTCTAGAAGGCAAAGATGCTCCTAAAGACATTACTGTAGATAAAGTTTTGGTTTCAATTGGACGCAAACCAAATTCCAATGATATGGGATTGGAAAAAACACAAGTACAAATTAATGAACAAGGATTTGTAGTTATTGACGAACAGTGTAGAACTACCGATAAAAGAATATTTGCCATTGGCGATGTCTCCGGGCAACCACAATTAGCACATCGGGCAATTCGTCAAGGACAAGTAGCTGCTGAAGTTATTGCTGGCAAAAAATCGGTTTTTGATAATCGCGCTATTCCAGCAATTGTGTTTACTCAACCAGAGATTGCTTGGTGCGGATTAACTGAAAATGAAGCAAAAGCACAAGGACGCGAAGTAGCAACAGCAAAGTTTCCGTGGTCAGCTTCAGGACGCGCTCATACATTAGGTGAGCCAAGTGGTCAAACAAAAATATTATTTGATCCAGAAACCACACAAGTATTAGGAGTAGGTTTAGCCGGAGCCCGCGCTGGAGAATTAATTGCAGAGGCAGTACTTGCCATTGAAATGGGAGCGGTTTTAGAAGACTTAGCTGTTACCATTCACCCACACCCAACATTATCTGAGACGATAAATGAAGCTGCTCATGCTGCTTTAAGTAGGCTAGAGCGGCAAAAAAAAAGCAATGAGCTAGAAAAATCTTCGGTTAAATAAATATGAAAAAACTGATATTTGTTTTTTCAATTTTGTTTATCATTTCAACCAATGCTGCTTTAGCAAGCGATAAAGCTTTTTTTGCTGCTGGTTGTTTTTGGAAAGTTCAATACATATTCAGCAAAGTCCCTGGCGTCATTACAACAAAAGTTGGTTATAGTGGCGGGACCATGGCAAAGCCTACATATGAGCAAGTTTGTTCTGACAAAACAGGACATGCAGAAACTGTACTTGTTGAATATGATCCAAAGAAGGTCACTTATCAAAAATTATTAGAAGTATTTTTTGCCAATCACAATCCCGCTACTTTAAATAGACAAGGTCCAGATATTGGCAATCAGTATAGATCTGCCATTTTTTATACAAATGAAAAACAAAGACAAGAAGCATTAGCATATAAAGAAAAGCTGACAAAAGAGCATCACTTTAAAAGCCCAATTGTTACTATAATTGAGCCAGCAAAACCATTTTATGATGCTGAAGAATATCATCAAGATTATTACTTAAAGCATGGTGCTGTATGCCAATAAAGCTAATTGCCATAATAACGATGCTTATTTTCAATTTGCCCTTAGCACAAGCTAAAGAAAATAACACCAATGAAAAAACTCCAATTCCTGATTTGATATCACAACCAAATACTTATTGGAAAAACAAATTATCTCCTCAGGTTTATCAAATAACCCGTTGTAGTGCTACAGAAGCTCCATTTACCGGCAAATATTGGAACAATCATGAAAACGGGACATATAAATGTAGCAATTGTGGCATTGTATTATTTGATTCAAAAAGTAAATTTGATTCTCATACTGGTTGGCCAAGCTTTGATAAAGCCATGGACAATTCAGTAAAAACACGCACTGATAGTTCTTACAGTATGGAAAGAAACGAAGTAATTTGCAAAAATTGTGGTGCTCATTTAGGACATTTATTTAATGACGGGCCTACTTCCACGGGACAAAGATATTGCATTAACTCAGCTTCCTTAGACTTCAAAAAAGAAGGGACAGTAAAGAAAAAATGAATCAAATAGTACAGTTAATTTCTTTGTGTTATTCATGGTTAATTAAAATTGGCAATTTATGCCAGCCTTTATTTCTCTTGTTTTTTCGTTTAAATTGGGGCTGGCAATTTTTTGTTACCGGCAAAGGTAAACTTTTAAATCATAAGGATATAGTTGAATTTTTTGCTAGTTTAAACATTCCTTTTCCTGATATGAATGCCTGGTTTGTTGGTGGACTAGAGTGCACGGGTGGCATCTTACTGATATTAGGTCTAGCATCTCGCCCTATTGCATTTTTATTAGCGGGTAATATGACAGTAGCTTATTTAAGTGTTGAGGCTGATCGCGAGACTGTATTCAATTTTTTCAAAGATCAAGATCCGTTTTTACAAGCCGATCCATTTTTCTTCTTACTCACAGCAATTATTGTTTTTTGTTTTGGTCCTGGACCAATATCGCTAGATGCACTTATTGCCAAAACAATTGCTAAGAAAAAAGCTGAAGCCAAAATTTAAATTTTAAATGAAGCCCAGCCATCGAGTTCCTTGCCGCCAGTCTGCACCAGCGGCATCACCAAGTTTTCTCTTAGTAGCGAATATGATTTCTCTCCAGAGCAAATTGTTTTGAAGGCTTGACATGTATGATTTTTTGTCATACAATTAGTCATACGCAGCGAGGCACAATAGATGCGTATAACTTTTAACTATCCTGATCTAAAAATAACTGAAAGTGAATGCCTACAAATCCTTGATGAAAATAGCAATACTGCCGAAGAGTTTGAATTAGAGCTCAGTCGTGATGGTAATTACCGTATTATGGTAGTTGGCTATACCAAGAATGCCAAATTATGTGAAGTAGGGGTAGAATTCTTCGAACATAACAAAATTATATTTCACATACATATTTTTCATGGAATGCAGGCAACGAAACAATACAGATTGTTATACAGCAAGAGGAAATAAGAATGTCCAACAAAAGAGTAAAGCGCCCAACCCATATAAATAAAGCAATGAAAGAGCTGAGGTCTTATGCACGTTCCGAAATGGCAAAAACAGAAATTGTTCAATTTAGAGTTGATCAAGCTGACTTTGAAAGATTGGTAGAAGCTGCTACCGCAAACCAAATGCCAATGGGAGCGATGGTGAGAAAGTGGGTTTTAGAATATCTTGAGCAGAAAAATGATCTTAAATGGAGATCTGCTACTACACCACATATAGCTGAATCCTCATCACTACAGATAAATAAACGACAAACTACAGCAGGCTTATCTCATCTCTCAGAAAATAAAAAATTAGCAAGGTTTGAATCATTATATCGAGACTTCATCATGCACAGAGAGCGAGAAATGACTATATTAAACAATATGCTGAAACTTATACTGACTCACAGTAGAACAAAAGATACTTCTGAAAAATAATTTGTCCTAGCTAAGACAGCTAAGATTTGATTTATTAATTTGGTGTATAACCAAGTCTCTTTGCTTGTTCTCTATCTTTTGCAGCTTGTGCAGATTTACCTAAATATTTATATGCCAGACTGCGATTGTGGTAAGCTTCGCCATATTTTGGCTCTAGCTCAATAGCTTTATTGCAATCATTTATTGCCTTTTGATATTCACCTAAATTACCATATGCTGAGGCACGACTATTATAAACCTTTGGCAATTTTGGATTCAGCTCAAGGGCTTTAGTATAATCAGCAATTGCTTTTTGATATTCACCTAAACTACGATACGCTAATCCACGATTATTATAAGCGGTAGGATCTTTATCATCGAGTTTAATTGCATTGGTGTAATCATTTATTGCTTTTTGATATTCACCTAAATCATCATATGCCGCTCCTCGGCTGACATAGGCTGCAACAAATTTTGGCTCCAATTCAATTGCTTTCGTATAATTTTCTATTGCTTTGTGAGATTGCCCTAGCTTTCTATATGTTACTCCCCTGTTGTGATAACAATTTATATCGTGAGGATGAAATTCTATTGCCTTATCAAAATCAGCTATAGCCTTTTGATATTCACCTAAATATTGATACGTCAATCCGCGATTGCAATAAATTTTTCCATCATTTGGATCTAGTTCAATTGCTTTCGTTAGATCATCTATTGCTTTTTGATATTGCCCTAAGTCACGATATGCTGCTCCACGATTGCAATAAATTTTGTTGTCCTTATTATCTTTAGGATAAAGTTCTATAGCCTTTGAGTAATCATCTATAGCCTTTTGATAATCTTTTAGCCTTTGATAGGCTAAACCACGATTATAATAAGCATCTATACAGGCTAAATTTAGCTCAAGCACTTTAGTACAGTCATCTATTTCTTTTTGATACTCACCTAGTCTGCCATAGATAGCTCCACGATTAATATAAGCATCAACATCTTTTGGATCTAATTCAATAGCTTTACTATAATCATTTATCTCTTTTTGGTATTCACCTACATTGCCATAAGCCAAGCCTCGATTGTAATAAGCACTTGCATACTCAGGATTTAATTCTATTGCTTTAGTGAAATCATTTATTGCATTTTCATATTCTGCTAGATGATAATATCCTATAGCCCGTTTATAGTAAGCTTCTGCATTGTTTGCATTTAACTCAATTGACTTATTACTATCATCTATTTGCTTTTGATATTGTTCTGGGTTATTAATAAGACCATAGGCAGCTAAGCTGGTAATACTGAAAAGTAGCAGTACAAAATTGAACATACAGGTAATAATGTACATCGAAATCTAACCTCAAATTTCAACCAATAAATCACTAGCCAAGAATAATACTTCATCTGTAAACTATTTTCAGTTTGTATTTTGGGCTATAAAAAGGCCAAGTTAATATATCTACTCTCTATACAAAGGCAATGCGGCGTATTGTTGATAAATTATTTTGTATAAGCTAGTTAAGGGCAACACTACTATAATTATTGATTCTCCTAGTTTTTGAGCCCTTAGCATCATGAATAACGACATATATATTATTGGATTTTCAGCTTCTTCATTAGCACTCGGTGCTTTAGGCATGTGGTTATTTATGCAGGCAAAGCTGAAAGAAACAAATGCCCTTGCCCAAGGTGAATTGAAGGCAGTTAAATCCTCTCTCGAAGAAAGACTGCAAGCCAAAGAAACACACATAAATGAATTGAAGGTATTTTCTGAAGATCTAAAAAAGTCTTATTCGCAATTAAATACCGACTTGAGTAATTCAGCAAGTAAAGTTGCTGAATTAACAGCATTACTTGGAAAAGAAAAACAAATAAGTGTAGAAAAAATTACTCTTTTGCAAGATGCAGAAAAAAAATTACTGGATGTTTTCAAATCTTTGTCGGCTGATGCACTTAAAGATAACAATCAACAATTTCTAGACTTAGCAAAGGCAAGTCTAGAAAAATTCCAAGACTCAGCTAGAAATGATTTAGAAACACGCCAAAAATCTATTGATGAATTGGTCAAGCCATTAAAAGACTCTTTATCATCTGTCGATAATAAAATTAGTGAAATTGAAAAAAGCCGCATAGAAGCTTATACATCACTAACTACACAAGTAAAATCTTTAGCAGAAACACAAACGAATCTAAAACAAGAAACACATAATTTAGTGAGCGCCCTAAAAGCACCAGTTGTACGGGGCAGATGGGGAGAATTGCAATTAAAACGTGTGGTTGAAATGGCTGGCATGCTCAATTATTGCGATTTTACAGAGCAACAACATACTGTAGATAAAGAAAGCGGCAATATTTTGCGTCCTGATATGATTATTCGTTTGCCAAACAACAAAATAATTGTTGTCGATTCAAAAGTCCCTCTACAAGCCTATCTTGATAGTTTGGAAACAAATGATCCAAATCAAGCTAAGCAATGTTTGCAAAATCATGCTCGACAAATACGAGAACATTTATCGCAATTAGGTAAAAAAGCTTATTGGGAACAATTTGATAATACGCCTGATTTTGTAGTGATGTTTTTACCTGGCGAAACTTTTTATAATGCAGCCCTTGAACAAGACCCGCAACTTTTAGAAATTGGTATTGAACAAAAGGTCTTAATTGCTACTCCAACCAGTTTAATTGGACTTTTAAGAGCAGTTGCTTTTGGCTGGAAGCAAGAAAAGTTAGCTGAAAATGCTCAACAAATAAGTAATTTAGGTAAAGCTTTATACGAACGCATTCGCATATTGGCAGATCATTTTGGTGATTTGAAAAAAGGTATTGAAAAAACTGTTGATGCTTTTAATAAAGCATCCAGCTCATTAGAATCGCGCGTGCTGGTAACCACCCGCAGATTTAAGGAATTAGGAGCCACAGATAATAAAGAAATTGCTTTAGTAGAAACAATTGATATGACTCCTAAAATGCTCCAATCTCCTGAACTGGTGAGCGATTCAGGATTATCTGAAAGAGTTGATTCTCATAAGCTTAATTCATAGACCAAATTAATTGCCTTGTTTTACGTAATTGCACTATGGACTGGTTAATGGCTACCAATTATGATTTCTCCGATTTAGTAAAAGGAGAGGTTGAATAATGGCGCTCGATGCAACCAGCAATAACAATTCAGATATCAACGATTTAAAAGTATTTAGTCCTGAAGATAGTCCTGTTGCTAAAGAAGAGAATGCCGACAATCTTTTTAGCGCTGAGGCATTTAAGCTATCCATAGCTGGACAAAACAAAAATGCTGAAAAATTTGAGAATATGCTTCTCGCTCAAGCTCCAGACAGTGCCCCAAATGACGAATTTACAGAACTTAGAAAAGAACGTCTTGCTGAGTTGCGCATAGAAGCGCAAGAGAATACCAAAGCCGGTAAAGGAAATACTTGGGCACATGGCGAGCTTCTATATAGTATTTCTTCGCTAGAGGTAGCCACCGGTGATATAAAAAATGGCATGAAAGATTTAAAAGCTTCCATAGATATTTTGAAAAAAACCACGGATTTGCCGGAAGATAAAGTAACAGCCCAACGCACTCTCACTGATATGATGAACGGATACGCTGAACTACTTGTTCAACCAAAGCCTAATCAAAGCAAACAAGACGTTCTAAATGAACGCCGTGAAGCAGATACAGTTTTTAGTGAAATTATAGATAGAGCTAAAAATGAAAACAGACAGCCATTTGAGATTGCTGATGTAATGCGTAATAAAAGCGATAATTTGGTTGGTATTGCCACCAGCAATGATGTAAAAACACCAGCTGGTAAAGCAGCTTATCGAGCCCAAATGCAAACAGCCATTGATACATTGTCTGAAGCTGCGGGTCTAGTTGAAAATGAAAATAACATTCGATATATAGCGCCTAAAGCTTTGTTATATGGCAGCTTAGGACGGGCAGAAATGTTCCGGGCTGATGCTGCTGGTGACAAAGACGCTCAAAATGCAGAAAAACACTTAAAAGAAGCCATAGATTTATGGCATCAATTTGGGGATAATGTTCATAAAATCATAGACCCAACTCAAATACAACAAGCCGTTGCCAGCAAAGATGCCATGCTGAAAGTTATGTTAGCAAGCTATTTTTCGTTATTACGTAGCCAGCAAAGAGAAAATAGTCCGCAAGCACAAGAAGCATTAAGAGAGTTCCGTTCCTTAAGTCAATCATCACAATAACATTTTTTAAGCTATCAATATCAGAAATTGCGCTGTGATGCGTTCACGAGTTTTAGTCACTACACACAAATTTAAAGAACTTAGGACTATTGTATTATTACTTCTACTTTTTTTCCAAGCATAATCAAATATTTTATTAGTGTGTCAATACTAAAGCGATCCATACGACCAGATTTCAACTCTGAGACTCTTGGTTGAACAAGTCCCAGCTTTTGTGCTGCCTCTGCTTGTGTCCATCCACGTTTCTTTATGATTTGCTCAAGAGTGATCATAAGTGTGCTTTTTATTAACAAATATTCCGCTTCTTGTTTGGTAAAACCAATATCTCGAAATACATTATCAGACCCAACATGAATTTTTACCGATTTGCTTTCTTTTCTTTTCGACTTATGACTAGATGAGCTCTTTAATTTTGGCATAATTTCTCCTGGCAATTTCTAAATCTTTATCTGCTGTCTTATTCGCAAGGTTCCAAGCCAAATTACTCTTTTCATTGTAATAATCCTATTATACCATTATTGGTATATTCGTCCACTGTCTTCCTTTATATTGGACGGTTTAATCAACAAAAAAGTTCAATCAAATTAGGCTTGTTTAATACACCTATTAATCTTTTAAGTAGTAAATATTGCTTTTATTAGAAAAATAGCCATATTTACTACTGCCACAATCCATATAAAAACATGTGCATTTCTATATAATATTTAAAAGTTAGTAAATACTGGAGTGGCATATATGGCAGTTGTTGAAAGTAAGGCTATTACTACTTGCAAACTATTAATAGATGGCAAATGGACAGAAGTAAAAACCAATGAATTTACTAAAGTCACCAATCCATCAACTGGTGAAATTATTGCTCAAACACCAATGTGTGGCGCTAAAGAAGTTGATTTAGCTGTCCAATCGGCAGAGCGCGCATTTCCAGCTTGGGCTGAAACACCTATCGTAGAGCGCACTCGGGTGATGTTCAAATTTAAAGCTCTATTGGAAAAGAATTACGATGATATTGCCAAATTAGTCAGTCGTGAACACGGCAAAACAATTGCTGAAGCAAAAGCTTCCGTATTTCGCGGCATGGAAGTAGTGGAATTTGCTTTAGGCATCCCCAGTCTTATCATGGGTGAATGCATGGAAAACATTGCTACCAATGTTGATTGTGAAACAATGCGTCATCCATTGGGTGTTTGTGTTGGTATCACTCCTTTTAATTTCCCAGCTATGGTTCCGCTCTGGATGTATCCAATAGCCCTTACATGCGGAAATACTTTTGTATTGAAACCATCCGAGAAAGTACCACTTACGGCTATGTTTATTGCTGAACTTTTATTAGAGGCAGGATTACCAGCGGGTGTATTCAATATTGTACATGGCGGTAAAGAAAGTGTAGACGCGCTACTTACCCATCCAAAAGTAAAAGCCATTTCTTTTGTCGGCTCTACTCCAATTGCTAAATACATATACGAAGTAGGAACGGCACACGGCAAGCGCGTACAATCAGCCGGTGGCGCTAAAAATCACATTATCATCATGCCGGACGCCGATATGGATCAAACTGTACAAGCCTTACAAGCATCTGCTTTTGGTTGTGCTGGTGAGCGCTGCATGGCAGGCAGCTTAGCAGTACCGGTAGGAAGTGCTGCTGATGAAGTTATGGAACGCTTAGTGGAAAGTTCTAAAAAAATGAAAGTAGGTCCAACTCACGAAGGTGGATCTTATGATATGGGTCCATTAGTTACAAAAGACCATCTAACTAAAGTAAAAAGCATAATTGAAAAAGGTGCAGCTGAAGGTGCCGACTTGGTATTAGATGGAAGAAAAATTGAAGTTAAAGAAGCACCCAATGGTTTTTATTTAGGACCAACAATTTTTGACAAAGTAAAACCTGGCACCACACTAGTTAAAGAAGAAATTTTTGGACCAGTATTATCGGTAGTGAGAGTCAATTCAGTAGATGAAGCTATTGAATTAGGCAATGCATGTCCTTTCGGCAATGGTGCTGTTATTTTTACAAATAGCGGGCACGCTGCACGCGAATTCAAACATCGTTTTAATGCCGGCATGATTGGCATAAATGTTGGTGTTCCAGCCCCAATGGCATGGTTCCCATTTACTGGCTGGAATAATTCTTTCTACGGCGATTTACACATACAAGGTCGTGAAAGTATTCAGTTTTATACTCAACAAAAAATGACTATGACTCGCTGGTTTGGTGCAAGCAAAGGCAGCACCTTCAAAGATCCTATTTGGAAAGGCAAGAATCAATAAAGCGATTCCGTTTAACCTCAAATTGTTAATTAATATATGTATTTCTGAGGCTGCGTAAGGGAAGTCATCTAGATTAAGAATAGAACTTACTAATCGAAAATATCGAGAGAATTACCCATGGCGATTGTAATAATCGTATTCATTCTGACTGCCATAGTGTTTATATTACAACAGATCATTCCCTACGGTGAAATTATACAAGATTACCTGCAGTTGAATTCGGACATAATTTTTCACTGGCAGCTTTGGCGTCTATTTACTTATATGCTTTTACACCAGGACCTTTCTCATTTTTTTAATAACACAGTAGGACTGTTTGTAGTTGGTCCACTCGTTGCACTCCGCATGGGATCCAGAAAATTTCTGACGGTATATTTGCTGTCAAGTATAGTTGCTGGAACTATTACACAGTTTGATTGCCCCATAGGTAACTTTCTTGGTGCTTCTGCTGCAATAAATGGCTTAGGAGGTGCTTGTTTAGCTTTACTTCAAAAAGAAAGAAGAACATTCAATCAAATTTTATGGTGGATTCTCATCATTCTACTTCTTAGTTACGCAATACATTATCTATTTTACTTAGGTCTGTATTTATTCTCCACAAAAGAGTCATTACTTCCTATAAAAATTGGACAAGACGGTTTCAATATAGAACTAACACTAAACTGGAATGATCCAAGTTTGTTGGAGCATGGCACCGGTTTTTTAGTTGGATATTTACTAACCATATTATTTACAAGCTTCGATGAAAATTTAAAAATATGGACTAGTTGCAATACTAAAATTACAACATTTACTTTGCTAGCTTGCTTAATGACTATACCTATTGCAGCAGCATATCAAAACAGCTTGCCCTTCTATAAATTAATCAACCTGCGGGATAAGAAAGATTATGCAACAGCAATCCATTTATACAAACAAGCAATAAAACTTCGACCATACAGATTACAGCTCCATCAACAATTAGCTTATACTCAATTCCAAATGGAAAAATATGAAGAAGTTATATCCACGTGCTCAACAACAATTAAGTTGAATCCCACAGATGTATGGTCTTATTGCTATTTAGGTAAAGCATACGCTAAGTTAAAGAAGTATCCAAAAGCCATAGAGAATTATTCTAAAGCTATCAATATAGTACCCGAATATGGAGAGCCTTACTATAATCGTGCAATTGCCTACAAAGCAATAGGCAAGCCAAAGCTAGCTGAAAAAGACCTGGCAAAAGTCAAAGAGCTTAATTACGAACCAGAGTGATCAATAATTTGTACATCTTTAATAGGTAACAGAAAATGATTGAAAATAAAAATACAGCTCATAGGACTTTCAAGTTAAGCAAACTACTCAAATCAACTTCTTTCTGGCTAGCTTTATTTTTTGGCCCAGGTATATTTATCTTAGCGACAATTCCGGATATTAGAGTAGGTAATTGGTTATTAATACCTTACGCGGTGATCATTTCCATAATTATTGCCAGCAATTTTTTTGCCAATAAAGTTCAAAATAAAAATAGAATCTCAACTCATTGGACTTCTAAACCAGGTAGGTTTTTTAAATCAACGACCTTTTGGACTGCTGTCATTTTAAACTTTATTACACTTATCTTTAGCATCCCTATTAGCTGTTTATTTGGGACAGACGGTTCTCGTTATTGTTTTCCGATTGACTGTTATGTATACCCACCTTCAAATACCACTTATATTCACACGGATAGTATATTTGCCATTTCCTACTGGTATCTACTCTCCTGGATAGCCTGGTTGACTTTCTTGCTTATAACAATAAATACACTGACTGGCAAAAATAAGTTATCTTTATTAACCAAAGGAGTTCTACCAATCATCCTCAACAATGTATATCTGATTTGGGGTATATGGTTATGCTTACTTAGCATCGTTATAGCACCCTTCTTTACGTTTGTTCAGTCAATTGCACAAGCTATACCGCAAACATTTAGAGGGCTTTATTTAGCAATATTCGGCCTTTTGCCTGCTGCCAGCTTCGGAATATTGCATCTGGTGTTTATGCTTCTAATTACTATGATTGCTTATGGAAATTTATTCCACTGGATGGCAAAGCGTGCCAAAGAACAATTCCATTTAGAAATTAGCCCTGCTCATGGCAAAATTACTGGGTTAATTATAGGTGCCATCATTGGACTTGCTGGTATGTGGGTTTCCTTGAGTGTGACAGAAATAAGTAATCCAATTAATAGTAATGAAGTTAGCCTAAGTTTTGGTATCATGTCTTACAAGTTAATTACATTACAATCAATTGCGATACTAATTTCATTGATGTATATGTCCAAGTTTAGAAAGCTTCGCCCTCAAGAGCCCGATAATAACATCGTTAAGTCAAGCGCGATCGCTAAAGATAAAACAGATGAAAAATTGAAAGCAATTTCTACTGCTCAAGAAGCAGAGACAATATCGCTGGATCAATCTATCAAAATAGAAAGACCACAGGAATAATTTTCTGGAAAGGCAAGAATCAATAATATAGAATTTGGATTATTTGCTAGAAACTGGAACTTTTTCTTCAGCTTCAGACTTAGCATTAGCTTCCATCTCAGCAATACCAGGCAATACTTCTAATTGCCCAGTTGCTTTTTGTGATTTAGCAGCTAATACAAATACTGGTGGACGGACAACAGATTTAGCCAGTCCTAATTTTTCCATAGTCCAAATAGTTATCCAGGTCAAATCAAATTCCCACCAAGCAATACCGTGACGAGCTGATTTTGGAACAGCGTGGTGATTATTATGCCAACCTTCACCACAAGCTAAAATTCCTACCCACCAAACATTTGTGCTGTCTTCGCGAGTGTTATAAGTTTGATAGCCATATTTGGGCATATGACAAAAAGTGTTTACAAACTGAGTACTGAAAAACACAATAATAGTTGCGGTCAAATTTGCAAGCATTGCTGGCAAACCAAAGAATGCCCAAATGAGCCCACGAAATACAATGTTTACACCCAAACACAACCAAGCTTGTTCTGGTTTATGTGAATAACCTAAAGCTCTATAAAATGGATCTTCCATCAAATCAGAAGCAGCTTGTTTTACTTCTTCATTGCTTTGCTTTTCTTCCATATGGAACATCCAACCAAGTAAAGCATGCCAGAAACCTTCTCTAGGGGAATGTGGATCACCTGGTTGATCAGACTTTTGATGATGCAATCTGTGCACAGCTACCCAAACAATGGGTGAACCCATTAAGCATAAATAGCCACCAGCAACTATGAAATAAGCCAGCCATTGTGGCACTTTCAAAGACTTATGAGTAAGAAGGCGGTGATAGCCTAAAGTAATGCCAAGCCCCGCATATACATATGAACCAAAAAACCAAGCCATTACATATGGTAGATTCCAACCTGGGTCAGCAAAAATAGACAAAGTAAGGGTCCCCTCTCAAGCTTATGTTTCCATTATTGCATGTATTGATAACTAAATACATTCATCTCTATTGAATCTTAAAGCCATCAATTGTTATAACAAGTTAGTATTTTTCATAAAAACATGACAAGAGCTGACTTTTCTGGTGTAGGATGGCTCTATATAACTAAGCCTTATTTGGGTTGAGCAAGATTGTATTTTACTCATAAAAGTAAGAAAAAGTTTTACTAGAACTTGTTTACAAGATATTGTTTCATTCTTCTAATCTGTCAGTATTATGTAGACAAAACATGATGGAGCCTGGTTTTTAGGACTTTTAAATAAGATGCATAAAATATCAAAGCAATCACTCTACATTTTATTATTGGTATTACTTTGCTTTAGCCAAATGGCTTATGCAGAAACTTTCGATGACTTTAAGTTACAAGTAGAAAATAATGCTAAAACAAAGCGCCCACGCATTGGTTTAGCATTAGGTGGCGGTGGCACCAGAGGTGTTGCCCATGTAGGTGTTTTGCGGGCTTTGGAAAAAAACAATATTCCTATTGATTGTATTGCTGGCACAAGTATGGGGGCAATCATAGGTGGACTTTATGCTGCTGGCGTACCTTTAGACAAAATTGAAAAAATGTTGTATGACAATAGCCTTGTACATTCATATGACACTGTGCCTATACGCTTAAGATTAGCAGTAGTACCAATATTTTTTGTTCCACATATATTTGGATACCATCCCTATGATGGATTATACCGAGGCAATAAATTTGCTAAATTTATTAGCCGCACAGCATCAGATAAAAATGTTGAATCTCTTCCTATGCCTTTTTGCGCGGTTGCCTGCAATATTCTCGATGGCAAAACATACGCTATTAAATCCGGTAATATCGGAAGAGCAATTCAAGCAAGTTCTGCCATACCAGGGCTAAGAAGACCAGTTCCTTTTGAGGACAAATTATTTGTAGATGGTGGTATTACTGCCAATTTACCAGTTGAATATGCTAGACAATTAGGAGCTGATATTGTAATTGCTGTAAATGTGGATGATAAATTAACACCACCAGCAGAAAATAAAAACTTTCACAAAATAGGATCTGTTAGTTATCGCTGTTTGGATATTTTTCTAACCAGAAGTGATGAACATACCGAAAAAGAAGCAGATTTTATCGTTCATCCTGACGTGTCAGGAATAGGATTATTATCAAGATCCGCAAAAGATATCAAACGTGCTGTAAAAGAAGGTGAAGATGCAACTAAAGAAGCATTGCCTGCAATATTAGCTGAAATACAAAAACGTTCTAACGAAATTACTTTAAATAATAATTCAAATGACAAACAATAAAACTGAAGAATCTTCTGATGATGTTGACCAAATTCAGTTAAATTGGTTGAAAAATATTTACCAAGGCGACCGAATACCACAATTAACTTTAAGAGCAATAATAATGGGAGGCATTCTTGGCTCCCTAATGTCGATATCAAATTTATACACCACCTTAAAAGTAGGCTGGGCTTTTGGTGTATCTATAACTGCTTGCATTTTATCATTTGTAATTTGGAATAGTATCCGCTTATTCTTTCCCAAACTTAGTCCAATGAGTATTTTAGAAAATAATTGCATGCAATCTACAGCCTCAGCTGCTGGCTATTCTACAGGAGCCACTATAGGCACTGCTTTTGGGGCATATTTGTTAATTACTGGCAAACATTTAGATTGGACTGTTGTATTAGCTTGGACATTTTTAACTGCTTCATTAGGTGTATTTTTAGCAATTCCCATGAAGCGACAAATGATAAATAATGAACAGTTACCATTTCCAACCGGAATCGCATCTGCTCAAACTTTACGCAGTCTCTACAACAAATCAAAAGATGCTATTGAGCAAGCATATGCATTAGTATCATCTTTAATTGCTGGGGCTATCGTAGGCGTATTAAGCAAAGGTGATTTTGCTTGGCAAAAACTTCTTCATTTGAAACTTCCTGAGCTTATTCCATTTTCAATTCGCTTCTCTAATGTTTCATTACAGTCATTTCCTGGATTTGGTTTTGAACCAAGCCTATTATTAATTGGGGCTGGCATGATTATTGGCTTAAGAGTATGTTTTTCAATGTTTTTTGGTGGCATTTTGCTTTATTTTATTGCTGGTCCAATGTTGCTTTTAAATACAAACGATTTGGAAGCACCAGCTAAATTAATAAAATGGTCTTTATGGACCGGTACAGCTCTTATGGTAACTTCTGGCTTAACAGCTTTTGCTTTGCAATGGAAAACTATTGTTAGAACATTTACTTCTATAAAAAAAACAAATTCTAATAGCGAAACTCTTCAAGCTGAAGCAGATTTAGCAGCTATTGAAGTACCAGCTAAATGGTTTTTTGCTGGCATAATTCCATTAACTTGCGCCATGGCAATTTTAGAATATGTAGCATTTTCTATTTCATTGCCTTTAGGTATTTTGTCGGTAATAATGAGTTTTTTGCTAGCACTAGTAGCCTGCCGAGCGACTGGAGAAACTGATATTACCCCAATTGGAGCAATGGGAAAAATCACTCAATTGGCTTATGCATTGCTTGCCCCTTCCAATATTACAACCAATCTTATGACAGCATCAGCTACAGCCAATACTGCTATTGGTGCAGCAGACTTGCTTACTGATTTAAAAAGTGGTTATTTACTTGGTGCAAACGCTCGCAAGCAGTTCTTAGCCCAATTCATTGGTGTTTTTTTTGGCACAATTGCTGTTGTTCCAGCTTGGTATTTAATGGTGCCAAATAAATTAGCGCTGGAAGCATTTAATCCACCATCCACTAACATGTGGAAAGCTGTAGCAGAAGCTTTGTCTTATGGAATTCATATTGTTCCTGTTTCAGCACGTTATGGCATATTAATTGGCGGAACAATAGGTATTGTTTTAGCCCTAACTGATCATTTTTTCCCAAAATTTAAAAAATATACCCCATCAGCTATGGGATTAGGGCTTTCTTGGGTAATGGTTTTTGCAAATAGTTTTTCATTTTTCATAGGTGCTCTTATCGCAACTATTTGGACACGTCTCAAACCAAATAATGCAGAAAAATATATTATACCGATAGCATCCGGCGCTATTGCTGGCGAATCGCTAGCATGTGCAATACTTGCTATTATTAGTGCTATAGCAGCATTAGCAAAATAAACAAATAATCATATGAATACACCAGAAAAGAAACAAATAATTGAAGCAATAGGTGAGCTCGGACGCAATGTTACCGCTGCCGATGTTTCTACAAAAACTGGCTTACCAGTACTTACTGTTGCTCAAAATCTTAATCAAGTAGCAGCAGAAACAGGTGGACATATGCTAGTAAATTCTAATGGAAACATAGCATATAAATTCAATCCAGGTTTTTCTAATGCGTATTTAGCTCGTGGTATAAAATTATCTATACAAAAAACTTTTGAAGTTCTCGAGCGCTTTTTCATTTATTTATTGAAGATTTCATTTGGCATTATGCTTATTTTGTCTTTGGTGATAGTCGGTATTCTTATAGTTGTTATTATATTAAGAGGCGGACGTTCAAACGATCGAGATAGGGGCTATGGTGACGGTGGCTTCCATTTTGGGTTTTTTGACTGGCTTATTATTAGAGACCTTCTTTATTGGGGCTCTTATAATACTTACGATAGAAGCATTGACTATAGCAGACCAAGTACAGCACGTAGACACAAGTCAAATTTTTTACTCAATTGTTTTTCGTTCTTATTTGGAGATGGAAATCCAAATTACGGCTTAGAAGAAAAACAATGGCAAGTAATTGCTGAAGTAATAAAGAAAAACAATAATGTCTTGACTGCCGAACAAATAGCTCCTTATACAGGAGCTGATTCAAGCAATGAAGACGCCGTTTTACCAGTTTTAGTACGTTTTAATGGTAGACCAGAAGTAAGCGAATCTGGGAATATCATTTATGTTTTTGAATCAATGCAATCAACAATGTCCAATTTAAATCCTAACCCGCCCTCGTATTTAAAAGAATTTCCATGGCAATTTACCATTGTGCCACAAGAAGATTTAATTCCAGTATATATTGTTGCTGCCCTTAATTTTTTTGGTAGCTGGTGGTTATGGTTTTATTGCCAAAACCAAGGACTAGAAAAATTATCTACATTAATTGCTATATTAGTGGTTTACGGTACAGCCTTTTTTACTGTACCTATTGTACGAACATTTTTCAATTCAATTCGCAATAAAAAAATCGAAAGCCGCAATAACAAGCGCAAAGAAAATGCAAACTTATTAGTTAAGCCTACAGATAAACTTGTTAAAAAACTAAACGAGGCTTCTCAATACAAAATATCCCAAGAAAAATTCGATATCAATAAAATTGCCTATACAACAGAAAAAGATGCCCTTGATCAACCAGACGATTTAGATGAAAAATTTCGAGAGCAATTAGAAAGAAATTTTGATGCTTCGCCTTAAATATTTTTCTAGCCTGTTTAATGCAATCTTAAATTTTTTACTTTCTAAGCTAAAACAAATCCGTGTCCAATTGTTAGTGCGTGCCCATTCACTGCTATTTATTAAAAGCTTAGATGTGTTTGCTATATTTTCAACATTATCTGATAATTGAGCTAACAAAAACAAACCACCTCTATTTACATTTTTAAGATTATCAGATAATCCATATTCATCTAAGAGAGTTACTAATGCTTTTCTTTGATTGTCTAATTGAAGCCGAGCGTCATGCAAATAATTCTCCAATTCTTTATACTCTTTTTTTACATCAATCATATTATGTGGAGACTCAACTAAAAATGCACAATATAAATTATCCAAAGTAGCAAGTGTTGATTTAGGAGGTAAAAAAGCATGTGAGCTTATTGCCTGAGCCAAATTATTATCTGGACACAACATAAATCCTGCACGCAGTCCGCCAGCAGCAAATGCTTTTGCTACTCCATCAACTACAAATAAATACTTTCCGAATGGTCCATCTGCATGCGAGGCGAAGCTATAAGCAGCAGGCGTCCAAGTACCCATATTTAGATCACTCAATAAGAAAAAGATTTCATCAGAAAGGACATATATTTCATTTTCTATGCAAAGCTCTGTTATAGCTTTTATTGCTTCTGGCTCATAAAAAATTCCACTTGGATTAGCTGGTTGAGTAATCCATAATAGGTCTATTTCATCTTTAACAGCTTCAATATCGCGAGCAGTAAGCAAAAAACCATTTTGTTCTTGCGTTGGTATATTTATTATGGTTGCACCATGATAATTCAACATAGGATAAATTGGTCCATAATTACCAGTATGTACACCTATTGCCGGCGGACGCTCTAATTTTTCTTTAAGAGCAGAAATTAATGCACCCAATAGAGGAAACACTCCTTGCCCTAAAACAATTCTTTCTTTGCCAATATTACATTTTCTTGTACGATTAAAATAATTAGCTATTCGATTAACAACTGTGTCCACCAAATTAATTTCTGGCGATTGCAAAAATCCTTTGATTAGTCCTTTTACCAGAAGATCTGGCACTGGTGCTTCCTGTTCACCATAGTCCAATCTTATTAAGTCAGGATCATTAGTTGAAATTGGTTTGGGTGCAAAAACAGGATCTGACAATAACGACTCAAATTTATTATCCAGCTTATATCTTGACGTGGATTTTATGGGCAAAGGTTCTATTACTTTATTAGTTATAGGGAAAGATAGTAATTCTTCAAATAACCATTCGTAATAAAGTTGAGTTGGATAAGCAATACGTGAATAAGTAAGTTCAGCAGCAACATCCAAGCCATTAACTAGCCAATTTGGAGGCGAATTTACCAAAAAGCTAAGCTCTAGGTCAGGACAAACAATATTTTTAATTAGTCCATACAAAAACACTAGATTTTCTGGCAGCTGATCATGGCTTGAACCAATCAATTGCAAAGTCAAATTTGATTTTAGATTGGAAGCTATATCGAAATTTAAAGAATCATCAATTATATAAAGACATTGCAAATTTTTCTTAGCATGTTCAATTAAAGTATTGAGTAAAAGCAAAGAAGGATCATTTAATTGATAAGGTGACCATATACAAATTTCTGGTATGAAAGATTTATCTAATTCCATCAATTCTGATAAATCATCATTCCCATAAATAATTTTTCTGCCATTTTGTTCAATTATTTTTCCATATACGTTTTCTAGCGATGAAGACAATAAAACTTCACCTTTTGATTTAGGTATCATATTCAATATCATGCTTAAAAGTTGAGCACGTTCTGGTCCAACAAATAGTTTTTCCGGATCTTGAAGATAATGACAAAATAATTTTAAGAACTGAGAAAATTTTGTCCTAAATCCTATATCACTACGCTCATGTGGATAGGGCAAGGTTTTATGTTCAATGAGCTCAGTTGTTATTTTAGATAAAAAACTTATTTGTTCTTCAGATATGCGAGAGAAATCCAGTTCTTGCCTTAATTCATCCAAGTGCATTTTGTGCAAATTTTGCACGAAAGAAAATGTAGGTTTTTCAAAATTGGTAACAGCATTATAAACAAGTAAATCATGATGTATTGGCTGCCCTTGCGCCAGCAATTTAACAGCTGTAGAAGCTGGAATTGAATGTTTGGAATTGGAAGAAGCAAAGAAATGAAATTTGATACCATATTTTTTTTCTAATTTTACTAGCGATACCAAGTCTGTGTCATCTGCTTGTTTAATTCTACGACTCCAATAAAGCTGAGCATTATAACCACGTCTATTAAACATAGATTCTATGGCAGCTTGTCCTGGACGCCCGCCAAGAATAAAAGTTACTTTGCCTTGTGGATTCAAACATAATTGGGTTTGCTCTAGCGCACGAGCAATTAATGGCAAACCAAAGCGATCTTCTAATATGCCTTGTTCAAAACAATAATTACTTAAATCATAAAGTTGACGATGAGACGGTTTAGACTGCAAATGTTCTAGAGCATCAGGATCGGGATGCAATACTTGTGGAATACAACCAATAACTCGATCAAATTTTTTGTTTTCTGATATAGGTAAAGATAAAAGATCCGAAACATGAGCACTAAATGCTTCTATAAGTGGCACACCATAAGGAGTCATTTTTAATACTCCATCGACAGTAGTGCCATTTAACCAAGCATTTAAGCGGGCAATTAAAATGGCAATTGGATTTATATCCAAACCAAGAATTTGTTTAACATGAGTACTAGTAAGTAATAATAATGAAATCCATCCTGAGCCAGTACCTAATTCAATTACAGTTTTGCCAGCAAAGCTATCGGCTTGTTTTAAAAGTCCTTCGGCAAAGGTTTGTCCCCATTCCTCTGGAGAAAAAACAGCAGGATGTAAGATAAATTGTAGAGAACATTGTTTTTCAGAACTAGCAATTTGTTGCAATTTTAAGTGAGAATTACACTCACTATTTCGAGTTAACTCTTTAGCTAGTTGATGTAATTTAAGAATGCCGTTTTGTCGAAATTTAAGACTTTCAAGCTCATCCAATAATAATTGGAGCTCGTCTAAAATATCAACATTATTAAGCAAGTTGCTGATATTAGCTACTTTTGACAATGCCATCTTGAAATCCCTGCATTAGTCTAGATAATTCTAATAGCATACTGCAGATATTTCATTTAGTTTAATTGTAAATGCTACGCTAACCTAAATTAAGCAATTCCTGGCCCTTCACCACTACCACCATCATTTGGATCAAAAGCGCCAGGACCCTCGCCACTGCCCCCGTCATTTGGATCAAATGTTATTTGAACAAAACCAGGACCTTCACCACTACCATCATTAGGATCCAAAATATTTGCCCAGCTAGACAAAGCACAGTTCCCTAAATTCAGCGCAGCAACAGTAATCATACAAATAGTAAATTTCATAAAAAGTAACCTCGTAAGGCCTATTTCACTGAAGCTATTAACAGTCTGACCATAACATAGCCAAATTAGCAAGAGGAAAATAAAGAAAAAACTATTTCTGTGAAGATAATAAAACTAATTTATCATGACTGGCTAAAGCTCTAATTGATAAGCCAATTTTATCTCTTAAATAATTAGCATCAGCATAATTGGGATCTGCTTTTATTGCTTCTTTAAAATTATCAACAGCTGCCTTCGTGTCACCAATTGATAATGAGCCAATCGCTAGACCATAAAGGTCGGCAGGATTGGCACGTTTACTCAATGAAATAGCTTTGTGCCAGCTAGCTATTGCTTCTTGAATATCACCTTTATCAAATAAAATACAAGCTAATGTATTTACATACTCAGGTTCTTCTGCTTTTAAGCGTAAAGCTTCTTGTACTTCAAGTAAACCTTCAGAAAGTTTTCCAGCTCTATACAATGTCCAAGCAAGAGAATTATGCGCATCAGCATTATTTGGATCAATTGCACAAGCTATACGATAACAAGCAATAGCACGATTAAGTTCATTAGAACGATAATAATCATTACCACGTTGAATACTATCGGCCGCAGAGCTATTTTTAATTTCTACAGCTTCATCTAAATGCATCTGGCAAAATAAACAAGCAGGGTCTAAACTCAAGGCTGTAACATATTCTGATATGGCACCATCTAAGTCACCAACTTCATCCAGCAACAATTCTCCTAATTTCATATGTCCATCAACAGAATTAGGTTTAATTTCTAGCGCTCGTTTATACTCGGCAATTGCACCATTAGTATCACCAGCTATTTGCAGACGCATAGCCCTTTGCAGATGTGTTTCGGCAGAACTATCTTTAATTTCCTGAGCAAAAGCAGGACATAAAACAAATGAACTAATTACTATCAATAGATAAAAAATTCTTGGCATAATGTTATTACCTTAATATTCTAAAAGTCTGCACTTTTGGGTGCACGGGGAAATGGAATTACATCTCTAATATTGCCCATACCGGTGACAAATTGCACACATCTTTCTAATCCCAAACCAAAACCAGCATGTGGAACTGAGCCATATTTACGTAAATCTAAATACCACCAATATTCATCTGGGTTTAAGCCAGATTCTTTCATACGTGTTTCCAAAATATCATACTTATCTTCTCTTTGGCTGCCACCAATAATTTCGCCAATTTTTGGTACCAAAACATCCATCGCACGTACAGTTTTTTGGTCATCATTTAATTTCATGTAAAAAGCTTTTATTTCTCGTGGATAATCGCTAACAATTACTGGTTTTTTGAATTTCTTTTCAGTTAAATAACGTTCGTGTTCGGTTTGTAAATCTATACCCCAATTGACAGGGAATTCAAATGACTCTTTTGATTCAGTAAGTATTTTTACAGCTTCAGTGTAAGTCAACCTGACAAAATCGCTATTAACTATATCTTCAAGGGTTTGTACAACAGTGTTATCAATGCGCTCATTAAAAAATTTCATATCAGCAGCACAATTATTGAGCACATCAGAAAATATTTTTTTCAAAAATTCTTCAGCCAAATTCATATCGCCTTCCAAATCACAAAAAGCCATCTCCGGCTCAACCATCCAAAATTCAGCTAAGTGACGGGTCGTATTTGAATTTTCTGCTCTAAAAGTTGGTCCAAAAGTATAAACATTACAAAAAGCAGAAGCAAATGTTTCCACCTCAAGCTGTCCACTAACAGTAAGATTGCAAGACTTGCCAAAAAAATCTTTATTCCAATCTATATCATTAGACTCTGCACTTATTTTAGGAACATCCAATAAATCAAGTGTTGTCACTTTAAACATTTGTCCTGCTCCTTCACAATCAGAAGCAGTAATAATGGGTGTATGCACATACATAAATCCATGTGATTGAAAAAAGTTGTGTATTGATTTGCATATTTCATTACGCACACGAAATACTGCCCCAAATGAATTGGTACGCGGCCGCAAATGAGCAATACCACGCAAAAATTCAAAAGAAGTTCCTTTTTTTTGCAAAGGATAAGAAGTGGGATCAGCATAGCCTAATATTTTGATGCTTTCAGCTTTAAGCTCTGTTGCTTGCCCTTTGGCAGGAGACGAAATTATTTCGCCAATAACTTCAATGCTACTACCTATGCCAGTATTCAAAATTTCATTTTCATAATTAGATAGTTTTGACTCAGCCACAACTTGTACATTTGCCAAACAAGAACCATCATTTACTTCTAAAAAAGAAAATCCTGCTTTAGAATCTCTTCTGGTTCTTACCCATCCACATACTTTGACTTTTTTTCCTATGCTTTCAGGCAATATTGCTTCTTTGACCCTAAGGCGATCAATAATTGTTTTATTCACTTCTTGTATCATACTAGTTTGTATATATCCTACATTTTGTCTAACATCATAAATCTATTGTCGATTGCTATTTTCCAATTTTTCACTGACTGCATTAATACGCAAATTCATTTCCGCAGCCTCAGCAAGTCGTTTAGATGAGCGAAGAAATATCATATATTGTGTCATACTTTTAACAAAATTCACCTGCAAAGAGTTAGTACCCTGAAAAATATTAATAGCCTTTTTAAAATAAGGCTCTGCTTCAGTTAAGTTTTTTGCTCTAGTAAGCATAACTGCATGATTAGTATAACAATTGCCAAGATTCAGTCTAATTAGCTCATTTTTTGGATCTATTTTAATAGCTTCTTCAAATTTCTTTTCTGCTAATAAATAGTCACCACTATTTGCAGCATTCAGCCCATCTCTATTTAAAGCAAAGGTAATATTACCTAATTTAGGATCGCCAGTTTTAGCTAAAATATCTGGATCTGTTTGTTTATAGCGACTAAGAAGACTACCATCAGAATAAAGCTTAAGCAAAGTATTACGATCTCTGTCACTTAAAGATGGCTCTTTATCAGTGCTCAAAACAGAAATAAACATAATATCGCCAGCGTCGCGACTATGTCCTAATAAACCTAATGCATGTCCTATTTCGTGCAAATATAAACGATGCAAAACTTTCTTGCTAGCTGGATCATCATTAATAATTGATTTTGTGTAGAGCAATATATCAGCATGATTAATCCCTTCTCGATCTGGGACAACATGTGCATGTCCACCCTCAGCTAGCGATGCCAGCTTTGTAGAATCATCCGTCCATGAACAAATAACTCTAGCTTGATTGGGATCGCGAACAAAAACAAAAGATATTTTTCCTTGACTAGCATTTGCCCAATCAGAAAATGATCTCTTCAGGATATCGCAATGATCTTCATTATAACCAGGTACATTTTCGCCAGTCTTTATAAAAACAGTAATAGGAATTCTGCTACTAGGCCAGCGCCCAATACCAGGCATCATAGCTTCATGTAAATAATCAGAACCAACGCTTACCCTGTTAGTTTTTCCTAAAATCATTTCTGCTTCTAGTCCTTCTACCAACTCTTTCATTTTCTTTGCCATTTCATCATTGGTATTAAGACTAAGATATTGCTTATACATGCTGATGGATTCTTGGTTTTTCCCCAATGCATGATATGTAGCACCGAGAGTTAATAAAGCTGGAACAAAATTTGGTTTTAAACTAAGAGCATGTTGTAATTCACTCACGGCTTCGTTGTATTTACCACGTTTATAATAAATCAGTCCGAGATTACTTCTCGCTTCGGCAAAATTTGGCATTAGCGTAATAGCTTTATTCAAACAATCTTCAGCTTCTTGCAATTGATTAGTATTTATCAAATTACGTGACTCATTAATTAATGCAACTGCTTTATTATAAGTGTCACGATTTTCTCCAAATTGCAATTGAGCAAAAGAAGCATTGCTGCATACAACAGTCAATAAAATAAATAACAATACTTTTTTCATTTTATCTATTTTTTTCTAATAAGGAAAATACCATCGCGTATTGGTAAAAGAACTCTATCTACACGATTATCTTTGCTGACAAGATCATTTACTGCTACAATTGCTTTGTCGCTTGCATCTTTTGGGCTAAGAACTTTTCCACCCCAAAGTACGTTATCTATAATGACTACTCCACCACTTCTAATCAGTGGTAAGGCAGCTTCATAATAATTGGAATAATTTTCTTTATCAGCATCAATAAAAACTAAATCAAAATTGCCTGCTAGTTTTTTTATAGTCTCCAAGGCTTGTCCTTGCATAATACGAATTTTGTGACCATGCTCACTTCTTTCAAAATATTTACGGGCAATAGCAATCACATCAGGATCTATATCAAGAGTAATTAATTCACCCGTATCCGGCAAGCCTTCCGCCATGGATAGTGCTGAATAGCCAGTAAAAGTACCAATTTCTAAAATGCGTTTTGCTTGAATTATTTGCACTATAAGCTTAAGGAAGCGCCCTTCAATAGGTCCGGTGAGCATCTGCGGTAAAGTGGTTTTTTCATGAGTTTCACTCACTAGTTCTTGCAATAATTTGCTGGTAGGTTCAGTCTTATTAATTGCGTATTCTTCAATTTTATGATCAACTAGTGTAAGCATATTTAACTCCGTTAAGTGTTTGATTTAGCTGCTTCTTGACAGGGGCAATTCAGAACATGGTAGTCTTAAGATATTATCTATGGAGAACTTGAATGAATCCTGTTATCAAATTCATGTTAATAGTACAAAAAATACCACCCACGCTTGTACTGATTGTGCTCATAGTTGTTGCAGTCGTGATTACCATGGTAATCACTGGCAAAGAAGAAAATAAGCCTAGTTCTAAGAAAAATTACCATGAAGTCTCTAAAGATTGTAAGCTTAAGCCAGAAGAGGTCTTAAAATGCACTTAAGAGCAGATCAAATTAGCCCATTGGAAATGTTCAAAATCGGTATTGGTCCATCTAGTTCTCATACAGTCGGTCCAATGGTTGCAGCTCTTGAATATCACAAAAAAATCCTTGACGACCAAGAAATTCAAAAAGACTCTTCTCCACAAAACAAATACAAACTAACAATTGAATTGTTTGGTAGCTTATCTGCAACCGGAAAAGGACATTGTACAGATGGAGCTGTTTGTGCGGGTTTATTGGGTTTACATCCATCTGTAGCAAAACCAGAAGAAATTTGGGCAGTGATGCCCAACCTTGTCAACATAAAATCTTTTATTATCGGTGCAATAAAAATAGATTTCGATCCTGAAAAAGATATTTTATGGAAAGACTTTCAAATTGATAATAATTTTTTACCTCACCCCAATACTATTAGATTTCGCCTTTATAGAAATAACGAAATAGCAAAAGAACTTCTTGTGGCCTCTGTCGGTGGTGGCTTTGTAGAACTCATTGATTCTCATACCGGAAAACGTTTTTCTAACCAATCAAAAGAGATGCACACAAACTTGCCTTATCCTTATAATAGCGCCACCGAATTTGTTCAGCAGTGTATAAACAACAAAAAATCAGCATGGGAAATTGTTATTGCTAATGAGGCGGCTAAAGGACTCAATGAAAAAACATTACGTGCTAAATTAGCTGAAATTTTAAATACAATGATGAATTCAATTGAAGCTGGATTATCTGCGGAAGGAATTTTGCCGGGTGGACTCAATGTTCAACGTCGAGCAAAAAAATTGTATCAACAAATGACAAATGGAAAATCGCCACATTGGGCAAAAAATGATTTGCAACCTTCGGTTTATGCCATTGCTGTCAATGAAGAAAATGCTGCTGGTGGACGCGTGGTTACTGCTCCCACCAATGGAAGTTCTGGCATAATTCCATCTGTTTGGCGAACGCTAAAAGAAAATCATCAGTTAAATGAAGAGACTTTGCAAAATGGTTTATTAGTAGCCTCCGTTATTGGTGCTTTAGTTAAAGTACATGCTTCTATCAGTGGAGCTGAAGTTGGCTGTCAGGGCGAAGTTGGTACATCTTGTGCCATGGCAGCAGCAGGCGCTACTGCTATGCTTGGTGGTAATATTAGCCAAATTGAACAAGCAGCCGAAATGGGAATAGAACATCATTTAGGCATGACATGTGATCCAATAAAAGGCTTAGTACAAATTCCATGTATTGAACGCAATGCTATGGGTGCAGTCAAAGCATTAAATGCTTGTGTGTTAGCTCTAGCATCCGATGGCTCGCATATGATAAGCCTAGATCGAGTGCTTGAAGTGATGAAACAAACAGGTTTAGATATGAACCAAAAATACAAAGAAACTGCTACCGGCGGGCTGGCATTAGGCTAACTTTCTTATTTTATTGTTCAAATAATTTACCAATACCACTTATTAATCCACCACTTTCTTCAGCAGCAGATCCACCAGATCTGGTTGCATATTCTAAGACTCGATTAGCTAATCGTGAAAATGGCAGGCTTTGTAACCAAACAGTGCCTGTTCCTTTTAAAGTTGCTAAAAATAAACCTTCACCACCAAATATCATAGACTTTAAATTACCAGCTCGCGCAATTGAATATTCAATACCAGGAGTAAATGCTACTAAACAACCAGTATCAACGCGTAAAGTTTCACCTTTTAGTTCTTTTTTTATTATGGTGCCACATGCATGAACAAAAACCAATCCATTACCTGTCATGCGTTGTAATATAAAACCTTCTCCACCAAAAAAGCCAGCACCTAGTTTTTGTGTAAATGCAATACCTAATTTAGTACCAAAAGCTGCACATAAAAATCCATCGCGCTGACAAATTATTTCACCACCTAATTGCGCTAAGTCCATAGGAATAATTTTTCCTGGATAGGGGGCAGCAAAAGCAACTTTTTGTTTGCCTTGACCTTCATTAGTAAAATGGGTGATCATTAATGACTCACCAGCTAAAAGACGCTTACCAGCTCCAAATATTTTATTGAGCATTGATTCGTTAGCCTCAGAACCATCACCCATTTTTGACTGGAATGCAATGCCTTCATCCATATAATTCATAGCACCAGCTTCAGCAATTACAGTTTCACCAGGATCAAGTTCAATTTCTACTGTTTGCATATCATCGCCAATTACCATGTAATCAATTTCGTGTGCTTTGACATTACTCATGAATTATTCTCCTTGAAAAGGCATTCATAAACCAACTATTTATTTAGGGTATTAGTGTATCATCCACACCTTCTCCAGATAAGTAATTAGATTAAATGATGCTTTTAATGTTTTTTCGCCATATTTTCATAATTTTGCCACCACTTTGTTTTAAATTATGTCCATATTCCTATCTAATCGGGTAGATTTCTATTTAGGTCTCCTTATTTGTAATATATAATGCCTGACGATTCTCAAGCTAACGATAAACCCACAGAAGCTCCGGGCGAGGCAACATCCGCTCCAGGTAATGACTCCATTGCCCAAGAAGCTAATCCTCAAAGTGCAGATGTGCAAAGCGCACAAGCATCTGCCTTAAATACAGCCAGACAAACTCTCGAGGCATTAGGTTTAGGTCCATCGCTTTTAGGTCTTAATTTAGAAGAAGGGAATTCTTTAACTGGTAATTTTGCTGACGAATTAGCTCCCAAAATTCCAATTGGTGATATAAAACTAGGCAGTGTCGATGGCGGCGTAAGACAAGCTATAGATGATTTACTAACTTCTAAACAAACTGCTTTAGAAGGTGCTCCAGATAGCAATAAACAACAAATAGAAAAAGATATAGCAGCATTACAAAAGCTAGCAAGAGATTATGCAAAAGGTGGAGAAGTTACACAAAGTCTCAATGGACAAATAAATTCTCAAAGAACAAATCCAGCAAATTTAGGATCGGCTGCTGTGCTCGATCATACAAGAGCTAGTGACCTTAGTCTTGGAGCAAGCAATTCTGCACCAGAAGGGGGAAATTTAGGGATAGAACCAATTGTCTCTGCTGCCGGCAACTTAACACAAGAAGCACGCAGAGCACTTAATGCAGCAATTACATCACAGATAAAAAAACTTTCTGGCGCACAAAAACTACATGGCACAAATGAGCAATTTATAGCCACCCTAGAAGAAGCAAGAGATAGAACAACTGATGCTGGGGAAAAAGAGAGAAAAAATGAACAGATAGAACGCATGCATCAAGAACAAGCAGATTTAGTTAGAAAAATTGCCGAATTAGAAACTACAGTAAAAGCTCATGAAGGTGTATTAGGTAAAATTGAAACCGATACACATTTCCTTGGTGAAGTAGCCAAACAAATGCAATTAGAACAATCAGGAAAAGGGGAAGGGAAAAGATCAGCAACACGTGAAGTTGCCGGTAGAGAAAGTAGTGGTAAAACCGGTAAAGCTGCTTTAGGTATGCTAATTTTTGCTACAGCACTTAGCTTATTAAAGGAAAAAGAAGCAAAAGCTGAAACAAGTTCTACCATACCATATGAAATAAATAACTAATAACGCTTAATAGTAGGATCCGTTAAAGCACCAAAACGAATTTCATCATCATATTCAACTGGCATAGTATGCCCAGGTGGAATACGTTGAAATTGTCCTGAGCCTGTTTTGCGAACAAAAACATCAAAGTTGGAATTATTATTAATAGTTCTTTGTCCATTTGCATCAAAACCAAATGTTGCATAATTTTGTGTTTGAAAAGTAAACTTAGATGGATCATTAGGAATTGCTTGCAAAACGTAACGCATACTTCCATCAGCCGCTTTTTGTTGAAGCATTGCCATAGCATTGAAATTTGCATGGCTTGTTAAGTTGGGAGCATTTTGTGGCTCACTAAATCCTACCATTGCCGAGCCAAATGACATTAGTCTACCCATATTAGTGCCAGAACCAGGAGCCAATGCCATATCGAAAGCTTGTCCTGAAAATTGTGCTATTTCTGCAGAATCAGACAATTGCCTTATATTATTTTTTACAATGTTTATGCTTTCATCCATGACTGCTTGATTCAATGTATCTTTAATTAAGTTAGCTACTTCTTGTTCATTTCCTTGACTTGCTACTGCCATAGCTAAAGCCATAATTCTTCTATCTTCCACTATTAATTTACTAGAATCCAGTGCATCTGCCATAAGCTTACGCATGCCATTAGCAAGAGCATTCCCACTATCACTTCTATCTCTTAATTTATCAGCACCAGTTGAAAGCAAATTAGCTATTGCTCTTTGAGCAGCATTTTGACTTGCTTCAGTCATCATAGTTTTTACTTGTACTGGATTTAGCATAGCATTTGCAGCATAAAGAGCACCTTTCAATGGATCTTCTGGTCTTAATTTATAGTCAGCACCAAGCATAGTGATTTTGTTTAAAACTCCTAGTGTTGCACCGCTGGCGGTAGCATAAGCAAGGGTATTTAAACTGATGCCACCAGTAAAAGGATAACTTGCTACACCAGCTGTAGCAATGGTTAATTCCAAAACACGATCGGCTGCATCAATTTTAGATTGTTTATACAGTTGAAGAGATTCATAAAAACCATGCGCCAATTTTTCAGCTGTTTCCACTGGCATTTCTGATAATTGTGCTGAGGTACTCGACATTTCTCTAGCAAATTTGTGCAAAGTTTCGTCAGTAACAGTACCAGAGGCATCCCAAAAATGATCTACCCACCATCTACCAAATCGACTATCTTTATACATAGAATCACGAGCAGAATTAAATATTTCTTCTGCTGTTAATTGTCCCGGCAACAATAATCCTTCAACTAAATCTTTATCAGGACCTTTATATTTTTGATGAACATCAAAAACTAAATCACTTCCATATTTTCTAGCATATTCATCTCTTACATAAATTTTTTCCAGCGGGTTTAATTTAACCAGTGCATCTTTCACTTGATAAGTGTCGGCACGATAGCCCAGTAAAGCCATTCTAAGTTTGTCTTCTGCTCGTATTTCTCCTTCTTGCCTGGCAATATTGATAGCAATTTCTCTTTCTTTATCACTTAAAAACGGCAATGTTTTTTCAGGTTGATTAGCAATTTGCACAAAATCTTCTCTAGAGCCATTGCTAACAAAGTTATATATTTCCTCTCTATTACCATGACGAGAAAAAATTCCAGCATAATTATTGACTGACAAATGCCCTTGATTGATTAGCGGTTGAACAAGATCTCTAATTTCTTCAGAGACAAATAATTGATTAATAACTTGAGTAAATTCGTTAGCAACAGCGCGCTCTTCAGCATTGACTTGATTCATCCTGTCATTTACTAATGCATCACGTAATTTTGGAGCAACTTTAAAAGCAGTTTCCATTTCAGAAAGCAATTGACTTATTTCAGGTTTCCCTTCAGTAGCATGTTGCTTTAACTGTCCAATTAATTGTCTACCAACCAGAATATGAGCTTGTGGGTGTTCTTGGACAAATAAGGAATCGGCAAGTGCAAGTGCTGCATCACGTCTTGCACCACGTCCAAGGGCACCCGTTATTGCTTGATCTAATAAATTACGTCCTTGACTGCCATAAAATTCACGTTCATCTGGACTCATGTTTTTGATTGCTTCAATAATGCCGTTTTTATCAGCAAATAAACCACGGCTATCGTTTATGGCTTCTATTGCTGGACGCCGAGTAGCAGCTTGAATTTGTTCGTAGGGAAGTGCCAGCATTTCTGGTCTATCTTTACACTGTTTTCGATCTAATAGTTCCTGCACTCTACTCATTTCATATTTACCGAGATTAGGTGCCAGCATGATTTCAATCTGTTGTCTGTATGCTGAATTGGTATTTAAATAGTTCCAGTCAATTTCACTCATGTTTTCTATTTGAGAAAGAATTTTAGGTAAATTATTTCCACTTATTCCAGGCATCATTGGTTGAAGAGTGTCTGGCAAAATAGCACCAGGAAACATAATTTTGTTTTCCCAAAGGGCAATTTCGTGAACATTGCCTACGCGCTCCAGAACATTATGTATACCAAGATAATAACTGGCAGCATCTTTTTGCTCAGCTGCCGATAACGAGTTATTGTCAGAGGCAGGAGCATGAGCATATGTGTATCCCAACCAAAATTTTGTGCGTTCAGTAGCTGTCATTGAATTTAAAATATGGTCAATTGTTTTTTTATTTGTTCCTAACACACCAATATTTTGTTCTAGCTTAGTTTGCACACTTAATTCACCAAAATGCAAATAATCAGACGCTTGATTTATATTTTTTCTGAAAACATCATGCATTAAAGCATAGCTATCGCTTTGCGCAAATTTGAGCCTAGCGCTTGGTGATGCATAACGAAAAGCTTCTTTAAACATATCCAAGTCACGGGCTTCCAAAGCAATATTTCCCAAAGCAATAACATCTTCGTCACTACGATAATCAGTCCCTTTCAAATAAATAGCTAAAGCCTCTTTAGTTTTAGCAGATATATTTTTGTTGTTAAAAATTGCAGCTGGCAAATCGCCTTGATGACCATCATCAGAGTATTTTTCTCGATAACTATTTTCCATTTCAGCAATTTGTTTTGAGTTTAAAGTAGAAATAGTATCTCGTAAGTCTTGCTCACAAGCCTTATTTGATCTACCAGTTATTACTTGCCGCAATTCAATAGTTGCACAACGGACACGAGCAGCATCATCAAATTTCCCCTCAAGCATGCTTAAAGCACGAAACTCATTTGCACCTGTTAATTCCCTAGTCAATTCATTTTTTAGTGGTATATGATATTTTTCTTGATAACGAGTACTAATCCGTCCTAAATCTTCTTTAGTCCAGCCAGATAATTGTTGAAAAATGGCTTTTTTATCAGCACCTATTCCTAAGACGTTTGGTCTACAAGCTGAATGCAAAGCATCTACTGTGGCATCAATGGTTTTTGCATTGCTAGGAAAAGCTGAAACTGAAAAAGGGATATATTCGTTTTGTTCTTTTTCAGCAGTAGTTGGTACAGGCGCTGGTTCAAGCAAACGGCTTGCTTCATCTACTAGTAAAAGACGTGGTTCTTCGCTCTCATCTTGTAGATCTTGATTATTATCATTTTCAGGTATTTTAGGAGGCATAAAGCTAAAAAAATAAACCTCAAAGATTAATCAAATCAACCCCTAAGATTTATATATACCCATATATGCCTGGGACCAGTGTCAGATATTAATAATTGACATTTGTTGCATGAATTATGAGTTAATTTGTTGCTTTTTTAGCTACTAAATAAGGCAATAAGGTTTCTCTCGGAAATGAATCTCTAAAACGCCAAATAAAAGTGTCTTGATAATAATGAACCATACCCAAGCCAACAACAATACCAATTAAGCCTACACTCATCCACGACTCTGCAGGAAAGCTGATGGCAAATAATATAATTGCCATGACAAATAAAGCCCAAATTAGACAAACTCCTAAATACAGTAAAATTGCATTTTTCATAGGTAAATCAGCATTTTTATTTTGTGCATATTTTTCTTTTGCCAATATAAGATTTAAACCTATGTATTGAAACCAATGAATAACAAGCGGAATAAGAAAAGCATCATCATATTTGCTACCAAGAAACGCAAATGGCCATAAATAAAAAACACTAATAAACCAAAATACTAAAGCAGGCACATTTAAAAAAGCACCAGCGCGCATTTGTTTAATTAGCTCTTTGACATAAAGAGCGGAACAATAAATTGCCCATATCAGTGAGGCAGCAATGATAATCTGCCATCCAGGTATAGGAGACGCTGGATTTAAATAAATACGAGAAAAAAACAATAGAGAGAAAAATATTGCTGCCGATCGTATGGATTTTTGTTCTATATCACGAGGTGCTATCGCTTCTCCTGCTTTATGGTTGTGATAAAGCAAAAGTATGCCAAAATTTTGCTGAACTGCATGTTGCACAGACCATGCTATATAAATCAACATTACAAGCGGCCGACAAACAAAAATGCCAATTGCTGACAATAAAACAATTATTGCTGGTACAAAAAAGTATTTTAAACGTTGAGTTCTATTGTCAAAAAAATGATGCCAATTTCTTTTATCAAAATAATGGAACCAAGTTGCTCCTTGGTGAAATGGACCTAGTCCTAATGCTTGCCCAAGAATTGCTACCCAAAATATTAGTTTAAGAGAATTGGCATATTCAAAAACATAAAATAAAAGAATGCCAGCAAAAATTGGTAAAAAGAAAAATAAAAGATCATTTTGCCAACCAAATAGCCACAAATAACGCAATTTTGTTGTAGATGGTGCATAAGCCGTCATAGTAAAAGTATACCCCTGTCCGTTATTGCATAACTTAACCAGATTAAAAGGGGTGCAATTTGTTATGAAAGCTTTGATACAAAAAAAGAAGGCAATGCCTTCTCATTTGATTCTTATGAACCCTGATAACTAAATAGCCACTAGGCGCTTTGTCGTCTCGATTTATCTGGTCTTTGAGTAGATGCTTTTCCTGAAAGCTTTTCACCAGATAAACTTCATAGACACCGACCTAGGAGAATAATATGCTCGTGAGAGCACAATCTTGTTCGGAGATCAGCTTCCCACCGAGGAAACTTATCCGAATACTCCCTAGAAAGGAGGTGATCCAGCCGCACCTTCCGGTACGGCTACCTTGTTACGACTTCGTCCCAGTCACCGGCCCTGCCTTAGGCGGCTACTCCCCATAGGGTTAGCACACCGACTTTGGGCGTGACCAGCTTCCATGACGTGACGGGCGGTGTGTACAAGGCCCGGGAACGTATTCAACGCCACGTGCTGATTGGCGTTTACTAGCGATTCCGACT
>JAGVLS010000021.1 GCA_020054205.1 Candidatus Obscuribacterales bacterium | reverse complement strand
CAGGTAAATCAACTTTTACTGTCAATGGATGTCCGTCTTCATTGCGTACTGGTTGAATGGGCATATTGTAAAAATCATTCATAGGATAACGTTCTTGTTGCCATCCATCTTGATTTAAATATTGTCTAAAATACCCCTGTTGATAAACAATACCTACGCCTACCAGAGGCAAGCCTAAATCCGAAGCTGACTTTATATGATCACCAGCTAGAATGCCTAATCCACCTGAATATATAGGTATGCATTCTGTTAAACCAAACTCTGCCGAAAAATATGCTACCAAGTCTTTATTGGCTTTGCGCTGTTGACGCTTATACCAAGTGCTTTCGCTTTTCATATATTGGTTTTGTTTTTGGCATATTCTATCTAAATGAACAATAAAACCTTCGTCTTTGGCAGCCTCATCTAATTTCTCTTGGCTTATTGTGCCGAGCATGAGCACTGGATTATGTCCAGTAGATTCCCAAAGCTCTCGATCTAATCGTCTGAATAAATTTATTGTTTCATGATCCCATGTCCAACGTAAGTTATAAGCCAAGCTTCGCAAGCATTCGAGCTCAATAGGTAAAAAAGGAGCAACTTCGACAGTTTTAATTGGCTTCATTATGACTTCCTCGTGAGCTCAAAATTTTATATTTCACATAGATTCTCCCATATTCTGGGAACAATAGATCTATAAGATGCTTTTGTGTTTCCAAGAATATAAGATTAATATGTTTCTGGTTGATTAACAAAAAAGGAATTAATGTGATTGCAATTGCTGGACGGATACTGCGCACAATTTCACTAGCACTTTTATTTGGTGGATCCATTGGCATAGTTTTTGCGGCTGTAATATTAGTTAAAGCTGCTAAGCAGGCTGGCATCCCAGTTGAAGAAGCAGCAGCAGCCAATGCTCCTGTTTTTATCCAATTTAGTAAAGTTGCTTTGGGAGCTGGTATTGGACTTTTGCTTGGAGAATCGCTTGATTATGCATTTAGACGCAAATGGACCAAACTTACACTGGTTCAATATACCTCAAGTTTATTATGTGTTGCCTCTACTATGATTTTTACTTTTGGTATTGTTCCTCCAATGGAAAGATTATTGCCTGTGATTAAGTCTGATCAAACTGCTCACAAAGTTTTTCATGAGCTTCATGAAAGTTCTCGCATAGTATTTGGCGGTACTATTTCATTAGCTTTGCTATCTCTTATACTGCCTATTTTTGGTGCCCTTAAAACAGAAGATACTCCTTCGGAAAGCGCCTAACAGGAATTGCCTAAATGCAAACTATAAGTACGAGCACTACTAGCAAAAGAACATTTCTTGATCCAGTACATCAAGACATTGTTCTCGATAGAAGTGATTTGGCAGAAAGGCTAATAATCGATTTAATTGATACACCAGAATTTCAACGCTTAAGAAGAGTGCATCAATTAGGCGTTTCTTTCTTTACTTTCCAGGGAGCAGAAGGATCAAGATTTACGCATTGCGTGGGCGTAATGTATATTGCCTCGCAATTGATCCAGCTTCTGAAAGATCAAACTAAAAGACTTGCTGAGCCAGAAATGAAGCGCTTAATTTTAGCTTCTGCTCTATTGCATGATATAGGACATGGTCCATACAGTCATGTCACGGAAAAAATTCTTGGCTATGATCACGAAGATTGGTCTTGTCGCATAATTTCAGAAAATACTGAAGTGAATAAAGTTCTTCGGGATCATGATCCTCGATTGCCAGATCAAATTACTAGTGTGTTGAAAAAAACCCATAAACCGAGCTATATAAGCCACATGATATCAAGCCAATTGGATTGTGATCGTTTTGACTATTTGCTCAGAGACAGTTATTTAACAGGTGCGGCTTATGGTTTATTTGCTTGGCGTAGAATATTGTCGTCTTTGGAAGTGGATGAAATAAACGATCGTATAGTTGTTTCGGGCGAAAAAGGACAAACAGCTGTAGAAGACTATTTGTTTGCTAGATATTCTATGTATGCGCAAGTATATTATCACCGAAAAAATCTTGCTGCTCGTGCGCTTTTATCTAAAATAATTCGTCGAGCAAAAGAACTTGGTGAAAATGTTTGTTTTATGGATGCGCCAACAAAAAAATGGTTGTCTGGACAAAGATTGCAAGTAGGAGAATATCTTTTCCTTGATGATGTGCAGATGACATATCATATAAAATGTTGGTTGAATGATGAAGACAAGATTTTGTCTGACTTAGCCAGACGCTTTCTCAATCGTGGTTTATTTAATGCTAGTAAAATAACTCAGGAGTCCATTCTTAAAAAAGTAGAAAATCAGGCTAAAGAAATAGCACAAGCTCACGGGCTTGATCCTGAATATTATATTTCTGTCGAAACGACAGGAATACGTCCTTACGATTATTATCGTCCTGATGAAGCACACCCACAAACAAATATTATGATAAGAACTGATCAAGGCAAGGTTAAAGAATTGTCTCAAATATCACATACAGTACAAGCTTTGGTACAAGGTAGTTTTGACACTGCGTGGCTTATATATCCACAAGAATTAAAAGATAAAATTGTAAGAATGCTTGAAGGATATGTATAAAAAATAGATCCAATAAACTATTTAATCACTTATGATGGTAGTCAGAGAAAAAGCAAGTAGGAGTTTTAGACGGTATGGAAGATGACAATCAAGCCTTAAATCTTACAGCTGAAAATGCCGAAGGCTATTACGCTCGTGGAAAAGCCAAAGCTAAGATTGGTAATTTAAATGGAGCAATAGAAGATTATAGCCATGCTTTAAAGCTTGATGGAGATATGTCCGCTGCTTATTGTAGTCGCGGGCTTGCTAAACAAGAACTTGGTAACGTAAAAGGAGCAATAGAAGACTATTGCCATGCTTTAAAGCGCGAACCTGGCAATGTGGATGCTTATTATAGTCGCGCAGTAGCTAAACATTTGCAGGGAGATTTAAAAGCAGCCATTAAAGATTACAATCAAGCATTAAAACTTGAACCAAATGATGCTGTTATTTACTTGGGACGTGGTTTAGCTAAAGCCAAGCAAGGTGATATCAGCGATGCAATTGAAGATTATGACTTAGCGTTGAAGCTTGATCCTGGTCTTGCTCAAGCTTATTACAATCGTAGTTTGGCTATGGTACAAACGAGAGATATATCTAGTGCAATTGAAGATTGCAAGCAAGCTTTAAGGCTCAATCCTAATTATGTGGAAGCACAATTATTGCTGAGTAGGCTAGAAGTTCCCGCTTAAAAGATTTAGTTTTACAAATAATTCAAACTCTTCCAAAATCTGCTTGTGTTGGTATTGGAAAAAATGATACTTTTATACCAATATCGAACAAGGTATCAAAGTCTAGAACAAATTTAAAATCGGTGTCTTTAGAGGCTTTTGATTGGGATGCTCTAAGCAGTATAGATGAGCTACCGGAATTGCTAGAGCCCGAAGGGCGATAAACTATTTTTAGTTAGTATATAGAACAACTTGTTAGATCGAATGAGTTATTGACTGTTGATGGTACTATTTCTAGTTTTAAATTACGAATCAGAGCTTTTTGTTTGAGAGCTTTCTTTCGTTGAAGAAATAATAAATCAGCATGAAAAGGTACTGTCATAACTGTGCAGCGTAAATCTTTTAGTTTTAAAATAGATTCTGGTATAAAATCGCAGAAATATACCTTCTGCCAATTTGCGTTGGTATGAATGCATGTTGGTTGCCAATTTGATGTCCACTCAACTTTTTCTTTGCCTTGAAATCCATAAAAATTGATGCTTGTATATGATGTTCCATGCCCATTAACTGATTTTATTTCTTCACTGAAAATAAATCTTTCCTTGTGTGATATATTCTCTGGTGCCGGAATTGGTAAAGCCTCCTTTGTAACTAGCATTGTTTCTGGATTATTGCCTAAAATTTCTTTTTCTTTTGATCTCTCAATAATAAGTCTGCTGTTCATTTTATTGACTGTGCTTTCATGGACTGGGTTAAAAAGAGCAATGTGTATTCTGTATTGACCTGATTGTTTTCCAAGCACATTTGATAGATCATCAGTTTTCCATAATTTGCCATTGTAATAAGTGCTATTTGCAGTATTTGATTTTGTCGATAATTCTTTATAAAGGCGGCAGTCACCACGTTCAATAGTATTAAATCCTTTTGTCCAAGAAGCTTCCCAAAAGGAAGGTGTGAGTTTGTTCGTCTCATTGTAAGCAAACGCATAATCACCAAATATATTAATAATATTAGTCTCTTTTGCATTCTTTGAGATAGCAATCTTATTAATTGCATCAAACTGCAATACATTGATTGGTATTTCTACTGCCCACCACTGTCTAAATTTTTGAATACTTGTTCCCATAGCTTGTGCCTGTATGCTTAACGCATCGACTAATTCTTCGCTTTTAGAAAATTGCCATAAAGGTATTGGTATTGCATTGATTACATGATTGTTGATTTTAACTTTAATATCGGGCGTAATTTCGCTCGAAGACAAGTCAAATAATACAAGTGCAGCACCTTTTTTATCGGCTGGTAAAAATATTTCTTGTTGGGCTATTTGGTTTTCACTATTTAAATTGCATTTCCACTCAAAGCGATTTTGTTGATCCAAAATAGAAATCGTTGAAATACATATGGCTATGAAAGCAGATATAGACAGTGCCCATTTTGATATTCTTGTGCTTTTGGATAAAGCGATAGCAATAATTGTCCAAGTTGTGAAAATTATTACAATAATTGCCATCGTTATCCATGAATAATTATCAGTTATTAGCGTAAAGCAAGGTAAAAAGTTTTGATAGCTTAAATGCATCGTAGCTAGTGTGGTAACCATTACCAAACAAAATGTTGCCAACGAAAATAATGTAGTAGTTTTGTTTATTACATTTACGATCATATAAGCAGCAAATAAAACAATAATAGGCATTGCTGTAATTGCATAACGCGAAAGTGGCTCGAATATTAGATAGACACTGTGAAACACAACTATTGTAATTAAAACTAACGCCGCTATCTTTTTGTTTGATGTTGACGGTGCTTTCATAGGGGTAGAAAACCAAAAAGACATAAAACCTAGATAGCCTAGAAATAATAATGCTTGATGGTATATTTCTTGTCCGCGTTGTTTTAGTCCAAATGAATAAGAAAAAGTGTTCCATACACCTGCCCACAGCCTTGGTATTTTTCTTATTTCTAAGCTGATTGAAGCGGATGGTTTTATATTGAATTGAGCGTTGATAGTTTTTATAGCTTCATCCATCGTTGTTGGTATATAACCAAGTGGATATGCTCGCCAGCCATCAGTTTCTATATTATTACCGATGAAAAAGTTAAATGATGGTACGCGATTGACAAAAAGTGAATATTTTCCGGTAGCAGATTTAGTAAACAATGACCAAGAAAAAATTATGAAAATAAATGCAATTAAAGTGACAAAAATATATTTGAATGAAACTCTTTTCTTTTTTAATAGTAAATTCACAAGTATTATTAGAAATATTATTGGTGGAAGTAAAACAAAAACTGGTTTGACTAGCATAGTCAGACCACTGGTAATTCCGGTGGCTATTGATAGCATAAAAGTAAAAGGCATAATTTGGGGATGCCTTAGGCTAAGGCGCCAGCGTAATAATAAATATAGCCACAAGCACAAAATAAAATAAGCAAACTGTTCGCTATAACAGATGGATGTATTAATTATGGCAGGAGGATAAATAGCAAATAATATGCTGGCTAAATAAGAAGCTTTTTTTGTGAAGGCAAATCTACCAATCAAGTAAATTAAAACACAAGTAAAGCTATCAATAATTGAATTGGCAATGGCAAAGATATGAGAGTGTATATGATAGGTTGGCGACAATAAGTCGATGCCTGATACCCATTGTACAAACCCTAAATAAAATGGAAATATAGGACCATCTACCAAAAGTCTTTCTGTTAGCGACGTTGACACCATTGTTTGTACGGAGGCGGCAGTTGCATGATTATTAAATAGTTGAAAAAAAGAACAGGTTTTATCTAGCCCTAATAAACAAGCAAATAATTTATTGCCTGTTGTTAGAAAATAAAAGGCATCGGCAAAGTTAGCAACTTGATGTTCTAAAAAAAAGAAATTAAATAATAGTCTTAATGATAAAGCTAGAAGAAAAATTAAGACAATTTTCCAAGGAAAAATCATATGTGATAATTAAAGCACCTTGACTATTGTCTATTTAGTAAGCACAAACATTTACTTTAATACGGAAATTTTTGATTGCAGGTTACTATAGAGAGAGTTGAAGATTATTATTAACCAGTACAGGTGAGAAACTCATGTTCGATGCCTTGGCAGATCGTTTGCAAGAAGCTTTAAAAAGTATGCGTGGAGATACAAAGTTAACTCCCGATAATATTGAAGAAGCAATTAGAGAAGTCAGAAAATCATTATTAGAAGCTGATGTCAGCTTGAAGGTCGTCAAGTTATTTATTAGCCGAGTGCGACAAAAAGCATTAGGAGCAGAAGTTCTAGAATCAATTACACCTGGACAACAATTCATCAAAGTTGTTCACGACGAATTGGTAGAAATTTTAGGTAGAGAAAATGTGCCTTTAAATTTCAAAGGATCACCAAGTGTGATCATGATGCTTGGTCTGCAAGGTTCCGGTAAAACAACTGCTTCAGCTAAATTAGCAGTCAAATTGAAAAAAGAAGGGCATAAGCCGCTTTTGACAGCTTGCGATGTGCAAAGGCCAGCTGCAATTAAACAGTTAGAAACTTTAGGTGTACAAGCAGATATTCCTGTATTTGCTATTCATGATTCAAAGGATGTTTTAGATATTGCTTCAAAAGCTATCGAAAAGGCAAAGCAAGAAGGACTTAGTCCTGTAATTTTAGATACAGCTGGTCGCTTACAAATAGATAGTGATTTAATGGCTGAGATTTTGATTTTAGATAGGGCGCTTGAACCATCAGAAAAACTTTTAGTTGTTGATGCTATGACGGGACAAGAAGCAGTAAATGTTGCTGAAGCATTTAATACGCAATTAGATATTACTGGTGTATTGCTTTCTAAAGTTGATGGAGATTCTCGTGGTGGCTCAGCTTTATCGGTAAGCGAATCTATCGGCAAGCCAATCAAACTTATGTCGGTTGGTGAAAAATTGAATGAAATTGAAACTTTCTATCCCGATCGGATGGCTAGTCGCATTCTTGGTATGGGAGATGTACTTTCACTAGTAGAAAAAGCACAAGCAACAATTGATGAAAAGGAAGCTGAACGTGTAGCAAAGCAAATGATGTCCGGCGAGTTTACGCTTGAAATGTTTCTCAAATCACAAAAAATGATGAAACAAATGGGATCATTTGGTGACATCATGAAAATGATGGGTTTGGGTGGCGCGCTTGGTCTTTCATCTGGACAACAAGCAGAATTTGCTACTCATGGTGAAAAGCTTTTGAAACTTTATGAGTCAGCCATTAATTCTATGACGAGCGAAGAAAGATTAAAGCCTGAAATTATCAACATGAGTCGTCGCGTTAGAATTGCTAAGGGATCGGGCTTAAAAGACAATCAAGTTGGGCAAATGCTAAATGAATTTATGCAAATGCGCCAAATGTTTCAACAATTAAGAAAAATGATGGGGGGGATGGCCAATATGCCGGGTATGCCTTTTGGAATTCCTGGCATGGGTGGGTCGTCAGGGATGCCAAATAAGATGCCGGATATTAGCGATTTATCAGGTCTGGCTCAAAAAGCAGCAAAAAATAATACACCAAGCTCTTCATTTGGGCTAAAAACATCTGGTTATTTGAAGAAGAAAAAGAAACGATTTTAGTGTTTTGCTAAAATTACTATATAAGAAAAAAGAGGAAATTTTTCCAGTGGTTAAGATACGATTAAAACGTGTTGGGGCTAAGAAATCACCATTTTATCGGTTGGTAGTAACTGACAGCCGAAACAGGCGGGATGGCAGTCCTATTGAAGAAGTGGGCTACTATAATCCCCGTTCCAAAGAACTCAAACTAGACAAAGAAAAAATAAGCAAATGGATGAAACAGGGCGCCCAGCCAAGCGAGACGGTAGCAAGCCTTATAAGAAAGGTAGAGGCCGCTTCATAAGCAAAGGCCGCCGTTTACAACAAAATGTAAACTTGGATTCAACAGCAGCGGAAGATCTGGCTGAATACATTATCACGATTTTAGCTAGGGACCCGAATGCCGTTCAGATTACCAGGGATTCATTTGCGCCTGGACGTACAAAGTTGACAATAAGTTGTGATCCAAATGTTACTGGACGCTTAATTGGTAAAGATGGAAAAACAATTACAGCCATACGGCAGGTTGTAAGAGCCGTAGCTGGTCGTTATGGCAAAAGAGTAGACCTTGAAGTCGCCCTAGCTAATGAGTGAAGACACTGATCCGCTAATTAGACCTGGCTTGGAAAAAATACTTATTGACAATAAGATTATTTCTAGAGCTCAAGCTGATGTTGCTCTAGCTGATCAAGAAATGACGGGTATGAGTTTTGAAGAAGTAGTGCTCATTCGTGGTTGGGTAGATAAAGCAACTTTGTACAAATTGGCCCCATGGTTGAGTGCCGCCAACGAGTCTAATCAAAGTCAAAATAAAGTTGTTGAATCTGAAAAACCAGCAAATTCTAATTACCAAGAAAATTTAGCAACATATCGCCAATTAATGGAAAAAATACTAGGCAAAAATCGGCCGAGCTAAGTTCTATTTCTTTTTTTTACTACTTCTTGCAAATAAATAATTTTAGAACGTACATAATTACTATAAATAAAATTGGCTTTTATGCCGAGACTTCCATCAAGCCAACCTGCTTTGAATATATAGCGAAATACAAATGTCCATACTGGATGTACAAAATAATTTAAAGCACTAATTTTTAATGGGCTAAAACCAGATTTGATATCTTCTTGAGCAGAAAGCTTTGCATATTTATCCAATGTTTGTTCAAAGTCAAATATATCTATATAGCCATAATGTAAGATATCGTGCTTTAAGAATCCAATTGTACCGTTGCTACTAATTTTAATTGCTTCGTGTACCAGGCGGTCATTAAATTGTCCGGCACCTTTTTTAAATAATCTCAGTTGAGCATCGGGATAAAAACCGCCGTGTTTGAGAGGCTCATTGCCGATGAATAATAATCTTGGAATGCGATAGCCTAAACAATTTGAATCCGACATATCTGATTGAAGTAATTGCTTAATTTCATTAGATAATTCGTTGGATACAATTTCGTCAGCATCTAAGCTCAATATCCAGTCACCGGTAGCTAATTCTAAGGCGTAATTTTTTTGTCGTGCGTAACCAAGCCAATCTTGATGATAAACTTTTGCTCCGTGGCTTTTGGCGATATCAATTGTTCTATCGGTAGAACCAGAATCGACAAGAATAATTTCACTAGCTATGTCCATAACTGATTTCAGAACATTGGCTATTGTTCTTTCTTCGTCCTGAGCAATTATAACTACTGATAATTTGGTCACTTAAAGCTCTTCAGCGTTTTACGAAATTTATTACGCTACTTGCATTATCTATTGTGTATTGAAAATCATTGAAAAAATTTTGTCCTAGCAAAGGATGACGCATGGCTGACTCATCTACTACACCAATTGAAACATTGGATTTGTCAATTGGACCTAATTTCATACGTTTTACTTGAAAAACAGATGTTTTAGTTGTGCCAGATATGCCTGTGCTTGTACCTTCTTCAGCATCTTCTGGAATAGCAATGCCAATTGCTTTGGCTTGTTGTTTGGTGAAAGAACACCGGTCTGCTCCAGTATCGAATATCATTTCACAAGGCTTGCCATTTATTTCTACTGATACTATTAAATGTGTGCCCTCTTTCTTGAAGGGGACCTGATAAGCAGTAGATGCTCTATATCCACTTTCTTTTTTTTGAAACAAAATATTGTGAGCACCATTGTCTATGGTATAAGTAAAATCATTGAAAAAGGTTTGTCCTAAAAGTGGATCTGTAGGTAAATTCTCTTGTACGACAATTGGATAGCCACGTCGTAATATGTCTCCTACTTTAATATCGACATTCATATTCCAGATTGGTAATGATGATGCTGAACCGACACCAGCGCCTTGCCCATTCGGATTACCACTGGGTGGACTAATACCTAGTTGTTGAAGATGATTCTTTCCGAGAAGTGTAGTTGATGCGCCTGTATCAAAAATCATTTTTATATTGCGATTATTAATTTGAGCATCAATTAAAAATGATTGTCCTTTGCTTGTAAAATAAACTCGTGATTGTTGTGGTAAATTGTCTTGCCCATGTCTTGGCGCGGCAATGGAATTTATTCCAGAAGTTGAATTAAGACCTGATGATGATTTGCCAGCCGGAGCAAAAGATCTTTTTCTTATATAGTTGGGATCTAAAACCGACAATGCAGCTGTAGCATTTAAAGCTGCTGGTGTATCTGGGAAGCGATCTAGAAGATTGATGTAGAGAGCCTTGGCTTTGGTTAGATTACGTAATTGATGATATGTAAGAGCTGCATAATACAATGAAGTGCTGTCCCAGGGTGAGTTATTTACCGACTGTTCAAAATAAGGAGCGGCAGCATGATATTTTTTTTGAGAGTAAAGTTTATAACCTTGGTCAAAATAAGGATCAGCCATTGCTGTGGGTTCGTAAGCACAAATCAAGTTAATCAGGCTGGCGACTAGCAATATTTTATTTTGTTTGCGAATTTTTTTCTTCATTTTGCAATAGCTAATGCTTCGGTAAGTAAAATTTTCTGGAATTCGCTTGTGCCTAAACAAATTTCCATTACTTTAGCGTCACGATAAAAGCGCTCTAAAGGTGTATCTAAACTTATGCCTTTTGCTCCTAAAATTTGTATTGACTCACCAGTGTAAATACGAGCTGCTTTTGTTGCACTTAGTTTAGCCATAGCAGAATAAGTAAAAAAGCTTCCTGAGTCATGATCATGACTCCACGCCGCTCTATATACTTGTAGTTTTGCACCTTCTAATTCAGTGCCGAAATCTGCAATTTTCCATTGAATTCCTTGAAATTGTCCGATGTTTTGTCCAAATTGTTTTCTTTGTCTTGCATGTTCCAGGGCAATATTTAAAGCGTTTGCTAACATTCCAATGCTTCCTGCAGCAAGGATAACTTTGGCTACGTCTAAGGCATAAAGAGCAATATTTTGTACTGGTTCTTTATTGGCAATTTTATTTTGGCTTGAAGTCTTGACATTGCTGAATACAATGTCATTTGTATAAGCAGAGCTTAAGCCAAGTTTGGCAATATTAGGTCCAATGTTTAAAGTCGAACTATTGCCTTCTCTTTTGTCGACAAGTAAAAGAGAAAGTCCTTGCCCGCTTTTAGCCAATACTAAGAATAAATTAGATAGAGCTCCATTTACAACCCATGTTTTTTCTCCATTGAGAACATAATTGTCACCAGTTGTTTCTGCTGATGTTTCTACTGCCTGATAATCTACTCCAGCATTTTTTTCTGAAAACGCTAATGTGCCTATGACTTTAGCTTCTTCTAAAAGTGGCAAATATGCAGCTTTTTGATTTTCTGTGCCATATTTCTTGATTACTTCAATAAGAGCAATATGCTGGGAAACGGTTAGAGCTAAGCCTGAATCATATTGAGATATAGTTTCTACAAAAAGTGTTACATCAAGTAAAGTAGTGTATTTTAAGTATCCAAGTTGTCCTATCTTTTCAAAAAGTTTTTTCAAATCAAAAGAACAAGTTTCTAGTTCTTTTGTAAAAGGCGCAATCTCTTCATTTGCAAAGGTCTGATACTTATCTTGTAATGCTTTTTGTTGAGTACTTAAAAACGTATTCACTATGCCTCCTGGACACAAATCAGCACACAGTATTTAAAAGCGATTTTACCATGAGCTTTCATTCCATTTCTCTGTTAAGCTGACAGCATGCATGATAGAAAAACTTTAGGTGTTGCCAGCATTATAAGCACTTTAGTCAAACCTTTTAAACGCCTCACGCCTGGTTTAAGAGAGGAATCTAAGGTTGAGCTAGAAGAATATGTCCTTGAGCATTTTTTGCTTTATCATGGCTTGATAGGGTCTTCTCTAGATAACGTAAAAGAAAAACAATATCGTGATGTAAGAGCCGACATAAGGCAGGCTATAAAACATGGAAGTTCAACTGAACTTTCCATTGCTTTAAAATTACCGCCTTTGTTTTGGGCAGAGCGCCTGGAGACGATATTTTCTGAGTTAGCTGTTGAAAATATGGAAAGTATTGTCAAAGTACTTTTGCCTGATAATCATGCACAAGATCTTTTGCCTGATCAAATTCCACTTGAACATACTGATTGGAAAGTACGAGCAAATGCAGCTAGAGTGCTTGCTCACCTTGAAATAAAAAAGGCAGATGAAAAAATAATTGCATCACTAAATGATCTTGTTAAAGAAGATAGTTTGAGTCCTGCTTTTTGTCATTTCACTATTTCTCTTTCTAAGCTTCAGTCGGATGCTGGAAAAAAAGTACTTCTTTCACATTTATATAGTGATGAACCTTGGTTTCGCGTAGACGCAGCAAATGCTTTATCTTGCTGGCAGCAAGAAGGGGTGATTGTAGATTTGATGCAAGCCATGCTTTCACCACATGTTTTATCCGACTATATGGCAGTAGTAATTGCTCGAAAATATAGACCAGTAGATTATTTAAACGATAAAAGAAATATAGTTGTTGAAGGTATGCTCGAAATAATTATTGGTGTTTTAGAGGCAGGCAATAAAACATTTGGTGCTGAAGTTGTGTCCGAGACAAAAATTCTTAATTGCATGTCAGAACTTGAAAAAATTGTTTCTCAATCTTTTTCTGTTAGAGCAATACGAGCTTTAAGAAGTATACAAAAATGGCAAAAACAAAGTAAAAATAACAATCAGATTTTAGGAGCTGAAATTATTGAATTAATCAATAATAAAAATAATTCCTCAGATCCTGGACAAGTAAGACACGCAATTATATTGGCAGGCGATTTGCAATTGAAAGAAGCAATTAATTCTCTATTGCAACTACTTGATTTGAATGAAATATTTATTGAAGATGTAATTGAAAGTATAGGACAAATAAAAGAACAAAACACTGATAGCAAACTTATCGATTTTTGTCAGCAGGTTATAGATATAGAAAACAGATGCAATGCTGGTTTGAGCAAAAAACCTATTGTAGAAAGTAAATTGAAAGAAGCTAATATATACTGGCTTACTTTAAAAGCATTAGCTGGTTTACCGAGTGCCAAGACAATTGAATTTTTGTTAAAAGCTACTTGTGATATAGCTCCAGATAAAAGAGAACAGGCATTGTTATCCCTGTGTAGTGCGTGCGATAAGCCAGAGTGGAAAACGCATTATCGGACTCAAATTGTTGCCACTGTTGCTAATTTGCTGAAAGACCCATCCTCGTCAGTTAGAAAAGAAGCAATAAAAGCCGTTGCAACATTTGATTTAATTGATTGTATTCCAATAGTTATTAAATCAATTGGTTCTAAAGAAGTTTCAACGTATCGTGCTAGTTGCAATACTCTAATCTCATTATATAAACATGGATTTGCTGATGAAGTTATTTCGGCTGTTAAAAAACAAATGACATTTGATATGAATTACGCGCGTAAGCGGCGTTTGACAGAGTTTTTAAGAGAGCTGGAAAACTAGATATTAAATTCACCAATAAGAGTGATTATGAATTCTATTAGTTTTTAGGCATTTTAGGACTAGTTCAAAGTGCAAAACCATGTTAAAGTCAGTATTAAGGATAGCGAAGGATATTCATATGACAGATGCGGAATCAACTCAAAATAGTGATAATGAGCAATCCGTGCGCAAACAGCATCATGTCTCAAATGCTTTAGGCGATGCGTTAGAAGAAGCAGAAGAATCTAGTAGCAAGACTATAAAATCGATGATTTTTTTGGATATAGTGTTAGCGATCGGACTTTTGCTAACTGTTGGTGCTTTTGCATTAGGATTATTCAAGATGTATATTATGCATTCTGCTGAACAAAGCATTACACAACAAAATTACAAAGCAGCAATTGCTATTTTGAGAGACAATCCAGTGCCTGCTCTCTTTAATGCGTCTGGTTCTGATAGCAAGGAATTATTGAATCAAGCTTTATATCTTGATGCTATGGATAAGCTTGAAGGTGATAATGATGTTGACGGAGCTTTAAAAGAGTTGGAAAAAATTGAAGCTGGATCTCGCTATTTTGCTTTAGCTCAAGAAATTATTACAGAATACTATGTACCATCTCCTACTCTCTTGCAAGGCGGCACTGAACACCTGGAGATGAATCCGGAAAAACAAAACAATACTCGATCTTTAAAAGATGAGTTAGATAGCAACTAGATTTAAATTATTCCACAACAAATTCTTTGTATGCTTTGGCAGAAAGCATATCTTGAAGATCGTTTGTATTGCTTAGTTTGATTTTGAGCATCCAACCAGTTCCATAACAATCTAAGTTGACCAATTCTGGTTCGGACAACAATCGATCGTTAACAGCAACTATTTCTCCAGTGGCAGGCATATAAAGATCTGAAACGGATTTGACAGATTCTATTACACCAAACTTGTCTTCTTTATTTAGTTTGGTTCCTGCCTTAGGAAGCTCCACATAAGTTACATCACCTAATTGATCAGCAGCAAATGCTGTTATGCCAATGGTGGCAGTATCATTTTCTACGCGCACATATTCATGAGTTTTTACGTATTTAAGCTCTTCGGGATAACTCAGTGTTTTGCTTGGACTATCTGCCATTTGTCCTCCTTGCATTGAACAATCAAATACAGTTTGTACATGTTACACGGTTAAGGCGTATATGTGCATAAATGATCGACATTGAAAACGCTTTTTAAATTAAACATCTCTCTCTAATGACAACGTTTATAAAAAGGACGTTTAATTACTTCTGCCTTAACATCATTATTTCTGATAGTGACATTTAAAATTTGTCCCAATTTTGCGTATTTAGGTTCGACATAAGCAAAAGCAATTGGATAACCGACAAATATTCCTTGTGAGCCACTAGTGATAGTGCCAATTTTTGTACCGTCAATATTTACTTCATACCCAGCTCTCGGTAAGGCTTGACTTTCTGTACGTAAGCCAATTAATTTTTTTGTGAGGCCTAATTCTTTTTGTTTGTACAAAGCATCTTTACCTAGAAATTCACCTTTATCTAATTTGACGCTGAAGTCTAAACCAGCTTCCAATGGACTAGTAGACTCATCCAATTCATGCCCATATAAAGGCAGCCCAGCTTCTAAACGTAATGTATCTCTTGCTCCTAGCCCACAGGCTTCAATACCAAAATTGTTGCCGACATCAAATAATATTTGCCATAATTTGTCTAAATGATCGACATCAACAAAAATTTCAAAACCATCCTCACCTGTATAACCAGTGCGACCAAAACTAATGTCAAAATTATTTACTTTTGCTTTGTCATAGGCAAAACTTGGCATATTTGCTAGATCAGTGCTGGTTATTTTAGATAATAATTCTTGTGCTTTCGGTCCTTGCAAAGCTAGTAGTCCTGTTCTATCCGAAATATCAGTTAGCTTCAAATCTTTAAAAGAATTGCTATGTTTTTGTAACCATTGCCAATCTTTTTCGATATTAGAAGCATTCACTACCAATAAAAAATCATGTTCACGTCTATAAACAATTAAGTCATCTATTGTGCCACCATCAGGTTTAACAAATTGAGTGTACAGGGCACAATTAGGGGATTTGAGTTTGTTGACATCATTGGCAATAACGTATTGCACAAAATTATGAGCGTCTTGTCCAGAGACTAAAAATTCACCCATATGGGAAACATCAAAGAGACCTACTTTATTTCTTACTGCCATATGCTCAGAAATAATTGATTTGTATTGAACTGGCATATTCCAGCCAGCAAAATCTACCATTCTTGCTCCCATTTTCTTATGCGTGGAAGCAAGTGCGGTCTCTTTGAGTTGCATGGTTGTCATACTTTTCTCCTCGCTGTACGATGTGATCCTAGTGCCTGTGGTAAAAAACCTCAAGCCTGAAAACCGAGAGCAAGCGGCTTTTCTTGTTAGTTAGTTATCAGATTTTGATCTAAGAACATATATTTTTGATTTACTCAATTGTCTGTGCAAACGATGTGAAATATGCAGACATTGAATAATATTTTTGCGAGTTTCTTTTATATCTCTCGACGTAATTAAAGTATCAATAGTAATTAATACATTGCTTAATTCAACTAATTCAGTACATGTAGCAGCCAAACTATACGACCATTTAGTATCAACTGGTTGATTTAAATATTTGCTTTCTTGATCTAGCTCATTAGCCTTTGATAGTAATTCACTAACTATAATGTGCAATCTCTGATGATATTCTTTCAGTTGACTTAATTCGCGCGCTCTTTTTTTAGCAATTAAAGAGCGAACTTTGTAATATCCAAAGAAGCTGAGGGCCAATAGTCCAGCAATAAAAGCTAATAAAATGACCCAAAGTAAAAACAGCACCAGTAATTTCCTTAATCACAACACTAGTTACGATAATGAAAATTATACTCCCCAATTACCATCCCAGAAAGCAGCTTTTCTTTCTTTGCGTTCGGCTGTACATGATTCTAGTAAAATTTCTTGGTAATGCAAACGTATTTGCTCATGTAATTCATGTTCTTCTTGGTAGCGATTTTGGCTGGGTCTAATTTTGTCTATTAAATTCGCTTTCTTCATTTCATCAGTATTAGACACCATTTTTGATTTAAGCTTTTCAAAACGTCCCATAACAGCTGGATCTGCTGCTTGATTGTGGTGTCCTATTAATTTGTTAACTACTGATAGCATTGTTAAGCCCTCCCCGCCTGTATCCTCTTAACAACCAAAATCCAGTAATTAGGGGCAATTTTGAGAGGTTTTGCTTAAATTTGAGCTTGACAAAACTTTGCAGTTACCTTTAACCCCAATTGGCTGGATTACTTATGCTAAACTTTAGCCATTAAATGGCAGTGGCAGGCGTTTTATATTAAATCTGCAGCTTTTGGGGTTTCTCTATGTCTCATCCAAGCTTTAACTCATTGAATACAGCTATTCAACAGCTTAAAGAAATTTTGAGCAAAAACGAAATACAAGGGCAAGAAACTTTGCTTTTAATTCAACAAATGGAAGAACATTTGGAAAATATGGCGGTTAAAACCAAAGCAAATGGTTTTGTACAATCATCTGAATCTGTTATTGCTGGAACAGTTACACCAGTATAAATAATTCCATAATTAAATAAATGGACTCTAGCTATTTGCTAGCCCATTTCATGTATGCACGCAAAATTTGATTTATGCGTGTTTGATAATTTGGTCCTGTATTTCTGAACCAATCAACAACATCACGATCTATGCGAAGAGAAATCAATTGTTTGGTGAGTGGGCTACCGATTGCAGCATTTAACCAGAAAGATTCATTCAATTCAGGCATATCTGACGTATCAATATCTTTATTTTTCATATGTTTGATTTGTTTCCAATTGGTTTGTGATTTGGATGCCTCAGCCACCTTATATTCTTGCTGTTTGACACTTCTTTTGCTTTTACTCTTTATATTTTTTCGTTTCATTAATCTCTCCCACAAATAGAATTAAATGATTCCCAAAATTTTTGCTTATAGATTCTAATTTCTTGTTTAGTAGCCAATCTCATAGAAATAATTCTGCAAATTTCCGATTTGGGTTCTGTATATGTAATTGACACAATAATTTTATTTTTTAATTTACCGATTAGAACCCACCGGTCGTCGGTATATCGAGGATCTAAGTCAGATAAGGCATATTGATCTTGGAAAACTTTTTTTGCATCCGCAAAATCTAGCCCGTGTTTTTTAGATTAATTTGTCGTTTGTTTTCATCCCAAATAAAATTCATGGATCTTGTACCTACAGTATGTAGCTACGAACACCCTTTGTCAAGCAGCCTCTTCTTGCTACTATTTATATAGACGGTTCAGATGGGAATTAAGTTCAAATTGCCATTAAGCATGAATGCGTTCTTTGCTTTTTTTGATTTGAAATTCTGTACTTACTTCTTTAAGCTGATTTGCTAAATCAGAAGCAGCTTTAGGAGAGCCTAAAGTTGCCATAGCTTCACCCATAAGTTTTAACTGTGCTGTATCAGATAACAAAGTAAGTATTTCGTCATGCAATGATTGTGAATTGAGCTTGTCTTGCGTGAGCAATCGAGCAGCACCTTTTTGAGTTGCTAACAAAGCGTTTTCGTATTGGTGATTAGCTGCAGCAAATGGATATGGTATGAAAAGAGCGGGTGTATGTGTGACGGCTAGCTCTGCAATTGTCATAGCGCCAGATCTCGATACTGCTAAATCAGCAATTGCATAAGGTATAGATAAATCATCAAAATATTCTCGTAAAAAATAACGTTGGCTTTTTACGGTGTGAGCGTCCAAATGTTCTTTATAAACATGGATATTTTTTTTACCAACTTGATGAATGATTTGAATTTGTGGATCAATCGCTAAAAGCGTAGGTAAAGCATATAACACAGCGTCGTTAATTGCTTGAGCGCCTTGCGAACCACCAGTAATTAACACTGTTTTCAAATCTGGATTAAGTCCTAAGACCGCACAGGCTGCATCTCTATTTAGTAAATTGATAAAGCGCTCACTGACAGGATTGCCATTTACTATTACACGACCTTGGCATTTTTTGAAATAATCATATGCGCCATGCATACCGCAAGAAGCAACCTTGGCGTTGCGAGCAAATAAACGATTGACTACACCTGGATGTGCGTCAGGTTCGTGTATTACATATGGTATGCCGCTAAACATTGCTGCAAATAATGGTGGAGCGGATGCATAACCACCGGTACCTAGAATTACCGTTGGTTTAAATTTTTTGATTACACGGCGAGCTTCAAATATTGCTCCTAATGTTTGAATAGGCCAAGTCAATAAAGAAGAAGAAATTTTTCTTGGCATTCCAGATATATCTAAGCCAACAAATGCTAAATCTTTTTCTTTGGCGAGCTTTTCTTCTAAATGACCAGCTGCACCAATATATAAAATATCTTCAACGCTAGCGTCTCGCTTTAGTTGTTCTGCTATAGCTAACGCTGGATAAATATGTCCGCCCGTTCCTCCTCCGGTTAAAATTATTCGGTGACGGAAAGACATGCTTACCCTTCTTTAGATATTATAAGTGCATCTTCATTATTATCAACTTGTTCACGATCGCGAGAAATTGAAAGCAATATTCCTACCATTGCTAAAGTGATGATTAACGAGCTACCGCCATAACTAATAAATGGCAATGTAATGCCCGTCACTGGTAATAGTCCAGTAGCTACCATGATGTTCACAACTGCTTGTAATGAAATGCAACTGGTAATACCAATTGCTAAAAATCGACCAAATAAAGTTCTTGCAGATAATGCTGTGTTGAATCCAAAATAAGCAAATAAACCAAATAAGCTAAGCAAAATAAGGCATCCTAATAAACCAAATTCCTCAGCAATAACAGCAAAAATAAAATCTGCATGTTGAACTGGCAAATAATATAACTTTTGCAACGAGCGACCAAATCCTACACCAAATAATCCGCCAGAGCCAATTGCTAATTGAGCTTGAATAATATTCCAACCTTCTTTTTGCGGCGACAAATATGGATTTAACCAGCTTTGAATACGTGCCATTTGATATGGTGTCTTTTGAATATGGTGCCAGACAAATAATGCACCAAATCCTAGCCCAGAGCCAATAAGCAAAGCATTTGTACCGCTAACAAAAAGCATGGCCAATAATGTTCCTAATATCATTAATGTTGTGCCAAGATCTGGTTGTTTAACGACAATAGCAGACATGACTAGGACAAGAGCAATACGCACAAAAACTTGTCTGTGCCACCAAAAATACTTAGCAAGCCCGGAAGCCATAAGAATAATGGCGCTTAATTTGACAAGCTCTGATGGTTGAAATTGCAATGGTCCCAATGATAACCAGCGGGAAGAACCTTTGGCTGTAACAGATAAAGAAGGAATGAGGGTAAGTGCTAGTAAAGCAAACGAAATGATTGCAAATGGCCAAGCAAATCTACGCAATTTACGATAGTCATAACTGCTCAAGGTAAACATGGCAAATACACCTAGCAATGCCGCGATTCCTTGTCTTCTTAAATAAAATGTAGGATCTTGATAGCTTTGTAATGCCTCAGGCGCTGAAGCACTATAAACAGCCATTAAACCAAAACCAAGTAATGAGAGAGTAAGTGTTATAAGCGCCTTATTTGGTAAGCCACGGAATGCCGGATCGAATGAGCCAGCATTTTCTTCCTTATCCCGCTTAGATAGATCAATGGGACGGTGCAACTTGTTGAAGTCTCTTTCTGACAAGATTTTTGAAGACACGCCCCCTCTCCTCAAAATTCTGGAACATATCAAAACTAGCACAAGCAGGTGATAACAAGACAGGCCCTTCTTTTAATTCAAGAGCTAGTTTTATAGCAGAATCTAAATTTTCTACCATGTGTAAATTGTGAAACCCAGCAGCTTTAAATGTAGAGGCAAATCTTTCTTTTGCTTCTCCTAAAAGAATAACAAATGCTGCATGTTTGTTAATGGACGCACTTAAATCATTAAGTGATGTTCCTTTATCTCTGCCGCCTGCAATCAAAACTACTTTCTCGTTCTTGAAAGCTTCTAAAGCTTTAATAGTTGACTCGGGATTGGTTGCTTTTGAATCATTGAAAAATTTGATACCATCTACGGTATCAACATATTCCAGTCTGTGCTCTAGGCTGGTAAATGTTTTAAGTCCTTTTGCTATGGATTCAGGAGCAATATTTAAAGTCGCGGTAGCTGCAATGGCTGCCAGTGCGTTTTCTAAATTATGCTCGCCGATAATTTGTAGATCGCTCTTTTTGCAAAGCTTATGTGATTGACTATTGAACGAATAACAGAGATATTCGCCTTCGATATACGCACTTGGTGCATTTTTTGTAAAAGAATTTTGTCTGCTAAAAGAGAATTTGATGGCATTTGGTGTAAATTTAGAGATTATTGGATCGTCTGCATTTAAGACAGCAAACTGATTTTGGCTTTGATGTTTAAATGATTTCTTTTTACATTCAATGTAATGATCCAAATTACCATGCCATTCGATATGGTCAGGGGTGAGATTCAACCAAACAGCAACTTGGGGTGCCAAAGTATTGCAATAATACAATTGATAGGAGCTAGCTTCCACAACCAAATAATCAGGCTTATCTTTTATCACGTTTAATACAGGCAGACCAATATTTCCACATGCTGGTGCTTTCAATTGGCAACCAGTAAGGATATGGCTGATTAAGGCGCAAGTAGTAGATTTACCGTTAGTGCCTGTAATGGCAATAATCGGCACGTTGCTTTCACGATAAGCAAGTTCAATATCACAAATGATTTCTTTGCCGGCTAAAACAAGGTCTTGAATAATTTTTGCCGATGGTGGAATGCCTGGGCTAACAATTATTAGATCTGGGAATTTCAAAGTCTCTTGAGAATGTCCACCTATTTCTACCTTGGCGCCTAGCTTGAGCAGCTCTTCTTTTTCTTCTTTGAGTTTTGTATCTTCAGCTTTGCTCTCTGAAACCAAAACTGAGGCCCCTTGGCTAAGCAGATATTTAGCTGCCGACAGACCGGACATGCCCATTCCCAAGATAAGTACTTTTTTGTTTGACCAGGAAGACATATTAAAATCCAGGGTTTACTTTTGTAATTTATTATAGCTCTTATAGGTCAAAATAAATTCAGCTTCGAATTCTAAAAAATGAATTCGAAGCTGAACTTTATTACACTATTTTTTGATTAGCGATTCTTGGCTTTTTGGTCCAATTTATAAGCTTTTTCTTCTAATTTAGTGATTTTCTTTTGTAGTTTGTCCACTTCTTTAGGTGGCAAATCTGGAGTCAAAGCAATATAAGCTTTGTACTGTACAGCAGCTTCGCGTAAATCCTTGGATTGCTGAGGACTTAAGCGTTCTAACGTTTTTGCTAATCCCATACGAGCATGAGGTACTTTGGGATTACCAAAAATGGAAGAATGATATTTGTCAACAGCGCTAGCTAATTGTTTTTTCTTAGACAAATCATCAGCTAATGTGAGATCTTGTCTAGCTGTTTCTCTAGCTTTTGCTGTTAAATCAAGTCCACGTTTAGCTCTATCTTCACCACCAGGATAACTTGCTGCTTTTCGATAAGCAGCTTCAGCACTGTCCAAATCTTTAATCATTAATGCTAAATCTGCTACAGCAAATGTTTGCTTAGCATCATGAGCACTAGAGATAACCATATTTATTTGGTCTTGTGAATCTTTAAAACGATTTTGAGCTAAAAGTGCTTCAGCGTAAGCAACTCGTTCGCCGTCAGTTCTTGGGGTGCCTAATGATTTTAGATCAACAGTCTCACCAGACAGGGCTCTTAATTTTGCTTGTGCTAATCTCAATTCCATATCATTCGGATTCAAAGCAATAGCTTTGTCCATCATGCGTTTTGCTGATTCAAATTCATTTGAAACAAAGTATGCACCAGCTGCTTCTTTTTGAGATTTCAAATAATAGCCACGAGTCAAGCCCTTAGCTGCTTGCGCATTTTGTGGGCTGGTATCAAGAACGGTACTATATTCTTTGATAGCATCGTCTAGTTTTTCCAATCGCAAAGACTCATCGGCTATGCGCATATGTAAATCTGGATTATTAGGCATAAGTTCCAATCCGGAGCGTAATTCAGCAATAGAATGTTCTAAATCTCCGCGTACTTCTCGAATATCTGCTATGTGCAAATAAGCATCAGCATTTTCTGGCTTAATGCGAATAGACTCTTGGAATTCTCTAATTGCAGCTACAGTATTTCCTTGGATATTATATGCTTCCCCTAAAGCTAAACGAGTAGGAGCACTATTTGGATATTGATAAAGAGCAGTATTCAGCTCTTTAATTGCATCGTCAACTAGCCCTTGTTTTAAATAAGTTTTGCCCAGTCCATAATGAGCAGTTGAATTACCACTATTATTTGCTATAGCTTGTTTGAAATTAGAAGCAGCTTCAGCAAGACTGTTTTGCATAAGCTTTGTCATACCTAGTCCAGCATATGCATCTGAATATTTTGCATCAGATTTGATAGCTTCATTATATGAATTAGCAGCTTCGTCTAAACGACCTTGCTCTTTTAAAGCTTGTCCTAAATAATAATGACCTTCAGGAGAATATGGATCAATATTTAGTGCTTGTCGGCATTCGTTCTCTGCTTGTTTTAGCATAGAATCTTTATTCTTCTGAATGGTGACAGATGATGATTGTAATCTGTTAATTAATACCAGTGCTTTGCCAACGTGAGCTACTGAATTTTTTGAATCTATTTCTAAAGCTTTATCAAATTGTTCTTCAGCACCATCTAATTTAAATTGTTTACCCAATACCATGCCTAGTCCAGCGTATGCACTAGCGTTTTTGGGATTTCTATTTATTGCATCCCGATATCTGTCGGCTGCCTCACCATATTTTCCTTTGCTAGTAAGATTGTCACCTTCCATTACGTCACGATCAATTTTGCCTTTGAGGCGATTGCGGGTTCCGCTTTGGCTAGTAGATGCAGATAATTTATGCAACTTTGCTGCAAAAGAAGGCATAGTTGTATTAGGTGATAATCCTAAAGTGCCTGCCAATACAATTCCTGCTAAAGCCAGGTTCAATCTAAATGTCATAACTTATTCCTCGTTTATTTTTATTCACTAGATTCCAAGTCGAATTACTATTATTTGTTGGACTGCTAATGTTTCTTTTCTGTTCCTGAAGGCAAGATATTTATTTGCTAAAGGAAGTGAGTCAGGACAATATACACAAGAAACATATTAGATAGTAATGTATGACAATCAAAAAATTACTTTGCTTTAACGGCTGTAAAATACTTACAACGGTTGCCATTATATTTGGTTGTAAACATATGGCTACAATTCTATGATTTCTATTGAGAAGAATCTGCTCGTTCAATATACATATATATAGGTATATTGAAGCAGAAGTTATTTAAACGGATATAAATATGTCTGGTCATTCTAAATGGGCAAATATAAAGCGTCAAAAGGCAGTAGTAGACGCCAAAAAAGGCGCTATTTATGCCAAAATGTCGCGCGAAATCATTGTTGCTGCTCGTATGGGTGGTGGCGATCCGCAAAGCAATTTTCGTTTGCGGCAAGCTATCGACAGAGCAAAAGCAGAAGGCGTACCAAATGACAATATCCAAAAAGCAATTGATAAAGGGACAGGTGCTGGTGTTGGGGATGACTTGCAAGATATTACTTATGAAGGTTATGGACCTTCTGGTGTAGCAATCATGGTTGTCTGTACTACAGATAATCGCAATCGTACAGCTGGTTTTGTCAGAACTTCATTTTCAAAATATGGTGGTAATTTAGGCGAAACAGGTTGTGTAAATTGGCTCTTTAAAGAAAGAGGAGAAATTGTAATTGCATCAGAAAAAATAGATGATGAACTTTTGGCAAAAGCAATTGAAGCTGGGGCGGAAGATATTGAGACGGGAGAAAATACAGTAATTATTTGTGAGCCAAATGATTTAGATAGAGTAAAGGAAGTGATTGCTCAAAGCAATTACAAAATTACAACAAGTGAAACTGTTATGTTGCCCTCTACCTATATAGAAATATCTGAACTTAGTATTGCAAAACAACTTTTGAAATTATTGGATGTTTTGGAAGATAACGAAGACGTGCAAAAGGTATACAGCAATTTTGATATGAATGAAGATCTAGTCAAAGAAGTGATGTCTTGAAATCTATCTTTATTGCAATTTTGTGTTAAGTAAGTTTGCAACTGTTGCAAAGATATTTACAAGTGCTCATTTTGTAAAAACCCGCTTGGGTAGTGGATTCCGCTTGTTTTTTCTAAATGTATTGGTCCACTGTTGCCAATTGGTATTTTGATTTGGAGGCTTTTAACACAAGTTTTACATGCCTTAACTAAGGTCTGTTTGCAACTGGGATATACAAAGAAATCAAGATGCCCTGTGTTGATCAATGCGTTGGCTAGACAAGGATAAGAACATTTCAAAAATTGCAAATACTTACTTCTAAAAAGTCAATTGCTTGTATATAAATAGTTTTACATATTTACTAAAAATCGCCACCTGTCAGAAAAATTGAAGTTTCCAAGAGAGCTTTGACGTAATGCAAGCCAATTTGCTACCTTTGCGCCGGCTTCGGTAGTTTTTTGGCGATCAAATAGGAAGGCGCCTACGACCCAACAAGCAAGTCCAGATTATTGAGAGATGACATAACACTCTAGATAACGGCTTATACAAATGGAACCCCAAAACAGGTTGAAGCAAAAATTTTAAATGAAAAAATTCAAGGTATTAGCACCAGGTGCTGCCGTATTATTAGCTTATGGTTTAACTGCTGTTGTAAACACAGTATCTGCCAAAGACATACATCCTGAAATTGTAAGCAGGGCATGGACTGAACATAATCAAGAAATTGCTTCTGTTTGTCTCAATGGTAAAGAACTTATTGCTTTTCGCTCCGCGCTTGGTTCTGAAGATGCAGTTGAAGAAGCAGAAGAATTGGCAGTAAAGCTACAAGAGATGGTGGCAGACAAAAAATTTGATATCAATCAAGTATTACCTGGGCGAGATGGAGATGCAGCTACCATCAAAGTGGAAGGCAATACAGTAATTTCTTTTGATCCATATGTTGGAGAAGATAACGATAGGCCAGGCACTGCTTATCTAGAAGCTTCTGTAAAAATGGTTAACGCTTTGCGTACTGCTTATGGTGTGCCTACATTGCCATCATCATTTCCAGATTTAAAAGACAAAACTGCCCTTAGTGAATTAAAAGGACATTTGTTTAGTGGTCGCGCTTCTTGGTATGGACCACAATTTCATGGGCGTCGTACATCTGATGGTCATCGTTTTGACATGGACAAATTAACAGCAGCTCATCGCAGTTTGCCATTTGGAACCAAGTTGCTTGTCATGAATCGTAAAACAGGAAATACTTGTGTAGTAGAAGTTAACGATCGGGGACCATTTATAGACGGGCGTGTAATTGATTTATCACGTGGCGCTGCGCGTCAATTGAATATGATTAGTTCTGGTGTTGCTATGGTTGATTGTTTAGTCATCGGTAGTCGTTAATCCGTTAACCATTCAAAGCTTTTTATCTGATAAAATGCGGCTGTTGACATATGTGGAATCATTGTCTTGGCATCAGAAATTCGAGTTCGCATAGCACCTAGCCCAACAGGTAATTTGCATGTTGGTACTGCTCGCACTGCTCTTTATAATTATTTGTTTGCTCGCAATAAAAAAGGCAAATTTGTATTTCGTCTAGAAGATACAGATGAACTTAGATCTTCTGATACATACACGAAAGACATTATTGATGGACTCAAATGGTTGTCGCTAAACTGGGATGAAGGTCCTGACATTGGTGGACCTTATGCCCCTTATAAACAAACTGAAAAAGTTGATCATTATGAAAAATATGCTCACAAGTTAATTTCTAGTGGCAAAGCATATTTTTGTTATTGCACACAAGAAGAACTTACTCAATTGAAAGATGATCAAAAAAATTCATCAATGGCGCCTCGCTATGACAATAGATGTCGCAATTTAAATCAAAGTCAAATAGATAAATTTCAAGCTGAAGGACGTATACCAGCAATGCGTTTTATTGTTGAAGAACCACGTGTAATTTCGTGGCATGATGCAATAAAAGGGGAAATTGCTATTAATAGCTCTGATTTAGGAGGCGACATGGTCATTGTCAAATCCAATGGAGTTGCTATTTATAATTTTGCTGTTGTTATAGATGATTTGGATATGAAAATTACGCATGTAATTCGTGGTGAAGATCATATTCACAATACAGCTAAACAAATATTGATATACGAAGCCTTGGATGCGCCAATGCCAATATTTGCTCATGCAGCTTTAATTTTTGATATCGAGCGTCAGAAATTATCCAAGCGTAAGCATGGTGAAGCTGTGCATGTCGATAAATATAAAAAAGACGGTTATATGCCTGAAGCTATAATAAATTATTTGGCACAAATGAGTTGGACCCCACCGAACAATCAAGAAATATTTTCACTTGATGAAGCATGTGCGTTATTTGATCTAGATAAAGTAAGCAAAAGCCCAGCTGTTTTTGATATACAAAGACTAAACTGGTTTAATGGGCATTATATTCGTAGCTTGCCTATACAAGAAATTATCACACGCGCATTGCCATATTTATCTGGCTACGATCTTGGTCAGTATAAACAAAATGAACTAGAAGCAATTGTTTCGTGTGTAAGAGATGGGCTAACTACTTTGTCTGAAATAAAAGAAGCCACACAATTTTTCTTTGACGAAACTATTATTGTGCCAGCTGATGTAAAAGAAGCATTGCTCAGTAAACAAAGTTCAAAAGATGTGCTTCAAAAAATACTTGAACATTTGTCTGAGTTTAATTTTGGTGATGCTAAAGCATGCAAGGCGGTTGTAGATAAAATTGGTGCCGAATTGAAATTAAAGGGTAAAGATTTATTTTTCCCAGTCAGAGCTGCGCTATGTGGAAAAACACATGGTCCTGATTTAGGCTCAACTATTTCCATATTGGGTCGTGAACGCGTTAGAAGCCGCATAGAAAGTGCATTAGATTTATGTGCTAAAACATAAGATTGTCAAATTTGCCATGTCACTAAAAATATATAATACTCTAACTGCAAAAAAAGAAGACTTTGTCCCACTCGAGGGCAAACATGTAAAAATGTATACTTGCGGACCAACAGTATATGACTTAAGCCATTTAGGTCATGCTCGTAAGGAAATTGTATTTGATGTCATTCAAAGATATTTGCGCTATTCGGGCTATGAAGTAACTTTTGTGCGCAATATTACCGATATCGATGACAAAATAATTAATAAGGCAATTGAGCTCAAAAAAAGACCAGAGCAAGTGGCACGTGAATTTACATATACTTTCTGGAAAGACATGCATGCTTTAAATGTGATGCCACCAGATATTGAACCACGAGCAACTGAATTTATTCACGCCATGATAGACTTCGTTGCTGAATTAATCGCCGAAGGACATGCTTATGTATCTCATGGCGATGTTTATTTCGATGTTGCCTCATTTAAAGAATATGGCAAATTAAAAAAACAAAGTTTGGATGATTTGTTAAGTGGTGCTCGTGATCAAGTACGTAGCCAACAAGAATTAAAAGAAGTAAAAAAGAGCCCAGTAGATTTTGCTTTGTGGAAAAGCGCTGGTGATAATGATCTTGGCTGGGAAAGTCCGTGGGGGCGTGGTCGCCCTGGTTGGCATTTAGAATGTTCTACTATGATCAAAAATGTTTTGGGTGATACTATCGATATTCATGGTGGTGGCGAAGATTTAGTTTTTCCACATCATGAAAATGAAATTGCTCAATCTGAATCATTGCATCATACGCCACTAGCAAAATATTGGTTGCATAATAGTTTTGTACAAGTAGAGGCTGAAAAAATGTCTAAATCATTAGGCAATTTTAGAACTATTGAAGAAGTTTTAAAACAATTTTCGCCAGACACTATTAGATTATTTATTTTGCAAACCCATTATCGCAGCCCGATTGAATTTACAGAAGAAGCTCTGAAAGCTGCTCAATCTGGGCTTTCTAGATTAATCAAAGCAGCTAGGCAAGCTGGAAGCAAATCGGAAGCTACCATGCATGCTAGTGCTGAATTAGCTAAATTCCGTTCGGATTTTGAAGAAGCAATGAATAATGATTTCAACACTTCTATTGCCCTATCAGTTTTATATGCGATGGTAGATAAAATAAATACATCAGATCCGGCAACTGCTTCTCAAATTGCTTTTGATTTAAAAAAATATGCTCACGTGTTAGGATTGACTTTAAAGGATAATAGTAAAGCAATTAATAGCAAAACAGCTGCTTCCGTTATGGACCTTGTTTTGGAATTGCGTGAAAAAGCTAGAGAAAATAAAGACTATGCCTCATCTGATTTGATTCGTGATCGACTAAATAATCTTGGCATAAAAATTATGGACGTCAAAGGTGCCAACGCTGACTGGGAAAAAGCATAAGTATTTCTTGTCTCGCCATGTTTTCTATACGCCTTAGCATTGTTAGGGTCCAAACTTATGGCGTTACTATAATCTTCAATTTCTTTTTTGTAATTTTTCTGTACTCACTTGCTACTATGCTTGAAAAACAAAGCCCATGTTGATTATGCATAATAGCAATCAATTGTGAACATGCTGTGACTCCCTTGTCTTAAATAACGTGAGTTTTTAGGTGATTTTGTCTACCGTAATTCGTCCGTATTCATTTATTACTATGCTTTTGAAGCTCTTCCACAACAGATGAAAAACTTTGGCTGATAGCTGGATTTAAACCTGGGCAAAGGTTAAATGCTATTGATACAATTACAGCCACTCCAAATAATACCAATATATAAAAATTGGAACAGGCAGGAAATGGTTGTACAGGTGGTTTAATTTCTTGTTTATCTTGCTCTTCCATATTTTTACTATATCATGACAGCCTTTTGTCAGGATTAAGGTTTTAATTGTTAGCTACGTTTATAATGCCAGCTTATCTCATAGGAGATTAATGCTTGTCTACGAAGGAAATTACTACAACTTGTTGCATAGCTGGCGGTGGTCCAGCCGGAATAATGTTGGGCTATCTTTTAGCTCGAGCTGGAGTGGCTGTAGAAGTTTTAGAAAAGCACAGTGATTTTTTTAGAGACTTTCGTGGCGATACTGTACATCCCTCTACTTTGGAAATAATGTATGAATTAGAAATATTGAATGACTTACTTAAAATTCCTCATCAAGAAGTTAGAGAATTGGGTGTACAAATTGGTGATCAACAAGCAGTCATTGCTGATTTTGCTACTGCTAAAACAAAGTGTAAATATATTGCTATGATGCCGCAATGGGATTTTTTAAATTTTTTAGCTGGTAAGGCTAAGCATTATTCTCCATTTTCTCTGCGCATGAATACAGAAGTAATTGATCTAATTGAAGAAAATGGCAGTATCATTGGTGTAATTGCAAATACTCCAGAAGGAAAATTACGTGTTAAGGCAAAGCTGGTCGTAGGAGCTGATGGACGTACTTCCATAGTGCGTAAACAAGCTGAACTAACTGTAGAAGATTATGGGGCTCCTATGGATGTATTTTGGTTGCGCTTATCCCGCAAAGATACTGATCCAAGTCGCACTGGCGGACGTGTAATACCAGGGCTGCTTTTTGCTATGATCAATCGCCATGAATATTGGCAATGTGCTTTTGTCATTCCAAAAGGCAAAGCAGATGAAATCAGGCAAGCAGGTATTGAAAAATTTCGTGCTCGCATTGTCGAGGTAGCACCCTTTATGTCCGATCGTATTCACGAAATTAAATCGTGGGATGATGTAAAATTATTGACTGTAAAAGTAGATCGACTAACAAAATGGTATCGTGATGGATTATTGTGCATAGGAGACGCTGCCCATGCTATGTCGCCAGTGGGTGGTGTCGGAATAAATTTAGCTGTGCAAGACGCGGTAGCTGCTGCTAATTTTCTTTATAAACCATTATCAGAAGGTGAATGTACAGAGGAAGATTTGCTCAAAGTACAAAAGTGGCGTATGTATCCAACTCGTATGACTCAACGCTTACAATTGTTTATGCAAAGGAATTTCGTTGCTAGAACTTTGGGCAGCAAAGGTCCTATGGTAATACCATCTCCTGTCCGCTTTCTTACTTCCATTCCAGCTATACGCTCTTTTGTTGGTAAGGTATTGGGAGTTGGTTTCCGACCGGAACATATAAGAACACCGGAGAAAAAATAAATTGGTAATTGTATGAGTTACAAAAAACTTTGGTTATGGTTAGCATTTGTCATTGTTGCTTCTTTTGCTGTGCTTGGTTATTTTGGCTATGAAATTTATATGCAAGCTCCGCCAATTCCTGAGAAGGTTATTGGCACTAATGGGCAGCTATTATTTACTGGGAATGATATAAAAACTGGACAAAATGTCTGGCAATCTATTGGTGGGCAAGAAGTAGGTTCAGTCTGGGGGCATGGTGCTTATGTAGCACCTGATTGGTCAGCGGATTTTTTACATCGGCAACTTGTGTTCATTCTTGATGAATGGGCAAATAAAGAAAGAGCAAAACCTTATTCTCAACTAGAGCCAGAAAAACAGGCAGCTTTACGCGAGCGTTTGAAAATACTTATACGCAAAAATACTTATGACTCTATTTCTGGAAATTTGACGCTAGAACCAATTCAAATCTGGGCAATTGAATCGGTAGGTAACCATTACACTGCTTTATTTACTGGCGATCCTTCTTTATCCAAATTGAGGGACGCTTATGCTTTGCAGCCACAAGCTATCAATAATTCCAAATCTATGCGGCAATTGTTGGCATTTTTTTTCTGGGCATCATGGTCTTGTTCTACCAATAGACCGGGTAGCGAAATTACTTATACAAATAATTGGCCAGCTGAGTCATTAATCAGCAATGTACCGACAGGCTCTATTATTGTCTGGTCAGTTTTTAGTTTTGTATTTTTATTAGCTGGCATTGGTGCTTTAGCTTGGTATTTTGCCAGTCAGCGGCTGCATGAATCAGCTAGAAGTAACGATATACCAAGCGTTGACCCTTTACTTGGCTTAACCCCTACTGCTTCGATGAAAGCAACTTTGAAATTTTTCTGGGTTGCAGGTGCATTATTTGTAGTTCAAGTAGGACTAGGTGCTTTGACAGCTCATTATGGTGTTGAAGGATCAGGCTTTTATGGCATTCCTTTGGCTCAATGGTTGCCTTATGCAGTGACTAGAACCTGGCATACACAGCTTGGCATATTTTGGATTGCTACAACTTGGTTGGCAACGGGCTTATTTGTAGCGCCTGCTGTTTCTGGTTTTGAGCCTAAATTTCAACGTGCTGGTGTCAATTTTTTGTTTGTCTGCTTACTCTTAATTGTTATTGGCTCTATGATCGGCGAATGGCTTGGTGTGCATCAACGGCTGGCACTAGATGCTAACTTTTGGTTTGGGCATCAAGGATATGAATATATAGATTTGGGAAGATTCTGGCAAATATTTTTATTTATTGGGCTCTTTCTCTGGCTGATACTTATGACGAGAGCAATTTGGCCGGCTTTTAAAAAACCACAGGAAAATCGTAGTTTGCTCGCACTATTTATGATTTCGTCTTTGGCTATTGCTGGTTTTTATGGAGCTGGACTTATGTATGGGCAGCATACTAATTTAGCAGTTGCTGAATACTGGCGCTGGTGGGTTGTGCACTTATGGGTAGAAGGGTTTTTTGAAGTATTTGCTACTGTAGTAATTGCTTTTTTATTTACACGTATGGGTTTGCTGTCGAATAATATTGCTACAGCCAGTGTTTTATTCTCAACATCAGTTTTTTTAGCTGGTGGCATAATTGGTACCATGCATCATCTTTATTTTGCTGGCACACCTACTCCAGTATTGGCATGGGGCGCGACTTTTAGTGCTCTTGAAGTTGTACCACTTACTTTAATTGGTTTTGAAGGCTATAGCAATTTGACTTTGAGTCATGCTCGTCCTTGGGTTAAAAGCTATAAATGGCCAATTTATTTTTTTGTTGCAGTTGCTTTCTGGAATTTAGTTGGAGCCGGACTTTTTGGTTTTTTGATTAATGCGCCGATTGCTCTTTATTATATGCAAGGACTCAATACAACTCCTGTACATGCACATACGGCACTCTTTGGTGTTTATGGAATGTTAGCTATTGGACTTATGCTCTTTTGTCTTAAAGGATTGTCTACACGGAATGTCTGGAAAACAGGTGCTGTCAAATTTGCGTTTTGGATGATCAATATTGGTCTGACATTGATGGTATTGATAAGCCTTTTGCCTGTGGGACTCATGCAAACATGGGCAAGTGTGGAATATGGACTTTGGTATGCCAGATCCGCTGAGTTTTTGCAAACAGATCTTATGAATACACTACGCTGGTTGCGTGTCATTGGAGACACTATTTTTGCAATTGGAGTGGTGGCATTAGGGTGGTTTGTATTGGGACTTAAAACAGGCTGGTCGATTTCCAGGCAAGCTGATCAAGAACACAGAGAAAAAGTAATTTAAATGTCTGTTGATTCATTTGCCCAAAGACGAGTCCGGCTTAGATAAATTCTGCAGAATACTTTTTTATATATTCTAATGCTTTGTGCAAATTTTCTTTAACGCCATTAGCCGAGTCAATAACCAATCTATTTTCTGTCCAAGGAATATATTCTTGGCGGCTACTCTCTACATCGCTCCAAGTGACTTCTCGGATACCGTGCAAATTGCGAATACGCGATTCTATTCTGCTTTTATGTAATTCTTTATTCAATATACATTCAATGATGATTAATTGAGCACCAAATATTTTTGACAAGTTGTCCCACATTTCTCTAGCTTCTTTTACTGCGCTAACTGCATCAATAATTACTGAATTATCAAGCTTCAATTGTTCTGAAGCCAATGTTTCTACAACAAGATACGCTGCTAAGCCAGTTTCAAAACTTTTGGTAATGCCACTTTTGATAATCGATGATTCTATTGGGTCAACTGAAAAAATTGGTAATGCTAATTCTTTTGCAAGACTTTCAGCTAAGGTGCTTTTACCAGAGCCTGGCAGTCCAGAAATGATTATTACCTTTAACTTTTTCATTTGCTTAGTAGTCTAATTTAGGGTGGACAGCATTGTGCCAATCTAGATAGTTTTAAACAGATTCTCTTTCTATATATTCTTTTGCAAGCATATAGAATGATTTACTTCCTGTATTAAAACCGCCGGAGTTATTTTTAGCAATCATTTCGTCAGCCATGTTTGTTACTAAAGAATATTCTTTTTTTAGTATTGCTGTTAATAGTTTTTCTTTATCTATATTGATGAGACTGCCTGGGTGATCTTTTTGCAACTTGGCAAACAACCCTTCGGTGTATTGAATATTTTTATCAAGGTCTGTTATCTCCTGCGCTATTTCTGAAGACATATTGTCAGCCTTTTGGATTATTTCTTTTATTTTGCAGGATAAATTACTTTCACTCCAATCATCATTTTCAATAAATGAATCGTAAACTTCTACCATTGGTGCTGTCCAAACCCCAGCAACACGAAAGCTTAATGGTTGATTTAGATTTTCTTCCAGTCCAACTATTTTCCAAAATATTTCATCAAAGTCATATAATTTGTAATACAGAGTATCGCATATGGTTCGATTTTTTCCATGTCCAAGTATGATAAGACTGAACAGAAGTAAGCCTTTTTTGCAGAACAAAAATCCACTGCTGCTTTTCCACTGATAGTTTTTTCCAACACTTTTAGCTATTTGGCGTACAACTTTATTTATTTCTGATTGCTTCACAACTTGATTAACCAAATATTTGCAGCTTCATAAATGGCGGAGAGGGTGGGATTCGAACCCACGTGGCTGTTACACCCATCCGCTTTCGAGGCGGCTCCGTTATGACCACTTCGGTACCTCTCCATAAGCCCATATTGTAGCAATTCACAGCTAACAGCTGAAACTACCTAGACAGACGTAAAGTACCCAAGCAAAGGTTGAATAGGGGAGCGAGGAGAGGGAGATGGGAAGCGGGGAGCAAGGAACTCAATAATAGCTTAAATTGCTTAAAAATGCCAATTTAAGGGGTATGAGACAATTCAGTTGATCTGCGCGCAGCAATTTGAGTGAAGCGTTCAGCATGGTTTTTAAGAGAAAGCATAACGTCTGGGATGTCCATGCGGAATTGTCTTTTGATCAAGACTTGTGGAATAAACAATCCACCATTTACATGGGTAGCATATGTTACTAATGTGTTATGTCCACCATCAACTGGATCTAGTTTCCAGAATCCTTGTACTTCACGGAAGTCTCCACTTAGCCGATGCCATTCCATATAACGTCTGCCTGTTTCTTTAATTTCTAAAACATATTGAAATGTTTTTGGTAGCCCGCTTGGTTGAATTTCGTGCTGAAGTGTTTTAGTTGTGCCATGATCTGACAATACTTTACAAACTTTCAAATGTGGGAATACGCGGGTGGCAGAATTATAGTCTGTGAGTACTTGCCAAACAAATTCTGGACGTACTTTTACTACCATGCGACTAACTAAATATGCTTTGTTTTGAATGAGCTCTTCTTGTACCGGTATCTCAAGAGCTGATATTGTTTCACTTTTCCCTATAGCTGGAATTATTGATTGACTGGCTAATAAAACTAAGCAATATGCTATTGCCAATAAACGGGCAGCCGAAGCCGTTAATTTGCCCATCATATTAGTGCCGCCTTTCCATTGTAAAAATGCTGGCAACAAACGCCTTATCGAATACAATACTAAATTCAATTTAACTGTCAACCCGGTTTTAAAGAGGTGGAGATATATAAACGGCAAAAATATTGATGTATTTTGTGTAAATTAGGTTCCCGACTATAAAAAATGATAGGTGGAAGCCAACTTAGCGTACCAAGGTATTGATTCTAAACTGAAAATCTAACCATTCACAAGGCAAAGTCCTTCACTTGATAATCTTCTTTGCTTTTCTACAAGGAAATTCACGTTTGTGACCTTAAATCATAAGAAAGCCTTAATAATCTACAATCCAGTGGCTGGAACCGCTCATGACATTGATATTTGTTTAGGGGCAACTATTCACAAGTTATGTGAACAAGCAACTTATATTGCAGAGGTTTTTGCTACTCAGCCTAGTTTATTAATCAATGAAATATTAAAAGCAAGAGTAGGAAGCATAGATTTAATTGTTGTGATAGGTGGTGATGGCACAATTGCTGAGGTGCTAGGTGCGGTGCATGAAGCTAAATTTGATATCCCAGTTGGTATTATTCCTTTTGGCACTGGTAATCAACTCGCTCGGAATTTAGGCATTTTTGAAGAAAATATTTTAGTTGATCCTTTAGAAATTGCTCTCAATATAATTCTTGCTGGCAAAACTAGATTAATTGATCTAGGTCTTATGAATGGGCATTATTTTTGTGTGGCAGCCGGAGCCGGACCATTATCTGATGCTGTTACCATGCCAACACCAAAAGAAAAAGCAAATTTAAAAATGTTTGCTTATGTTGGCTCAATTATTCAAACATTTGCTGTCAGACCAGTTGTATTTCAAGTTACTGCTGATGATGATCGTTTTATTGTTTCAGCCTCTGGAATTTTTGTCACCAATGTTGCGGACTTAGGTGTAGGGACACTATCTAATACAGCTGAAACAAATGATGGTTTGTTAGATCTTTGTATTCTTACACCAACTGAATTTGTTGACTATTTGCAATTGGGATTTCGATTTGCTGCTGGCTTTCTTGGTGGACAAGCACCTTACTATATTCGTAAAGTGAAGAAAGTAAAAATTGAAGTGATGCCATTAACAAGTCCACTTTCGCATTTGCAAAACTTAGCGCATAAAGTGCGCACCATAATTAGTGGTGGTGCTAATGAAATAAATGAGATTCCTCAACAAGTAATGGCCATGATAGACGGCGATACTTGCGGCTCTACGCCTATGAACATAAGTATTGTGGCAAGCGCAGTCAGTATTATTACGCCTTAAAAAATAAAATCAATTATCCAATAGACAATTGACATAAATTCATTATTTGCCACTTCTAATAAAAATACGCTAAAAAAAACTACAAGTAATACAATGAAAATGCACCAGTCCATATATGACACTACTCCAAAATACAAAAGTGGCTAGCAGTTAGATTTGCCAGCCACTTATCTTTTTTCAAGGGGCTTATTTTGCATTTTTTTGAACAAGAATATATTCTCACCCCCTCGTTTAAGAAGTGGTTAAGAAAATTATTTTAGTTTGCTTAAACCGTTTTAGATAATTCTTGAACAAGTTTGACTTCATCTTGCTTGCTTGTGACTATGCCATCTAGCTTGGCTTCCAACAATTGATTTAAAATACTGCCTATTTCTGGTCCCTGTTTGAAACCCATTTTCAATAGATCTGATCCGCTAAGATTAGTATTTACATCTTTCAATTCTTCTAAATATAATTTGATCCATCTTCTTGATTGAGAACCAACATCTGCTAAACAAGCAGCAATTGTAAGAGACAATAAGCTGTGCTCTTTCATTAGATTATATATCTGACTGCGCTTTAGACTATTTTGCGTTTGCTTGGCTAAATTATTTTGCAAAGATAATGCATGCACAATAGAATCTTTTGCATCATTAGTAAGGTAGAGTCTGTCTAAAACAGCTATCAATCTATCTTCTCTAAGTTCAGATAAGAGTAATGCTAAATAAACTAACCAATCATTTGGTATAGGATAATGCGAAAGCAATCGCTCTGCTCTGCGCAAAATGCGACGGATATTTTTATTGTAATGAAGTTCAGTATCTAAATATCTAAGTTGTCCACCTAATTTTGCTAATTCGTCTAAAGCAAAAAGTCTTTGTTTCGATTCTAGAATTAGTCTTAATTCTTCACGCAAGCGTACTCCACCGAGATTGTCAAATATCCCCATATTAATTGCACGTTTTGCTTGCAAGACAGTTTTTTCTTCCAGGCGAAAATTTAGCCTGGCACAAAACCGTGCTGCTCTAACGATACGAGTAGGATCTTCAATAAAGCTAAATGGGTGTAATACTCTTACTAGACGTGATTTTAAATCGGATAGTCCATCAAAATAATCTACTATTTCACCATAGCGAGATGGGTTTAAACAAATTGCTAAGGCATTAATTGTAAAATCACGGCGGAATAAGTCATGCTCTAATTTAGATGCCTCGACAGTTGGTAGTGCAGCAGGATATTCATAAAATTCTGTGCGTGCTGTTGAAATATCTACTTCCCGTTTTATATTATTATTGATATCGCTATAATAAGACAGTGTCGCGGTTTGAAATCTGTCATGAGTGGCTACTATTTCAAATCGCTTTGGATGGGCTGAAGCTAAAGCATTAGCTAATTCGATTGCTGAGCCTAGTCCTTCAGTAACAAAATCTAGATCATAGTTGGGGCTATTGAGCAATAAGTCTCTAACAAATCCACCGACTGCATAAACATTCATATTTAGTTTGTTGGCAATGTTGCCAATTTCTTGAAACAACCATGTTGTAGCAGTGTCTGCGCGAGACAATTCTTTTACTAGTTTTATTGGTAATGAATTTGTTTGTTTTATCAGGGTTGTATCATTTGCCTGTTGGTCTATACCGCCATATAATTTTTGCAAAACTTCTCGACGAGAAACGATACCAACTAAATTTTTTTCATTGTTAACGACAGGCAATCTGCCAATATCGTTTTTTACCATCAAATGTTGTATTTCTGATAGTGTAGAGTCTGGTGTAATTGTAATTACCGGATGACTCATAAAACCGGTAACCGGTGCGTGTCCTAATTTGTGATGCTTAGCCTTATCGACGTCTCTTCTTGATATAACTCCAACTAGATCATTGCCATTAGTTACTACAAGTCCGTCTTGATTGTGACGAATCATGATGTGTGATGCTTCTTCCATGCTTGTTTCTGGACGAATTGTTCTGACGGGCGAGATCATTATTTCTTTTGCTTTGGTTTCGGAGGGAGCACTGGACAATATAAAATTTTCGATTTTTGTCACAATATCTGATAGTGGTAATTTTTTTTCTACTGCTGCTGCTGCACCATGATGTCCATCGCCACCAAATATTTGCGCTAATAACCTTACATCTATAGCAGCCTGATCGCTGCGACCAACTATATGAGTCCGATCTTTCATATGTACAGCGGTAATGGCAGCATTGGTAGAAGTTACGTCTACTAATTGTCTTGTTAAAGTAGATAATCCTTCAATAAAGTGTGGTTCTTTGGCGTAACTTATTACTACTTGAGCGCCAGATACATCGAGAATTCTAGAATTTGCCAATAATTTTTCGAATAATTGTTTTTGTTCTTGAGTCAATTTAGAACGAATGAAATGATTTACTTGTGCTAAATCGGCGCCACAACGCAATAGATAGGCAGTGCAAGCCGCGTCTAGTTCTGTTGTATTGGAATAAGACAACGAACCAGTATCTTCGTAAATGCCCATGGTAAGTAAAGTGGCTTCGAAGCTGGATAAATCAATTTTTTTCTTACAAATCATATCTACTAATAAACTTGTAGCTGACCCACTGGCACGAATAATAGAATCATTACGTGCACTTGGTCCAAGTCCATTTGGATTTAATTGATGATGATCAAAAATTGTATAAGTTCTAGGTTTTTTTGGATCAAAAAAAAGTTTACGTGCAACTTCAGATAAACGCTCAATGTCTTGACAGTCAACAAGAAATAAATGATTTATCTGACTCAAATCAATATAAGCAAGTTCTACAAGAGGCAAATTGTTGCGATAAAGAGATAAAAAGCTACGAATATTTTGAGTTAGAGGATGCCCGACAACCATACGTACACTTGGAAATAGCTTGGAAACAGCATATTGTGCTGCCAATGCGTCAAAATCCATACTGGTATGTGTGAGAACAAGTTCCATGTTTTAATATCTAAACAACCGTTTTATTCAAGTAGCATTGTTTATCTTACCCTTTTTATGGGTATTTCTAGAGAAATTAAGAATAGCTAGCAAATTTAAATATGATACAACTAGAACAAATTTATATGGTGTCGGCAGCAATAGGTTTTGTTTATGTAACTGTTGGTGCTTTTTTAGGTCAATTAGGTGGTAGTGATGGACATCATATGGATGCCGGACATCATATTGACCATGGTGGACATGTTGGAAATGGTCACTCAGCACATTCCCATTCTGATCATAGTGATCATAATTTGCAAACTACTGGTAAAAATATGCAAACTGGTTTAAGCAACACATTGCACCAGGGTGATACTAGAGTCCTGAGTGTACTTAAATTTATTAGTCCTATGACAATAGCCATATTCTGTTTTTGGTTTGGCATATTTGGTTATGGCATTTTACATTACATACCTATATTGGGTTATTTCAGTCTTGTTTTATCTTTGCCGCTGGCTATAATTGGCACAAAAATAGTGCGCTCAATGTTTTCGCTCCTTTTAAGACGTGTACATTCATCAACTAGTTTTAGAGAAGAGCAATTAATTGGTAGTTCTGCTGAAGTGACTGTATCTATTCCCCCTGGTCGTTTAGGCGAAATTACTTATGTAATTAATGGAGCACGCCACACTGCTGCCAGCAAATCAACAAATGCTAATCAAGGAATTTCCACAAATACCAAAGTAATTATTATTGATATTGTCGATGGAATTCTTTATGTCGAACCATGGAGAGAATCAATAGATTAAGTCAACGATTTAATTTATGTAAAAGCATTTGCCTAGTTCGATTCCCGGTTTTCAAGCATTGCCCTTAATCAAATAGAAAGATTTCAAGGTATAAAACTTTCTGCTTTGTGGCATCTTAGTAATAGGACACTCTAAGCAAAAACACTAATAAAACATGGTTTGAAGCTCCCCAAAAACAGGAGATAACGAAAATGGGTTTTGAGATTTGGATTTTAGGTGGTATGGTCCTGGTATTTTTAGTTGCTTTAAGCTCTTTTATAGCCAGTTTTTATCAGAAATGTGGTCCTAACCAAGCAATGATCATATCTGGTCTCTGGGCTAGACATGGCGGAAATGAATTTAGAATCGTAAAGGGTGGCGGTAGCACGGTATTGCCGATTGTTCAGCAACGCTCATTCCTTAGCTTGGAAGTAATGACTATTGAAGTTAAATCACAAGCGCCGATTATCACTAAAAATGGTGTACCTATATTTGTGCAAGGTGTAGCCCAAGTTAAGGTTAAAGGTGATGATGAATCCATTGCCACAGCAGCAGAACAATTTTTAGGCAAAAGCGATGAAGAAATTGCCAATATTGCCCACGAAACTTTATGTGGTCACTTGCGAGCTATATTAGGCACTATGGAAGTGGAAGAGCTCATTCAAAACTTTGATAATTTTGCTCAAAAGGTACAAGAAGTATCAATTGTAGATTTGAAAAAAATGGGTTTGACAGTTGTGTCATTTACCATTAAAGAAATCATTGATAATGTTGGTTATTTAGAAGCATTGAGCCGCAAGCGCATAGCATCTGCAAAAAAGGAAGCAGATATTGGTGTTGCATTAGCTACTAGAGAAACTCAAATTGCTCAAGCAGATGCACAACGTGACACACAAATTCGCCAAGCGCAAGCTACTGAAGAGGGAGCAAAAGCAAAACTTGTTGCTGATACACACGTAGCTGAAGCTCAAAAAGAGTTTCAAGTAAATCAAGCAATTTATATGGCAGAAATTTCTCAGAAAAAAGCTGCCTCAGACATGGCTTATGATATTGTCAAAGCTCAAGCTCAACAAAAACTAATTGAAGAAACGCAAAAAATAAAAATTGTCGAAGCACAAAAGGCTGTTGAATTACAAGCAGTGGAAGTGCAAAAAAGACAAGTTGAACTGCAAGCTGAAATTGCTAAACCTGCTGAAGCAGAACAAAATAGAATTAAAATTCTAGCTCAAGCTGAATTAGAAAAAAGAAAAATACTTGCTCTAGCTGATGCTGAAGCTGCAAAATTAAGAGCTTTAGGTGAAGCAGAAGCAACTAAAACACGAGCAGCAGCCGAAGCAGAAGCTATAAAAGCTACCGGGTTTGCTGAAGCAGAAGCAGCACGAGCTAAAGGTATGGCTGAAGCAAATATTATTGCTGCCAAAGGCGAAGCAGAAGCAGAGGCAATGTCGAAAAAAGCTGATGCATATAAATTATATAATGATGCTGCTATGGCTTCAATGATCATTGATAGATTGCCTGACTTGGTGAATGCTGCTGCTAGTCCATTATCTAAGATTGGGCAAATGACAGTGCTTACAACTGGTGGTGAAGCGGGTGGTGCAAGCAAAATTACTGGCGACATCTTGAATGTTGCTGCTCAAAGTCTTACTCTTGTGAAAGGCTTGACTGGAATTGACTTAGCCGCTAATCTTAAGAGAGAAAATGGTTCGTCTGAAAAAACAATTGCAGCCGAACAAGGACAAAATGGGTCCTAAGTCTAAGAACTTAAATTAGGATATGAAAAAAATTGTAATAACTGGAGCAAGTGGGGTTGGTAAAACTACACTTGCTTCTTTGCTTGCAAAAGAATTGAATTTGCCTGTAATTCCTGAAATTGCTAGAGATTTGTGTGCGCAAATGGGCTACAAACGAATTGGTGATATTCCGGATCAAGAAAAATTTAAAAGAGAAGTATTAAAGAGACAGATTGAAATCGAAGATAAATTAGGCAGTTTTATTTCTGACCGATCTACTATTGACTGCTGGGTACTTTGGCAAAGATGGAATATTTGTACGGCAATGACTCATGATAGTGAACAGTATTATAACCAAGCAAAACAACAATCTGAAAAATATATGCGGATTATTTATGTGCCGCCTCGATTACCTCCGGAAGATGATGAATTTCGCTGGACGGATCTTGATTATCAAAAACAAGTTGATAGACTTGTTAGAATGACATTGTATGATTGGCAATTGTTGGAAAAAACACATTTTGTGGAATCAGTGGAAATAAATAGCCGTCTCAATGAAATACTAACGTTGTTGTAAGTTTATAGATAATGAAATTTAAACTGGTTTGTGTTCTTTTTATTTTGTTCTTGATACCCTGGGCAAGAGCAGAAGAATGTAGTCCTGAGAGTAAAATTACTCGTATTGTTTCATTGGCTCCATCAAATACAGAAATTATTTATGCTCTGGGAGCGCAAGATTTGCTTGTTGGTGTTTCCAACGTTTGTGATTTTCCAATAGAGGCAAAACAAAAACCAAAAGCAAGCAGTTTTGTCAGTGTTAATTTTGAACTCTTGACTCATTTAAGGCCGCAAGCGGTTTTGCTTGTAAACGGACAAGAGGCTATGGCTAGTGTTATAAAATCCAAGGGCTATAAAGTCATTCTTCTAAAAAATGAAAATATAAGCGATATATCGAAAAATATAATTACTGTTGGTAATTTAGTTGGAAAAAAAATTGAATCTGAAAAGATAGTTCAAACTTTTGATTCTGTTATTTTAAATCTGCAAAAAATACTTTCAAATAACGTGAACAAAAATGATCCGAAAGTATTTTTTTGTGTTTGGCTAGATCCTTTAATTACGGTAGGTGGCAATAGCTTTTTGAATGACGCTATAACCAAGTGTGGTGGCGCTAATTTAGCAAAAAATTTGGCAGCGGCATATCCTCATTACAGTTTAGAAAAATTATTTTTTAAACAACCAGATATTATTATTATGCCTCACGAAGCAAAAGGCCAAAATTTTTGGAAAAAAAGTCCTTGGAAAAAACTGAATGCAATACAAAAAGAACACTTATATTTTTATCCAAAATCTGAAATGAATTGTTTAACAAGACCAAGCTTACGAATAGTCAATGGACTTTATTGGCTTGCTTTAACGATTCATCCGGAAAAAGAAAGTGCAATAAATAATTGGTTCAAAAGAGCGCAATTAGTGTCAAAGTTTTAAAGTCATCTCTTGGAAAGCTTGTCCAGATAAAAGTGATATTAGCTTTTCGTTTTTTCTTACTGGTTCAGGCATTTGCTTCTTTGATAAATATTTACGCTTTTATTTTACTTACCCTCTAAATGCTTTCAACTAGATATAATTTTCGACGGGCAATTGATATGTGTTGGCAGTTGCAGATCCGCCTATGTGTCAGACAAGGAAATTAAGTGGTAACTCCGGAATCAATTCACTTGACAGGGCATGACCAAACTCTATATGGTGAGGACTGTGAACTTGTTGTTCTTGGAATTAATTACCATTCAACTCCTATTTCTGTACGTGAACGATTCATCATTCCTGAGTATTGTTTAAACCATGCTTTAGCTGCTTTAGCCAGATTGCCACATATTAAAGAAGCAGTTGTTTTATCCACTTGTAATCGTACTGAAGTTTATGCAGTTGTTTCGAATTTGCAAGCTGGATTGAATGAAATAGAAACTTTCTTTGTTTCTACTCAAACCATATCTGACCATGAAGTATTGAGACCTAATTTTAAATTATTAGGTGATGATGTAGTTTTACATTTACTGAGAGTAGCCTCTGGGTTGGACAGCTTAGTTCTGGGTGAAGGACAAATCATGTCACAAGTTAAGACTGCTCACCGAATTGCTCTTAGCTCTGAGACAGCCGGACCTGTTTTAAGTGAACTGTTTAAGCGTGCTCTCAATTGTGGCAAACGAGTGCGAACAGAAACCTCAATGGCTCGTCGAGCTGTTTCTGTAAGTTCTGCTGCGGTGGAATTGGCTCGGGAAGTGCTTGGCTCACTTAAGGACAAAACCATATTAATTATTGGCGCAGGCAGAATGGCAAGAATTTGTGCTAAACATATTTTAAGCGAATCAGGTAATGGCGCTGTCATTATGGTAAATCGCAGCTCGGATAAATTAACACGTTTTACTGAAGACAAATTACCTAATAAACACAGACTAAATACAAAATTTGCTTTTGAAGATCGTCATCAGCTAGCTTCTAATGCTGACTTAGTTATTGTTTCAACTGGCGCACCTGATTATTTATTGACTGCTCGCGAACTAGCTAATCTAAATCGAAGCAAGCAAGTTTGTATTATTGATATTTCTGTTCCGCGCAATATTGATCCTGATATAGGAATATTGCCAAATGTGCAGCTTTATCACTGTGACCAAATAGCTGATATTGTTAACCGAAATCAGTTAGAGCGAGAAGCTTTAGTTAAAGATGCAGAAAAAATAGTTTTTGAAGCTTTATCTCAATTCCATGATTGGCAAAGAGCTCAGATGGCAGCACCAACTATAGCTCGCTTACGTAGAAAAGTAGAATCTATTCGCCAAGAACAAGTAGGTAAAAATAATGCTTTATACAGTGCGCAAGAAGAAGAATTTGCACAATATTTGGAGCAAGTAAGCAGAGCCATAGTTAATCAAATTTTGCATCATCCAACAATCAAACTAAAAGCAACCGACGATAGAAAATTACTGAAACAACAAGCAGAAGCATTACAAACATTGTTTAACTTGGATGTTTTCTCTGCTCCTACTAATGCCGAACTAAATAATTATGAATTGAACGATGGCAATGATTGGGACGCAGAATACAGTGAATTTTGCGAAAAAATTGCTGGACATGGTGACAACGAAATAGATTTGAATAAGTTAGCGTCTAGTGCCAAAGTCCAATAGAGATAAATTACGTGTTGGTACGAGAGATAGCAAATTAGCTAGGCTCCAGACAGATATTGTTTTGTTAAAATTGGGTGAATCATTCAAAAATTTGTCATTTGAAATTGTGTATATCACAACCAGTGGCAGCAAAGATTTGACTAAACCAATTTCTGAGCTTGGAGGCCGTGGTGTTTTTGTCAAAGAGTTAGAAGATGCATTACTGGCTAATGAAGTTGATTTTGTTGTGCACAGCTTAAAAGATTTGACTACAGATATTCCAAAAGGGCTAGTGTTAGCTGCAGCTTTTAATCGGGAAGATATTCGTGATGTTTTAATTAGCAAAAATAAAATCAAATTTCATGATTTACCCAAAGGAGCTAAAATTGCTACTTCTAGTGTAAGACGCATGGCTCAATTAAAAGCGTTAAGGCAAGATTTGGAATTTGTTGATATTAGAGGAAATGTTCCTACTAGGTTAAAGAAATTTGCTGACAGTAATTATGATGCTATGGTTTTGGCTGCTGCTGGATTAATACGCCTGCAGCTAACAGAACACATTAGCCAATACCTTGAAATTGAAGAATCATGTCCTGCCGCTGGACAAGGTGCTTTAGCAGTTGAATGTCGGCAAGATGATAATCATGTTTTAGATATTGTTTGTTCGCTTAATGAAAGTATTATACGGATAGCAGTTGATGCTGAAAGAGCATTCTTAAACGAAGTGGGTGGTGGTTGTTCGGCACCAGTGGGAGCATATGCAAAAGTTGATAATATGAAAATTGAGCTCACTGCCTGTATTGCCTCGCTTGACGGTGAGCGTTGCATAAAAAAGAAAGTTACTGGTCCAGACAATGATCCAGTTGGACTTGGAAAATCGCTAGCAAATGAATTATTGTCGGCAGGTGCTGCGCAAATACTCTCAGAAATAAACCAAAATAAATCACCAGTTTCACCACCTTAGATAATGCTATGAATTTACAAGGCAAAAAAATTTTAGTAACTAGATCTAAGCATCAATGCAAAAGTTTTTCGGATGAATTGAAAAAGCTCGGGGCAATTCCAATTGAATTGCCTTTGATTGAAATAAACCCGCCAGACTCTTGGGATGATTTTGATCGAGCGTTTAAAAATATTGAGATTTATGATTGGATAATTTTTGCTAGTGCTAACGCGGTAGAAAGTACTCTCAAACGCGCAGAAGTAATTGGCAGTAATCTGGGAAAAATAAATATCGCTGCTATCGGTCCTGCTACAATGAAGTCTTTGCAAAAATACGGGCTCACGACTTTATTTAGTCCTAATGAATTCATTGCTGAAACATTAGTAAAAGAATTTCCTGGATATCCAAATCTTTCAGGAAAAAAAATATTGTGGACTAAAACAAATATTGGACGTACTTATATTGCTGATGAATTGAAAAAAGTTGGTGCAGATATTGATATAGTTTATTGTTATAAAACAAGTGAACCAGCTAATAAAAATGAATTGGCTGCCAAACTGAAAAATTTATTGGACAAAAAAGAAATAGATATTATTACTTTAGCTAGTTCGCAAACGGTGAAAAATCTTGCTAATTTATTGGACACCAATTTAAAAAGCAGTCTTTCTCATATTCTTATTGCTGTGATTGGTCCACAAACAAGTGAGGCGGCTATAAAATATTTGGACAAAATAGATATAGAAGCAAAAAACTACACTATGGAAGGTTTAATCGAAGCTTTAAGGCAATACTGATTTAACTTTCTCTAATTTGCTGCCGGAATAATGACAGAATGGGCAATTGGTTTAGCAGAAGCAAATATATTGTTTATATTCTTGTTGTATAAATAAGTATTGGTTTACTGCAAAGGAAAATATAGTGACAGTCATTACCATTCCTCAAGAAAAATTTGCTGTGAGAACTGCCTCCAAAAATTTGCCAGTGCGCATGCGCCGCTTAAGGGCAAATGAAGCTATGCGCTCCATGGTTAGAGAAACGCATATTCATCTGGAAAAACTCATTTATCCTTTCTTTGTTGTGGAAGGAAAAAATGTAAAAACACCTATTTCATCTATGCCGGGCATTTATCAACAAAGTATTGATCAAATGCTTAAGGAAGTGGAAGAGGCAGCAAATTTAGGATTATCTTCTGTCATTTTATTTGGTATTCCAAATATCAAAGACAGTGTGGCTACTGGAGCTTGGGTAGACGATGGCATCATTCAAAAAGCTACTTTAGCAATTAAAAAAGAATTTCCCGACATGTTAGTCATTGCTGACACATGTTTGTGTGAATACATGGACCATGGTCATTGCGGTATTGTTGATGGCAATGAGATATTGAATGATCCAAGCTTAGATATTTTGGCAAAAACAGCTGTATCGCAAGCTGCCGCGGGCGCTGATATTATTGCCCCGTCAGATATGATGGATGGGCGAATAGGTGTAATTCGGCAGGCTTTAGATCAAGCAGGTTTTGATAATGTAGCAATCATGGCTTATAGCGCCAAATTTGCTTCTGCTTTTTATGGTCCTTTTAGACAAGCAGCTGAATCAGCTCCACAGTTTGGAGATAGAAAAACATATCAAATGGATCCAGCCAATGGTCGCCAAGCTTTATGTGAGATTGCTTTAGATATTGAAGAAGGTGCAGATATTGTTATGGTTAAACCAGCAATTTCTTATCTGGATATAATAAAAGAAACAAGACACCTTACGAACTTACCGATTGCCGCATATAATGTCTCAGGAGAATATTCAATGGTTAAAGCAGCAGCTGCTAACGGTTGGATTGACGAAAAGAAGGTGACACTTGAGTGCCTCACTGGAATTGCTCGTTCTGGGGCTGATTTGATTATTACTTATCATGCCAAAGATGTTGCTAAATGGCTTAAATAAGTCAAAAATTAAAGGAAACTTATTTTATGAAAACCAGTACAGCTTATCAAATTAGTTTTGCTAATGCTTTTGCTGATTTATATCTTGACAAAGAAAATGGTGAAGTAGCGCTTGATTTAAGAAGACAAGAAATTACTGTTTATTTAAATCAAACGCAATATCAAGCTTTAGTTTTATTAGTACAACAAAGCTTTGAAGATGAAGAATTTCTTGAATATCTCACCTGGCAAAAAGACCCTGTTCAATCAGATGAAAATAGAGTTTTTGAAATATGTGGACCCGATCATATGGTATGTATGGCCTGTACGCCAAGTTATGAAAGAGTCAAACTAACTTTTGAAATTGGTGTTGCTGTTGATTTATCTTTTGCAGACTATCAAGGATTAGCTAATCTGTTGAAAGAAGCACAAGCAGATTTAGAATGGCGTCGAGAACTCTTGCGCTTTAACTTAGATAATGGCACAAGTTCTGATTCTGATTCAGATGCTGCTGCTGGTAATGATAATTAACTTGTGCAATAAGGAGCTATTTCATGGATCTTAAAGGCAAAAAAGTTTTGATTATTGCTGGACCTGATTTTGAAGATAGAGAATTATTCTACCCACAACTTAGATTGCTAGAAGCAGGAGCAAATGTTGTTATCGCCGGCATTGGTGAAAAAACATATAAAGGTAAATATGGCATTCCCATTAACGTGGATGGACAATGCGAAGAATTTGTCAAAGATTCATTTGATGCTGTTATTATTCCTGGCGGTTGGGCTCCTGACAAAATTAGAGCTAATAAGGCTGCTATAGAAATTGTAAAAAGAGCTTGTGCAAGTAAAGCGGTAGTGGCTGCAATTTGTCATGGTGGATGGGTGTTAGCATCGGCTGATGTAATCAGGGGTAAGAAAGTTACTAGCTATAAAAACATCCAGGACGATTTGATTAATGCTGGTGCTGAATGGCTTGATGCCGAAGTTGTGGTCGATGGTGGAATTATTACTTCTCGTACTCCTGCCGACTTGCCTGCATTCGGCAGGGAAATAATAAAAACATTGGCTTTGCTTAAAGCTAGCAAATAGTTTGCAGGCTTGCGGTTGTCAAATTAAGCGGTAATTGTTAAGGATCGTTGACATCTTTAATGAAAGCAACATTAATTGGGTGGTAGGACTAATAGCCTAGTGAAGCATCTTCTAAACATAAGAAATTAAGCAGTTCAGTCCTTTTAAGCCTCACCAGCTAAGCCTATGGTGAGCTATAATTTCTAAATACAGATCGTTGGGCGCGGCGGAGGACAACGAAACTGGTCAGAGAGGAAACTCAGCAGCCATAAGATGATTCCTTCGGGTGTGTCCGGCGGTCTGTGAAAAAAGTAGAGGCAAATTTAGGGTATTTCGGAATGAAAAGTAAGTCTCCACAACAAGAATTTTCTGGCTCTGATGAAACTACCCTTTTAGGTCAAATTTTAGTTGAATTGGGCTACATTACAATTTATCAGTTGGATGAAGCTTTGCATATTCAAAAAAATGATGCCGAGGGTGCTACCAAAAGAAAACCGTTAGGACAGATATTGCTTGAACTAGGATATTGTGGGCCAAATCAATTAATTAGAGCCATACAAGTTCAAGTTGAATATCGAAATGCCTCCAGCCGTAAATGACATCTCTTTATAGACTTAGTCCAAGTATTGAATATATAGTTCTAAAGTAGGCTACTTTAGAGATAAACTTATTATGTGTCTTTGGTGTAATTTGGGAGCTAAGAGAATTTGGGATTAGGAGGTAGGCTCAATTTTGCTTTCATAACCGTTATTTTGGTTATGGTAATTACCAATTGTGCATATCAGCTTTTTATGCAATATCGGACTTATCATGATATTGCTCAAAAAAATATTACTAATGCTGGCACAAGGTTGATAAATGAAATTGTTGCTATACAAAAACAAAATAGGGAAATAGCCCAAGCTTTGGAGAATGATCCATCTTTTCGGCAAGCGTATTCTGAAGGCAATCGCACTCAAGTAGCTCAAGTAATTAAAAATCTGGTAGATAGATATGGGCATCCTGGTTTTGTTGCAGTTATTGATGAGCACAGAAGAGTTTTTTATAGCAGCGACACGCCACTAAAATATAATTATTCACTAAAAGTCAAAACTGCTGAAAATGTCGAATATGCTTTTGCTCATAATTCGTGGTGTGGACCAACTGATTTTAGTGTAGCTGGTGGTATTGCCATTACAGCTATGGTGCCAATTGCGCAAGGTCCTAAAGTATTGGGAGTAGTTGCTGTTAGCCAACCAATTGACAGCACATTTTTAACTGGACTTAGTAAAAAGCTGGAATTGTCTTTAGATCCAGTAAAAGGAATTGATTTAGTATTATTTTCTTTGTCTGAACAAGATAAAGGTAAAGTAATAGCCTTTACGCCAGGGTTAATAAAAACAGATGGCAATTATATTGCTAAGTTAAACGGTGAAGGATTAGCCGCAGTGCGTTTTCCTAGCTTTGAAATAAATGGACGAATTTGGCAACCATTCAAATTAGAAAAGGCATCTAACAATATAGTAGGTTTAATATTTGTTACTACACGTGTCCCTGATATATTGCAGAAAGCTATTGTGATATTAGGACAAGCTTTATTGAGTGGAGTAATTGGTATTATTCTTGCTTTGTTTTTCAGTGCTGCGATATCTGGTCGATTCAATTCATCGATGAATTTCCTTATTCAAAGAGCGCAAGATTTAGCTCAACATAAACCAGATCTGCCATCTTTGAATAAACTTAGCTCTGAATGGGTTGAATTGGCAGAAGCTATAGATACAGCGGTAGCTTATCCTCGCACCAGTGTACAAAGTCTAAAAACACAAATGACTAAACACACTGAAGAATTAAATGAAAAAACAAAATTGGTTGATGCCGCTAATGTACAAGTAGCAACAGTCAATAAACAATTAATGACACAAAGTCGGCAATTATCTGAGCTTTCTAAACAAGTTAATTATGCTAATCAACAAGCAGTTTTGTTGCAACAAAAATTAGGAGCCGTGCTGCAAATTTCCAGTGAAGGGTTTTTGTTGCTCGATCAGTATGGAAATGTTTTAGCTGCAAACCCAGTAATTTTAAACTGGATGGGAACAAGTGAAGCTGAAATTGCTGGTAAACATTGTTTTGATTTAGTGAAAAAGGCAGGGGCAGCAGCAAATGATGAACCAGCTATTGCTTTTTCACATCATGGTGGCAATTCTGTTGATCTGATTTCACAATTTTATCCAGAAGGTATTATTAAAAATACAAATAAAAACACAAATACAGATGTTTTAATTCACTTACATCCTGTTATGGCAGATGAGAGTCAAGTTGCTGGCTATGTTATGGCAGTACGTGATAAATCTGTTCAGAGTGGCGTAGCTCGACTAAGAGCCGATATTATATCTATGCTATCTGATTCGCTGAGAGCGCCTCTTATTTCAGCTGAAGGAGAGTGGCATTCTATTTTAGATACTGTGCTAGCAAAAGTAGATCCTTCGGTAGGACAATCTTTGGTTGAATTGAGATTGCGTTATCAGCAAATAATTGGTGTAATTGACAGTTTGCTTATGATGTATGGTGGCTTTGTTCCACCAAATGCTTATGCTAAAGAACCTGTTTCTGTAACGCCTTTAGTTGGACAATGTTTAGAAAAAGTAGCACATGACGCTAAAAATCACCAAATTTTACTTGATTACAAAACCATTACTGGTTTGCCCAATGCTAATGTAGATAGAGAAATATTACAGGATGTAATTTTAAAACTATTGCAAAAAATGATCTCTGTGACAGCGCCTGGTGGCAGAGTAAGAGCAGAAAGTGTTGTAAAAGGTAATGAAATTAGATTATCGATTGCCAGTTCTGGCCCAGCCTTATCTCAAGATGATATTGCTGAGATGTTTGTCGGTTTTATAGAAGGAAAGCATGCCAAAGAATCATATAGTTCTAGGCTAAATATGTATTTGGCTCGCAATAATGTAGAAAGAATTGGTGGTCGTGTTTGGGCGGAGTCAGGATCAGGTAGAGGAACAGTTATTTATTTGACTCTTCCTACTTAAGTTGTTTGTTTAGAACTCTTTTCTATTTCGACTATTTTTTCTTCTATTAATTCTAGATCTTTTGTGCGATCAAGTAATTTCAAAAGCTTGGCGTAATAATTATATGTACTAACTAGCTCAACATGAATATTGCCATACACTTTCTCTTTTACGTCTATGGCTTTTTTATAATATTCTTCAGCTAGAGGGTACATGCGTCTAGCGCTGTATAAAACAGCTAAATTATGTAAATTCAAAGCAATTTCTGGATGCTCATGACCATAAAGACCTTCTCTAATAGATAATGCTTTTTTGTACAACTCTTCAGCAAATTTATATTTGCTTTGTGTATGGTAAATTGCTGCTAAATTATTTAAACTCAAAGCAAGGCTAGTATTATCTTGCATTTCTTCGGCAAGCTTTACTGCTTCTTGGAATTTTACTTCAGCTTCGGACACCCTACCGGCACTAAAGGCTAAATTACCAGCTTCGACTACTTCTTTCCATTTATCATTCATACAACATCTCAAATATTATTTTTATGATCAATTACCATTATAGTAATTTTTTGTATTTTGTCTCTTCTCAAAAAGTTTAACTGCTAAAATGCCAGCAACAAAACCACCAACATGTGCCCACCAAGCAATACCACCTTTATCGGCTGCTATATCACCTAAAGAAAATAAACCAGTAAACCATTGAGACAAAAACCAAAATCCTAAATAAAAGTAAGCAGATACTTCAGTCACGTACGAAACTAAAAATACTGGTACTAGACTAACAATGCGAGCATGTGGAAACAATAACATATAAGCCCCTAATACTCCTGCAATTGCCCCACTTGCACCTATCGTTGGGACATTAGCATTTGGAGCCATGTATATTTGGGACAGATCGGCAGAAATGCCGCATAATATATAAAAAATCAAATAACCAAAATGCCCAAGTCGATCTTCTATATTATCTCCAAAAATATAAAGTGCCCACATATTGCTAATCAAATGAAACCAACCTCCATGAAGAAACATGGAAGACATTATTGTTGCTAGCTGATTTATATCAAAATTATGCAAAAGGCGATTTGGCACAACTCCATATGTATTTATAAATTGATCTAATTCCCCTGTAGATAAAGATGCTTCAAAGAGAAACACAAAAACATTAACAGCTATAATTAGCCAATTGACAATTGGTATTGAGTGAGAAGGAGTGGAATCTCTAAGTGGAAACACTTTAAAATACCCGCGAACCTAAGATTGCTTTTTGATCTGGTTCTAGCAATGCTACTACATCTTTTTCAATTTCTGTTCCTAAGACCAATACTTCAGATTGAAAGTCAGCAATTTGTTTTTTGGGAAAATTAACCACTGCAACAATTAAACGATTGAGCAAATCATCTTTGGAATATTTAGAGGTAATTTGTGCGCTTGAGTACTTTATACCTAAATCACCAAAATCAATTTTTAGTTTATATGCTGGTTTTCGAGCTTTAGGAAAATTTTCTATGTTTACGATGCGGCCAACGCGCATATCTACTTTAGTAAAATCGTCATAAGTAATTGTCATCATTCATGCCTTTTTCTGAAAATGTTTTAGCTCTTTTTCTAGTGTTTGATTTATTATTTCCAAAATAGCAATGCGGCTATAAGCCTTATTTTCACTAGAAACGATATGCCAAGGTGCAAAATTTGTCCCCGTTAGATAAAACATTTTATTGGCATATTCTGTGTAATCATCCCAATGCTTTCTTGCTATGCCATCAAACTGACTGACTTTCCAGGGTTTCTTTTTTTGTCGCTTTTTAAAACGCCTAAGTTGTTCTTTCTTTGTAATGTCTAGCCAGAATTTAATTAAAATATTTCCTTGACTGACAAGCAACCATTCAAAAGTACGAAGCTCTGCATAAGAATTAAACAATTCTTTTCCTTTTGTAATTCCCATTACTGGTTCTACTAAAACTCTTTCAGTCCAGCTTCTGTCAAATACACGTACTTGACCAAATGTTGGCATACGTTCATTGGTGAGAAAACGCCATAAATGTGGATGTTTTCCTTCATCTTCTGAAGGCGGTCCAATATGAATTGCTTGAAATATAGACATGTCATAATCAAGTGCCTCTAATATTCTTTCTGTGGTACTACTTTTGCCTGCCCCATCTCTTCCTTGGAAGACAATAATCAATGATTTTTTTATAGCTTTAAGTTTTCTGACAAAAAGATTTAGCTGTTCTTCCTGCTTGGCAAGCCTTTTTTCATAATCTTCTTTATTTATTGCCAGGCTATGATCAACAACCCTCAAATAGTCAGGAACTTTTGATTGTTTCGGTGTTGACTCAGTAATATTATTGAATTCTCTTGAAATTATTAATGAGCCATTGGGAAGCAAATCACAATATTCTGGAAGTGACAGCCCTTTATCTTTATTTTTCACTACAATACTCCTGACTTGCTTCATTTTACTAAATATGTTCAATAATGAATGCCTATTCTATACTCTTAGAATTGATAAGTGAGTATTGAATAAAGAATCAATGGATAAACTTTCAAAGAGTAAACAATGGCAATTCTGGATTGATAGAGGTGGAACATTCACTGATGTTGTTGCCTTAAATTCAGATGACGAAATTATTGTTGCTAAATTACTTTCAGAGAATCTTCAAAATTATGAAGATGCTAGTTTGGCAGCCATAAAGCAAATTATGGGACTTAAACCTAATGCATCCATAAATAGCAATAGCATTAATGTAGTAAAAATGGGAACAACTATTGCTACCAACGCTTTACTTACACGTAAAGGGGCTCGCACGGTGCTTGCGATTACTAAAGGTTTTGCTGATGCTATTTGCATTGGTTATCAAAACAGGCCGGATATTTTTGCTTTACAAATTAATTTGCCAGAAATGCTCTACGAAAATGTAATTGAAGTAGAAGAAAGAATACTAACTAATGGAAAAGTGTTTCTTCCTTTAAATATTGAAAAAGCTTATAAAGACTTGGAAAAAGCATTTGAAAAAGGATGTAAATCAATAGCTATCGTACTAATGCATGGCTATCGTTATCATGAACATGAAAAAAAAGTAGCTGAAATGGCTAAAGCTATTGGTTATGAGCAAATATCAATTTCTCACGAAATAGGTTCGTTAATAAAATTGATCAGGCGAGGAGATACTACTCTTGCTGACGCTTATTTGTCTCCTGTTCTAAAAAAATATATTAAAAGCTTAAATACAGAATTAAAGCAAACCTCACTTATGTTTATGCAATCTAATGGTGGTTTGGTTAATGCAAAACAATTTGCTGGTAAAGACAGTATACTATCTGGCCCTGCTGGTGGCATTATTGCTGCAATAAAAACTAGCAGGGATTTAAATTTAGATAAGATAATTACATTTGACATGGGTGGTACTTCTACCGATGTGGCGCAATACTCAGGTGAACTAGAAAGAAATATTGAAACAACAATTTCTGGTGTGCGCTTATCCAGTCCTATGTTGGCTGTGCATACTGTTGCTGCCGGTGGTGGATCTGTTTTACATTTTGATGGTTATCGTTATCGTGTAGGTCCGCAGTCAGCTGGAGCAAATCCTGGCCCAGCTTGTTATCGCAAAGGCGGTCCGCTAACTATTACTGATGCAAATGTTATGTTAGGCAGAATTCAAGCTGATTTTTTTCCACATGTTTTTGGGATAGATAACAATCAATCTATAGATCTCTCCATTGTTCAGAAAAAATTTGATGAATTGTCTAGAATAATTCAATTGCAAGCCGGACATACGTGCTCGCCAGAAGAAGTGGCTTTTGGCTATTTAACCATTGCTGTTTCAAAAATGGCCAATGCTATAAAACAAGTCTCTGTGCAAAAAGGACATGACGTCACTAATTATACTCTTTATTGTTTTGGTGGTGCTGCTGGGCAGCATGCTTGCCTAATTGCTGAGCAGCTTGGCATTAAACAAATTGTTATTCATCCTTATGCTGGAGTATTATCAGCTTTGGGTATGGGCTTAGCAGATATATCGGCTATTAAAGAAGAAACAGTTGAAGAATTATTTGTTGATGATATTACAACAAAACTTGCTACTCAAATAAAAGACTTAGAAGAAAAAGCTATTAACGCTATCGAGTGTCAGGCAAAAATAAATATGCCTATCATTACTAAAATGTATTTGCGAATGCGTTATCAAGGAAGTGATTTTTCTATTTCTGTTAAGTACGACTCTTTCAAAAATATGATAGATGCTTTTGAAGAATCACACAAGAAATTATATGGATTTATTAGTGAAGACAAACCTATAATAATTACTGCCATAATAGCCGAAGCTATTGTTGAGACAAAATTACCCAGCTTAGCTCTCCGCAAAACAAGCAATATAGACAAACAAGTTGTTAAAACCATAAAAATGTATTCTAACAATAAATGGTTTGAAGCATTGGCTTATAATGCAAATAGTCTTATTGCCAATCAAGAAATAATAGGACCAGTGCTTATTACTGATGATATTTCAACGACAGTCGTCGAATATGGTTGGGCAGCAAAAAAGAACGAACAAGGATATTTATTTCTTTACCCGCAGGAAAAAAACAAACTGCATAATATTGATCTTTCAAAGAATGACAAAGTTGACCCAGTATTATTGGAATTATTCAATAATTTGTTTATGTTTATAGCAGAACAAATGGGAATTGTTTTACAAAATACTAGCCATTCAGTCAATGTAAAAGAAAGATTGGATTTCTCTTGCGCTATATTTGATAGCCATGGAGATTTAATAGCTAATGCTCCTCATATGCCTGTACATTTAGGTTCAATGGGAGAAAGCGTTCAAAGTGTTATCAACTTGCGTGGACATCGCTTAGCAAAAGGTGATGTTTATATGCTCAATGATCCATATAATGGTGGTACTCACCTGCCTGACATTACTGTGATAACACCAATCTTTGTTGATGATAAAGCTAAGCCTTCATTTTTTGTAGCTTCTCGTGCTCATCATGCTGATATCGGTGGCATTACACCAGGTTCTATGCCTTCAGCTAGTCAAATTATTGAAGAAGAGGGTGTTTTAATTCCAGTTACACAAATTGTCAGTGATGGTGTTTTTCATGAGCAGGCTATACGTAGTTTATTCATGCAGTCACGCCCACCAGTGCGTAATTGCGATCAAAATATTGCTGATTTAAAAGCACAAATTGCCGCCAATAATTGTGGGGTTAACGAACTCAATAAACTAATAAAAGAATATAGCTTAACTGTTGTTGAAAAGTATATGGGCTTTGTTCAAGATAATGCGGAAAAATGTGTAAGACGAATTATTGGTGGACTCAAAGACGGATCTTTCATCTGCCAAATGGATGATCGGCTGGAAATATCTGTTGAAATTAAAATTGATCGTGATAAAGAAGAAGCAATAATTGATTTTTCAAGGACATCGATACAAAGCCAAAATAATTTCAACGCTCCCTTATCTGTTTGTAAGGCAGCAGTACTTTATGTTTTTCGCACTTTAGTAAAAGATGATATTCCTCTAAATGCAGGTTGTATGCGACCTTTAAAAATCATTGTTCCTAAAGGCAGTCTGCTCAATCCTGCATATCCAGCAGCAGTTGTAGCTGGCAATGTTGAAACTTCTCAGATTATTGTTGACGCTTTATATGGTGCTCTTAAAATAATGGCTGCTAGTCAAGGAACTATGAATAATTTCACCTTTGGTAATGATAAATATCAATATTACGAAACAATATGTGGCGGCAGTGGTGCTGGTAAAGATTTTTCAGGGACAGACGCTGTACATACTCATATGACTAATTCTCGTCTTACTGATCCCGAAGTTTTAGAAACAAGATATCCAGTATTGCTGGAGGAATTTTCTATACGAAAAAACAGTGGTGGATTAGGAAACTATTCTGGTGGTAACGGCACAATAAGAAAGCTTAGATTTTTAGAAGCGATGCAAGTTTCTATTTTATCCGGGCGCAGAAAAATCCCGCCACATGGACTTAATGGCGGCAAAGCTGCTTTGCTGGGCGTTAATTACATAAGACATCCTAATGGAAACATAACTGAATTAAATGGAAGAGCTACAATCGACGTAAAAGTCGATGATGTTGTAGTCATTGAAACGCCTGGTGGTGGCGGTTATGGTAATTCTTGAGTTTTTAATTTTCTAAGAATACTTGCTACCATATTCTCTTTCAAAGCTGTTGAAACTTTTGGCTCTAATGGATAATTGACAATGCCTCTCCCGCGAAAAGCTTTAGGTAAAGACAATGTAGCTGGAATAATATGTACATGAAAGTGTGGTACTACTTCAGCTAAAGTAAACGTATAAATTCTATTGGGAGAAATGGTTTTTTTTAAAGCTGACATTAGCTTTCCTAATAATGGACCATATGTACTCAATTCTTTTTGATTGGCTTCTGATAAGTCAAGGAAATGACGTTTTGACTGCAATATCAAATAGCCTAAAATATTTGTTTCTTGGCTGTGTTTTACTAGCCAATATTCATCGGAATAAATAATATCTGTATCGTTTATATTGTTTTGATCTAAACATAATTTACAAGACATATTTAATTTCCTGTAGAGCAGCAGCTCTACCACGTTTTTCGTCAATCAATGAAAGTAAAATGATGGCAATAATAAAAAATACCGTACTTGAAAGAATGGCTAAACGATAATTATTTTGACTTAAATAAGTAACTAGTCCAAAAATTAAAGGACCAGTTGCAGTTGCTAGTTTTACTACTAGTCCCCATAGTCCAAAAAATTCAGCTGATTTATTTTCTGGTGAGAATTGGCCAACTAGTGCTCTGCCTACTGATTGACTGGAGCCTAATGCTAAGCCTACTAATATACATGCAATCCAAAATATAAAACGAGTCTCGGATAAATAAGCAATTACTGTTGCTAAAATCCAAATAAATAGAGCAATCCTTAAAGTTGGTACTGAACCTAATTTGTCTTGTATATAACCAAAAATATAAGCGCCACCAGCAGCAATAATATTTACAACAAATATCATTATTATACAATCGTGGGTAGTAAAACCAATCACCTTTTGAGCGTATACCGAAGCGAGCAATATACTTGGTGCAATGCCGGAGCTATAAAAGAACAATATAATTAAAAACATAAATAAGTCTTTGTAATGTTTAGCATGATTAAATGTACTAGAGAGTCTCGCTAGAGCAGCTTTAATTACAGATTTATTTGTAAGTGTAGTATCAGCAACAGCACGTTCTTTCAAAATAAGAAATGTTATTGATGAGCCAAGAGCAAAAAATAAGGCAGTAATAAATAGTGTGATTGGCACATATTGTATTTGGCTTTGTCCAGCTTTTTCTGCTGCTGATACATAAATAAAGCATGCCAACAAAACCAATAAGCCGCCGGTATAACCTAATGTCCAGCCAAAAGCTGATACTCGACCCATTTCATTTCTGTTTGCAATTTCTGGAAGAAATGCAGCAATTAAATTTTCCCCAGTACCAAAGGCAAAATTGGCTAATATCAAAAGAAAGACTGCAAGATTTATTTCACCAGGTTTAACTAGAGCTAGACATATTGTAGAACCAATACATATGAATGTGGTTTTGACCAAAAAGCGTTTTTTGCAAGCACGTGCATCAGCAATTGCACCAATAATGGGAGCCGAAAATACTATTAATAAACTAGATATTGTAATTGCACATGTAAGTAATAAAGTACCAGCGCCATGATGAGTAGTTTCAAGATTGCCAGCAATTACTTGTATGAAATAAGCGCTAAATATTGTTGTGGCAACGACGGTACTATAAGATGAGTTAGCAAAATCAAACATTGCCCAGGCAAATATTTCTAATCTAGATGCTTGATTTGTGACTTTGTCTATCATTACAAGCTTAATATCCCATTGCTCAACCAGCGTCCACCATCGGCTGTCATGGTGTCACCAGTAATATATGATGCATCTTCCGAACATAAAAATGCTGCTAATTTAGCAATTTCATTTACATCAGCAAAACGATTTAGAGGAATTTTTTTCAGAATTTTTTCTTGAACATCTTCAGTATCAAACAATAAATTTTTTGATGCACCTTCTGTAATCATAATTCCTGGTGCAAGCGCATTTACACGAATATTATATTTCCCCCACTCGGCTGCTAGTGTTCTGGTCATAGCTAAAACACCAGCTTTGGCTGATGCTGAATGTACTACGCCTGGTGCACCAGTCCAAGCATATGTGGCAATAATATTTAAAATTGTGCCGGACTTTTGTTTAATCATTTCTTGTCCACAAAAGCTTGAACAATACCAAGTGCCGTTTAATACTATGCCGACAACGCTATCCCAACCGTTGGGTGATAATTTTTCAGATGGTATTAGAAAATTCCCTGCCGCATTATTAACCAAAATATCAATTTTTCCAAATTTACTCTTAGTAAATTCAACTAAAGCTTTAACTTGATCAGGCTTACGTACATCAACTTGAAACGACGTTGCAGAACTATTTTGTTTAACAATTTCTGTTAGTGCTGAATTTAAATTTTCAGGTTTTCGACTGGCTATAACTACTGATGCACCACGTCTTGCAAGTTCAATAGCTATTGCCTTGCCAAGTCCCGTGCCACCACCGGTGATAATGGCAACTTGCTTTGAAAAATCCTGTTTACTATTATGAGTCATCTAATTCTCGGTCATGATTTTATCTAAGACATGGTAACATCACATTAGTCATATAAACTTTTCTGGGAAATAATTAGTGATGTTACCGCTAACAAATATTACCTTATTGGACTTCACACATCTTCTTCCTGGTGAACTTTGTTCAACTATTCTCACTGATTTGGGTTGTAATACTATTCGCGTTGAGTCTTTGAAACCTGGACTGGCTCAGCGTTTACCACCAATTATTGAAGGAGAAAGTCTTTATTATTGGAGCCTTCATCGCAATAAAAAACGTATTGCCATAAATTTGAAAAGTAAAGAAGGCATAGAAATAATAAATCGTCTTGTAGAAAAAGCTGATGTAGTACTGGAAAACTTTCGACCTGGTGTAATGAGTAGGCTAGGTATTGGCTATGGAAAGCTCAAAGAGATAAACGAAAAAATAGTTTTTTGTTCTATATCAGGATACGGACAAAATTCTAAATATCGTCTGCGCCCAGGGCATGATTTAAACTTCCAGGCAGAATCTGGTGTGCTTAATTCGACGCGGCAAACAGATGGGCGTCCTCTAGTATCTGGTGTATTAGTATCAGATTATATGTCAGCTTTATATGCTGCATTATCAGTAGTTAGCATTTTATTTGAACGAGAAAAAATAGGTAAAGGCAGACATGTTGATATAAGTATGTTCGACTCTACTTTGGCTACGCAAAGCATATTATCGACAGCTTTATTGTACACGGGCGAAGAGCCAAAAGAAGGTAATCCTGCATACCGAGATCAATTAGCTAATTACAGTGTGTACAAGTGCAAAGATGATCGTTATTTAGCAGTTGCTTCTCTTGAACCACAATTTTGGTCAATATTCTGTGAGCGCATAAGCAGACCAGATCTTGTCGATGCGTATCCATTAGGTCCAAGCAAAAAACTGAAAGATTTATTGGAGGTAGAAATTGCTAAGAAAGCTTTGTCTGAATGGATAGAAATTTTTGCTGATAGTAATTGCTGTGTATCTCCAGTAAATACCCTTGAAGAAGCTCTTAATTTTTTACCTGCGGACGATTATTCTATGATTACTCATATAATGCATCCAATTTTAGGTAAAGTCCCTCAGCTAAGAACCCCGATCTCATTTTGTTTTGCAGAGACTAAGCGTGATGATAACAAAAATGACAAATTAGCATTCGATATTAGAGCAGCAACAACATCGGTTTTGCAATCCGTTGGTTACGATGAAAAACAAATCAATGATTTTGCCGATAAAGGCGTAATTCTAGCTAAATCAGTCTAAAACAGAAACAATAGTATTTACTATGTCGAATAAAAATTTGGGATCTTGATTGACTTTAGCCATGACACGTAAGCCTTGTAAGCTAGAAGTAAGAAAGCGAGCTAAAGATCTTAAATCATGCTTGTTTGAAATTTCTCTGTTTTGTCTTGCTTTTGCTAAGCAGACATAAAAAGCAGACTCTATGCGTTTTAGAGAATTGACAATACTTTTTTCAGCATCGGCATCGTGCGGTGCAAGCTCAACAGCTGCATTGGTGACAAGACAACCACGTCTTTGGTTTTCAGCAATAGATATACTAACGGTTTCGTGAAAAAAATTGATAATTGCTTGTTTAGCCGAACCAGATGTACAAGCATTATCTAAATCGGAAAGGAAAGGATTTATAACGGTATTATCATAATGTTGAATAACAGCTAAGAAAAGAGTGTGTTTATCTTCAAAAGTATCGTAAAGACTGCCACGATTAATGCCCATTCTTTTGACTAAATCATCTACAGAGGTAGCTTCAAAGCCTTGCTGCCAAAAGATTTCCATTGCTTTTGTTAAGACTTCAGTTTGATCAAATTCTTTTTTTCTAGCCATTTAAAAAATTCCTACTCCCTTTTAATTCGTTATATCAATTTTGGAACAAACAGTCAATAATGGATTAAAATTGATTTTGCGCTAGACTGTTAACAGGATTTATTTGGCTCAGAGATATAAACAAATCAATTTCCCTTCATGAGAAATTACTTAGTTTTATGTATTAATGGCAAAGAATTTCACGTAAAAGGTGAAGATGCATTTTTGCCTTTGTCCACATTTTTAAGATATGGACAAAAAGCATGTGGCACAAAAGTAGTTTGTGAGGAAGGAGATTGTGGTGCTTGCAGTATTATTCTTGGCAAGGTTGATAATACTGGGGAAAATATAAGTTATAAGGCTGTTAATTCATGCATTCAGTACATGTATCAGTTGGATTTAGCTCATGTAATTACTATCGAAGGGTTGAAACCAAATAAAAGTAATGTGCTTAATCTAGTTCAAAAAGCTATGGTCGATTGCCATGGTGCCCAATGTGGCTATTGTACGCCAGGTTTTGTTACGACTTTGTGTAATTTACTAGACGAGAAATCTAAGCTGTCAGAAATTGAAATTAAAGATGGTCTTACTGGTAATTTGTGTCGCTGTACCGGTTATGAATCAATAATTAAAGCTGGGCTTTCATTGGATAATTCATCCTCTCAATTTAGCTTAAACAAATTATTTCCAGACAAATCAATTTTAGAAAAACTCACTTCATATAAAAATGATGATGTTCAACTTGAATTTGAAAACAAAATATTTTTCTCAACTTGTGATTTAAAACAAGCTGTCAAGTTTCGTGCAGAGCACAATGATGCAATTGTAATAGCTGGTGGTACAGATGTTTGTGTCAATATGAACAAACGTAGTTATGAGCCAAAGTCATTACTTAGCCTGGCTCGTATAAAAGAACTAAGTCAAATCAAACAATCAAGCAATATTTTGGAAATAGGGGCCAATGTAACTTTAACTGAGATTGAAAAAACAGTAAAAGAATTATTGCCTCAATGGTACGATAATTTAATTTTGTTTGGTTCACCACAAATACGTAATGCAGGAACTTTAGTTGGCAATATTGCTAATGCCTCTCCTATCTCTGACAATATTCCTCTTCTTTCTGTCCTGGATGCCATCATTGAAGTTGTTGGTCCATCCGGGACCAGACAAATAAATATCAATAATTTTTATAAAGGCTACAAAAAATTAGACTTAGCATCCCACGAATTAATAACAAAAGTTTTGCTTCCTTTGCCAGATACATCTGACACGTTGAAACTTTATAAAGTATCGAAGCGAAAACACATGGACATATCGACTTTTACTGCTGCTATTTTACTCAAGAGAAAAAATAACAAAATCGAATTAGCTAAATTAGCTTATGGTGGCGTGGGACCAGTAGTATATAGACTAGCTAAAACAGAGGCGTATTTATTAGGCAAAGATTTTTCATTATCTCTCTTTGAGCAGGCTGGAGATATTGCTGTCTCGGAAATAACACCAATTTCTGATGTAAGAGGCTCGCTAGTCTTTCGCAATTTATTGGCAAAAAATATTTTGCTTAAGTTTTATCATGAATGTGCTGATGAGAGGGAATTGGTATGTCAGAAGTAGGCAAAAATCTTCCTCATGATTCAGCTGTAGGTCATGTGACAGGAGCATCGGTATACATAGATGATATGCCGCCTGCTCACAATGAATTATTGGTTGATGTTTTTTATTCCCCTGTTTCCCATGGAATTATTGAATCATTGGATTTGACTAAAGCCAGGAGTATTTCAGGGGTAGTGGCTATTTTTACATATAAAGATCTCGATGGTAAAAAGAGACTTGGACCAATAATTCAAGATGAAGTGTTGTTGGTAGAAAAAGTTTGTGAATTTATGGGACATCCCATTGCAGTAATTGCTGCTGAAAATAGAAAAGCTTTAAAAAAAGCAAAAGCTGCAATTAATTGCAAAATTAAAGAGCTAGAGCCGGTACTGAGTATAGATGCTGCCAAAGCAAAAAATCAATTTCTGGCAACCAATAAACGTTTAAAGCGCGGGGACGCGGAAAAAGCATTTTCCCAAGCAGAAAATATTCTAGAAGGTAAAATTATTAGTGCTGGGCAAGATCATTTTTATTTTGAATCTCAAGCAGCAATTGCTTATCCTGGTGAGCATAATCAAATAGTAGTTCATTCATCTACCCAAAGTCCTTCAGAAGTGCAACATTCTGTTGCTCATTTTTTAGGATTACAACAAAATCAAGTTGTATGTATCACTAAAAGAGTTGGCGGTGGATTTGGTGGTAAAGAGTGCCAAGCGACTCATTTTGCCATAATGGCATCATTAGTGGCTTTAAAAACAAAACGTCCGGCTCGTATAATTCTTGATAAAGATACGGATATGCAGATTACCGGTAAAAGACATCCGTTTGAAACCAATTATAAAGTTGCTTTTACGGCAGAAGGTCTTATTACTGGACTGAAAGTAAATCTTTATGCAGATGGTGGGGCATTCCATGATCTGTCATTAGCAGTAATATCGAAATGTTTGTTGCATGTAGACAATGCTTACTATATTCCTGACTTGGAATTTATTGGTAATATATGCAAAACTAATTATCCTCCTACTACCGCTTTCCGTGGTTTTGGCAGCCCACAAGGTGTTCTTGCTATTGAAAATATTATTGAAGACATAGCTCATTTTTTAAATAAAGATGCTTATGAAATTCGCAAACTTAATTGTTACGGCATTGAAGAACGCAACATTACTCCTTATGGACAGACCATTGAGAATAATACACTCGCTAGATTATTTAACGAGCTATTTCAATCTTCAAAATATAGTGAAAGAAAAAAACAAATTGAAGAATTTAACACCAAATCTCAAACTCATTTGAAAGGCATTTCTCTCATGCCTGTTAAATTTGGTGTTTCATTTAGCCAAACAACTTTAAATCAAGCTAGTGCTTTGGTTAATATTTATACTGACGGTAGCATTCAAGTGTCTACTGGAGCAACTGAAATTGGACAGGGTGTCAATACACATATAAAACAATTAGTAGCTGACGAATTTGATATATTGGCAAACAAAGTAATTGTTATGCCAACTTCAACCGAAAAAAACAATAATATATCTGCTACTGCTGCCTCTAGCGCCACCGATTTAAATGGTAGTGCCGCTGTTGAAGCTTGTCGTAAAATTAAAGAACGCTTGGTGGCTTGTGCTAGTGAATATTTTGCCTCACAAAATAAATCTAGTTTTTCACCAGAAAATATTGTTTTTAAAGATGGAAGAATTATCGACAATCGTTATTCAAAAAATTGTGAAATATCTTTTGAAGAACTTGTGCAAATAGCTTTTACAAAGCGCATTAGCCTTGGTGAACGGGGCTTTTATGCAACACCAAAGCTGCAATTTAATTGGGAATCTGGACCTGAAAAAATAGGACAAGGACAACCTTATTCATACTTTACCAATGGCTGTGCGGTAGCAGAAGTATTAATTGATAAATTTACTGGTGCGACACTTGTATCACAAGTGGACATTCTGATGGATATAGGTAATCCGATAAATCCGGGTATTGCTCGTGGACAAATTGTTGGTGCGTATATTCAAGGTATGGGATGGGTAACGACTGAAGAATTAAAATACGACGAAAAAGGAATGCTTCTTTCCCATTCCCCAACAACATATAAAATTCCAAATATCCAAGATCTTCCTCATGCTTTTACAGTTGCTTGGATTGATAATGAAAATCTGGCTAATATAAAAGGCAGCAAAGCCATTGGTGAACCACCACTCTTATTAGGTATTTCTGTTTGGACAGCTATTAAGCATGCCTTGTCATTTATAAGCAAAGAAAAAACTATTGATCTTAAATTGCCAGCAACTAACGAAGAAATACTTATGTTTATTTCTAGACATGGGCTTAAAGAACAAGAATCTAAAGCTATTAAAGAACAAGCAGTGGTATCTACTGGACAAAATTGATGGAAAATTATTTTGACAACTTAAATCGCCTTTTACAGAGTAATATCCCGTTTGTTTCTGTCATCGTGGTAGATACAACTGGTAGTGTCCCTCAAGACGCTGGTTCTAAAATGCTTGTTACTCACGAAGGGTTAGTTTGTGGTACTGTTGGTGGTGGAAAAGTGGAAAAACGGGCCATTGAAGAAGCTCAAAATCTTTTACGTACAGCTAACCCTGCCAAATCAACATATTTTGTTAACTGGAGCCTAAATAAAGATATTGGCATGACTTGTGGCGGTATGGTGAAATTATTTTTTGAAACATACAATACAAATACATGGAAAGTAGTTGTTTTTGGTGCTGGACACGTGTCCCAAGCAGTGATTAATTTATTGACCAATCTTGAATGTCGTATTACATGCATAGATCCGCGTTTAGAATGGCTTTCTAAATTATCCGATAATCCAAAGCTTAAAACTGAATGTTTGGATGATATGCCATCGTATGTTAAAAATATTGCTGACAATTCTTTTGTGCTGCTTGTTACAATGGGGCATACAACTGATAAGCCAATTTTGATTGAAATATTGAAAAATAGACAATTCCCTTACATCGGCGTCATTGGCAGCGATGCAAAAGCAGCCCGATTGAAAAAAGACATTGCTGAAGCTGGTTTGCCAGATACATGCCAAAATCAATTCTTTTGTCCAATGGGGCTAAATCTTGGCTCTAATCATCCGCAAGAAATTGCCATCAGCATTGTTGCTCAGCTTCTTGAACAACGTGATAAGTGGAAAAGCAAAGTGGTTTTATGACCAATCAAAATCTGCTCAGAACAATTAAGTTTCCAAATAATCGTTCATTGGGACGCCTTTATATTACCGGCACAAGATTCCTTGAATATTTAGGTGAGGCATGGGGAAATGTTGCCTTACCAGAAAATATTGAGTTGCATTTGGAGATAAATCCAGATACATCTGCCGATTTATCTCCCTTATCAAAACTTGACACAGAAGCTATTCAATCAATTTCTATTCCTTACTACACGAGAGTTACAGAATCAGAATTGGTTTATTTGCAATCACTGCCATCTTTAAAATCAATTGATTTATCATCTACTCAGGTGAGTGATAAAGCAATTAGTTTTCTGACAAATTTATCTCAACTAGAGTCTATTGATTTATCTCAAACAAAAGTGGGCGATACAGCACTTTCTTATTTGGCTAATTTGCCGAATATAAAAAAGCTGAGCTTAACTAATACACGTGTTTCGGATAAAGGCATTAGCTATTTATCTGGTTTGACAAGGATGCAAACACTTAATTTGTCTGACACACGTGTTACATCTTCTGGTTTAACTAGCATTGCTAATATGACTGGGTTGAAAGAATTATGGTTGGGTGGAAGGCATACACGTCTCAGAAATGATGATTTGTCGTATTTGAAAAACTTGTCTCAGTTGCAAGAACTTTATCTAGCCGAAACAGAAATAAGTGATAAGGGTGTTGAAACAATCAAAAATTTGCAAAAGCTGAAAGCAATTAGTCTTAGATGCGCTAATATTACTGATGCTGCTTTGAATCATTTAGCACAACTTCCTTCCGTACAAGAATTGGATCTGTCTAAAACTAAAATTACTGATGCGGGCGTTGCTCAGCTTGCTGGTATGACTACATTACAAAGATTATTTTTGTCCGATACGGCAATTAGTGATTTTTCCCTAGTAAATTTAAGAGGATTATTGCTTTTGCAGAAATTGCATTTAGATCATACTCCGATTGGAGATGCTGGACTTGTTTATATTCAAAGATTGGATGGAATTCAAGAGCTTAGCTTAGCAGGAACTCAAACTACTGATGTTGGACTGAAATATTTAAGTGGGCTGACGCAAATAAACTCTCTTTGGCTAAACCAGACAAATATTTCTGTGAGTGGCATAAAAAATCTTAGAGCAATGTCGTTTTTGCTAGCTTTGGATTTATCCAATACTAATTTATATGATGATGTATTGAGTGAACTTCTTGGTTTTGGCTATCTTAGATATTTAGGTTTGCATGGAACTGGGTTATCTAACGAAGCTATTCAGAAATTAAAAACTCAATTGCCTGAATGTACTATTGATGGACCTTCATAAATGATAGGCAGAAATAATTACAGGAAAACAAAAGCTGGTGGCGGTTGGAAAGCCATACGTTATAGTCTAGAGAAAGCAATTGAAGTTGGACCATGGAAATTATGGAAAAAAATGCGCTCAGCAAATGCTTGCAAAACTTGTGCTTTAGGCATGGGTGGCTTAGCCGGCGGAATGGTGAACGAGCAAAAACACTTTCCAGAAGTATGTAAAAAGTCTCTGCAAGCCCAAGTGGCAGATATGAAAGGATCTATTCCTCATGATTTCTTTGAAAAATATGATGTCGAAACATTATTATCTTATTCACCTAAACAGTTAGAGGATGCCGGACGTTTATCCTATCCAGTTATTTTAGAAAACAATGCAAAGTATTTTAAACCGATAAGTTTTGAAAAAGCTATTGAATATATTAGCCTAGCGTTAACTAATACAAAAGCAGACCAGACTGCTTTTTATTCTTCTGGACGTTCATCTAACGAAGCAGCTTTTTTACTGCAATCCTTTGCTAGAGTTTATGGTACGAATAATGTCATGAATTGCTCGTACTACTGTCACCAAGCTTCTTCTGTTGCTCTGCAAATGGTTTTGGGTAGTGGTACTGCCACTATTGATATCAATGATTTGGACAAAACAGATTTAGTACTACTTATTGGTGCAAATCCTGCTTCTAATCATCCAAGGCTTATGACAAAATTAGCTCAAATAAGAAATAGAGGTGGACAAGTCATTGTCGTTAATCCTATATTTGAGCCAGCTCTACATAAATTCCACGTCCCATCAAATATAAAGTCTTTATTTTTTGGATCAGAAATTGCTTCTCTTTACGTACAGCCGCTAGCCGGAGGCGATATTGCTTTATTAGTTGGTGTTCTTAAAGCAATACTGGAATTAAATAAGATCAATTGGCAATTTCTTAAAGAATATACGACTAATTGGCAATCTGTTATTAATCACGCCAGTGATATTAACTGGCAAGAAATAATTGATGGCAGCGGAGTTAGCCAAGAAATTATTTATAAGATGGCTAATATGCTTTTAAATTCTAAAGCAGCAATTTTTGCTTGGGCAATGGGACTTACTCATCATAAAAATGGTGTTGATAATATACTGGCTTTATGTAATTTGGCGCTAGCTACTGGGAATGTTGGTAAACCAGGTGCTGGCTTATTGCCAATTCGTGGGCATTCAAATGTTCAAGGTATTGGCTCAGTTGGTTTTACACCTACTTTAAAAGCTGGTGTTAAGCAAGTCTTGGAAATGGCATATCAAAAAGAATTGCCTAGTATAAATGGCTTAGATACTTATGCCATGATTGAGTCCGCTGATGCTGGCAATATAAAAACCCTAATTGCTTTAGGAGGTAATCTTTGGGGATCAAATCCTAATTCAAATTGGGCATCTTCTGCTATGCAGAAAATAAAAACAAGTGTTTATTTGTCAACTAAATTGAATCAAGGACATATTCACGGGCGGGGAGAAAATACAATTATTTTACCTGTATTAGCACGTGATGAAGAAAAACAATCAACTACACAAGAATCAATGTTTAGTTATGTTCGGTTATCTGCGGGTGGTGACCAAAATATAAAAGGACAAATGCAGTCCGAAACAGAAATTATTGCTGAGATTGCAAATAAAGTCTTGGGCAAATCTCCTGTGAATTGGCTTCATTTGCAAAATCATGATGAGATACGTAAATTAATAAGTCAAAGTATCCCAGGTTATAAAAATATTGCTGATATTGATAGTACTCATCAAGAATTTACTGTTGATGGACGTGTTTTTCATGAGCCAGTTTTTTTGACAGAAGATAAACATGCTTATATGGAAGTAACGCCATTGCCTGTTTTTGACCCAAATGCATTGCGCTTAATTACCATTAGATCTGAAGGGCAATTTAATACTGTGGTTTATGAAGAAGCAGATATTTATAGGGGAATACCTCATCGATATTGTCTTTTAATATCGTCACAAGACGCTAATAGATTTGCTATTAAAGATGGTCAAAGAATACGTGTACGTGGTGAAGCAGGTAGTATGGATAATATTGAAATTGTGGTAGGAAGTATTCGCTCAGGTGTGGTAGCAATGTTTTACCCAGAAGCAAATATTCTAATTAAAGGCGATATTGATGACCGTTCAAAAACACCTGCTTTTAAAAATTCACCTGTTTGGATAGAAACTTACTGAGATTTAGGAAGATAATTATATTCAAAAACAAAATCAATGGCTGTATTTTCTTCATTTGTTTTAGGAGGTACACTAAAAGGAGCAGCATTTTTGACAGCTTCTAATGCCATTTGATCAAATCTTTCTTCTCCGGAACTTGTGCTGATTTTTTCACTTACAATATCTCCATTTTTATTTATATAGAATAAAACATGTGCTTGCATACTTCTAGAAAACCCTTTGGGATGCCATACCTGCTTTAATTTATTACTAATGTCTTCCATTAAATTAAGACTACTAATTGTATTCTTTCTTTCCTCCTCTACACTTTCTGCTTTTTTTACTTGATGATTTATTCTGAGCGTATTGGCATATTGTTTTGCTATAGTATTGTACAGATTTCTATCAGTAGTTGCTCTATCAGCTATTTTTCTCCATGCTGCTTTATAAACTATTTCTGCATCATGAGATTTGTTTTGTCGTAAATAACAATAACCAAGTGCACCGTATGCACGAGCTAGTTCTGTATGCTCATGGCAAGGTATTTCAATCAGTGCACTCTTGATTTTTAGAGTGGTTTTGTTTATATCTTTTTGTTTTTTAGGCATTTTGTTTGGATAAATGTGCACTATATTATATGAGGATGAATTATGTTTATGACTACTGAATTTATCTATATAAGCTTTGCTTTGTTCTGGTAACAGAAAAGCTACTGATAGTATTGCTATGCCTAAAAGGCAAAATGTGACATTTAAAATTATTTGTTTTTTGGAAAACAATGATCTACCAAATTGGTCAAAATATAAACTAGTAGTGATAATACGATCAAATAAGAACAAGCAAAATGCAGCCGTTGTGAATCCAAATGCAGCAAATAATAAAACGTAAACAACTAGTTTCATTAATAGGGGAATTCGATATTGCCATATTGCAATTGGATAATATAAAGGATTGCGGGATTTTAATGCTTCTACTACAGCTTCTTTGGTCTCTTTACAGTGAGGATTTAAACGCAGAGCTTCACGCAAATGAACAAAAGCTTCATTTGGATTGCCTTTAGCTAAAAAAACCCTGCCTATTCCACTATGGGCATATTCATCTTCAGGATCAATAGCTAAAGCAGCAGTAAAAGATTCTTCTGCTTGAACAAATTTTCTTGTTAATAATAAGGCTAGTCCTTGGTTGACTAAACAATAAATATTTTCAGGATCGTGCCTTAGTCCTTCTTGTGCTTTTTCTATTGTGTCTTTATATTTACCCTGACTGTAAGTAATTGCTGAATAAAGCCCCCAGCTATCAGCTGAGGTCGGCTCTAATTTAATTGCTTCTTCTATGTTTATTACTGCTGCTTTGTAATTTTGTTGATGAAAAAACACATAAGCTAATACGTAAAAACAGGACGCATCGTCAGGACCTTGAGCAACAGCTGCTTGAGCTTCTTTTCGAGCTTCACTGTACTCTTTGAGCTCGCAATAACAATAAGATAGTTTAATATGGGCATACGGTCCATGTGAATGTTCGGCTAAAGCATCTTTATATGCTTTAATGGCTGCTCGGAATTGCCTTGCATCATACAGGGCATCAGCCCGTACAATATGCTCTACCATTTATACCCTCAGATATTTACGTAGCTCGTCATATGTGCCACCGTCATTTGCATATAAAGCATAATTGCGTGCTGTAGAAAACCATTCGCTAGTAGTTGGTTTCATTTGGCGTAATGTTTGTTCTATATCCTTTGTAAGAACTGGTTTAGGTAGTCCTGTAGACATCGCTTCTTGAATTTTAGATTCTATTGTTCGCTCAATCGCTTCTTTCAAATCAGCGCCAGAAAAGTTATCTGTTTTGCGTCCTAAAAAACTAAAATCTATATTTTCTGATGGTTTGCCTGACAAAACCAGACGTAATATTTCTTCTCTTGCTTTTTGATCTGGTGGAGGTACAAAAATAATACGATCAAATCTACCCGGACGTCTGAAGGCAGGATCTAGAAACCAGGGAGAATTTGTTGCAGCAAGAATTAGAACTCCCTCGTTGGAAGAATTTATTCCATCTAATTCCATAAGAAACTGATTAATCAAGGGACGAGTAGCTAATTGAGAAGCTTCTCTACGACTACCAGCTAAAGCATCTACTTCATCGAAAAATAAAACACAAGGAATATTGTGTCTAGCTGTTTCAAACAAATCATGCAAATTGCGTTCACTATTGCCAATCCACATATCCAACACTTCATTGATACCAACTGGAATAAATCCAGCATTGATTTCACCTGCTAATGCTCTAGCAATATGAGTTTTTCCACACCCTGGTGGACCGTACATGAGAATGCCGCCACCCATTTTCTTGCCATAAGCTTTAAATATATCCGGTTTGGTTATGGGATAAATGATTTTCAAACGAATTTGTTCTTTAACTGATTCCATACCACCCACATCGGTAAATGTAATTTTGGAACGCTCAATTTCGTATTGTCCGTCTAATAAAGGCTCATCTGCTGAATTGTTTGTGTTTGATATGCGCATTTTCCCGTCAATTACTTGTGCGTTATTTGTATCTTTATCAATTCCTAAACGTTCTGACAAAGTAGAATCGGCAACAGTATTATCAAGGTTAACAGCCGTTTTATATTGTTTAACTGCTTTTTGTACTTGTCCATCGTTTAAAAGTATACGGGCATGCAAAACAAAAGCTTTTGCTGGCGGTGATGACAACTTTAATAAGTCCTCGACTATTACCAAAGATTGTGAATACTTTCCTAGCTGATAAAATGTTTCTGCTAAAGCAAGTTTTACCGTTGAATTATTAGGCTCCAGAGCTAATGTAATTATTAACTCTCTTTCGGCATCTTCATATAGACTAAGCTTTTGCAAAAGATTAGCTAAATGAATTCTCAAAGGAACATTGTCAGGCGACAGTTTAACAGCCTCACGCAAAGTAGAAATACTTTCATCGTTGGTTTGCATGAGACAGAAGCTCCAGGAAATACATATTCCAGAATCTACCACATAAAATACTTGTTTAAACTTCAGATAATTCAGTAAAATAATATAAATTCTATGTATTGGTATTAATTATATGGAAAAACCAGATGTTGTTGTTGTTGGTAGTTTAAGTAGAGATTTAGTAGTCCATACTTCTAATCGTCCGCGTGTCGGTGAAACTGTTATAGGCAACAGTTTTAATATGTATGTTGGAGGCAAAGGTAATAATCAAGCCATTGCTGCAACTAGAGCTGGTGCTTGTGTGGAAATAATTGGCAAAATTGGTCAAGACTCTTTTGGCGATATTATTTTAGATGTTCTCAAAGAAAATAAAGTAGGGCATAAATATTTATTTCGCGATAAAAATTTAAATACTGGCATTGCCAATATTATTGTTGACGATCATGGTGACAATTCAATTGTGATTGTTCCAGGAACTAATCATGCTTTGTCTTCTCACGATGTAGATTCGGCTATTGAAATAATCAGCTCTACCAAAGTTATTTTATTGCAATTGGAAATACAATTAGCCACTGCCCTACATGCAGCTAAACTTGCTCGCAATAGTAATGTGACTGTAATTTTAAATCCAGCTCCGGCAGTTGAAGATATAAATCAAATTACTGATTTGCTAAAACATATAGATATTTTGATACCTAATGAAATTGAAGCATCTGTTTTAACAGGTATAGATATATCTGACGAAAAAACAGCTTTCCAAGCAGCAAAAAAGCTCATGAATTATGGGCCAAAAACAATTGTCATTACACTCGGTGCCAAAGGAGCGCTATACGTTATTGATAGTGGTGAATATACACTGATACCAGCTTATGCTGTTAAAGCGATAGACACTACGGCGGCCGGTGATGCTTTTTGCGGTGCTTTAGCAGCCCATTTATCTCAAGATGGAAATTTGGAAAGAGCTATTAAATTTGCTTCTGCTGCTGGCGCCCTAGCAGTCACCAAGGGTGGTGCCGAACCTTCTTTGCCATTGAAAGAAGATATTTTGGATCTGATGAGCACCAAAGTTGTTTAGAAGCTTGATAATTATCTAATTACTGCGCATAATAAGAAGGCTATTGAGAGGGCTAGGGTAATGAGCAGTCAAAGTGCAGAAAAACAGATTGAGCAAGTAAGCAGTATTAGTGTAGAAGGCCTTGAAGATTTTTTTGTCGAGGAAATTGATAAAACCATAGACCCTGGACTGAGCATGAAAGAAGCAATGCATTATTACAATGACACAGCGAAGCATATTCGCAGCCGGATAAAAACAGGTGATATTCCTGCGATTCGAATTCAGGAAGGGGATCGACGCAAATGGAGAATTTACCCCTCTGGTGTACCGAATACAATGGCTAGCGTTGTAAATATAAAAAAAGAAAAAGATATTTCTCTCGCCCAAGTTTCTAATGATGAAATACTTGTGCAAGTAATAGAAAGTAAAAGTATTGAAACTGGACTATCTCTTGAGCTTGAAACAAATGATTTGGATTTAGTTGTGCATATGAAGAATCGGATAGCTGAATTAGAGCGAAAATTGGAAGCAGAACTTTATCGCAATGGTTATTTGGAAGCCCAAATTGATGTTTTAGAAGGCAAGTATAAATTTATTGGTTTATTGGAAGTCAAAGAATCCTGGTGGCAAAAACTGCTTAAATTTTATGGCATAGGGTCTAAATAGCAGTAAACACACCATTTTGAGGCTTATTAAAGGGCAGCATCTTGCCAAGAGCTGCTTTCTGAGCCATAATAATAACACTTAGTAGTTAAAAACGGCTTAGAGACTGGGTTTTAGAGCCTATTCTAGTAGGTGCCAATATGCTTAGAAATATGATGAAAAAGATGCCTTATTTTGGTTTTCTTGTGCTGTTTTCAATTTATATTTTAAGTATTGCCAATGTGAATTCTAATCCTGCATTAGAACTAAATACTCATCATCCTTATCCTAGTAATTGGCTAATTAAACTTAGACAACCTGAATGGGAAGCATATTATCATCGGATTTTTGGCTTACTTGCGGAAAATACTATGTATCCAGAAAAAATTGACAGAAATATGGAACATAAATTTGATGGCAAGTTATACTCTTTCGACTCTGCTCAAGCTGCAGTACAAGAATTGGTTGCTTGTATTAATGATGATTACACTTATTTTTGCAATATTGCCGAAACAAATAAAAAGTTGCAAGATGCAGAAGAGAAAAATACCGTGGAATTTAAAAAAATTCTACTTAAAAATAAAAAATTAGGTTATTTGCATATTAAGACTTTTGCCTCCTGTTTTGTTGCCGAAGAAACACAAACTTCTTTGCAAAAACTACGGAATGTAGACGGTTATATTTTAGATCTGCGTGATAATAATGGAGGTAGCGTAGAAGAAGTGTATAAAGTATTTTCATTGTTTTGCCGTGAAGGAAAATTTGTTACGGTCAAAGGAAGACTCAATGGAGAAGATTACTTTGAAGAATTATCTCTGACGAAAAATAAATGCAGGCGAACCACTAATGGCTATACTACAGAAGAGGAGCGTAATAAAAATCTCACTGGTAAGAAGCCAGTTGTAATAATAACCAATGGCAAGACACGGTCTGCAGCTGAAATGTTAGCAGGCGCTCTTAGAGATAATGGGCGCGCTAATATTATCGGTAGTAAAACCTATGGCAAAGGTGTTGTGCAAAATACTTGGGTTCTAGCCAATGGGACATCAGTGAAAATTGCTATTGCTCGCTATTATCTTCCTTCTGGGATAAGTATAAATGGCACAGGAATTACGCCAGATATGCTTATTAACCAGCCAGATGAAAATAAACATTCAGATCGTGAGCTGACTTCTGCTAAACAAGAATTAGTTCAACTTATATGTAGTCATTTGAAAGTAGCAAGATAAAACAGGCTTGATAATATACCTGAACAAGGAATTGTGAGAAACCATGCTAGCAAAATCTCACGTGCTACGAGCCAATGCACACTTTTTATTCTCGCTGCACTCCCAACGCCAATAATGCTTGATGATATTACTTGTGATGCTGAGACCGGACCACCAATTAATGAACCTCCGATTATGACGCAGGCTGATGACAATTGAGCGACAAAACTGTGTAAAGTGCGTAATTTGTATATTCCAGTGCCTACGCGTTTTACTATGCCTGGCACAATTGAAATGACACCAAAAGCAATAGCAATAGCGCTAGCCAGCCTGATCGGTAAAGGAATGCCGTGAATGTCAGGACTATGAACAGCATATAGAGCAAGCAAAATTATTGCCATTGATTTTTGTGGATCATTTGCTCCGTGTCCAAATGCCAAAGCCGAGACAGTAAAATATTGGGCTGATTTTAAAACTTTTTCTGCACTCCATGTTGCTTGCTTCAATAAAAAAGTCATTGCAATATAAATGCAATAGCCAGCAATAAAGCTAATTATTGGAGCAGCCATCAGACTTAGAATTACTTTCCCTACTCCTGATGGATGAATTAAATTCATCGAACCCCAAATAATATTTCCGTTTGCTATTAACAATGAGCCAATTAATCCTCCAACTAAAGCATGTGTTGAGCTTGAAGGAAAATGCAAAAGCCTAGTAATATAATTCCATAATATTGCTCCTGATAAACTACTAGCTAATATAGGTAAAAGAAAAACACTTTTAGGATAGCTAGTGATAGATTCAATTGTTGAAGCAACAGCTGAGCCACCTAATAAGGCTCCGAAAATTTCGAAGCAAACACTAATGATTATCACTATAATAGGATTTAACGCTCTGCTTGCAATAGGACAAGCAACGACAGAGCTTCCGTCCTGAAAACCATTTGTATAAGTGAATATTAAAGCCAATAATATTATTATTACAACTAATAAATCGGCAGACATCATCCCATTTTCATAATAGTCAACAATAATTTTTCACCGACAATATCGATACGTTCTGCTGCTGCAAGCATAGATCTATAAACCTCTTTGATACGGATGATTGTTTTTAAGTCGTCCATAGCAAATAATTCCTTAATTGCTAATCGATACATTTTTGTCAAACGATTTTCAGATTTACGAGCTAATTCAGCTTGTACCGTTGACTCTTTGAGATTTACCTTTAAGTTGGCAAATGAATTGCGTATACTTTCTGTTCCTTCTACGAGTATGAATGACATGTTTTTTAAATATTGATTATCCGATGAAACTTCGCATGCTTCCATTTCTCGGACAATTGCTTTTGCTGCATTAATTACTTCATCTAAATGTAATGAAAGATCATAGATATCTTCACGATCAAATGGAGTAATGTAAGATTCAAAGAGTTTGTGTCCAAGTTGTAACTTTAGAGTATCTGCTTCTCTTTCTATGTCTTTCACTATTTGACAGCGATCATTGCCACCATCATTAAGCCATTGTCCTAATGCTTTTACACCAGCTAATGTTTTTTCCGCTTGTTCAGTAAGGAGATTAAAAAAGTCAGTTTTTGGTTCAAAAATAGATCCAAACCAGGGCGAACTTAAATTTCCTTTTTTGTCCATTGACGTGTTTCCTGAGGTAGGGATATAGGTATTAGTTTGCCGATATTTATTATAGAGAGAATCTAAGATCGTGGCTTAGACAAAAATAAATGTCAAGCGCGATTATTTTCTTTCAGCGGGCATATTAGTAATTAACCAGACCCTGTGAGGAGATAAGTCTATGACTAGACTATGTAATTTATTTGCTAAATTTATCAATGCATTGTTGCCATTGCCTGAAGAAAGCGCTTGGGACGAATACAAAAGAGCTAAGCTCATGATGGTTCATACAGATAATAAATAATAAGGACCTTTTCTAAAAAATGTTCTTGAAACATATATTGCGCTTGTCTTTATTCATGGCAATGAATTCATTTCCTATTGCTTTTGCTGCAGATGATTCACCATGGGCTCTTCAATGTAAATCTGCACAAGCTGCATTTAATCAGGCTAATTATGCAAATGCTGAAAAGCTATACATGGGAGCTATTGAATTAGCTAAAAAATTTGGTGAAGAAGACAGTCGCGTTGCAATTACTTTCGGTAGTCTAGCTGGCGTTTATCAAGTACAAGGTAAATACGCTAAAGCAGAAGAGCTGTACAAAAAATCTATATCGATAAAAGAAAAAATTTTAGGAGCAAATCATCCCAATTTAGCTGTTAGCTATAATAATTTAGCTACACTTTATAATCAGCAGGGAAGAACTGTAGATGCGATACCATTATTGCAAAAAGCTATTGTAATAATGGAAAAAAACAAAGGAGCAAATTCACCCGATGTTCTTATGCTAAAAAGCAATTTGGCACAAATGCGTTCTGAAAACCAGGAAAATGCTTTACCGGAATTGGAAAAAACTTTGATTGAAAGAGAAAAAGTTTTGGCTCCCGACAGTCCAGAATTAGCACAAAGCATAAATAATCTTGCCGAATGGTATCGTACACACAATGAGTTTGAAAAAGCTGAGCCATTATACAAACGCTCTTTGGCTATTCTTGCAAAATCACTGAATGCTGACCATCCATATACTTCAACGGTGTTGAATAATCTGGGTGTGCTTTATATGGCGAAGGGTGATTTGAAGCAAGCAGAATCTTTGCTTATGCAATCTTTAAAATCACGCGAAAAAATTCTTGGACCCAAACATCCAGATGTAACTCAGAGCTTGCAAGATTGTGCTCTTTTATATCATGCAATGAAAAAAGATGATTTAGCTAAAGAGTACGAATTACGTGCTAAAGCCACGCAAAATAATTAAGCCCTAATGACCTGGATGAAATGATTTTGTATTGGTAGAAAATTCTTCCAATTCTTCCAGCCAGTTAAACGGAATATCAATTGAATTCAAACCTTGTACCAAAGCTAATTCTTTCAAATCCCACAAATAATCAAATCTACCCCAACTGGACATTGCTTGTGGATTGGTGCGTAAACTGTCATAGAGATAATTGAGCTTTTCACGTAAAAACTCTGTTTTTACACTAACTAAATTGTCTTGTCTAAAGCTTTTATGATTAGCAAAGCCCATAATTGCCTCTCCTTAGCATTGGTTGTTACATACAGTTTTATTCACCAAATAAGGTGGCAATAAACCCCAAAAGCCATATTGACATCCCTGTTTTATATAAAAGAAAGCCCCAGACTAAATTTGGTGTAATCTGGAGCAAATATTTAAATCTTGGATTTACAAACGATATTATGAACGACGTTTACGAGCAGCTTCTGCTTTACGTTTACGTTTGACACTTGGCTTTTCATAACGCTCACGGCGTTTAATTTCAGACAAAATTCCAGCCTTTTGAATTTTTTTCTTGAAGCGCTTCAAGGCTGCTTCAATACTTTCTCCTTCTCCAACTCTAACCTCTGACAAGCAATTCTCCTTCCCGGAAAACAAGATATATACCAATGGTTTAATCTTAGCATCTCTTGCCATCGCCAAACAAGTGAAGTAGTTAATTTGTTTCTAGTACTTATTTCATCGAGCCTGACGGTAATAAAGGGTTTCAACTGCCCTCAGCTCGTCTTTAGGCTCACTTTTACTAACGCTTTCAATACTTTCTCCGTCCTTACAATCTTCAAATAATATGGTCCAATTACCAGGGTAATTGTTATATCGACAATCTGGGAAAAGCATATGATGATGCCACAAAGTATTATCACTACCGAGTGTTTGAGCGCGATCAATCATTTTATTTACCGCTTCTGAAAAAGAAGTTTGATTATCACCAAAATTCTCTTCAATAATATTGTCTCCATGTAATAACTTAACGAGCTTCATGCCTAAATCAGCTGGTTTACTGGCACAATAATGAACAAGAGACTCTTTATCGCTAGGATTTTCTAAGACAAAAGCAAAACTATTTGAATCATTTAGTTTGCAATTTCCAGTCAAAATATGGAAATGCCAACTTTGCTTTTTACGCTGCAACTGCTGAGCATGTGTTTCAATTTCATGCAAAGAATCAACGATTTTGTTTTGCCATTTTTTTTGATCAGGCATTTATTTTAGTCGTCGTCTTTGAACCAATCCTCACCAATCTTGGTGTATTCCTCAACGTTTTGACCACGTCTTTCAAATTCGTTCAAGCTTTTTGCTCTGTCAAAAGGAATTTTAGTGGTAGCTGCTTTAAATACAGTCTTTTCTGCTCTCTTAACAATTGGGAATGTGTAAGGAATGACCCTCAATTTTCCTTTCTTGGTTCTTGGTTTATAACGAATTATTGGTGGCATATCGGTTCTGCCGCCAGACAAAACATAATTGACCGTACTAGCTCCTGGCAAGCCTAATGTATCTGCTCCCCAAGTGACACAAACTACAGCAGCAGCAAAAAAGAAAATGCTAAAGAAATGGACCCAGATTTGCTGGATTGTTGTAATCAGAGAATCCTTGCCATATGGTAAATGGCAGAAGAAAGGCGTTGCTGCCCTTGCTAAGGGCTTAAAAGTAAACCAGACAGGCGTAATGCCATAATTATCAATTCCAGTCCAATAGGTTAATTTCCCAAATATTGCAGCTTGGAAAAACTTATAGATAAATGAAATTCCAAGCGCTAAAAGTATTACTCCCCAGGCAGTGTTAAGAATCTGGGTTACATATTCTGGTATTTCTGGCATGTTTATTAATTAGCCCTTCTAATATAGTACGAATAAACGGCTTAAACTGGAAGCTCTAATATCAGTTTACAACTAAAGCCCCATCTTAGTTAAGTCACTGAATTGTTGGCAAGCTAAAATATGGCAATATTTGGACTATCTTAGATAAATTAAACAGTTGTTGTCCACCTAACAGCCTTTTTGAGGAGCAAAATGAAAGAATTGGTTTTGACACGGACTCATTATGCAGGCTCTCTTAGCCCAAATAATATTGGCAATTCAGTTTGTATAGCCGGTTGGGTAGATGTAAGACGAGATTTGGGTGGCTTGATATTTATTGAGCTAAGAGACAGTAGCGGCAAAATCCAATTAGTAGCCGATCCAAAAGGCAATAAGGCTGTCCATGATATTTTTTCGACTCTTAAATCTGAATATGTAATTATTGCTCAAGGGAAAGTAAGCAAAAGACCAGATGGCAGCAACAATGCTGAAAATAAAACTGGTGCAATTGAAATTTATCCAGATCAAGTACAAATACTAAATACTGCCAAGCTTTTACCATTTCAATTTAGTGAGGCTGAAAAAGTTGATGAAGCGTTACGGCTAAAACATAGATTTATTGATTTGCGTAGAGAGCAAATGCAATACTGTTTAAATCTTAGACATAAAGTCACGCATGCCATAAGATCATATTTGCATACGCAAGGTTTCATAGAAGTAGAAACTCCTATTTTAACTAAAGCAACTCCTGAAGGTGCTCGTGATTTCTTAGTGCCAAGCAGATTGAACCCAGGCACTTGGTATGCTTTACCACAATCACCACAACTTTTTAAGCAAACTTTGATGATTAGTGGAGTGGATAGGTATTATCAAATAGCTAGATGTTTTCGTGATGAAGATTTACGTGCTGATAGACAGCCTGAATTTACACAAGTAGATTTAGAAATGTCATTTACTGATGAAGATCAAGTCATGGCTATTACAGAAGGCATGTTGAAAGAAGCATTCACAGTAGCTGGCATAGATGTAAAACCACCTTTTACTCGCATGCCCTATGCTGAAGCTGTGGATAAATATGGCAATGATAAACCTGATACGCGCTTTGACTTAACTATCAAAGATCTCACATCTTTGGCACTTACATGTAATTTTAAAGTGTTTCGTCTGGTAGCTGAAAATGGTGGCAAATTAAAAGGCTTATGTTTGCCAGCAAATTTAGCCCAAAATATTTCACGTAAACAAATCGACAATTGGCAAGAATTTGCAAAAAATTGTGGTGCTAAAGGACTAGCTTGGATTGTTTTTTCAGAAGCACCAATAAGAAGCTCTGGTATTGCTCAGCACTTTAGCCCAGAAGAGATAAAAGAAATGATGCGATTAGCTTCTGCAGACAATGGTGATATGTTGCTATTGGTTGCTGACAATCAAGCACAAGTTGCAAATGTCTTAGGTAGGATGAGACTACATATTGGGGAAGAGCTGAAACTAATTGATGAAAGCAAACATAATTTATTATGGCTTTATGATTTTCCTGCTTTTGAATATTCAGAACAAGATAAAAAAATGCAAGCAGTAAATCATCCTTTCACTAGTCCTAAAATGGAAGACATTGATCTTTTAGAAAAAGAGCCACTCAAATGTAAAGCGAGAGCATATGACATTATTTATAATGGCGTTGAAATTGGTGGTGGTTCAATTAGAATTCATAACAGGCAATTACAAGAGAGGGCTTTTAAAGCCATCGGCATAGATGATGAAACTGCTAAAGAAAAATTTGGTTTTTTATTAGATGCTTTAGAATCAGGTGCCCCCCCACATGGTGGACTAGCACTCGGCTTGGACAGACTGGTTATGCTTTTAGCTGGTCGCAAATCTATTCGTGATGTAATTGCTTTCCCAAAAACACAATCTGGAGCATGCCTTATGACTCAAGCACCCTCATCTGCTTCTGCCGAACAATTAGCTGAACTAAACATCGAATTTAAAAAAACAAAAGTAAATAACGTGCCTGTTCATAACTCATCTGCCATTGTTATGCTTTTTGTTGGTTTGTTAATTACTCTCTTGCTCACTGCTTGTGGATCATTTAAAACCGCAACTGATTATTTAATTGCCGGACGTGAATATTTCAAAGCTGGTGATTACAAAGCAGCTGAAAAGGACTTTCGCGAGGCTTTAAAACGTGAACCTAAAAGTGCCACTGCTCTCAATAATTTAGGTGTTGTTTTAAACGAATTAGAAAAATATGATGAAGCTATTGATGTTTTGCAGCAAGCTATTGTAGTAGATCCTAAAAATGCAATTGCACCACGTGCTTTGTCTACTGCTTATTTGGCAAAACAAATGAATAAAGAAGCTTTGCTCTATGCAGAAAAAACCATGGAATTAGCCCCATCAGAATTATCTTCACATCAAGCTTTGTCTGATGCATTATTAGCAAATAAAGAATATAAAATTGCTATTGATGAATATCGTTATTTGCTAGAAGCAGATGCTGATGATGATACATTGCATGAAAAATTAGGCGAAGCTTTAATGGGTGCTGGTGAAAAAGATGCTGCTTTAGCTCAATGGAAAAAAGCAATTGAAATTAATCCACAAAATAATGCAGCAAAACAAAAACTAGAACAAGCTAAAAAAACAAATTAATGTATTAACAAATATGTTAATAGCGTAATTCCCACATTGTTCTCAGTAAGACTTCTATAGATCATAGAAGTCTACTTACTTTGGTACATTCCCCTATGCTTTCCCCGACCGCAGCTCCAGCAAAAACTAAAACAAATAACCACATAACATCTGTCGAAAATATGCTGCCCAATGCAAAGCAAGGTATATCAATTCGTCTTGAGTCTATCTCAAAGCGGTTTGGCAATGTTTTAGCTAATGATGCAGTTAATGTTAATATTGCCGCCGGTACTGTCCATGCTTTGCTTGGTGAAAACGGGGCAGGCAAATCAACATTAATGCGAATTCTGGCTGGATACCACCAACCGGATGGCGGGTCTATTAAATTAAATGGCAACCCTGTAACCATTAATTCTCAAGTACAAGCTAGAAAGTTAGGCATAGGCATGGTTCATCAACGCTTAAGTTTGGTGCCATCGCTAACAGTCTTAGAAAACATTCTTCTAGGTGATTCAAAAACTTCTTTTATCATTGATGCAAAAAAAGCTTATAAACAAATCTCTGCCAAAATGGCAGAGTTGGGATTTACATTTGATTTATTTTCTCCAGTCTGGCGTTTAACTAGTGCTGAACAACAAAAAGTTGAAATCTTTAAATTGTTGTGGAAAGATGCCCAAGTATTAATACTGGATGAACCAACGTCGCAATTGTCTCCACTCGAGGCAGAAGAGGTCTTGTCGGTAGTAAGAGATCTGGCTTCAAGTGGCAGAACTGTTATTTTAATAACCCATCATATAGAGGAAATCCTCAAATTTGCCTCTGAAATTACTATTTTGAAAAATGGACAATCTTTGTCAACACATAAAGCAAGTCAAATTAAAGCTGCCGACTTAGCTAAACTTATGATTGATGATTCGGTAAATCAAATACAAAAAATTCCCGCTAAAACAAAAAACGAAATATATTTGAAGCTAGATAATATTTCATTGCATCAATCAGCTAATAATAGACGCCTGACAAATATAAATCTGGAGTTATTAAAAGGAGAGGTATTAGGAATTGCTGGACTCACCGGTAGTGGACAAGATGAAATTGCTGGGATTCTGAGTGGGCAAATTATTCCTAATTCTGGGACTCTTTATTTAGAAGGAAAAGAATTACCTTGGAAAGTCTTACAAGATCCTTGTTTGTGTGCAGCACATATTCCTGCCCATCAGTTTTATGGGTCAATTCCTTCTATGTCGCTCATTGACAATTTTCTACTTCGCGATATAAGCAATAAGCAATCACTCATGTTGAATAAAAAACATATTCAAGAAAAAGCAGAAAAACATATAAATCAATTTCAAATTCGTCCAAATAACCCTAGTAATTTAGCTGGAAATTTATCTGGTGGTAATTTGCAAAGAATGATAATTGCTCGTGAATTAAATAAAGATGCAAACTTAGTTATAGCTGTCAATCCGTGCGCTGGACTGGATATGGCTGCTACGCAATACGTTTTGCAAGAATTGCGCAATTTTGCTAATCAGGGAAAAACTGTAGTTTTGATTTCTCCTTCCTTAGATGAAATGTTATTGGTTTCAGATCGTATTGCTGTGGTGTGCGCTGGCAAAATAACAGGGGTTAAGGATACTTGTGAAATAAGTTCTGAATCTATTGGGCTCATGATGGGAGGGCTTGAATAACCTGTGAGCACAGTTTCATTTTTAAAAAACATTAGAGCAGCTCTTATCTCTATTGCTGGATCTCTTGCCGCTATTTGTATTGGGCTTTTGCTTGTAGCAATATTTTTAGTTGCTGTTGGACGAAATCCAGTGGAGACATATATTGGCATTTTTACTAGTGCTTTTGGAGGTAGTTTTGCTATTACAGAAACATTTGTAGCCGCCACTCCGATTATGCTTACTGCTTTAGCCGTGGCTATTGCTGGTTGGGTTGGATTGCTAAATGTGGGTGCTGAAGGACAGCTTTATTTAGGAGCAATAGGAGCAACTATGATTGCTATTACTATTCCTAATGCTCCATCCTGGCAGATGATTCCAGCTATGTTTGTCGTTGCTTGTTTGTTTGGAGCGGTATGGTCGGGGGTGCCAGCTATTCTTCGAGCTAAATTTGGTGTGAATGAAACTATAGTTACTTTGCTATTAAATTATGTAGCATTGTTGTTAGTAGAATTTCTCATTCATGGTCCCTGGCAAGATCCAAGTTCTTCTAGTTGGCCACAAACTATGGCATTCTCCGATGCAGCACAATTACCGCATTTGTTTGCTAGTCGTGTGCACCCTGGTCTATTTATAGGTATTGTTATGGCTGTGTTTTTTGCTTTTTTAATTCCAATGACTAAACCTGGTTTTATCATTAGAGTTATTGGTGGCAATCCAAAAGCCGCAGCTTACGCTCATTTGCCAGTAGTCAAATATATTATAATTTCAATGCTTGTTTCAGGGGCAATAGCTGCTATTGCTGGATTTGGACAAGTATCAGCTATTGAAGGACGACTACGTTCTGGCATTTCTCCCGGTTATGGTTATACTGGCTTTTTAGTTTGTTGGTTAGCTCGGCATAATCCTTTAGCCATAATCATAGTTTCTATATTTGTAGGTGGATTATTATCTGGAGCAGATAGTTTGCAACTTTCTACAAAATTACCTTTTGCTACTGTCAATATTATGCAAGGCACAATATTTTTGACTTTGCTTATGTTTGAAAATATTATTCAGCGTTTCTCATCGGCAACGGTGGAGGCAAAGACCCCGGAGGCAAATATTTAAAACTAATTATGGCAGATCCTTTTATAGTTGCAGTTTTAGCAGGTGCTGTGCGCAGCGGTACGGCCGTATTGTATGCAGCCGCCGGTGAAGTGATTACCGAGCGCTCTGGAATTATAAACTTAGGGCTGGAGGGAATTATGTTGGTGGGTGCAGTGTCGGGAATTGCTATAGCTTCTATTACCGGCAGTCCATTTATTGGTATTTCAGCTGCATTTGTAGGAGGAGGGCTTCTTGGATTGGTTCATGCCATATTGTCAATTCGTTTTCAAGCTAATCAAATAGCCTCTGGTATTGTGCTTACTATTTTAGGCGGTGGATTGTCAGCCTTTTTTGGCATTGCTTATGTGGGCAAACAAATCAATTCATTTTCAGCTGTAAAAATTCCATTTTTGGGAGATATTCCATTTATTGGATCTATATTTTTCAACCACGATATTATGGTTTATGGAACTTATATTTTAATTCCTTTATTAGCTTTTCTTTTGTACAAAACTAAATTGGGCTTGGCAATAAGAGCGGTGGGCGAAGATCCAGATTCTGCATCGGCTGCTGGAATTCGAGTCTCGCATGTAAGATATTTTGCTACAATATTTGGCGCTGCTTTGGCGGGTATGGGTGGAGCATATTTGTCTTTGGTCTATGCTCAAGGTTGGATTGAAAATATGACTGCTGGACGTGGACTTATAGCAGTCGGTCTGGTTTTATTTGCTGGCTGGGATCCATTGAAAGCCATGTTTGGTGCTTATTTATTTGGTGGAGCACAATCTTTGGAGTTGCGACTGCAAGCAATTGGCACTGATATTTCGCCTTATATTCTAGGAATGATACCTTATTTGCTCATTATTATTGTTTTCACCATAGGGACAATAAGACAACGCAAAGTTAATACCGGCTCTCCTACAGCTTTAGGGCTGCCTTACAATCCAAACAAATAAAGGATATATTTGAGTGAACAAATTCATTTTTCTGGCTGCAGCTTTTATCGCCTGGGGATTGCAACTTTTTTATCCTACTGTAAGTTTGGCGGTTGAACAAAAATCTCAACCTTTAAAAATTGGATTTTTATATGTTGGTCCCATTGCCGACAATGGTTGGAATTACGCGCAAGAGCTTGGTAGACAATATGTCGAAAAATCTTTAGGTAATAAAGTCGAGACTATTTTTGCCGAAAATATTGGAGAAAACGCTGAAGCAGAGCGAGTGATGGAGAAAATGATTGCTCAAGGAGCAAAACTTATTTTTGCTACTTCATTTGGCTATTTGGAACCAGTGGAGAGAGTAGCCAAAAGACATCCCGATATTATATTCATGCAATTAAGTAGAACGACAGATATCAAAAATATAGGTAATTATTTTTATTGGCAATATGAGCCGTTTTATTTGTCGGGAATAGTAGCTGGACGCATGACAAAGTCTAATAAAATTGGATTTGTTGCTTCCCATCCCATTCCGCCAATTGTACAAAGTATAAATGCCTTTGCTCTTGGCGCCCAGTCTGTAAATCCAAAGGCAAAAGTAAAAGTTGTATGGACTAATACTTGGGTAGATCCACCAATTGAAGTTGAAGCTGCCAAAGGGCTTATTGATACAGGTATTGATGTATTAGCTTTTGATCAAAGCGATTCACAATCAATAGTAAAAACAGCAGAAGATAATAATGTATATATTATTGGTTGTTATAGCGACGTCCATCAATTTGCTCCCAAGCGTTGGCTCACGGGCGCCTGTTGTAATTGGGGATTATTCTATGCAAAAGTAGCGCAAGCGGTAATCAATCACAATTGGAAACCTGGGGTAACTCATTGTTCTTTGAAAAATGATTATGTGAAACTTGCTTCTTTTGGACCGGCTGTGTCGCCAACAATAAAAAAAGAAATTGCTGTAGCAAAGAATAAAATTGCTAATGAAACTGTATCTATTTTCCATGGACCACTGAAAGATAGGGAAGGTAAAATGCGTCTGGCAAAAGATCAAAAGCCAGATCTTAAATGGCTAGCTGAAATGAATTGGTTTGTACCAGGTGTAGAAGGATCATTATCTAAAGGAAATAAATAATGAAAAAACAATTGTGCATTCTGTTATTTTGTTTGTTGCTTATACCTTGTCAGGCAAGTATAGCTGTTGAAGAAAAGTCCAAACCCATGAAAGTTGGTTTCTTGTGTGTTGGACCCATCAATGATAATGGTTGGAATTATGCACATAATAAAGGCAGATTGTATTTAGAAAAAAATATGCCTGGTCAAGTGACAACAATAATGGCTGAGAGTGTTCCGGAAAGTGCGGAAGCCGAAAGAGTTTTAGAAAAAATGATTGCTCAAGGGGCTAAATTGATATTCACAACTTCTTATGGATATTTAGATCCTGACATGCGTGTAGCAGCTAGGCATCCTGATGTTACTTTTATGCAAGTAAATCGTCCATATGCGGAAAAAAATATCGGTACATATTTTTCATGGCAATATCAACCAATGTATATGGCAGGTGTTGCAGCAGGGCGTATGACAAAGACTAATAAATTGGGTTATATTGCTGCTCATCCAGTGCCGCCATTAATGCAAGCCATAAATGCATTTACATTAGGAGCTCGTTCTGTCAATCCTAAAGTAACCACTAAAGTTATTTGGATAAACAGTTGGTCAGATCCACCTAAAGAAGCAGAAGCTATAAAAGGATTAGTTGAAAGTGGCGTAGATGTAATTGGACATTGCCAGGATAATCAAAACACTGTAGCCAAAACAGCTGAATCATTGGGCGTTTATTGTACTGGTTTTTATAATGATGCTCATGAATTAGCTCCTAAAAAATGGCTAACAGGAGCTTGTCTAGATTGGGGCCCGCTTTATGTACAAATCACCAAGTCGGTAATGAATCATACTTGGAAATCTGAGTCCATTGTAAAAGGTATGGAAGGCGGATATATAAAATTATCTTCTTTCGGTCCAGCTGTTCCAGATAAAGTACGTAAAGAAATAAAATCTATTGAAGATAATGTAAAGAATGGAAAAATGGTTGTTTTTCAAGGACCGCTTAAAGATCGTGATGGCAAATTACGTTTAGCTGCTGGTGACAAAGCAGATTTTAAGTGGCTATCGGAAATGGTCTGGTTTGTACCTGGTGTTGAAGGAGCATTAGCTGCAAAATGAAAAACATATTTCTACCCATAGTAGCTGCAATTAGCTTGTTTGTTATTATGCCTCCAGTTTCGCAAGCGGCGACAGATAATAAGGTTCCCCTCAAAGTAGGCTTTATTACTGTTGGACCAAAAACTGACTGGGGATATAATTATGCTCATGAGCAAGGCAGAATATATATGCAGTCCCATATGCCAAAACAAATAGAGACTGAAATTGTAGAAAATGTACCTGAAAGTGCAGAAGCGGAGCGGGTAATGGAAAAAATGATTGCTCGTGGCGCTCGCCTAATATTCTCTACTTCTTATGGACATTATGAACCAGCTTTGCGTGTAGCAGCTAGACATCCCGATGTTGTTTTCGAACAATGTGGGCGGGTAGAGAAAGATACGAAAAATTTAGCTACTTATTTTGCTAAACAATATCAACCAATGTATGTTTCTGGAATGGTGTCCGGAAAAATGACCAAGACTAATAATATTGGTTTTATTGCTGCCCATCCAGTTCCGCAAGTTTTGCAGAATGTCAATGCTTTTACATTAGGAGCTCGTTCAGTAAACGATAAAGTAAAAGTGCATGTAGTTTGGACAAATAGCTGGTCTGATCCACCTAAGGAAGCTGAGGCTGCTAAAGGTTTAATTGATACAGGTTGCGATATATTGACCATGCATCTTGATAGTCCAATTACTGTTGTACAAACGGCAGAAAAAAATGGAATTTATTCAGTTGGCTATCATACTGATTTAAACAAATTTGCTCCTAAAGGATGGCTAACTGGCGAAGCTTGGGATTGGGGCCCTCTTTATGTAAAAATCGCTAATACGGTGATCAATCATTCATTTAAACCAGGTAATTACAGATATGCAATGAATGATGGATACACAAAATTATCCTCATTTGGAAAAGTGGTGCCAAAATCAGTGCAGCAAGAAGCGCTAGCCTTAGAGAAAAAGATTGAAAAAGGTGAGTATGTTGTATTTCAAGGACCTTTAAAAGATAGAAACGGCAAACAGCTTTTAGCAGCTGGACAAAAACCAACCTTGGATTTCATTGAATCAATGAATTGGGTTGTACCAGGTGTTGAAGGAAGCTTAACTGCAAAATAAAACTTCTCGTAGTCAGACAACAAGCGGCATTAATTTTGCTTTTGAATTGAACTTTTTTGCTAAAACAAACGTTTTAGTAAATATAAGCCGTAATTCTAATCATATTTCTGCTCGTAAAGTAACTTGCTTGACCGGTGATACGAATAAGCGTATAATCAGAGGAAATTAGGCGTGAAACTAAAGTCCGTGATTTTTATAAGGAGAAGTCAAAGTGCCATTAGAGGCTTTCCTTTTGAAGTGCGCAAAGCAATTGGCTGGCAATTACAAAAAGTACAGGCTGGACAAGAATCCGATGATTGGAAACCAATGTCTATCATAGGAGTTGGAGTTAAAGAAATTCGAATACATAAATTGAATGAGTATAGAGTGATTTATGTAGAAAAATTTTCTGAAGCTATTTATGTTTTACATGCCTTTGAAAAGAAAACAAGCAGAATGTCACGAATAAATGTTCAGATAGCGAGGATGGCATATGCCGAGATCAAAAAAAACTAAACCGGCAAAAAAAAGAAAGTCTTGGAAAATTAGCTCCAGCAATATATTCAAAGATTTAGGTTTTACGGATGAAGAAGCAACTAATTTCTTTGTAAGAGGACAATTGGCGATTGAAATAACTAATCTCATTATAGGACGCGGCTGGTCGCAAAGAAAAGCTGCACAAGAATTGGGTGTTTCCCAGCCTAGAATTGCTGAGATTATGTCTATGAAATTAGATTTGTACACAATTGATACTCTACTAAAATATCTAGACAAGCTTGGACAGAAAGTATCTTTTAAAGTAGAGCCTAAAGAAGTAGCTTGACTTCTCTCTTGATAAATTTTACTGGCTAAATTGAACTTTTTTGCTAAAAAAAACGTTTTAGTAAGTGTAATTAGCAATAAATAGTCAATAGGTTTAATTGCCTTGTGCACGTTTGCCTATAAGGAGAGCTTTTGTGTTTGCACGTGTTTATTCATCAGGAATTGTTGGTGTTGATGCATATAAAATAGAAGTAGAAGTTGATTGTAGTGGTGGTATTGGGCAAATTCATATAGTAGGTTTGCCAGATGCTGCTATTAAAGAATCTCAAGAGAGAGTTCGTTCAGCTATTAAAGCTTGTGATTTTATATTGCCACCTGGTAAAAAATGGATAGTAAATTTAGCACCAGCTGATACTCGTAAAGAAGGTCCAGCTTATGATTTACCTATAGCTATAGCCATTCTTGCTGCTACTGGTTATTTAGTGTCAAATGATATTAACAAATTTTGGTTAATAGGCGAATTAGGATTAGATGGATCGGTGCGCTCAGTTAATGGTGTGGTACCAGTGGCGATGGCTTGTGAAAATGCTGGTATTTCAGACTTAATTGTTCCAGAAAATAATGCGCAAGAAGCGCAACTTATTGAAGGGTTGCGTGTTTATCCTGTTAGCCATTTAAAACAAGTAGTAAATCTATTGCTTAATCCAAATAGGACGAGTTATCTTAAGGCTAATGGCAGAGAAAAATTACTTGCTTGTCAAAAGAATAATAATTCAACCGCTGATTTTGCAGATGTAAAAGGTCAAGAAACTGCTAAGCGTGCTCTGACTATTGCTGCTGCTGGTAAGCATAATATGTTAATGGTTGGACCACCAGGCTCTGGCAAATCAATGTTAGCTCAGCGATTGCCTGGTATTTTGCCGCCGCTTGAATTTATTGAAGCATTAGAGCTGACAAAATTGTATAGTGTGGCTGGTTTATTATCGAATAAAGCAAGTATTTGTTCTGGCAGACCATTTCGTAGTCCACATCATAGTGCATCTATCAATGGACTAATTGGTGGTGGTAGTCATCCTAAGCCTGGTGAAATATCTCTTAGTCATCATGGAGTATTGTTCTTAGATGAAATGACAGAATTTCCTCGATCTTATTTGGATGCATTACGTCAACCGCTAGAGACAGGTATGGTAACGATAAGTAGAGCCAGTCAAACTTTATCTTATCCAGCTGCATTTTTATTGATTGGTGCGTGTAATCCATGTCCATGTGGTTATCGGGGAGATACATATAAATTATGTGTGTGTACACCATATCAAGCTGATAGATATTGGTCTCGCTTATCTGGACCATTACTTGACCGAATTGATTTACATATAAGAGTAGCAAGGCTGGAGGAAAATGAATTGTCTGGCGAGAATTCTTCAATGCCTTCAGAGCATTATCGCTTATTAGTTAATGCAGCAGTGGAAAGACAAAAACAAAGATTTGCTGAAGACAAATTTGTTTTTAATGGACAATTGAATCAAGCGCAAGTAAAGAAGTTTTGTAAGGTTGATACAAAAACAAGAGAAATGCTAGTGCGAGCAGTTACGCAATTGGGACTTTCAGCACGTGCTTATGATCGTATTCTAAAAATTGCCAGAACTATTGCTGATTTACATGATTCTGCCGATATTCAAGCTATACATGTTGCAGAAGCTATTTCATACCGTTATTTGCGCAAACCAAAATGTGCTTAGTTTAAATATCGTCCAGATTAATTTTTGTCCTAAAGAGCAATTTTGGTATACTAGGTTTGAACCCTTTACATGATTTTAGCGTTATTAGATATAGGACAATCGTTTTTTGAGAGCTAATTAAATGAATACAGATGATACCCTCAATAAAATAGCTAAAGAAGTAAAAGGTGGCTTTGTAGAAGTTACTAAAGTCCTTAATGAAATGAAAGTTGAGATTAAAGGGACTAATTCACGCTTAGATGAAACGAACTCGCGTTTAGACGAAACGATTTCGCGCATAGATAATACAAATTCACGCATAGATGAAACCAACTCGCGTTTAGACGATACAAATTCACGTCTGGATGGAACAAATTTGCGAATTGACAAAATGGGTATGGAGCTTGGTAATCGGATTGACGAAACTAACAATAGACTGACGTCTTTTCAAAAGGAAGTGGGTACCAAACTAGATGGTATTGGTAATTACCTTGTATCCATTAATGGTAGTGTCATGAAACACGAAGAAAGATTGACTAGGTTGGAAAAAAGAGTTGATAAATTAGAAGACTCAGCCTAAAAAATTGAATTTATCCAGCTAAGACACTTTCTAATTTAAAAAACTCTGTATGTAATTGTTTAATTGCTTTATCTGCATCTTTAGACGATATGACAAAGTTTAAGTTTATATCTGAAGCACCACCAGATATTACCATTATGTTCACATCTTTTAGAGCATTAAATACACGTCCAGCAATACCATTTTGATAGCGGAATTGCCGACCAACAACTGAGACAATAGCTACATCATCCATAATATTTATTTCGCCAAATTGATTAAGCTCTGATAAAAGGCCTTCAATATTTTCTTTGCTATCTACTGTCATGGCAACAGATATTTCTGATGTGGAAATTAGATCGATAGGAACTTTGTATTTATCAAAAACGGAAAAAACTTGTGCTAAAAAGCCGTGAGTCATAAGCATGCGTGGTGAACTTAAAAATATTGCTCGGATTCCTTTTTTTGTTGCTACAGCTCTAACTGTCTCACCATTTGTGGCTACTTGTCCTTTGATTAGGGTACCAGCAGATTTTGTATTAAAAGTATTGAGGATTCTCACTGGGATATTTTTTTCCACTGCTGGTTTAATTGTGAGTGGATGCAATACTTTAGCTCCAAAATAAGCTAATTCAGATGCTTCTTGGAAAGAAACTTCAGAGAGTAATTTAGCATTTGGCACAATACGGGGATCGGCTGACATCATGCCATCTACGTCAGTCCATATCTGGATTTCTTTAGCATTAACAGTTACACCAATAATTGATGCACTATAATCAGAACCACCACGACCTAATGTGGTACTTATGCCATCGGTAGTGCTGCCAATAAATCCTTGAGTAAAAACTACTTTGTTTTGTTTCAGTAAAGGAAGTAATTTTTCATTTGCAGCTGGAATTAACTTATCCCACAAAGGACTAGCTTTATTGAAATTATCATCCGTAATAAGAAACTCACGGGCGTCGATCCAGGCAGATGGAATACCTTCGCGATTAGCTAATGCTCCAATGATTTTGGATGATAATAATTCACCAATACCTGATATTGCATCTAGAGAACGCTTGGATAATTCTCCTAAATAAGCAACACCTTGGCATATGACAATGAGTTCATCGTAGTATTTTTCCAATTGCTGTAATAGTTGTTGTTGTTGTATATTTTCTTCGGAAAATAACGATTCGATTGTTGATTTGTGATGCGCACGAATTTGATCAATAATATTTTTTGCTTTATCTACTTGTTTATTTAAAGCGTATTCGCCTGCTTCAATTAGTTTATTGGTTATTCCAGACATTGCTGATAAAACTACCACTGGTGGTTTTTTGCTTTCAGTCAATGCGTCTTTCACCAATTGAATTACTTGGTGCATTGATTGAGCAGATCCAACTGATGTGCCACCAAATTTCATTACATACATAGCAATTCCTACCAATACCTCATTTCATTGGGATTTCATTTTCAAGTTGTAATAGAGAAAGTTTCAACGCCTAAAGATTTCAGCGCCTAATCCTGTGAATTTCTCTACTATATTTTCATAACCGCGATCGATATGTCTCAGTCCACTTACTTCAGTAATGCCTTGTGCGCCGAGTCCAGCAATGATGAGCGCTGCTCCAGCCCGTAAATCGCTTGATTTAACTTCTGCGCCAGTTAGTTGAGGCACGCCTTTTATAACAGCCACATTGCCTTTAAGAGCAACATCGGCGCCCATACGCCTTAATTCACCAGCTTGCATGAAGCGATTTTCGTAAATTGTCTCGGTAATAATTGAAGTTCCTTCGGATGCAGCTAAAATTGCCATAACTGGTGACTGCAAATCAGTTGGAAAAGCCGGATAAGGCAATGTTGTGATATCAGTTGCTAAAGGCTTGCCACTAATTTTTACTTTAAGTGTATCTGGAGCATAAATTGAAACTTCAGCACCCATTTCAGTCATTTTGCTGATTAGTGAGTATAAGTGATGAGGATTGACTCCTGTTACTGTAATATTGCCTGTTGTAGCCATAACTGCTAGCATAAAACTACCAGCTTCTAAGCGATCTGGAATAGTATCAAATGTGGCACCATGCAATTTCGATGGTTTAACGCCATCAATAGTCATTTGATATGTTCCGGCTCCATGAATTTTGCCGCCCATAGCATTAATGAAATCAGCTAAATTAACAATTTCAGGATCTTGAGCAGCATTTTCAATAATTGTCTGACCTTCTGCTAAAACAGCAGCCATCATAATGTTTTCAGTTGCACCATTGGATGGGCGATCTAAATAAATACGGGAACCAACTAATTTGGCGGCATTGGCATAAACATAACCATGTTCAATTTTGACTTCTGCTCCCAGCAGTTTCAGTCCTCTTTCATGAAGGTCAATGCGGCGCTCGCCGATAGCACAGCCACCAGGCAATGAAACCTTAGCTTGCCCAAAGCGGGCTAATAAAGGACCGAGCACAACAAAAGAGGCTCTTAACTGACTAACTAATTCATATGGGGCTTCTACTTCTTCAACCTTAGTAGAATCAATAATTACCTCATTATTTTTGACTGTTACCTTGGCTCCTAAATGGGCTATGACATCACCCATCATTTGTACATCAGTTAGATTTGGAACGTTACGTAAAACAGAAACACCTTTAGTTAAGAGTGCAGCTGCCATCATTTTCAACACAGCATTTTTGGCACCGCTAATTTGCACACTGCCATTTAATGGTTTGCCACCATGAATGATAATGCGTTCTTGTTCTTCAGCTTCTGGTCTAGCTGGGGGGTCTAGCCTGGTAACCTCTGTTTTCATATGGACTCCACTTCTATAGGCGGCTTTTAGCGCAAAAAATTAGTAACTAAAACGTTTAAATTATTCCCTTACTTTACTTTACACTGACAACGTAAAGTATATGTTAACCTATCGCTAATTTATATGATTAATGGAAGATCTTTTTAGTATATAGTTCAAATGCTAATTGATAAAAAACTGCCATTTTGTCGGCTAATATCTAGTTGTAAAATTAACAGCAATCCGATGTCAAGAAAATCTAAATCGATAGGTTAGTAAAGTTGAAGCACTTAATAAAACTCAAGAGAACTAGCCTATTCATATTGGCAATCTTGATTACTGTACCTTTTCAAGGGTGCTCTATGAAAGAAGAGGTAAAAAGAATAGAGAGGGTGCGAAAAGTAAGGCAAAGAATGGAAGCTGCTTTGTCTGATCAATTAACCGGTGAACAGGTCTTCTTGCGCAGCTGCAATACGTGTCATGCGGGGCTCAAAGCCAATTTAGGTCCAGCTCTAGATAAAATCAACGAGCGTTTTGCCTCTGATAACGAATTGAAGCAATATATCCGTACTGAGCATGGCATTATGCCAGGTCAACCCATAGAAACCATTAGTGATATTGAGTTGTCTGCCCTGGTTGTTTATTTAAGAGAAGCAAGCAAAGAGGCCTCTAAAGAAAAAACAAAATAAGCATTTTTATTAAGAGACTGGCACAAGAATTCTAACTATCCAAAGAATTACTAGTCCATAAAGAATCAATTGTACTGCTTTGGTAATCCAGCCAGGATTAGCCATGAAAGTAGGATCTAATTTTGAATACTTAAGTATGCTATCTGAAACTTTGTGATTATCAGAGAGCCGTCCTAATTCAATTAGCATTATTCGTATTCCTTTTCTTGATGGCAGAGGATGATAGAGAATAATTACTAATTCTGGGCTGATATATAAACGAAATATTTGGTCCCAATTTATAGTCTTGCGTGGCAACCAATATGGAGCACTGTATTTGATGCCATGTGTGCTCACTTGCAATACAGCTGGACGAGTGTAGGGGCGCAAACCAGTTATTAAACACCAAATAACAATGGTGATGCAAAAACCTTCCATGAAAATGAATAAGTACAAATTGCCTGCTTGAAAAAGAGGCAACCAACAATATTTGGCAATACCAGCAAAGGCTGCTGCTAATATGATGCAAAAAGTTAATTCTGCTGGTTCACGTACTTCAATAAATGTATCTTGAAGGTCGCCTTCCTCTGGCGGAAGGTTATTGTGAAAATTCTTGTTAGTATTAGAGCTAAGCAATGCAAGTGTTGACTACGATGCTGACCGCATCACAATATCGCAAATTCCCTCTTATTTGGCAAGCCTCTAATGGCTACCAAATAACTCAGCTTGAGCAAGCTTTGCACGTTCTTTTTTAGTTAAATCGCTGTCTTTGCTTTCTATTCTGTTATTAGATATATCTTTATAAAACTTCTGATCAAATGGACGCGTGCGTATGACAACAGGCATAGGTACTGCATAACCTAAAACTAATGCTTGTTGTTTTGGATCAAGTTGCGATAAAACTGTCCGTAGGGTTTGACTACCTGATACGCCGGTAAAAACAGCATCAATGTCTTTTTCATCATTTAGTAGTGCAGTTACGCGAGTGCCAATTTGGCTTAAGATTTCGCCATCAATGCCGCTTGGTCTTTGATCCACTATCAATAATGTCACAAAATACTTACGCATTTCGCGAGCAATAATGCCAAAAATAGTTTGTTTGGCTACTTGTGGACTTAAAAACTTGTGTGCTTCTTCAATAACAATCATCAGTTTACGTGGAGCTTGCATTTTATCTGGATTGGCAATATACATCTCAGAAAATTTTACATAACTCTTGTGTATTCTTCGTGTGATGATATTTGTTGCTAACATATAGGATAAGAGATTGTTTTGGCGTCCGAATTCCAGCACAATATGTTTGCCAGCTTGAATATAAGCAAGTAATTCATCTATGTAATTATGTGAAACACGTGGTTTTAAATAGGCAGTTTTTTGTACTACAGTATTGAGACGTCTCTGTAATGTCTTAATTGCAGTTGGATGTCCTTTGTGTTGTGTGACAAAATCTTCAATTTCTTCTCCTGTCATATCGAGCAAGGTTGATATCCAATCACTACCAAGTTTTTCTTTAACAATGTAGGCATTTTCGATAGTTGCTTCCGAAAGTGCCAGTTCTGTTTTTAATAATTCCAAATCTTCAATTTCAATTTGGTCTAGCCCTATATATAGCTCATGCGCATCAGGGATGCCTCTTGCTTTGGATGATTCTTTATCTAAACTCACTACTACTACATCAGATCCGAATAATTGTTTCAAGCCTTTGACGCGTGGACTTGATTTGTTTTCTGACATAGCTTGCCAGCCATATTCGTTATGTAAATCAAATATTAGGACGGAAGCCAAATCTTTTTTGACTATTCCAGAAAGACATATGCGTGTGAGAAATGATTTGCCTGTACCTGATTTACCAAAAATGCCATTTGAACGCTCAATAAATTTATTCAAGTCCATACAAATTGGTATATCCATATTAAGTGGCTGACCAATATTGAAATGCCCATCTTTGGGATCGTTTTCATTTTCTTGCCCAAATACAAGAGCAAAATCAGAATGACTTGCTTCGTATACTGATGAAAAATGACTAGGAATAGTTTTTACTGGTCTTAATTCATCTACACCAGCATTCGTTTTTTCTAGCATCAACATTGGCTGGATCTTGACTGTACCAAATGTCGCTGTGCCTGATAAAACCGTCATGATAAACTCATCTGTATCAGGTGGAAAATTGAGAATTTGGGGATTGCTGGTTGACAAAGAAACATCAGTTAACATACTAAAAAAACGATTTTTCAAACCTTCTATGACAACGAAGCGACCAACCCGGAGTTCTTCTACAGAGGTCCTGCTATCAAGTCGCATCTCTAGTCCTGTTGATAAAGAACCTTGTGTAATAATGCCCAGATATTTGCTTTGCTTTTTTAGCATGCTCGATTTCCTTGAGCAAATGAAACCCAATAACTATGAGACAGTAAAACCAAGCTGTTTAGCAAATTCATTCACAGCTACCATTTTTTCATCACTATTGTATGTTTTACAATTCACAACTTCTGATTCGTTTTCGCCCTTATAAAAAGTCAATGAATAAGTAAGAGGTTCTTTTAAACTGCGTTCTAATCTAAGTAAATTGCCATCAACGGATATTGCTCCTACGATGCCCCAAATTCCATCGAGTGCGCCAATAATGTCTTGTATTGTATGTGGCCACTGTGGGCGAATTAAGTTCATGATTTTATTTGTTAGGTTTTGAAAAAATGTCCGGAGAGGGACTTGAACCCTCACGGTTGCCCACACGCCCCTCAAACGTGCGCGTCTACCAATTCCGCCATCCGGACTAAAAACAAAGGGTTTACATTAGCAAGCGATCCCTTTAGTCTTATACCTGGATATTGTAACTGTAAATAATTATGCCGGCAAGAATGAACAAATCAAATAAATGCTTGGAGATTTGCTTCAATTGTCTAGCAAAAATTTATCTTTAATACAGATAAAATATATGATAGAAGACATAAAAGGGGAATAACAAAATTGAGCTTTACTTTACAGAAGGCGCACCATGATTGAGATGCACGTTGCTGCAATTGCATTAGACACCAGAACCGGGCATCCAATAGTTATATTGAATGATCCAGGTAAACGAAGAGCTTTACCTATCTTTATAGGTATTTTTGAAGCAAATGCAATTACACGCGCGCTTGACAATCAAAAGCCAGAAAGACCGCTCACTCATGACTTGCTTCTCAATACAATTCATGAATTAGGCTACAAAATAAAGCACATTGAAATTAATGATTTATCTTCAAGTACTTATTACGCAACAATTGTTTTACAGCTTAATGAGCCAAAAAGCAAAATGGAAGTAGTCAAAACTATTGATTCTCGTCCATCTGATGCCATTGCTCTTGCTTTGCGAGCGAAAGCACCCATACTTGTTTCTCCCCAAGTTGTAGCTGAGGGGACTATTCCAGCTGATTTTGAAAAAGATGAGGCTGAAGCTGAGGAGTTCAAAAAATTTATTGATGGACTTAAAGCATCTGATTTTAAGATGAAAGGTGAAGGAAGTTCGTAATAAATTCAGCTTCTTTTTAGAGCTTGTTTTAAAGCTGATTCCAATGTCTCAATTTTTGCTTCCAACTGCTTTTCTCTATCGCTTTGAACAGAAGCAGCAAGTTTTGTATCTTGTTTTTTCCATTCTTCTAAATGTTCATTTGTTTTTTGCTGATTTGTTTTAATTGTTAGAGAATAAGAAATTAAGGCTGTTTGTCCTATTAAATAACCAATTAAAACTAGCATACCGCCTGATAAGTTTATTTGCATGCTAAATATATTCAAAGTAGTGATGCTTTGATTGGACCAAACTAAATAAACAACTAAGGCAGCTCCAACAATTAAAACTAATCTACTAGACATAATTGAAAACATTTTTTACCCCTAAAGATTTAAGTAAGTTTTGGAAATCATGAGGAAGTGGAGCTTCAAATTGTAGCAGCTCATTTGTGTGTGGATGTATAAATGTAAGGTAAGCTGCATGCAGCGCATGTCCTGATAAACCTAATTTTTTACGTGCTAAGAGGCTTCCACTATTTTTATTATTGTAAACAATATCGCCCACGACAGGAGAATTAAGACTTGCCATGTGTACGCGAATCTGGTGAGTACGACCGGTTTTTAGAGATGCTTTTATGAGTGAGTATTTATTCAACTGATATAATGTTTCATAATTGGTAATAGAAATTTTGCCTTTTTCATTGACAGCCATTTTTTTTCGATCCTTTGGATGACGCCCAATTGGTTTATTAATTTCACCACGCTCGCCTGGTAATGTACCTTCTAATAATGCGATATAGACACGACTGACAAGGCGTTCTTTGATTTGATTCGACAATGCAATATGTGTGACGTCATTTTTAGCAACTACAATTAATCCGGAAGTGTCTTTGTCTAGTCTGTGGACAATACCTGGCCTTAATATGCCGGATATTCCTGATAAGCTTTTTTTGCAATGATGTAATAATGCATTTACTAAAGTACCCTCACGATGTGATGTTGCTGGATGAGTAACCATGCCGGCTGGCTTATTAATCACAATTAAATGCTTATCTTCGTAAACAATAGAAAGTGGAATTTCTTGTGCTGCAATTTTTAGGGGAATAGGCTCTGGCAAGAATATAGTAATTTGTTCTTTTTCTTGGATTTTATAACTAGCTTTTACTTGTTTATTATTTACAAGAATTGCTCCGGTGTCGATTAATTTCTGAATACGTGTCCGACTAAGTTTTTCATCTCCTTCTTTGAAATAATCCTTTAAATATTGATCCAGACGCAATGACTTATTGCCTTTTAGATCAAGTGAAATTGTTAACTTTGTGGATTCAGTCATGAAGGCGTCTCGTCGTTATTCAAATTATTTAAAATATAAATTACTACGCCAATATCAATTAGTACATCAGCAAGATTGAAAACAGGAGATGGCATAAAACTAAATTCTAGAAAATCTGTCACATGCCCGATAATTACCCTTTCGATAATATTTCCGAGAGCACCACCTACAATTAACGATATAGCAAATGTTTCTATCATGCTCAAAGGATTCTGTGATTTTTGCCTTTTATAAAACCACCTCACCAAAATTAAAAGCACGGTAGTAGCTAAAATGGCTACTACGACATTGAAATTAGTACCAATACCAAAAGCACCACCAGTATTAGTTATTAGATGGAAGTGAAGAAAACCAGGAATTATAGGTTGGCGTAAAACGCCAATCAAGTTTTGATTAGTCCATATTTTTGAAAGTAAATCAATTGCCAAACAAGCAATTATTACAATTGGCGGGAGCCAGTAAGAAAAGTGAGCAAATTTTTTCATGTGGATAAATTAGTGTTGAGCTTCAGCAGTGGTATGACCACTAGAGGCAGTTTCGCTGCTTGGCTTTTTTTCTTCTTCCATGTTTGGAACAATATTTAGTCTTCTAGTTAAAAAGGCTATTCCCATAAGTGAATTTTTAGCAGAATTTGTAATTCCTACTGTAGCTGATAATAATTCGTTTCTGTTTTTATTATTAGCTTCCATCACTCTCTCCAATAGTGGATGGTCCACGGAAGGTTCATTCATTGGACGCCAAGTTTCGTCTTCTGTGGCTTGTGGATATGTAAGTGGCGTATTTGTGATTGAACCAAAAGCAGTTAGTCCTACAGGCAAGCTAAGCTCTACTTTTGCTGAATATTTTTTGCCAGCCTTAACTTGTTCTGGTGCTGCAAAAATAGCTTTTAATTGTCTTGCCAAGCCAAAGCAAACTCTTACTTTTTCATAGTCAATTCTGTCTCCAATAATTTTCCAGCTATTTCCATGCTTTCTTATATACAATTGACCTTCTGAAATGGATTTTAGTTCGCCTTTAGTGCCTATGCCAGGCATTTCTTTAGCGGTAGTACCAACTGCAATATCACATGATTCTACAGTAGCAAAAGGACCTTCAACCCGTATTTGTTTTGTTTGCGATGTTGATTTTGCATCCGGATAATTTTTCCAGAAGTCTTGTGTTAGAGCAGAAATAGCTTTTTTATCTAAGCCGTCATTATTCATATAATCATCGGCGTAATAAGACATAACTGTTTCTAGATTGTGGTTATTCCAAGCAGTTTCAATATTTTGTAGTACCTTGTCTATATCTTTGCGTTCGGACTCTACCAAAGCTGAATCAGAATCAGCTTTAAGATCGGGTACGGCGGTCGTGGGCGTTTCCAGAGCCATAATTGGTGTACTTAACGTTATGGCTAATAATAATTGAATTGTTATTAGGGAAAGACCAGGAAATACTTTGCTGCTCATATGTATGTCAGAAACCTTTTTGTATTGTTTGAAAAACAAAATCTCGGCTATCAATAATAAATAAGGCAAACACACAACCAAATATGAAACAAGCAATACACATTTGCAAAATCAAATAAGATTGTCTGGATGTTAGCGTTTTTACAACACCCATACGGCTACCAATATAATATAAAACACAAAGCATTGTTAAAATTACAAGCAATGGCCTAATTGTAAGACTTTCGGACATTACCGAAACTAAAAGCAAAAGAATGCTGGAAATCGGTAACAAACTTACTGCTACATAATCCGACCAGCGCAATTTCGCCCCTTCTGTTGAAGCAGCTGTCAACATAAGATTAAGCGATGTTTTTACATTCTCTACATAACTATCTCTATCCGTACGATTTTTAGGAGCTGATTCACTATTAATCGCTTTAGAATCTTCTTCACTCACTTCAAAATCCCCCTCTCTAATCTTCTCTTATCTTATCTCAAATAGGTCAACTAAGATAAGCAATTAATTTGTATATTCATCTTTTACCCATTTTTTTAACAGGTATTGCCTTTATACAGCTACTAATAGCTGTTGCATGGTTTGAATATTCTCTTTAATTGAATCGGCAGATTTTTTCAGCGCGGCAAGCTCTTGATCATTGAGTTTAATGTCAACAATTTCTCTTACCCCTTTACGTCCAAGAATTACCGGCAAACCTACATATACATCTTTGATACCATAATGTCCTTCTGCCAATACAGCACATGGAAGTAGTCTATTTTTATCCTTTAAAATGGACTCGACCATTTGTGTAGCAGAAGCTGCTGGCGCGTAATAAGCACTGCCAGTTTTTAAATGAGAGACAATTTCTGCTCCACCATCGCGGGTGCGCTGGCAAAGGGATTCAATTTTGTGGGCTGGTAAAAGTTCAGTAATTGGAATGCCATTTACGGTTGAAAAGCGTGGAATGGGCACCATTAAATCTCCATGCCCGCCTAGAACCATTGTTCTAATATCTTCCACAGCGACATTAAGTTCTAAGCTAATAAAGGTCTGAAAACGTGCACTATCAAGCACGCCCGCCATACCAATTACTCTTGATGCTGGCAATTTAGTGCTTTGCCATGTTAAATATGCCATCACATCCAGAGGATTTGTCACTACAACATATATTGCTTCTGGAGAATATTTTAGGGTTTCGCTAGCTACTTGCTTTACTATGGCAGCATTGGTTTTCAGTAAATCATCGCGAGACATGCCAGGTTTACGAGCAATACCAGCTGTAATAACAATGATGTCTGAATCTTTAGTATCTGCATAATTATTTGTACCTACTAAATTTCGACTACGTTCATTGAGAGGACCAGCTTGCAATAGATCTAATGCTTTGCCTTGAGGAATGCCTTCTACTATGTCGATTAATACAACATCTGCTAAATCTTTATCGGCAATATATTGAGCTGCTGTTGCTCCAACAAAACCTGCTCCTACTACAGTTACTTTGCTCACAATTATCCTCCCGTCAACTTTTGGCTTTACCATGGCTGCCAATATTAAACTTATTTACTTGCCCAATCATGGAAGTGCAAGTTTAAAAGCATGATTACTAATCATACCGCTCAATTTAGGTTGAGATTAGCTTATGTCTTATTGTTTATCTAAGCAATATTAGCTTAACTTTCATATACTAGAAGTAAATATTTTTATTAGGAACTAAAGACAAAATGAACAAGTCTGGGTATGTATTAAACATGTTGACATAGGTCTATTTTGTAAATGGGCGCGTGCGTGAATTTCAATCAAATATTTAAGTTGGCATTAGCAATGAACATTTTGTTCTGGAGCAATTTGCCGCTTTGGGCGGAAGAATCATCCAAATTGAAGGCTGATATACCAAAACTAGACGCCTTAAGTCCTAAAGAAATAAGTCCTGCTCTCAATAAAAAATCTGTAGGAACACTCAAAGGCGGCGTCGAACACAGTACAAAATTGGAACAAAAACAAACTAGATTAAAAGGGATAAGTGGAAGAACTTCTCTTGATAACGCTTTTCTCAAATCAAGAGTTAGAGATAATTCTTTTGCTTTAGAAAGCCAATCTGGATTTGGCATTATTGGAGTAAAATTTGTTCTTGCTTTAGGTAAACAGCCTGTTATCAACAGGGTCTTTCCTGGCACACCAGCCTTTAGTAGGGGGCTAAGACCCAACGATATTATCGTAGCTGTTGATGGTATTCCTACAATGGGACTTACAAAAGACGAAGTTTATGACTTAATTATTGGATCTCCTGGTACACCAGTTACAATTTCTGTGATGCGTAATGGAGATTTTCAGGTGGTTACATGCACTCGCATGGATATTAATGAAATCACTGATCCGCAGGTTAGACGTGATTACATGATGACAATGTAATTGAAAGACGGGAAATTATGCAAGTTTGCTTTGATGCCACCAAATTTGGTTTGGGACTAAAAGAAGCAATTGAATTAGCTTCATCAAAAAATATTTCTGCATTTGAATATTCTTTTGAGCCTGTTGATGATGGTAGTGAATCGGAAACAGCTTTAAGTTTGTCAGAAAAAGAATATTTGCAAGATGTAAATAAATTGGCTCAAGAGAAAAAGATTGAAATTGCTTGTTTGAAACTCAATCACATACTGGACTTATCTGACAAAAAGTCAATTCAACAGTTTCAACAAATGATTGCTAAGCTCAAATCCGTGTGTATAACTATTGGATGCAATAAAATATTGTTTGATTTGAAATCATCCGTCGAAAATGATTTCAAATCATCTGTGCAAGAAATAATTACACCAGCTATTCAAATGTTGGAAAAAGACAATATCAAACTTTTGCTTAGGCTTGCTACGCCAATTTCAAATATGGGTAAAAGTCTTTCTTTCTGGCGCCCTTTGTACCCACAAGAATGGCGAGACCTTATTTCTGTATGTCCTGGTTTATCTTTAAGTTTTTCACCAGCTGATTGTTTGTGGCAAAATATAGATTATTTGACAATCTTACCAGGTCTAATGCCTGCTATAGATCATGTTGAGGCAAATGATGTGGAAATCAATCGCCCAATGTTAGCGGACAGTGGTTTATTTGGTCCATTGTGGTGGCGTTATCGAATGTCGGGAAAAGGACAAGTTGACTGGAAACAATTTATTGAAGCTTTAAAACTATATGATTATAAAGGCAGTTTTTCTGTTCAGTTCGATGATGAATTTATTGGTGATTCTTATCAGGATATAGAAGCTGCTTTGGATATTAGTAAGGAATTTTTTGAGCCACTTTTGAAATATTGAAAACAATGAAAAAATTACATGTTTATATGCACACACACTGGGACCGAGAATGGTATTTGCCATTCGAGTCTATGCGTGTGCATTTATTATATGTTGTAAAACAAATTATCAAACAAATAGAGTCTGGGGATTTGCCGCAGTTCTATTTAGATGGACAGGCAATAATTTTTGACGACATCTCAGCTGTAGCACCTGAGCTAATGCCAAAAATTACGAATTTGATGAATGCAGGTAAATTAGCGGCAGGACCATGGTATGTATTAGCGGATCAAATGCTTGTCTGTGGAGAAAGTCTTATTGCCAATTTGCAATATGGTATTAAGACTCTAAAAAAATATGCCCAACCAAGTTTAATTGGTTATTGCCCTGATACATTTGGTCACACTCAAGATTTACCAAGAATTTTAAAAGGTTTTGGTATAGACAATGCAGTACTTTGGCGTGGTGTACCTGAATTAGCTCCAGGTCCACTGTTTCTTTGGCAATCGCCTGATGGAAGCGTTGTTACTGTTTATCATTTAACAAAAGGCTATGGGCAAATGTCCCTTCACGAATATTCACCAGATCATAATAGTGCTGCGTTATCTAATTTAGCAAATGAATTGGCAAAACAATTGGATGTTAAAGCCAATACTGATGAATTATTATATCCATCTGGTTTTGATCACACAATGCCGCCAAATAAACTGCAAAAAATTATTGATGAACTCAATGATTATTATCGTAAGCAAAAAGAAGACATTGAAATTGTTATTGTAAATCTGGCTGAGTTCTTGGAAAAAACAATAAACAAAGCAGCAAAAGATAACAATTTGCAAAAAATAAAAAGCGAATTGAGAGATAATACAGCCGCATTATTATATGAACGTGCATTTGTGCTCAATGGTGTTTTGTCTGCAAGACTTTACTTGAAGAGAGAAAACAGAGAAGCGGAAAGAAAATTATTTCGTTTTTGCTTGCCGCTTCTAAGCATGTTGTATGCTAATCAAATATCCGATTATCCAAAAGACGAATTGGACTATACTACCAAATTGTTACTAGAAAACCATCCTCACGATAGCATTTGCGGGTGCAGCGTGGATCCCGTACATACAGAAATGAGTGGTCGTACTTTAAGATTGCATCAAATATTGAATGCTTTGGAAGATAAAGCTAGACACGATATAGCTGGTGCCTCCTATCGTGATCCAGCTTCTAAAACTAATCAAATGATTATCTTTAATATGGGAAATGGCAATTATTCTGGACCAATTGATATTGAATGGGTAGAAGAATTAGACAGCCAGCGTGTATGGGTTGGCAATAATATTCAAATAAAAAAGATTATTGAAAAGGAAGAATTGTTTTCTGGTTGGGGACAAATCCCTTATTATAAGAAGGTGAAACTTATTCAAGGTTGGATTTATGCAAAAGATATTCCAGCCTTAGGTTGTAAATCTTACGACTGGCCAATTAATACTGGTGAAAATGATAATGGGCATAGAGCCAAGGTTGACGATAAAGTGTTGAGCAATGGACTATTAAGTGTCCAAATTGATAAAGATAATTACCTTAAAGTAAATGCTAACAATAAAGAATTTGTGTTGAAACATATAGTACGCGATATTGGTGATGGTGGTGATACATACAATTTTGATCCAATAGAAAACGATTCGTATATTCAAGCAAAATTGAATTCTATTGAACCTTTTGAAAATGGACCACTAATTGCTTCCCTTGTTTTGAAATATCAAATTGATATTCCGGAAAAAGCAGTATTTGTAGATCAATCAGCTATCAAATCAATTGATAGCTATAGGACGCTTGCTAGATCCAAATCAAAAGTACAACATGAAATATCTATAAAGCTAACTTTAAAAAAAGACATTCCTATATTGTTTTTTGATGCAGAATGGGAAAATAAATCCTGCGATCATAGATTGGAAATTTTATTTGATACTAATGAAATCATAAGTACAACACAATCTGAAAATCATTTTTCTCTTATTGAAAGGGAGCATAAAAATTCAGATATGCAGTTGCCTGTAGGCAAAGGACAAGAACAAAGCCCTAATCGTTTTGCTTGTCAGCGTTTTGTTACCGCTAATAAACAGATATTTTTCAATACTGGTTTGCCAGAATATGGAGTAGAAGGAAGTAATATTACAATTACAGCATTGAGAGCCGTATCATGGTTATCGAAAGCAGATATGAGATCTCGCGGTGGTGGAGCTGGTCCACATATACAAACGCCCTCTGCTAATTGTTTGGGTAAAAACAAGATTTCATATGGTTGGGCCGCAATTGATTCAGAGATGGAAGCTTATTCATTGGTTGAACAATATGAACAGCTATTTTGGCTAGCTTTTGGACACAAAGAAAAAAATAAATTGAAAGCATTGACTTTTGTTGAAAAAAATAATCCGGCTATCAAAACAATAGCAATGTATGTAAATAAAGACGAAAATAAGCTTATCATGCGCTTTTTAAATGTATCTGACAGTAAACAATCCTGTCAGTTGAGATTTAATTTGCCGTATAAACATATTGATTTGTGCCGACTAGATGAATCGATTGTAACACCTGCAAATGACAAGGATGGCATTGCTCTAGTCGACTTCACAACTAATGAATTAAAAACGATTGCTTTCACATTGGCGTGAGAAATAAATGAACCAGACTACTAAATCCAAATTTCAGGCTGGACAAGTTTGGACTTATAAAACCAGACCACAAGAGCAAAGCTCTACTCTTGTTATCGTGAAAATAGAGCAAGATGCAAAACAAGGAACTATTGTTCATGTAAGAATTACGGGGCTAAAAATAGAAAATCCATATTCCTCAGACATGTTTTCCCATGAAATTAGCCATATGCCTATTTCTGAAAATGCTCTTGCCAATAGTGTGCTTAAAATGATAGATGATAATGGAGAGATGGGCAACTATCAGGAAGGTTATGATACATGGCGACAGGCATTTGATGCCGATGAAGCAGGTATATTTGCAATACCTGTAGCTGAATGTGTTAGCTGCATGGAAAAAGCAGTTAATCAGAGTGAGTAGGAAAAGAATATATCAATTGAAATTTTGTTATTGAATATTCACTTACTGATTCATTAAGCCAATGATTTAGTGCTTTATATTGAAATATTTTTTTCTCAAGTAAATAAAGAGATGATTCATTAGCAAGTTCAAAAATTGTCCAGTGATAATTGAAACTATCTGCTTGTGTATAAGTTCGGCAAGATTTTAAATAAGGACATTTTTTCAAAAGCTCAGGAATAAATTCTGTATCTAAGCGTTCGGATGAAGTGCCAGCCCAATTCAATAACAAAAAGGGATTATCTAGCCAGCTAGATGACGTGGAAGATGTATATTTTTCGTCAAAAAATTGACGTTCGAAAGACGTAAAACTATTTTGTTTCCACTCTTTAAATTGCCTAAATTCTGGTTTGGACATGGAATTATTAATGGAGGTTTCAATTGCTTCAATGACACTTTCGGTTTTGAGCTGATAAATAGTAATGTACTTAGCATCAGCTCTATTGGTTAACGGTGCCCAACGTCTGGCTAAACTGATTTCCGGGATGGACTCTAAAAATGCAGGAATATACTTACCATGGTAAAAAAGGTCAAATTCTTGCCTTTGTTCGGGATTTATTGAAAGAACTACTGGCATCATGCGTTTGCTTGTCATTTTGTTCATGAATTTGTTTTTCCTGGCTGCTGGTATTTTAGCTTCCGGCTCACTAATAAGATAGAATAAAGTAACTAAATAAAGTGTTCTTTAATTAAGGTTCAAAAATATGTTTATAGTATTAAGAGTAGCTGTTTTTATTGGAATAATTCTTAGTTTTAATTTTAATCTAAATTTGTTGCCTGGTTTTGCTAGGCGCTCTTGGACTAATTCGACTTTGACAGAGGCTAGCCAAGCCAAGCTTGATAGAAGCAGAGGATATTTGCGATCTGGCAAATATGAAAAAGCAAAACCTTATATTTTAGCGGCTTTGGATCAAGCAACTGATGTTCCAAAGTGTTTGGAGATAGCTGCTTTTACTGAACCCTATGCATATCCAATGAATGAAACAAGAAGACAATGCGTAAGCAAAGCTTTTTCACTTGCTACCACCAGAGAAGATTTATTATTAGTGACTTTGAAAGCTCGCAAATACCAATTTTTTGAAATAACCAGGCAGTGTATAGATCAATTAACAAGAAATGCTAAAACAGTTAATGATTTATATGAGTTAGCAAAAAAAGCACAAGAAGTTGCTTTAAATGATCTTGCACATTTAGCTATGGAAAAAGCATACACTGGTGTCAAAGATTATAATGATGCGCTTGTATTTGCTCAAGAATGTAAGTCTTTAGGCATGGATGATTTGTTGAGAAAAGTCATTCGTGATTTAGTTGATGATGAAAATGATTCGCAAGAATTATGTGACTTAGCTCGCAAAATAGAGCCATTTCAAATGCGAGATCAAAATAGATATTTACTTAGAAAAGCTTTGGATAAAGCAAAAGCTATTCCTGATATGGAAGCTATTTATGCTGTGGCACAGCGATTGCATGAGCCTGATGTGGCTACCAGGGCAGAATATTTTATAAAAAAAGGAAAGCTTATTCAGCAAATTAAAGATGATAGGAAAGCATATGAAGATCAAATGCGTGCTTGGCGGGAAGGAATCAGTCTTGATGCGCTAAGAATGCGTGATGAACAAGAAGTAGAAAATGCTAAAGCTTCCCAGCAAGACTCTGGTTTTGGCGGTGGTACATTCCAAAAGAAAAATAAATTAGAAGGACAAGGCAGCGGATTTTAATTTTGGCTTAGTAAGGCTAAAACTACTAAGGAAAATGTTTCGGATATTTCTACGACACAACCATAAGTGTCGCCCGTGTGCCCTTTTAAAACGGAATTTAACCACAAAGCACATATTGAACCAATTACAACTGTAACAATAGCAATTGTAGATATTAATGTCCATGAAATATTTCCATAAACAATAATGAAAAATGTTATTAACAAAGGCACAATTGAAGATAATAATGTGTCTTGCGGAAAAGAACATGTATCGTGCCATATTTTGCCTTTGCCGGATTTTTTTGCGTAAGGAAATGATGAAATGGCATATGTCTCGCACCATCTTGCCCAGCCAGGTATTAATAAGAGAGCAAGCTTGATAAATAAGGGTGATAAGCAGGCTAAACAAGCAAATTTAACTAACAAAACTGACATGCCAACAATTGCACCAAAATTCCCGGTACGACTATCTGACATTATTTCTATCATCCTTTCGGGATGGCTGTGGGAAAAAATGCCGTCAGCTGTATCCATTAGTCCATCAAAATGAAGTCCGCCTGTAATAAGAAACCAGCTGATAGTAATAATTGCTGCGCTTAAAATTTGGCTTGCATGCAAATAATTTAAAAGCTCATATTCACAAATTAAAAGTAAACCAATAAAAAAACCTGCTGGAGCTAAATAATTTGCAAGCCCCGATAATTGATTTTGATCATTACCTAACCCGCGCAGCGGTATACAGGTTATATAACTTAAAGTGAGTGTAAATTTCTCAAGCCATTTCATTTGTTTGTTAAATGGGTACCTCGGCTGTATAGTCTGGTCTTTCGGTAAATAATTCACTATTTCCCACAATCAATAATTCTTTTTTGTTTTCATAATAATCAATAATTTCTTGTATTGTTTGTATAAGATTCGGAAGCGATTCTATATTGCCTGCTGTTTCGATTATTTTGTCCACAGCCGCTACTTGCATTTCATTGGGTAATAAATTTTCGCTTGATATAGTTTCATTGTCCTGTAAAAAAAATGATTCTGTCCAAGGCATTATGCATTCTTGTGCAAGGCATCCAACAATATCTGGAGTGACTGGCAATACTGTGCTTGTAGGTAATCCATAAGCAAATAATGTGCGTATTCTACTTAGCGGAACAAAATTTGTATGTTGTCCAACTATATCACTGGCATGTGTGAGTATAAGCAGTGCTCTATCTTGATTTTCTATCTCTTTGTGTAAATATGCTTGTGCTGGCAAATCCATTAGTCTAGCTAACGCTTCTGCTAATGGTCTTGATGTTTGATTGTAATATTCAATAACATCAAAATCTAGTCCAAATGCATCTAGTACTCCACGTAAAATTAAGAGAGTGCTAGCAATGGATGAATAATCGACAAGTGATTTGGTTATTTTAGATAAGCTGCTGCTTGCAAAATTTTGATTTATAAGCAATGTTCCGTAAAGAATATACATCCAGTCGCGAGCAGACAATTTTGTTTTCTTTTCGTGTTGCATTAGTCGTTTGGCAACGATGCGACGATGAGTCAATTCTTTCTCGTGTTCTGGTTTATCAACTAATTCTGACATGCCCCCAATCATATCTGCTGCTTTGCTAGCATTACGTAGCAGCGTATAACAAACTACTAAATTGAGGCGGGTATCAAAATCATCACCATTTTTTGCTGCCTTCAAAAAATGAGGGATGGCTTTTTCCCATTGATGCATTTGCATCAAAGCAAAACCCAATTCATAGTGTACAGTTGCTTCATCTTCAACTAATTCTAATACTCTCGTGAATAGCATGGCAGCTAAATCGGGCAGCCGTATATCAAGCAATTTGAATCCAGTATCAAAAAGCATTTGGGCATCAAATTTTAAAATTTCCACATCAGAACCAAGCTTATCCAAATGTTCAGCCAATTCATCTAAGCCATTTTCTTTCATGAGTAGGCTCAATAATTGGACTATTCTTAAATCATATGGATTATTGAGCCAGCATGTTCTTAAAGTGGAAAGCGCGCTGGCAAAATCTTTTTTGTTTAAAGCGAGCTCTGCTTGCAACAATTCATCTCTTAATGAAGTATCTGCAAATGTTTTTTCAGCTGGTGTTTCATCGTCGGGCGTCATAATCCTAAATTTAGCAAATTATCTGAATGAACTATTTTAAATCCAAACCGTTGTAATAAGCACTGTCTTGACTTCTAATTGTATAAATAGTGCGAAGGCTCTGACAATTTAGGCAGTATCCATATATACTTTGCTAATAGGAAAAACTAAGTTTAAAGGCAAGAATTAGTATGAATAAAACTAAGCGCCCCATAGTTATTGCTGGCAACTGGAAAATGAATTTAGACCGTGTGCAAGCTAAAAAGCTAATAGAGGATTTGAAGACCGGGTTGTCTTCACCTGTTTTGCTAACAATTATTGTTTGCCCTCCCTTTACAAGCCTGGAAACTGCTCATCAGGCTGTGCAAGGAAGCCAGATTGTGATTGGTGCCCAGAATATGGACTATAGAGATTCGGGTGCATTTACTGGTGAGATCTCGCCTATTATGCTTACCGAGCTAAAAGTAAAATATGTGGTGATTGGACATTCGGAAAGACGTCAGTATTTTGGTGAAACAAATACAACTGTCAACTCTAAAATAAAGGCTGCACTTGCGCATAACCTTATACCTATTGTTTGTGTAGGCGAAACGCTCGATGAGCGTGAAAATAAACTGACGGATGCGGTTGTGAGTCGACAAGTTGTGGCTGCTACTCAGGGGCTTACATCTTCTGAGTTGAAAAAAATGATATTTGCTTATGAACCTGTTTGGGCTATTGGCACTGGCAAGGTCTGTGAAGCAAAAGAAGCCAATCGTGTGATTAAGATAATTCGCAATACTATTTCTAACTCACATAACGAGCCAGGTCTGGGCGATTCTATACCAATATTATATGGTGGCAGTGTAAATGCTAAAAATATTAGTGAGCAATTGGCTGAAAGCGATATTGATGGCTCTTTAGTGGGTGGAGCAAGTTTAAAAGCCGATGAGTTTTTATCCATGATTGAGCAAGCGCAAAATATAAGTAAACTTAGCGCGGCTAGTCATTAGCGCAGGAAACCCAATTAAGATATAATGACGAATTTAGTTCTAAAAAAACTTGTATGGAGAGGTGTCGGAGTGGTCTAACGTGCGGTCCTGGAAAGACCGTCTGCGTCAAAAGCGCAGCGAGGGTTCGAATCCCTCCCTCTCCGGGTTTTCTAAAGATTTGTTTAACCACAATGGCTGAATGTAATGGAACATTTTATTAACAAGCTAAAAGAAATTGAAAAGACTTTTATTGAGCTTGAAGAAAAACTAGCTGATCCTCAAATCATTCAGGATCAAGATACATATAAACGTTTAGCTAAAACCCGCAGACCATTGCAAGAAACTGTAGATAGCTATCGACAATTTCTTGATGTTGAACATCAAATTGAAGGGGCTCAAGAAATTTTGCGCACCGAAACAGACAAAGACCTGCGTAGTTTAGCTGAAGCAGAAGTGATTGAGCTTAGAGAAAGGCTTGATCAATTAACTAATAAATTGCGCCTTTTATTATTACCTAAAGACCCTAATGACGAAAAAGATATCATTGTCGAAATTAGGGCTGGTACTGGTGGCGATGAAGCATCGATTTTTGCTGGTGATTTATTTCGCATGTATCAACGTTATGCTGATAAACAAGGCTGGAAAACAGAAGTAGCTAGCTACAATGATGGTGAAGTTGGTGGATATAAAGAAATTATCGTCAATATTCGTGGTGAAGGTGTCTATAGTAAACTCAAATTTGAATCTGGTGTACATCGGGTGCAGCGAGTTCCACAAACTGAAGCGTCAGGACGAGTACATACATCGACAGCAACTGTAGCAGTAATGCCGGAAGCGGATGAGATTGATGTTCAGCTAGAAGAAAAAGATTTGGAAATTAGTACTATGCGTGCTGGTGGTGCTGGTGGACAAAATGTCAACAAAGTAGAAACAGCCGTACGTATTGTTCATAAACCAAGTGGCATTATGGTAGCCTGTCAGGAAGAAAGAAGTCAGTTACAGAATAAAGAACGGGCAAAACAAATTTTGCGAGCTAAATTATATCAAATTGAGCTTGAAACAAGACAAAAAGCAATGGCTGAAGCTAAGAGATCGCAAGTAGGCACAGGCGACCGCTCAGAAAAAATTCGTACTTATAATTTTAAAGATAATCGTGTAACCGACCATAGGCTTAACACTAACTTTTCGCTTCAACAAGTTTTGGAAGGCGACCTGGATAAATTGATTGAAGCATCTATATTGAGTGAACAACAAAAGCTTTTAGAATCATCTACGCAGGTGGCAAGTTAATTGCTTAATGACTTCACTAAAACAAGAGCGCGATAATATAATCAATCGACTTTTGTCTATTGGTGTAGAACAAGCTGAAGCAAAAAGAGAAGCAGAGCTTATTATTGAGCATGTAACTGGTATGCCATTAGCTCATCAATTGGCTAGTTTAGACAAAGAATTAGACAACCTTGATCTAGAGAGCATAAAAAACATTCTTGACGCAAGACAGGAGCACAAACCCCTGCAATATTGTTTTGGAAAAACAAAATTCATGGGACTAACACTTTTTGTTAAGGAAGGAGTTTTTATACCACGGGTTGATACGGAAATACTTGTAAAAATTGCTCTGGAAAAAATTGCCAATATTAAAGAGCCAAAAATATTTGAAATTGGTGTAGGAAGTGGGGCAATTTCAATAGCAATTCTTTGTCAGAAGAAAGATGCGCATGTTTTTGGTCTAGACATCAATAGAAAAGCAATTGAACTTAGTTTGACTAATGCTCAATATCATAATGTTGCCTCTAGATTAAAACTAATAGAAAAGGATATATTGTCTTTTCAGCTTAGTGACATAGATAATTTGTGCCCCTTTGATGTAATTGTTTCTAATCCGCCTTATATTCCAATAAATCAAAAGGCAAATTTGCAAAAAGAAATTTCGCTTTGGGAGCCGGATAATGCTTTGTTCGGCTGGGATGATGATGGATTAGGTTTTTACCGAAAAACTGCCGGCATTGCAAATTTATTCCTTAAAAAAGGAGGCAATTTAATTATAGAAATTGGCGATAAACAAGATAGGCGAATTGCTGAAATCCTTAATCAGACTGGGTTGTGGCAGGATATTATTATTCACAGCGATATAAATAATCTGTCCCGTGTAATTAGCGCTAGTCTTTTATAAAAAAAGCTTTGACAATTATAATATCCTGCTAAAATAATAGAAAATGAGGCATGAGGTGCTTTATATGAAAGACGGTATAGTAAAAGCAATATCTAGCGATGGCACTATACGGTCGGCAATAGCCTCTACAACTTATTTAACTCAACAAGCGCGTTATAAACATAATTTATCTTATACAGCTACTGCTGCTTTAGGCAGGGCTCTAACAGGTGTGGCCCTAGTGAATTCTATGGCTGCAAAACAAGGTCAAATGATCATGAAATTTGACGGTAATGGACCTCTAGGGAAAGTGGTGGTAGAGGCATCTCCAAAGGGCACAGTAAGAGGGTATGTGGAAAATCCACAAATCGAATTACCTTTAAATTCGTTGGGAAATTTTGATGTTGGGGCAGCTGTTGGAGACAAAGGCTATTTGCACATAATGACTGACCATGGGTTTGGACAACCAAGTACATCTTGTGTGGAATTATGTAATGGAGAAATTGGGGAAGATATAAACAAATATTTGGTGGCTTCAGAGCAAGCTGGTTCTATAGTTATTTTAGGAACACATTTAAGTGCACGCGGAGCAGAAGCTGCAGGTGGATTAATCATTCAATTGCTTCCCGATCATACTGAAGAGACCATATGCAAACTTGAAAATAATATTTGTACATTTGGTACGCTTACGTTTCTTATGCGCAGAGGTATGAGTCTGGAGGATATTTTAAAGCGTATTTTAGATGGCTTTGATGTTACATTTTTAACTGATATTCAACCGCTATCATTTTCTTGTCCATGTACGAATGAACGTTTTATTCAAGCGTTAAAAGTTTTGCCAAAAAAAGAATTATTGTCTATGGCACAGGAAGATGGACAAGCAGAAGGACGCTGCCATTTTTGTAATACTGTTTACCATGTGGCAAAAGATAGCTTAATTGAATTAGCCGGTGGACAGTTTTAAACAGCTTTCTGTACTTTTCCAGCTTTTAAACATTTAGTACATACTTTCATGCGCTTGGTTGAGCTGCCAACTTTTGCTTTTACATTTTGCAAGTTTGGTAACCAGCGTCTTTTTACATTTGAATTCCAGTGAGCACGAAGAAAAGTATAGGAATAACCGGTTAAGGCCCCTTTGTTACACACATCACAACGCTTTGCCATAAATAAAAACCTGCTGAATCGTTTACCCGAAACCAATTAGCTCATCTCATGACAATAGTAAAAGCTTGTTTACTAGCCAAGATTAACTAATGATAAGCCAAACCATCATCCGACTTGAGCTTATTTCCTACAAAGTTTCGTCATTATAACATGGAAGGGGGTTGCCAACGTATTGTTGGTTTATATAAAGCGTGAGAAGCAAAAGAACATTTACACTTATGTGAAAAAGTTGGGCTATATCATGGTAGTCTTTGCATAAAGATAAGTTACTAAACGTAGTGGCATCGGAAATTGTTCGCATTGTTATTGATATCAAGTGAATACTGCTATTCAGCAAGACATGTTCTTATTTCTTCATTGAAGAAAAGTGTGAGAACAATCAGTTCGATGTCCGCATATAATCATGGTATCAACTCTTACTTTTGCAGTTGAATTGAAAAAGGTAACGCTGGAACTGGGACTTAGGGAATGGCACTTGTAAATTACGCACAAAGGGAAATCAATTGCAAAATTGTTTACTACGGCACAGGGCTGGGCGGTAAAACAACTAACCTGAAATATATTCATAGCCAATTGGCACCGACCACGCGTGGTGAACTTATTAGCTTGGCAACAGAAACTGAAAGAACATTGTTCTTTGATTTTTTGCCACTTGATTTGGGCAGTGTTCAAGGATTTAAAACTCGTTTTTCTTTGTACACAGTTCCTGGACAAGTGGAATACAATGCTAGCCGTAAACTTATTTTGAATGGTGTGGATGGCATTATTTTCGTTGCAGATTCCGATATGATGCGATCTAAAGAAAATGTTGAATCATTAGAAAATATGATTGAAAACTTGGCTGAATATAGCCTTACGCTTGATAACATTCCTTGGGTTTTGCAATATAACAAGCGAGACTTAGCAAATGCTATGCCTATTGAGCGCATGGAAAAAGAGCTGAATCTAAAAGGTGTCCCTAGCTTCGAGGCGGTAGCATCAGAAGGACTTGGCGTTTTTGCTACGTTGAAAGCTATAAGTAAGCTAATATTGAATCGCCTCCAATAACTTAAAATTTCAATATGGGTAATTTTTCGCCTAAACAATTAAGTCGTGAGGCTGAACTTGCTCAGCTTGTACAAGCAATTCAAGTGGAGCGAAAAGCCCGCTACATAGATTTTATTGGCCGCAGGGCAAAATTTTCGCAATTCATGCGCCAAACAGCAGATCGTTTATTAAAACGATATCCTCTAGATGCTCGCTGGGCGACTATACGCGGTTTATTTCGGCAATATCCAAATCTAGATGTGGCATCACGTATATCAATTGTAAGAAGAACAGAAGAATTATTATTTGCCAAAGATCCAATTGAAAAAAGCGAAAGAAATGAAAAAAGTAAAAACACAGAAAAGAAAATAACAATTGCTCCTCCTCGTCAAATAAAACAAAAAGATGAGGCAAAAAATCAGAATCCGCGCAATATTGATGTGAAATTTGTTAAAGGTGTAGGCCCAAAAGTAGCTCTGCTTTTAGAGAGGCTAGGAATTTTTACAGCATTAGACTTAATACGGCATTATCCAAGAAGACATTTGGATTTTCAAAATCGTCTTTTAATTCGGGAATTAGAGCCAGGGCAAGAAGTTACTATATTTGGTACCATTCTCTCTACATCTGCATTCCAATCGAAAAAACGTAATATATCTGTATTGTCTATTACTATTTCTGATGGAACCGGCTCTATTTTTGTTACTAGATTTATTGGAGGTAAATCCAATAAATATTTATTGGATCGTTATAAAGATCAATATCCTAAAGGTGCTCAAGTATTAGCCTCTGGTATTGTTGAGCGTGATCGTTTCAATCGCCGTTTGCAATTAAAGCAAGCAGAAATTGAGATTTTAGGAGCACTGACTGATGATACAGAAGACATAGATTCATTGCATGCCGGTAGATTGGTGCCCATTTATCCTTTGACAGAAGGACTTGGACTTAGATATTTACGTAATATAATTCATAATGCTCTTACAAGCCATGGCGCTGATATAGAAGATCATTTGCCTGCTGATATAAAAAAAGAACTAGACTTATTACCGCTATATGATGCTTTATGGGGAATACATTTTCCTAATGATTTAGCCACCAAAGACGAGGCACGTAGACGTCTTGTTTTTGATGAATTATTTGCTATTCAGTTAAAGCTGGCTTATAGAAGATATAAAAATAGCCAAATTGATAATGCTTTGGCATTGCCGATTGGTGTAAATGGCGGACTAGCGGAAAAACTAAAAAATCTATTACCTTTTCAATTAACTTCAGCCCAAGAAAGAGTTTTCAAAGAAATTACCCGTGATTTGTCTTTATCTAAACCAATGCACAGGCTTGTGCAAGGAGATGTAGGATCTGGTAAGACTGTAGTTGCTGCGCTTGCTGCTTTGGTTGCAATTGAAAATGGCTACCAAGTTGCTGTCATGGCGCCTACTGAAATATTGGCGGAACAACATTATCGTCAATTTCAAAAATGGTTTACGCCTATGGGTTTAAAATGTGATTTGTTTTTAGGCAAGCAAGGGGTTAAAGAACGCCGCGAAGTAAAACAAGCACTTTTTGCTGGACAAATACATGTTGCTATTGGTACCCATGCTCTTATTCAAGATGATATTGAATTTCACAAATTAGGTTTAATTATCATTGACGAACAACACCGTTTTGGAGTCAAACAAAGAGCAAAGCTCAAAGCTAAAGGTGTAAGTCCCGAACTTTTAACAATGACCGCGACACCTATTCCAAGAACGCTTGCTTTAACTGTACATGGCGACTTGGATGTATCTGAAATTGATGAATTACCACCTGGGCGTAAACCAATTGAAACTAAATTCCTCACTGGCATAGAAAAGCGCCAACTATGGAGTATTGTGGAAGAAAAAGTGAAAAAAGGCGCACAAGCCTATGTTGTATTTCCACTTATTGAAGAGTCAGAAACATTGTCTGCAAAAGCTGCTACAGCTGAATATGAAAATCTTAGAACTAAAATATTTCCCAATCTAAGAATTGGACTAATGCATGGCAAATTAAAACCTCAAGAAAAAGAAGAGGTAATGGATAAGTTTAGAGCTGGAGAATTTGACATTTTAGTTTGCACTACTGTTATTGAAGTAGGTGTAGATGTACCCAACGCTAGCATTATGGTAATAGAAAATGCTGATCGCTTTGGATTGGCTCAATTGCATCAATTGCGCGGGCGTGTTGGTAGAGGCAGCACGCAATCGTATTGTTATTTATTGGCAGATGGTAAATCAGAAACCACCCGCCAGCGCTTAGAAATAATGACTCAAACCAATGATGGTTTTATTATTGCGCAAAAAGATTTAGAATTACGAGGACCAGGTGAATTTTTGGGTGTAAGACAAAGTGGTATGCCTGATTTGATATTAGCTGATTTGGTTAATGATACTAAGATATTAGAACAAGCCCGTAATGCTGCCATTGAAATCATCAAAAAAGATCCAGAACTTGAAACTTACCCACAACTTAAAGCATTGACAGAGCAAAACTCAGCTCATGAAGCCATAGATTTAATATCATCTGGTTGAGCGCTTAATTATGAAGTCACAAATTTGCCAGCCGCAGCTGGTAGTTTTGCTTTGTTTAGCAAATATAGGGTAGCAAAAATTAAAATGGTTGATTTAATTAACGAGAGAAATACATCTGAAAGCTCTGCCGATAATTCATTTGCAAACGCAGACTTAATTGTAGCTTTGTATTCTGAAAAAGATGCAGAAAAAGAAAATGCAAAAATTCAAAATGCATCTGAAACCGTACCTACAACTAAGTCAGCCAGTGAATTAGGTAAAGCTTTTGAATCTGCTTATAAACTAGCTAAAGAAAATAATATTGGTAATGATGATCCAAATCATCCATTGAACTCATTAGATTTAAGAATGGACATAATTAATGCATTTCAAGCTGCTTACCGTGAAGGTGGACGCAAAAAGCTAATGCAATTAGCGCAAGAAATAAACAGTCCAGAAAATATTTCGGGTCCATATGGACCGGTGCCTAAATTTTATAAAGATGATAATAGTAAAGCCGTTCTTTATTTTTTAGAACAAGATCTTAAAGAAAAAGATGAAAATGGAGAACCTAAAGAAAGGCAAATTGTAAGACCGGTTGAATTTAAATTGCCTGAATATAAAGACACAAATGTAAATGCAGAGCCGCTTGCCAGTGTACCTTCTTTAGTAAAAGCCTTAAAAATAAGCGAAGATTTTCTTCAAGGCAACTGGCAGGCAGGCACTGATTTGCAGAGGCAAGCAATTGATCTATTAGATAAATTGGGTGGTGATATTAATAAGTTGCCAAAAAATATTGTTGATGGTATTGCATCAAATGATGTAGACGTCTTAAATAAATTTTTGGAGGATCATGGCAGCAAAAATCGTTTTGATCAAATAAATGGACTTGGTATAGTATCTTCTTTCTCTATGGAAGGTTCATGGACTGGCACGGATGCGAAACAACCAATTAAAAGTAATGGTAAAGAGTATTCTGCTTTTCAATTAAATACCAATCAATTTTTTAAAGTGCCAAATCATAATGAGCCGGTAGTAAAAATTTATGATCAAAATGGAATTAAAGTTTATGTCACGCCTTATGAAAAAGATTTGCCTGGTATGGATGCATCAAAAATTGCTGAAAAATTGACTCCCAATAATAAAAGTCAAAAACATCCCGATAATTATGCGGCCATTGTATTGCCTAATGTAGACATGGATAAAAGTCTAGATTTGAACTGGCTTGTTGGAATGAAAAATGAATCTGGTGAATCAATTGGCAAAGCTAGAACAAATCTTTTAGTACAAATGGATAAAGAGGGTTTTAAGGCTGCAGAAGTATTGGATTTGAATGTGCCACGTTCTCTCGGTCCTCTTAAAAGATTTACAATGGATAAACCAATGCTTTTCTGGGCTGAATTTGATAATAATAATTATCCTGATTATCCAATTATGGCCGTCAAGATAGATCGGGAGTATTGGAAAAAGCCTATTAGAGATAAATAAATTTTTTAAATATCAATAAATTTATTGCTGTCGCTCTCTTTAGGTAATATGCATTGATCTGATTGCCCAAAAAGCCTATATCTACTTTTGGCTACCATATCATAGGCACAATTTAAAAATGTATCAGGCAAAATTTTCAATAAATTGACTGGAGAAAACAATAGGCGCAATTGTTCTAAAACAAATATAATTGCTTTTGCTCGCATATAAATTTTTTGATTGTCTTTCTCATAATTTTCTATGACATAGACAGTATCTAGATTATTATTTGAATAGCCATAATTTTTTAAAATTTCATTTGCTGTTTTGCTTTGCAATGATGCAAATCGAAATAAGTCATTTTTATCATGCTTTAAAACTAATTGAGTAAATTTATTACATAAGCCACAAATACCATCATATAGTATGAGGTGCTTTCCATTAATTTTGTTAGCTTTTGTATTCATATTTGCATTATAGCTGCTTCTAACAGAGATTTACAAATTGTTTTTCTAGGTCTAAAAGTTTTTGTTTGCACTCAAGTCCGCCGCCATAACCAGTTAAAGAGCCATTTGCCCCAATTACTCTATGGCAAGGGATAATTATTGAAATTGGATTGCGATTATTAGCCATGCCCACTGCTCGGCTAGCCAGTTTATTGCCAATGCGCTTGGCTAATTCCCCATAAGATATAGTCTTTCCGTATGGGATTTTTTGTAATTCTTTCCAAACTGATTTTTGAAACTCAGTGCCTTCTGTATAAAGAGGCAAATCAAATTTCTGACGAGAGCCAGAAAAATATTCTTGCAATTGTCGTTTTGCTTCAGCTAAAATATCTGTATTAATGTTTTTAGCTTCATCTGCCAATTGTTTATTCATATATAAACCAATTAGCTTGTTGTTGTCTGCTAATAAAAACAAATTACCAAAGGGGCTTTTGAAATTAGTATATGTTCTCATGCTTTCTCCAATGATTTCCACAAATGCATAGCTGCATAAGCTCGCCAAGGTTGCCATTTTTCTGCTTTCATCAGCGCAGTTTTCGGGCTAGTTACATTCAGAGCCTTTAAAATTCCTAAGTCTGTATGAGGAAAAGCATTAGGATCTGCTAGTATTCTCATAGAAATATATTGTAATGTCCATTCTCCTACGCCTCTAATTGTATGTAATTTGGAAATAATTTTTTTTCGGCTATCGGCAGAATCAAAAAAGTCTGTGTTGTTGGCAAAAACTTTTGCTATACATTGAATGGTTGTTGCTCTATTTTTTGTTATACCAAGAGCAATCATATCTTTGATCTTAGCGCTCTCAATAACACTAGGCTCCGGGCTAAGCAAATTTAGCTCATTAAAAGGTGTATCAATAGTCTCTCCATATTTATGTGCTAATCTTGTTGCTAAAGTACTAGCAGCTTTGACGCTAACTTGTTGTCCTAAAATAGCTCGTATACAAACTTCAAAAAAATTGAATGCACCAGGAACTCTTAGTCCTGGTTTTGCCTTTGCCAGTGTGCCTAGATGTTTAGAAATTTGTTTTGGTTCTGCATATAAATCAAATAATCGTTTTAAACCAGCAATTACTTCCGTCATTACTGGTGCCAAGCTAATTGATATTTTGGCTAATATTGCTTTTTTATCAGTACATAAACTTGCTTCTAACCAGCCAATGTGTTTTCCAATCTTAACTGTGCGGCGATAAATTGTGCCGTCAGTCCATTCCACTCCGGCAATTGCTCTTATTTGTAAAAACAATAATAAATCTTGCCAAGCCATTGGCGATCTATAAGCAATTTCACAAATGAGAAATTCTTGATTTTGGTTTTTGGTATTATTTTTTCTAAAATCTCTTGGTGATAAATTATATTGTTTTTTCAATACGGTATTGAAGCGTCTGATGCTGGCAAATCCACTAGCATAAGCAATTTCAGTAATGGGCAATTTTGTATCTGTTAGCAGTCGTTTAGCAAGAAGCAGGCGATGAGTTTGGGCAAGCTCTAATGGCGAGACACCTAGTTCACTTTCCATGACTCGTCTCAGAGTTCTATCGCTTACGCCTAATTCGTGGGCCAATTGTCTAACACTTATTTTTGATAAAATACCATCCTCTATTTTGCTTATTGCTATGGCAGCGAGCCGAGAAACAGAATCTAAAGGAGCATTTCCTGGTGCTAATTCCGGGCGACAGCGTAAGCATGGACGAAAACCAAATTGTTCTGCTTGAGCAGCAGTAAGAAAAAAAGTGCAATTTTTAAATAGTACTGGCTTTACTTTGCATACCGGGCGACAATATATTTTTGTTGTTTTTACCGCAACAAAAAATGTTCCGTCAAAACGTGGATCATGCGTAAGCAAAGCCTGATAACAATGTTCTCGATTTAATTGCATGGCGCTCATTATACACGGAGCATAACGTGAATACTCGCCATAATTGGACAGATAAATCAAGCACTATTAATGAGTAGACTTTTCGCCGGGAGTACTACTTACTGCTTGACTGTTTGTTGGCTGTGTAGCGGCATTGGCATCTCCTGGTGCTTTCCCCGTTTCTGCAACTTGTTTTAATTTAGATAGATTTTCTTTAGCAAGTTCAATATATGGACCATTTGGATCAAGCTTTAAATAAGTATCCAAGGCTTCATTGGCCTCAGCTAATTTATTTGTTTGTATTAAAGTTAGACCGAGGGCATAATAAGCATTGGCAAATTTATTGTCTATTGCCAGTGCTTTTCTATACTCATTAATTGCACCATTAATATCTGCTTGTCCAACCAAAGCAAGTCCTAAATTGTAATGAGCTTGTACATTATTATCATTATTGGTAATTGCTTGATTATATTCAGAGGCAGCATCCTTATAATTTTGAGCAGCTAAATAAGTATTACCTAAATTGATATGAGCATCTGAATATTTAGGATCAATTGCTACTGCTGCTTTAAATTGTGCTTGAGCACCAGGTAAGTCTTTTTGTTTTTGTAATACAAGACCTAGATCATTATAAGACTTTGCTGATTGAGGATTAGCTCTCACTATTTGTTGATAAAAGTTAACTGACTCTTCTGTTTTGCCTTGATTTGATAAATTTTCGGCTAATTGTCGCATTGTTTCATAGTCAGTATTTTGCGATTCTAGTATTCTGCGATAAATTTGTTCTGCTTCTACTAAATTGCCTTGCTCTTCTCTAAAATTTGCCACTGCTAAAAGAACTTGCTTATTGCGTGGTGCTAAAGATAATGCTGTTTCAAAAGCAGATTGAGCCCCTAATTTGTCATTAAGTCTAGTGAGAATACTACCTAACTCTGCATAAGCTGCTCCATCTTGTGAGTCAAGGCTTAATCCTTGACGATAATATGATGCAGATTGATTTAAATCACCTTTAAGTAAAAATGTTCTGCCTAGATTTATTAATGCTTGTCCATCATTAGGATTGATAGCTAAAGCTGCTTTAAATTCACGCTCTGCAGCGTCTAAATTATTTTGCTTTTGCCGAATAATACCTAAATTGTAATGAGCATTTGCATATTGAGGATTGAGAGAAATGACCTTTTCATACGATTGAGCAGCTTGGTTTAGATCGCCTGTTAGCTGAAGCAAATAACCAAGGCTATAAGCAACATTGACATTTTTGGGATCTAATTGTTGAGCACTTCTATATTCTGTAAGTGCTCCAGGATAATCGTTAAGCTTAACTAGTGTGTCTGCTAATTGTGCATGCCAATGTCCGTTATCTTTTTTCAAACTTACTGCTTGTTTAAACTCATTTGCTGCTTCGCTTAGATTATTTTGTGCTATTTGTGCTTGAGCAAGAGTTGCATGCGGCTCAGCTACTGTTTTATCAATGGCTATTGCTTTTTTTAATTCAGAAATGCTTTCGTCATAATCTTTTAAAGACAAAAGAGACAAAGCTAAATTGTAATGTAATGAAAAATTATTTGGATCATGCAGTAATATCCATTTATATTCTTTTGCTGCAAGCTGATTCTCACCTTTGTCTTGGAAGCAGCAAGCAAGTTGTGAGCGGGCTTTTAAATTGTCTGGATAAGCATTCACAACTTTTTTTAGTTCAGAAATAGCAGCATCCAAATTGCCTTGTATTCTATAGGCTATACCTAAATTAAGACCAAATAGAGGAATATCAGGTCTAGCCAACATTGCTTGTTTGTATTGATAAATAGCATCATCAAGTTGTCCTTGTGATTGCAATAATAATCCTAAGCTTTCTCTTGCAAACGCGTCAGCCGGACGTAATGAAATAGCTCTTTGATATTCTGCAATTGCATTATCAATATCACCATGTTGATGTAAAGCAGCCCCAAGGCTTAAATGAACTAATGGATCATCAGGGGCACTAAGTGCAACAGTTTGAAAAGCATCAATTGCCCTTTCAATGTCACCAGCCTTAAAAGACGTCACCCCTTGGTAATACTTTTCAAGTAAAGGCTTGGATAAATCCGCTGCTTGTATATTTGATGTATATATATTGCTTAATGCAAGAGATAAAATAAGGATTTGTTTTTTCAAAATCAGCACTCCAAAACTTCACATGTCATATAGCTTCATGTCATATAGCTCATTGTCTTCATGCAGGATAACAATTATTTAGCTGATATCAAGCAAAACAGTAAAAATAATCATGTTATTTTCAGTTGACAATATATTGTAATTAAATGGAATTGCTTTTATCAGCCAAGGCTTTCCTGTCTTTATAAATTTTGACAAGTAATTTTTCTTGGACAATCTGGCTAAATTCTATAAGGGTTTTTTGGACAGGTTGCATATTGCTCGAAATATGGCTATCGCGGTACATTTAAAGTAGATAAACCAAGCAACTAGCTTGTAGTTTTACTAGTCTGAAGAGAAGAAGAGATAGAAAGAGTTTTATGTCATTTGATAAAACTATTTTGACTAATTTTTTGTAGCAGTGCCATTAGGCAGTGTAATAAACGACCTCCAAGTTTAAAACAATCAATTCATTAGTATGCCTTCGGGCATCAAATCTTTGCGTGTCGCGCATCAGCAAAATAAATGTTTTGCAGCAGCTGCACATACTTAAATAGGTGGTAAGCAATGGCTGTTTATATAGAGTCAAAAACTTTAAAGACCGTTCCTAAATATGATAAAAGTACGCCGCAATATGAACAAATTGCTGCAGATGCTTTATCGAATTCAATTAATCATTTAAATTTCGCCTATTCACAAAAACTATGTGGAGCCGAAGGTGCTGTTGAATTCTATGACAGTGGTGTTTATACATATGATAATCATGGCAAACGTTATTTAGATTGTCTTGGTGGATATGGCATATTCAATGTTGGGCATAGACACCCTAAAGTAATTAATGCTGTGAAAGCACAATTAGATCAAGTTTGTTTGCATAGCCAAGATTTATTGAATCCTTGGGCTGCACATTTAGCTAGCCAATTAGCTTCAATAGCGCCTGGTGATTTGCAATACACATTTTTCTGCAATAGTGGAACTGAAGCAGTAGAAGGTGCTATTAAACTTGCTCGATTAGCAACTGGCAAAACAGAAATTATTTCTACTAATAATTCGTATCATGGTGTGTCCATGGGTGCTTTATCTGCGACTGGACGAGAAATTTTTCGCAAACCGTTTGAGCCATTATTAAGTGGTTTTGTTCATGTGCCTTTTGGTGATATTAAAGCATTGGAAGCTGCTATTACTGAAAATACAGCAGCTGTTATATTGGAACCTATTCAAGGTGAAGGTGGAATAAATGTTCCTCCAATAGGTTATTTGCGTAAAGTCAGGCAATTAACTAAGAAACACAAAGTCCTACTTATTTTAGATGAAGTGCAAACTGGTTTGGGACGTACTGGTCGTATGTTTGCTTGCGAACATGAAGGTGTTGTACCAGATATTATGTGTTTGGCAAAAGCATTGGGTGGTGGTGTAATGCCTATCGGATGCTTTATGTCCACAGCAAAAATATGGAAAGCTCTTGAAGCTAATCCAAGTATTCATAATTCGACTTTTGGTGGCAATCCTTTAGCTTGTGCGGCAGCATCAGCCTGTTTAGAAGTATTAATGGAAGAACATTTACCTGCACGTTCGGCGGTAATGGGTAATTATTTTATGCGTAAATTACAAGAAGTGAAAGAACAATTTCCTAAATTCATTGCTGATGTGCGTGGAAGAGGATTATTGATTGGTCTTGAATTTCAAAGCAAAGAATTGCGTGAAGCAGTACAAGAAGAATTGTTTCACCGAGGAGTCTTAGTGGCGGGCACGATGAACGCTAATAGAACTATTCGCATCGAGCCGCCGCTAATTATTACTGAGTCCCAGATTAATTTCATGATCAATACGCTAATAAGTATATTTACCGAATTGCATGACAAATTAACTGTATTGCATTATCCTCGAGAAGAACGGGTAAGCTAATGTCAGCAAATATAATTAGTTTATCGCATTATCGATTGAAAGAAGCTTTGAATAGTTTTGCTGAGCAAAGCATGCTTGATGAATATATGAAAAGTTTTCTGGAAATAGAACGTCAATCTAAAATTGTAAATGCATTAGAGATGGAAAAACTTAGCCCGCTTTATCAAGATAAAACACATCTTGTTGTCTCTGATCTAATTTAACTTTCCAATTGTTTTTTCAACGATAGCAATAAGCTCTCCGCTTTTTATTAACATCTCAGCAGCGTTAATATCTAAATGTACTTGTCGATCTTCTTTTAGGTGAGGAATCTTTTTGCGCACTAATTTATAAGCAGCCAAAACTGCTTTGCCTGGTAACAATTGTTTATTGTTATTATTTCCATTAGCAATGCGAAAATCTAAACCTTGAGCAGCGCAAATCAATTCAATTGCTAGTACTTTATTAAGATTGTCCAAAATAGAAAATGCTTTTCTAGCCGAAATTGCTCCCATTGATACATGGTCTTCCTGATTAGCTGATGTAGGTATTGAATCTACAGAAGCTGGATGAGCTAAAACTTTATTTTCTGAAACTAAAGAAGCAGCAGTATATTGAGCAATCATATAACCGGAATTCAGCCCACCATTTTCTGTTAGAAAGGCTGGTAAACCATTGGATAAAGCTGGATTGACCAAACGTTCTGTACGACGTTCAGAAATATTTGCTAATTCTGCTAAAGCAATTGCTAGATAATCCAAGGCTAAAGCTAAAGGTTGCCCGTGGAAATTTCCACCGTATTGCACAACATCATTAATTAAGAGTGGATTATCGGTGGCGGAATTGATTTCAATTTCAAGTACCGAGCGTACATGTTCAAATGTTTGTCTAGAAGCCCCATGAACTTGTGGCATACAACGTAGTGAATAAGCGTCTTGCACTAAAGAACAATCAACATGACTATGCATAATGGAGCTGTCTTTTAAAAGCTTTCTTAAATTAGAAGCAGACTTGATTTGTCCAGGATGTGGTCTTGCCTTATGTAAGTCTGCATTAAAAGCTCTTGCTGAGCCAAGTTGGGCTTCTAATGACATAGCTCCTATAATGTCCGCTACTTTTGCTAGTCTTTCAGCATTGAGCAATGTCAATGCCCCTAAAGCTGCCATTACTTGAGTACCATTTGTTAAAGCTAGACCTTCTTTAGCTTCCAGATTTAGTGGTTTTAGTTTTGCACGTAAAAGAGCTTTAGCAGCTGGTAAAAGTTCTTTGTTTACGTATGCATGCCCTTCACCAATTAAAACTAGTGCTAAATGAGCTAAGGGAGCCAAGTCTCCGCTTGCACCTAAAGATCCTTTTATTGGAATAAATGGATGAATGTTTTTGTTAAGCAACGCAATTAAAAGTTCAATTAAGTCTAGCCTAACACCAGAAAACCCTTTAGCTAGAGCATTAATTCTAAGCAGAAGAATTGCTCTTACTACTATTTGATCGAAGCTTTCACCTACGCCTGCTGCATGGCTTAAAATCAAGTTGTGCTGTAGAATCTTGCTGTCTTTGCTATCAATACTAATGTCTTTGAATTTCCCAAACCCAGTAGTAATGCCGTATACAGGCTTATTTTCTGTAATTATTGCCTCTACGCATTTTCTGCTTTTAGATATTTGTTTGTAAGCGCGCTGAGATAATTGAACACTAAGGTTTTGTGCAGCAACTTTTTCTACATCTTCAAGTTTGAGACTGTTGCCGTCAATGACAACAATGGATTTAGAAGAGATTTTTGTGCGGCTCATCAATATTGGGAACCTTCTTATATTTAATAAACGGCTGAGATTCTTCCTATTTTACTTGGACTTTTGCTTTTTAATGATTGAAACAACTAATATATTTTTCTCGTCTAATTTTTTGATTATTTACGTAGAATTAGCTTATAAAGCTGTGAAACATGACATCTTGCTAAAAGAGGTAACTAAAGGCTAAAAACCAGCTTTCAGGGGCAGCTTGCCATGGTAAGATGACATTGCATCCGTCATTTTTTGTTAATAGTTGATTAAGCAAAATGAGAACCATATTTCCATTCAGTAATCAAAATAATCAGTTTTTAGACTGGACTACTAATATTCTGGCTTGCATTGTTAGCTTAGTGTTAAGTCTAAATGTTGCTATAGCAGCAACCAGTAGCGATATTGAAGCTATAGGCAAATTGGAAAATAAGTTTTTTCAACATGATTATCCTAAGGACGATATAAATGCGCGTCTCGATAGACTAGAACAAATAGTCTTTGGCGAAGCCAAACAGGGATTAGAAGCCGATCGAATAGCTAATTTAATTTCAGCAGTACCAGCATCAGTTACTAAGTCGGATAATAGCGCTGGGCTTGATAACTCTCTTTCTAAGGCAGACAGTAAGCCTTACGAAAGCAATAGCCTTGGAAGCAATAACTCGGGAATGCAGAAAGCAATTAAAGATACATCAAGCACTTATGAGCCTGTAGCTAATAGTAGCGAATACCCAGCAGTAACTGCAATTGAAAAAAGGCTATTTGGCAAAGACTATGCTGCCGAAGGTATTATTAAACGTTTGGAACGGTTAGAAACAAAAGAATTTGGCAAAGTATCAAACATAGATGATTTAAGTGAAAGAGTAGATAAACTAAAAAGAGCAACTGGTATTGATATCGCTAAGCAAGCCCCGCCTGGTAGTGACTGGGCAGATGATGAAGAAGGTGGTGACGATATAACGTATCATCCACCTGCTTCTAATAAGCTTGTTTATAAAAGTGCAGATAATGAAGATGGTAAGTCATTTAGCGGGCGTGATTTGCGAGAAGATATGCGTCGTGCTTTTGGGTCTTCCAGAGGTTATACCGGATCATCTGGCACATATGGCTCTAGTGGCATTATAAATTCGCAGGACGACGGTTATACACCAGGGCGTGGCTCTTATCCTAGAGCTATTGGTTCTGGTCCTATTGCTGCTGCGCCGGATATGGCAAAAAATAGCTATAACACAATGCCTCAAGCAGCGCTTGGATTAGGACAGCAAGTATCTTTATTAGAAAAAGAAATTTTTGGAAAAACTTATGGTAATGATACTATTCCAGAACGTTTAAATAGATTAGAAACAACTGTATTTGCCCAACAAAAACCAGCTGCTGACAAAGCAATTCCTGAAAGGGTAAAGAGACTATTAGCGGCAGTTCCTTTGTCAAATAATCAAGGAAATAAAATTGCTGCATCCAATAATTCTAGCGATGATTTTTTTGATGATATGGATATGGGCGGTGGGCCAATAAAACAAAAAATGCCTAAGCAAGCTGGTTTAGGTAAAATTATCAATGGCTTATCTAATTTCTTTACAGGTGGTTTTGCTGGCGGATATCCTTACACTGGTAATTTAGTAACAGATCCTCAAACCGGATTGCTTTATGATCCTTATAGCGGTAGCTACGTTGATCCAATGACTGGTGTAGTTGTACAAAGATCAATGTCTTCTTACGGTACGGGTGGTTTTGGCACAGGTAGTTTCAATAGTTTCAATAATGGATTTTCACCTATGAGCCCTTATGGCTATGGCATGGGTGGCAGTGGCATGCGTTTTGGTTTTGGCAGTGGTGGCATTGGACTTGGTACTGGCATATGGCCGTAAAGAGCAATAATGATTCTTGTTAGTGGCGGAACTGGATTAGTTGGTAGCAGAATTGTTGAATTGCTTATTGAACAAGGGCAATCTGTCAAAGTAATCGCTCGTGGCTTAAGTGATTGGAAAACAAGCACTATGCCTCAATTCCGTCGTCTTGGCGTCGATGTGATTGTCGGTGACTTGCAAGATAGGCGCATTGTTGAAAAGGCAATTGATGGCTGTAATGCAATAATCAATGCTTCTGGTTCGATAGCAAATGCAGAATACAATTCTGGTTATGGTCATTTAGTTGGAATTGGTAATTTAATTGATTTTGCAAAACTAATGAATATTCAAAGATTTGTGCATATCAGTTGCCTGGGTGCTACTGAGCACAGTACTAGTAAATATTTTTTTGGAAAATGGCAAGAAGAGCAAATGGTAAAACAAGGTGCTTATTATTGGACAATTTTTCGTCCATCACTCATATTTGGTACAGATGGACGATTCTCGAGAGCCCTTGAATTTATGGTAAAGTCTCTGCCTTTTATTCCTGTTATTGGCAGTGGCTTAAATAGAATACAACCTGTCTCAGCTGATGATGTTGCTCAATGCGTAGTACAGAGCATTTACAACAAAGAAACAACAAATCAATACTATGATTTAGTTGGTCCAATCACTTACACTTTTGCTGACATACTTAAAATAGTTTGTCACAGTATTCATGGCAAAAATAAACCGCTAGTGCATATTCCCGCTATTATTGCTTTCAAATTAGCTAAATTGGCTGCAAAAACAAATTCACGATTACCAATTAATGAAGAGATGCTAAAAGCAATAGTTTCTGAATCAGTAGGGGACGATTCTCAGATGAAACAAATATTTTCTGTAGAACAAAAAATGTTTGAAACGTCTTTACCGCAATTGCCTCTCCTGCCAAGAGCTGATTTGTAGTGAAGTGTTATTGCCTAAGCAGTTTTTAAATGAAACAATTACCTTATGCTCGATATAGTTATTCGGCAATTATGTTATTTTCAATAAGGAAATAGAATTACAGTTTTCAAGGATGGATTTTTATATGATTAGGCTCAATAAGCCAGTTAAGCTTTTGGAATGGGGTGAAGGCACTAATACCCTCAACCAAATTTGGACTGAAATTGGTGAAGGCAAGATTATTCATGAGAAAACTAAAGATGGCATTACAAAGCTAAGTGTTGAAATTACAGGCTCATTTAATAAAAAGAATCAAAAAGACAATTCAATAAAAATAGTCCAGCCTGGAGAAGGCATGACTTCTTGTTCTGATTCATGGGGCGAAGTAGCTATTGGGCAATTAAACAAAGTTGAGCCTAAAGGTGGAAAATCATTGGTTGTAATTGATATTTCCACAGCAGTTAAAATGAGCAACTAACCAAGACTAACCCGCTCTCTTTACTCTCACTACCAAGAGTGTAAGAAATTTGTTCAATTATCTGACGAATTGTACAACAGAGATTTTTGGGCTTAATTGAAACTTCTGTTTTTGGTTGTTAGAGAAATAGACATTTTTCTAACAATAAGTCGATTTGCTCAAACCCTTACTCAGTCGGATTTTTCCCATAGCAGTTGTATTGTTAGAACATAAAAAAATTATTTGTGGGGCAAAGTTTAATCAAAATATTTGAACTTTTTGTTTGAATTTTACGTATGAAATCAAAGCGTCAGATAATTGAACAAATTTCTTACACTCTGCCGACTGCTGGAAAATGATAGGTGACCTATTTGGTTTAAAGTTTTAAACGTAAAGTAATTGGACAATGATCTGAGCCTAAAATACTGGATTCAATTGTGGCATGATCAATTGATTTTTCTAGATCGCTTGATGTGAAAAAATAATCAATGCGCCAACCAACATTCCGCTCGCGAGCACGCGTCACCATATGCCACCATGTGTAATTATGTGGTTTTACATTGGATAATCGAAATGTGTCAATATATCCTTCTTGCACAAATTTATCCATCCAGGCTCTTTCCACAGGCAAAAAGCCGGAGACATTGATATTATCTTTTGGCCTTGCCAGATCAATTTCTTTATGAGCAGTATTAAAGTCACCACAAATAATTAAGCGTTTGCCAGATGCGCGCAGCTTTTTAGTGTATTTGAGAAAAGCATCATAGAAGTCCAGCTTGTATTGCAATCTCTCTGGACTAGCTTTGCCATTTGGGTAATAAATATTGAGCAAGGTAAAGTCTTGATAATGAGCAACCAGTACTCTTCCTTCTCGATCAAATTTTTCAATACCCATACCTTCAGTAACTAATAATGGTTTTTCTCGACAATAAAGAGTAACGCCGCTATAACCTCTTTTTTCAGCATGGCTAAAAAAAGATACATACCCTTTTGGCGTGATTAACTCATCAGTCAAGCTATCTTTACTTATTTTGCTTTCTTGTAAGCCAATAATATCTGGACGTTCTTTGTCCAGCCATTCAAAAAACCCTTTTTTGACAATTGAACGTAGCCCATTTACATTCCAGCAAGCAAGCTTGAGTTTACTCATTATTACTTATTAGCTAACAAGTAGCCATTTGTGGTGGGTTGACAGCTTCAGCTACACCTGGATGAACAATTTTACCTTCGTGTATATTGACACCTTTATTTAATGCTGGGTCATCTAATACTGCCTGATAGCCAAATTTAGCTAGCTTTAAACAATAAGGTAATGTGGCATTGGTGAGTGCTCTTGTTGATGTCCAAGGAACAGCACCAGGAATGTTAGCAACACCATAATGCACTACACCTTCCCAAACATATGTTGGATCAGAATGAGTAGTTGTATGAATTGTTTCAATACATCCACCTTGATCAACACTAACGTCAAGCACAACGGAACCTTGCTTCATCTTTCGCACCATATCTTTAGTTACTATTCTAGGCGCTTGTTTGCCAGGAATAAGCACTGCTCCAATTACCAAATCAGCAGTAGGTAACAAATTATCTAAATAATGACCAATGGAGTATACAGTACGTACTTGTCCAGAGAAAACATCATCTAAATAACGTAGGCGATCTAAAGATAAATCAAAAATAGTGACGCGTGCACCAAGCCCTAAGGCGATTTTTGCTGCATTGGTTCCAACAACCCCACCACCGATAATAATTACTTCTCCAGGCTCAACTCCCGGTACGCCACCAAGTAATACTCCACGTCCACCCATGGGGCGCTCTAAATAACTAGCACCAATCTGAGTAGCTAAACGTCCAGCAATTTCGCTCATAGGCGTTAAAAGTGGCAATTGTCCGTTAGACAATTGAACTGTTTCATATGCAATACAAGTTGCACCTGTTTTGCATAAATCAAGTGTTAATTTAGGATGCGCAGCTAAGTGCAAATATGTAAATAACAATTGTCCTTTGCGCAACATTGGTACTTCTGATGCTTGCGGCTCTTTTACTTTTAAGATCAAATCAGCTTCAGCAAATACACTTTGTGCATCTGGCAAAATTGTAGCTCCGGCTTGTTGGTATTCACTGTCAGCTATGCCACTACCAAGGCCAGCGCCTTTTTGAATGTATACTTTATGTCCTTCGTGAGTCAGAGCAGTAGTGCCAGCTACTGTCAAAGCTACTCTATATTCGTTATCTAGAATTTCTTTTGGTACACCAATCTTAGACAAGGCTTAGCCCTCCAATAACAGCTTCTATTGCTTACTATTAAAATTGTAACTCTATATTGCTAGATAATTTAACGCTTTTCTACTTGTTTTAGATTTACTTCGCTTTAGTAAGTAAAATGCACTTATAAAAGTACCTAGATTAGGGAGTGTTTATAAATTGACTAATAAAGCTGCAAGCGAAATAGTAATTATTTCTGGGGCTCGTACAGCCTTTGGTGCCTTCGGCGGTAGCCTATCTTCTTATACTGCAGCTGATTTGGCTACATTTGCCACTATGGATGCCTTAAAAAGAGCAAAGATAGAAGGTAATCAAGTTGACTGTGTAGTAATGGGGAATGTGTTGCAAACTAGCAAAGATGCAATTTATCTTGGACGTCATGTGGCACTTAGGGCATCCATGAAAGTCGATACACCAGCCTTAATTATTAATCAGCTCTGTGGTTCTGGTGTGCAATCAATAATTCAAGCATCACAACTTATTAGTCTTAAAGAAGCAAATATTGTTGTAGCAGGTGGTGTTGATTCTTTGTCCATGACGCCTTATCTAAATTGGGGGTTACGGTCGGGAAATCGCATGGGTCATATGGAATTATTTGATGGTTTAGATATTCGTGATACTTTACCCAATAATTCAATGGGTGAAACAGCTGAAAATTTACAAGTGAAATATAAAATTCCCAGAGAAGAGCAAGACGAATTTGCTTATCAAAGTCAAATGCGTGCTAAAAAGGCACAAGAGACAAATATATTTCGTGAAGAAATTGTACCAATTGAAATTAAAGATAAAAAAGGCAAAACAACTATTATTGATAAAGATGAGCATGCTCGTCCAGAAACTACTATGGAAGGTTTAGCAAAACTCAAACCAGCTTTTAAAAAAGATGGGACAGTAACTCCTGGGAATGCTTGTGGTATCGTCGACGGTGCATCATCTCTAATAGCAACATCTTATGATCAAGCACAAAAGCTCAATCTTAGTCCGCTCTGCCGAGTTATCTCGTATGCAGTGACAGGGGTGCCGCCAGAGATAATGGGTATTGGACCGGTTTATGCAATTCCGCAAGCGCTAAAAAAAGCAAATATGACTCTTGAACAAATGGATCTAATTGAAATCAATGAAGCATTTGCAGTGCAATATATTGCTTGCGAAAAGGAATTAGGACTAGATAGAAATAAAGTGAATGTAAATGGAGGAGCAATTGCGCTTGGACATCCATTTGCTGCCTCTGGTGGCAGACTATTGCTGACATTAGCGCATGGACTTAAAAGAGCAAATAAACGTTATGGTCTAGCTAGCCTATGCGTAGGTGGTGGCATGGGCATTGCTATGATTATTGAAGCCTTATAAACTGTTTTTGCCCCAACTCCAAGTAGTTACACCGCTACGTGTGGCAACGGGAGCATTATCTCCATATCCATTGCGAGCATAAATATATTTGCTATAGGGGCTCTCAGCAGTTTGGCTAACTGGTGCATGATAATTGGACATGCTTAATTCAGGCAAAATAGATGGCATATAAGCTGGTGGTGGTGGAACAAAATAAGCACCATATTTATATTTATGAGCACGAGCAATTTTGTGATTATTTGTCTTTTTCAAACTTTTTGGAGTATTTGTTGTGCCCACTGCATGAGCACTTAAAGTTGAGGCAATATTTAGACAACAAATTGCCAAAATTAATATTGAACTGGTCGACAGTCGCATAATATTCCTTAAATTTTTACAACGTAATATAAATACTCTAGCACAAATTGACCCTTGTAATGAGATATTGTAAGCCTTGTCTAATGCCAAGCAAATTTAAACTTGTGGGGCAAAATCTACAATTTGAGGATTTAAATGATTCTCTTCTGATTGTGGCAAATTCAGCTTTAATTGAAATTCAGATGGTGGCTCAAAGCAATCAATACAACGAGCTTCATATTCTGCATCTCCAACTAAAATTTGTTCACTGGACTGAACTGTCCTTTGAGTACGGCAAGCAAAATCTGAACCGCATTTACGGCAGACAGCTAACAATTTATCTACCCTATCTGCAAATGCGAGCATATGAGGCACTGGACCAAATGGTTTGCCTCGATAATCCAAATCTAAACCAGAGGCAATAATTTTTTTTCTTTGTCTGAGTAAAATCTGTATTACATCAATTACTTCTATATCAAAAAACTGACACTCATCAAGACCTATTACAACGGCTTGTGAAGAGTATTTAAGCATTTCTTTGGCTGATTCAACGACTACAGCATAGGATGCCAAGCCATTGCGTGACTCAACATGATTTGGCTTAGACCTAGTATCAATAGCAGGGCGAAATATTATGGTTGGCAAATAAGCTAAGCGTGCTCTTTCAACCCGACGAATTAGTTCGCTAGATTTGCCGGCGCTCATACAGCCAATAATCATTTCAAAACGATATCCAGGCAACATCAATAATACATACCTATAAACGTTGAACTTTGATCTCTAGCCATGTTAACCAAACAAACGGCTAAGTTGTACAGGTTGGAGTTTCATATTTCTTTATGTAACATCCATATAATCCTATTTATTTAACAATAATATTGGACTGCTTTTAATTAAGCTCAGCAAATTCATGTTGAATTTCATTTTTTGTTTTTTCATTTGAAATTTTAGATAATAATATTTGTAGCTCTTGTTCTGCTTCATGCTTTCTTGCTAATTTCACTAAAGCCTTAATTCGATAATAAAAAAGCTGCTTAGCTGTAAAATTTGGATTAAGGGAAATAGCTTTATCTAAATTATCTAAACACCGCTCATAATCACCTTTTTCTATCAAGGCACGTGCCAGATTGATATAGGCATAAGTTAGCTGGGGATTTATTTCTATTGCACGTTCATAATGTGTTATTGCGTCATTTGTACGGTGCAATTTTAGTAAAACATTGGCAATATCTACTCTTAGTTCTGCTGAGTCAAGTCCTCGTAAACCAGCCTGTTCTATAGATTTGTTATAAGCTAAACAAGCATTTTCTGGTAAATCAAGAATATCAAATGCAATACCTTGCCAGTAATATCCTTCAGGATCTTTTGGGTTGAGAGAAATATATTTAGCAATCAGTGGCATTGCTTGTTGTGTTTCATTTGCAGCTAACATTTTTTGTGCTTGGATAAGAATACTAGATGGACTTGCATATTGCACTTGTCCGGCTGTTTCATAAGCAATGCCTAAATTGATATTAACAGCAATATAAACTAAAAATAGCAAACGAATAATTCTGCTATCTATATTTCTTCTGTTTTTGTCTTTGCCGCTCATAAAATAATATAATGGTGAAACTAACACATAATTGCTACATATGATTATTATAGTAGTGTCTCTGTAAATGAGAAATATCATGACAGAATCAGATAAGCCAATAATTGATCAAGCACCTTTAAACTGTTGTATATGTAATGCAGCTTTGTGTTTGCGTAAACAAGTGGTCAATTTGGCGTTGGGAAAAACGGATAAAATGATGTGTTTATCTTGTTTAGCTGCAGAGAATAATCAAACTCCTGATGAAGTGCTTAAATCGCTCAAATCATATATTTTGCTTAGAGACTGTTTTTCTAAGCAATGGCATAGATATAAAAATGTAGAATATTGTCCAGACAAACAAGGTTGTTTTCCTGACTTGTGTTTTTCTGCCGAGAGATTTCTGTAATTGCAAAAGAAAAAAATGAAAGAACATTTGATTGACTTACGTGGAATTGCTTGTCCAATGAATTTTGTAAAAACCAAATTGTATTTGGATAAGTTGAGCACAGGAGATATTCTGAAGGTTTATCTTGATCCAGGCGAACCAGTAGAAAGTGTTTGTCAAAGCATTCAAGCTGAAGGACACGAAATTCAAGAATGCTTAGCTTGTGAGGAAAATTATTTTCAAGTCACTATTGTCAAGTCATAAAGCGCATCTCACTTATAGCCCACATTGTCCATTAGTTGTAATGTTATTTGCAAAACAAACACTTTCTGTTGACAAAAGGCATAAAGTCTTAGACGATACAAAACCAATGATTTGTAGTGTGGGGATAATTGGATTGTGAGCTACAGCAAAATAAGCTTATTGCGAAATATTTTTTTTGGTAGTGTATTAACACTGTCTATTGCTTTAGCTAATAATGCTGTGTGTGCTGAGCCACAAAGCCCAATTCAACAGAAATCGGCAAATAATTTAGAAAGTTTGCTGCAAGAGTTAAAAATACAACGCACTACAATTAAAACAAATCCTGATGATGCTAAAGCACATTTTCAATTAGCGGAATTATTGCGTAAATGTGGACGTGATAAAGAAGCAGCTCAAGAATATTTAGCTGCAACTGAAATTGATCCTACTATGTATGTTGCTTTCCATCAGTTATCACAAATAAACGCTGATCCAAATCAACTTAATGAAGCAATTGAAAAACTAAAAATTCAAATGGAAGCAAAGCCAAAAGAACTTATGTTGAGAGTAGCTTTATCAGAGCTGTTGGAAAAACAGGCTGAGTATTATAAGGCAGCAAGAGTGCTCATCGATATGGTTTATTCTGGTTCAGTGCCACCAAAATATACTGCACGAGTTAATGCCCGTGTGCATTTTTTGTTGAACCAATCAAAAACGAGTCAAAACACCAATCAAGCTGTGAGCGATGAGCACGATTTAAATATTGTTCCTGCTCCGTTACCTGAGACAAGTACACACAACAAAGCTATTCATAGAGGAGTAAGTCGAGAAACGAGGAAAATTAAAGGCTTAGGTAATATTCCTTTATTAGATTAGTTAACGACTAGAATTTATGCATTACTATTTAAAAATCATAAGTATTATGATCCCTGTTTTGTTTTTAACCGCGTGTGCTAGTAGAACTAATGTTGTAACAACAAATATCGATACACAAAGCACAAATCAAGTAAAACAAGAAAATATCAAACAAGAAGAAAAGACAACAAGTGAGATTGTCGGTGAGCGGTATGATCCTGCCATTGAAGAAGTCGTAGCAACAGAATGTCTACACGCTTGGCGTATTGCCACAGCACACGATAAACAAGGAAATTTAAGCAATAAAGAATGGCAAAAATTACGTGCCAAAGATGAAAAACAAGCAATTCAAGAATTGAGTCTTCTTGCCAAGCGATATCCCTCCTCTAGCACCGTAAAACTAATGATGGGACAAGTGAAAGAACATCTTGGCAAAAAAGAGGATTCAATCCAATTTTATATGCAAGCAAATAGCTTGAATAGAAAAAACCCTATGTACTTATTTAAGTTAGCTGAATCGCTTAGAAAAAACGGAAATACTAATGACTCAATTAAATACTATCGCGAGCTATTAAGCATAGAGCCTGGTTTTACTTCTGGAGAAATGGGGCTTGCCCAATCATTATTAGCAAATGACAAGCGCTCTCAAGAAGCAAAAACGATTTTGGCAAGAATTGTTCAACAGACACAGCCCTCTAATAGTGCACAAGAAGCTAAATCATTGCTCTTGCAAATAGATGGTAAATAGCTGATACAGGGCTTATTTGCCTAGCCTCCTGGTTTTGTCGTAAAATACTAATAAAATATAAAGACATGCCGGTTTCATGTCTGCAGGAGACAATTTATGACAAACGAAACGGTTCTAAAACCTGGGCAACAAGCAGTAGAAGAAATTGCTATAGAAGGTTTTGATCACATTGAATTTTATGTAGGCAATGCTTTGCAGGCATCATACTATTATCATAAAGCATTGGGCTTTGATGTAATTGCTTACAGAGGTTTGGAGACAGGAGAACGAAGTTCTGTTTCTTATGTACTCCGTCAAAAAAACATTCAAATTGTTTTATCAGGTGCTCTCAATGCTAAAAGCGATATTGCCGAGCATGTTCATCAACATGGCGATGGTGTAAAAACCATAGCATTAAGAGTAAAAGATGCTGCTAAAGCTTACGAAACTGCCGTTAAACGTGGAGCAAAAAGTGTTGTTCCTCCTCAAACACAACAAGATGAAAATGGTGTTTTTGTCAGTGCTTCGGTTCAAACTTATGGTGAAACTGTTCACACCTTTATTGAAAGACATGCTTATAAAGGATCTTTCGCCCCTGGCTATAAAGCTGTCAACAAAGTGGCTTCTGATGGTGCTGGATTATTGTATATTGACCATGTAGTAGGCAATGTTGAAACCGATCGCATGGAAGATTGGGTTAAATTTTATCAACAAGTATTTGGTTTTTATGTTTATCAATATTTCGATGCCAAAGATGTAAGTACTAAATATTCTGCTTTGATATCAAAAGTGATGTCAAATAAAACTGGCACGATAAAATTGCCTATCAATGAGCCGGCAGTTGGTGCGCGCCGCTCTCAAATACAAGAATATTTAGACTATTACACAGCTCCAGGAGTGCAACACATCGCTTTAGCAACAACAGATATTATTACTACAGTTGCTAGTTTACGAGAACGAGGCATGGAATTTTTAACCGTACCACGGTCTTATTATGATGCATTGCCAGAACGTGTAGGTAATATCGACGAAGATATTGAAGAGTTAGCAAGATTAGGCATTCTAGTAGATAGAGAATCTGAAGGTTATCTATTGCAGATTTTTACCAAGCCGGTTGAAGATAGACCAACGCTCTTTTTTGAAGTTATTCAACGTAAAGGAGCAAAAGGTTTTGGCAAAGGCAATTTTAAAGCTTTGTTTGAATCTATAGAAAGGGAACAAGAACGCCGTGGCAACTTGTAACGAAAAAGGTGTGTTGAGCGGTTTTGGCAATCATTTTGTCAGTTCTGCTCACGAAGATGTTTTGCCATGGGAGCAAAATTCTCCTCAGAAAGTCAAACAGGGCTTATATGCTGAACAATTAAGTGGCACAGCTTTTACAATTGCTCGCCACGAAAATTCACGCAGCTGGTTATATAGAATACGTCCTTCGGTAATGCATTCTCCTTTCAAGCAAATTGAAAATCGTCTGGTGCGGAGCAGACCTTTTTTAGAAATAATAACTAGCCCAAATCAAATGCGCTGGGATCCCATAGCTATTCCAGATAAAAGCCAACCTACTGATTTTATAGATGGTTTAATTACAATTGCTGGCAATGGCAGCGAAGCAAGTTATAGAGGATGTGCAGCTCATATTTATGCCGCTAACAAATCAATGGAGAAAAAATTCTTTTATAATGCAGATGGAGAATTTTTATTTGTTCCAGAGCTAGGTGAATTATCACTGAATACTGAATTTGGTGTGCTTAAAATTAAGCCAGGCGAAATTGCTGTCATTCCCCGTGGTGTCAAATATAAAGTAGATTTATTGCAAGATGAGGCAAGAGGCTATGTTTTAGAAAATTATGGACCTGCTTTACGCCTACCAAACCTTGGCATTATTGGTGCCAATGGGCTAGCTAATCCTAGACATTTTTTGTCTCCCAATGCCAAATATGAAAACTTAACAGGTAAATTTTCGCTTGTTGCTAAATTTCAAGGAAATTTGTGGCAATGTGATTTGGGTCATTCACCATTAGACGTAGTGGCTTGGCATGGTAATTATGTGCCATATAAATATGATCTTAGTTTATTTAATGCTATCAATACCGTTACTTTTGACCATATGGATCCATCAATATTTACTGTACTCACATCGCCTTCAGAATTACCAGGAATTGCTAATGTTGATTTTGTGATATTTCCACCACGCTGGTTAGTGGCAGAACATACTTTTCGTCCACCATATTATCATCGAAATTGTATGAGTGAATTTATGGGCTTAATTTATGGCGTCTATGATGCTAAAGCAGAAGGATTTGTTCCTGGTGGTGCCAGTCTACATAATCAAATGTCTGCTCATGGTCCAGATGCTGAAACTTACGAAAAAGCATCAAATGCTGACTTAAAACCACAATATCTTGGTGATACTTTAGCTTTTATGTTTGAAAGTTCACTGATTTTTCAACCAACTAAATTTGCTAGCGAAACTAAACACTTGCAAAAAGATTATCAAAAATGCTGGCAAGGGCTAAAGGCAAATTTTAAAGTTTCTGATTAGACAAATATTCATTAGCTAAATCCGTTTCTAATTCACCGACTGTAAAATAACGATCGTTTTCGTTAATAGCAGTTGCTTTAGCGATTATATAATCCATAGCACTGCTTATTTCTGGCAAAATTTGTTTTGGATGTGAAACTGATATTGGCTCTGGGTCTTGCCCGGTAAGCAGATAAAACAATGTTGCCCCTAATGCATAAATATCACTTTGGGTGGTTGGTTTTCCACGAAATTGTTCTGGTGGTAAATAGGCATGTTTGCCGACAACTGTACCTGTTGCTGTAGATTCTATTTGTTGGGCAACATTGAAATCAACTAATTTCAAAACGCCATCATTGCGGAAAATCAAATTGTCGGGAGTGAAATCACGATGTACAACCGGTGGTGATAGCCCGTGCAAATATTTTAAAATTACACACATTTGTTTAGCTAATTCATGTACGAAAGCCTCGTCAAATTTTCCTTTGATTTCCACTTTTTGCCTTAAAGACAACCCATCAATGTGTTCTAAAACTAAATACCCTCTATGATCTTCAATAAAAAAATCAATTAGCTTAACTACTTGAGGATGGTCAAGTTGCTGCAGAATTTTTGCTTCTCTTTCAAATCGCTCTAGTGAACTTTTGCGTACGCTTATGTCAACGTATACTGGTAGAATAAATTCTTTCAGTACCACTTGTTCGGTTTGATACAAAGAAAGATAGGCAGTACCTTGCCCGCCTACGCCAATAGCATTAAGCACTGTATAATCACCATCTTTTAGCTTACTACCTTCTATTAAAGGTTTCAATTTTTCGCGTTTAGGTGGTGCTGACAATGCTTGTAACCAAAGTTCAGTGTAACTATGATCTGCAGGCGGTTCTAAAAATCCTATTATTTCCGCATCTCTTGCTACTTTTGTTGCCCAGGTATTAATACCTTTTAGTATGCGATGTCTTTCATCTACAGTGGGAATTGAGCCAAGTTTTAGTTTAAGAGGAGCACCATTGACATTGTTGAAGCAGAGAAGAAAATCATCTGGTGATGTTTTTCCATTTGGTTTTTCTAGATAAATGTTATTGATATTTTTCCACTCTAAAAGAGGTCCGCGTGCTTTATAAAACAAATGATTATAAATGTATCTTATTCCATCTTGTGATAAAGAAAGATGTGTTGGTTGGCTTTGGTAAATAATGGTTCCAAGACCAGCAGCAGAAACTAGAGACAAAAAATAATAAATGAGTATGCTGTTATTAGCACTCATAATAGCTGCGATTTCACCAGTGCTACCAGTTGATGTCCCTAATAAAATAGATATTGTTCTTAGTACAAAAAGAGGTCCACCTAAGAAAAAGAATAATGCAACCATAGCTAGAATATATATTCTTTTTTTTGAACTTTTTTCTGTAAATCTTTGTTGGAGCCAATTTTCTAAATGATAAAAATGGCGATAATGTACTATTGTTTCACTATCAACGGAAAATACGTTATTGTTGATATTTTTAAATAATCTTGATACTTGATTCATGCGCGTGCCTCGTCTCCTAATAAGGCATCAGTTCTTTCTGATTCCAATAATAGTTCTTCTAATGTAGTGTGTAATGTTTCTGCATTATATTTACGTTCACTAGATTCAAAGGCAGTTAATGAAGCAATAATTTCATCAAGTTTATTTGATATCTGAGTAGAAATATCTTTAGGATGAGCTACTGATAAAGGTAATGGATCTTGCCCGGTAAGTAAAAAATTAAGAGTGCCAGCAAATGAATATAAATCGCTTGCTAAATTGCTTTTTCCTCTCAATTGTTCTGGCGCTATATAAGCTTGTTTGCCAACGAGTGTGCCAGTAGCAGTGCCAACAAAATGATTGGCAGCCCCAAAATCGATTAAAATAACTGTGCCATCATTTTGTAAAACTAAATTATCAGGAGTTAAATCTCTGTGTATGATTGGCGGTGTTTGAGAGTGCAAGTGTTTTATTATTGATGCAATTTGTACTGCCCATTGTAATACTATAGATTCTTTTTGTGCACCATTTTGTTTTATATACTGTCTTAAGTCTTGTCCATTTATGTATTCGATGATTAAATAATTGCGACCATCTTCAACGAAATGATCTAATACTTTAGCAATATGACGATGGTCAAGCTGAATTAACAGCTGTGCTTCTCTGTTAAAATGTTCTTCTGCTTTTCTCCTTGTACTTGGGTCGGCATTAGCTGGTAATACAGCTTCTTTTAAAACTACCAAGTCAGTATTATTTTTCTGGGCAAGGTAAATAGCGGATAATCCGCCAAAAGCAATTTGCCGAATGACTTTTAATTGACCTGATTGTAATAAATGTTCTGGGTCTAAAGGAATAAATGAAGTAGCATTGAAACGTCTGCTTAATTCTTCTTCCCACATTTGTGTATAACTGATTTGGGTAATACCAATATTTTTATTTTGTAATTCATTTTGAAACGAAATTAATTGCGGAGAGCGATTACAATTTGTTCCCCAAAGTTCAATGGAGAGAAGCAGTTGTTCTAAATCTGCTGGAGCCATATATTGCATATTAAATGCTAATGAAGTTTTTGGACCAAATTTGAGAAGCAAATCTTTTCTGTTAGTATCACCAGTTTCATATATATTGGCCGAAGATAATTCTGCCCATGATCTATTACGTTTAAAGCCTAAAAAAGGCAATATAAATGGCGGAAAAGCAATGCCGTTTTTCGATATATAGATACGATCATCTTCAAAAAATGCTGTTAAAACTACTGATAATATAGGAATGGCAGAAAGCCATAATAAAGTCCAAAAAGTTAAATTAGCCGGTATGCTTCCGGGGTGCGATAAAAGCATTGAAATAAACAAGCCAAGACAAACTGGTATAAATAATGCCCAGAAAGGCAAAGCTAAGCACATAATGCCAAAGCCAATGCGATTTGGTAGGGTTTTATAATGAATTGATAGTTCTAGTTCAGCCACTGCAAAACGCTCAAATAGTAATTTAAATTTACCCATTGCTAATATGAATAAATCAGAGATTATACTATCTTAATTCATGAGATTAATGTGTAGCACTGATCTGTTCAGAAGATTTATTTTCAGTGTTATCTGGTTTTGGTAAAAAGCGACCAAACCAATTTTGTGCATCATCGAGATAAGTAAATACCACAGGTACTAAAACTAAAGTTAATAAAGTTGATGTTATTAAGCCACCAATGACAGCTAGTCCCATCGGTGCTCGTGCTTCAGAGCCTGCACCAAAACCTAAGGCTATAGGTAACATACCAGCAATCATAGCGACAGTCGTCATTAGAATTGGACGCATGCGGGTAGCACCGGCAGCCATAATAGCTTCACGCTGTCCCATGCCATTTTTCATAGACATTATGCAATATTCTACTAATAAAATTGCATTCTTAGTAACCAATCCCATTAACATCACAATTCCGATAAGAGCGTACATACCTAAGGGCTGACCAAAAATTACTAGTGCAATAAGAGCACCACACAAAGACAATGGTAATGAAACCATAATAGTTAAGGGATGGAAAAAATTACCAAATAATAAAACTAGTACAGCATAAATTAATAAGATAGCAAAGCTAATAGCAGAAGCAAAACCTGAAAATACATCTCTTTGAATTTCAGCATCTCCCAACGGTTGTTCTTTTATAGAAGGAGGTAAGCTTTTGTAGGCTGGTAATTTATGAATAGCATCCAATGCTTGCCCTAAAGTCATTGTTGTTTCAATACCAGCGTCTATTGTTACTTGTCTTTGTCGATCGAAGCGAGCAATTTCAAATGGACCACTGCCAAATTTTATTGAAGCTACGCTACGCAAAGGAATCATTTTGCCATTGGAGCCTAACACCTGCAAGTTGCCAATTATTTGTAAGTCATGTCGATAACGAGGATCAAGTTCTACACGCACATTGATTTGTCTGTCTGTCAAATTGAATTTAGCCAAATTTGCTTCAGTATCTCCTAAAGTTGCAATGAGTGCTGTGCGAGCAATAGAATAAACAGAAACACCTTGTTCGGCCGCTCGGGCAAAATCAGGCTGAACAATAATTTCTGGGCGCAACAAAGAAGCACTAGATGTGACATCATATAGTCCTTTTATGTTTCTAGCTTGAGCTAATAATGCATCCGAAGCTGCCTCTAGTTCTTTTGGATCGTCGCTGGTTAAAGCAATGCTTAATGGTTTTCCAGATGCTCTTATAGAGCGAGCAAAGCCTAGGCGTACACCAGGAATTTGATCAAGCTCTTTTCGTACTTTGTCTTCGAATTGTTGTTGGGACAAATTTCTGTCATGGCGAGGAGTTAAAACTATATATAAATTAGCCTTATTAACTTCTCCCTGATTTCCAGCAGAACTTCTGCGAGCGCTTGTGGGAGCACCAATAGTAGCAAATACTCTTATGACTTCTTTGTGTTTACGTATAATATTTGTAGCATCGGCAACAGCTTGTTCTGTATCAGTGATAGTTGATCCAGGAGGTAATTCAGCAGTAAGCAAAGTTTCTTCTCTATCGATATTTGCTACTAATGCTGTTGGCATCATGCGGAAAAGCCCAATGCTTACCACAAATAAAACTATTCCAGTAACAACAGATAATATGCGATGAGACAATGCCCATTGCAATGTTTTATTGTAAATAGCAAGCATTTTGCTTTCTTTATGCTCTTCTTTTATTTCTTTCATTAAGTAAGCAGCCATCATTGGGGTTAACATACGTGCTACTAACAATGAAAATAAAACTGCTACAGCTACAGTTAGTCCAAATTGTTTAAAAAATTGCCCCGGTATTCCACCCATAAATGCTACTGGCACAAAAACAACAATCACTGTCATGGTTGTTGCTACTACGGCTAAGGCTATTTCATCAGCTGCATCCATTGCTGCCTGATAAGGTTTTTTGCCTAGTGTAATATGACGAACAATATTTTCAATTTCTACAATAGCATCATCTACTAATATTCCAATTACCAGTGCCAGTCCCAATAATGACATATTATTTAAAGTGAAATTGCACCATTGCATAACGGCAAATGTTGGGATAATAGATAAAGGAATAGCCAAGCTTGATATACCAGTTGCTCGCCAATCTTTTAAAAATAACCAAACTACAATTACAGCTAGTACTGCACCAATTACTAGTGATTCTAATGAAGCAGCATATGATTCTCTGATGTATTTACCATTTGTGCGAATTTTTTCTAGTGTTACATCTGCTGGCAATATTTTTCTCAATTTTGTTAGCTGAGCGTCAACAGCATTTTCTACATCGACTAAATTGCTGCCTACGCTACGAACAATTGATAAAGCTACAATTGGCTTTCCATTTAGCAATGCCATCTGTCTTTGCTCAGACGTGCCATCAGTAACGCTTCCTAAAGTATCTAAACGAGCAAAATGTCCATTTGGTAAAGCAATTTGTGTTTGAGCTAATTGAGCAACTGAAGGAGCGCTACCTAAAGTACGGATTGATTGTTCTTTTGCACCTACTTCTCCTCTTCCACCTGGCAAATCAATATTTAAAGCTCTGATTTGGCTATTTACCAAATCAGCTGTCACTCCGACAGCTTCTAGTCGTGTTGGGTCAAGATTTATACGCACCTCGCGATCTACACCACCTGAGCGTTGTACTTGCCCAACGCCAGGAACAGAAAGTAAAACGCGGGCAATATCATTATCTACAAGCCAGCTAAGCTCCCCTACCGATCGTTTTTGGGAAGACACTGAATAAGTGACAAAAGGACCGCCAACAAAATCAACCCTTTGAATAATAGGCTCATCAATTCCCTGGGGTAATTGTTGCCTGATTTTCGTTACTGCATCTCGGACATCATTTACAGCTCTGTCGGTATTGGTTCCAAGTACAAATTCAATGCCTGTTTGAGAAGCTCCATCAGTGATGGTTGATGTAATGTGTTTGATATTGCCAATACCAGCAATTGAATCTTCAATTTTACGTGTGACTTGTGTTTCTAATTCCGAAGGCGCTGCACCCATTTGGGTGACAATAACGGAAACAATAGGAAGGTCTATATTTGGATTTTCGTCAATGCCAATTGAGCTGAAGGCGAACAAGCCCATGATGGTAATAACTAAAAACAAAACTAAAGTAGGAACAGGATTCCTTATTGACCAAGAAGATAAATTAGAGCTGTATGAATTTGAATTGGATTGCATAATATCATTTGTCAAAGTTGTTAGAGCTAACTCTAACAAGATCACCATCTTTCAAAAAGCCTGCACCTAATACCACAACTTTTTCGCCAGTATTTAATCCCGAAATGATTTCAACTTGTTTGCCATCATGGCTGCCAGTTGCTACCACCCGACTTTGAACAGTATCATCGGGTTTTAAAACAAATACTTGTGAACCATCATCATTAGATAATACAGCTGATGTAGGTAATGTTATCGCTCTGTCTTCTCCTAGCTCTATTGTGCCGTGGAAAAACATGCCTGGATAAATGTAAGAACCATTTGGTATATCTATACGTATTGTTCCTAAGCGTGTGCTTGGATCTACTAATGGACTAATCTCGCGCACTTTGCCAGTGAAATTAACTTGATTATCGGTACCAGAGGTTATTTGAACATTTTGTCCAGACTTAATTTTAGGCAAATCAACTTCTGGCGCTTGTGCTCTTAATTCCAGACGATTATCGCGGACCATAGAAAACAATGTTTTACCAGCAGATGTAATTTCACCTAGATGGGCATCTCGTTTGACAATTTGTCCATCATCAGGAGCCCGAATAATAGTTTGTTCAACTTGGGCAGCTAATTGTTTGACGCGAGCTTGTGTTTCTTTTACACTTGCTTGTGACATCAAAACATCTTCATATCTGCCACCACTAACAGCCATATTTAAGCGTTCTTCTGCTTGCTTTTGAGCAAAATGTGCAGCCTCTACTCGCTTTTCTGCATTAGTCACTTCTGCTGTTGCCGCTATAGCTTCAGTTGCTTTATTGTCTGCTTCCATTTGGCTAATAGCACCTTGTCTAGCTAAATCAGTGTAGCGATCGGCATTTGCTCTAGCATTGGCAGCGTTTGATTTGGACCGAATTAATACTGCCTGCTCTTGTGCAACAGTAGCTTTTGCTTGAGATAATTGTGCTCTCAATGCATTTATATCTTCTCTGCGATTTGGTTGGATAGCTTTTGACAAACTGGCTTTGCTAGCTAAGAATCTAGCTTGCTCTTGTTCTAATTGTGCTTGTAGAACAGAAGAGTTTAGTGTAGCAAGAATATCACCCTTCTTAACATGCATTCCTTCTTCTACGCGTACAGAATCTATTCTAAGTCCATTAACTTCAGAGCCAATAGAAAGTGGATCCCACGCAGACACAGAGCCATTTATTGACAAGGTTCTTTTTATTGGATGATAATCTGCAGTTTCATAGCTCACAGTCATAACGGGTTGTTTCTTATTGGCTGGTTTATTGAAAACAAAAAATCCAATTGTGCCAATAATAACCACTGCCGCTGCTACTGCAAACACAATAAGTAAAAAGCGTTTGCTGTCAGGATTCACGGGAAATTTCTTTCCATCTAGGTTGAAAACAGTATTAAGAGATTGTTTAATACCAGATACTTTATTAGTGTTGGCAGTCTTAGCTTGAGGAGTAAAATCTACGTCCATTTTTTACTCCTTACTCTTTTTGCTTTTAAAAGAATTACGTTCACTTGGGCTTAAAATACCTTGAAATACAATATCCAAAATATCATCTGTTTGTGAAACAAGTGATTTCCTGTGACCAATGAAATATGTTGTGTACATAGTTCCATAAACTAAATTACTTAATGTAGTGATAATTTTTTCTACTTTAATATTTCTAATTCTGTCTTTGGCAATTAGGTCGGAAAAAAGATCAAACCAAAAACCCATATTAGCTTCCCTGTATTCAAAATAAGTTGGCTTTTTGCGATCTTTAAATTCAGCTCTTTCTTGGGCAATTAATTCAATTAGTTCTGGATGATCATCAAAAAAAGAAAAGTATGTTTTTGTAGCTATTCTAATTTTATCTAGCGGATCTTCAATGTCAGACATACTTTCTTTTACTTGATTTGTTAAAGTCTGCATGCCTCTATCAACAGAAGCTAAGAATAATTCTTGTTTGCTAGGGAAATAACGATAAAGCGTTCCTTTGGCAACACCAAGTTCGCTAGCAATTACTTGCAAATCAGTATTTGGATAACCTTCCCGGGCAAAAATACGTGCAGCCGCTTCTAAAATTTCTTCTTTGCGGCGCTTGGTTAAAGATAAATCTTTTGGTCTACCCGGCTGTCTAAGCGGGTTTTTAGCAAATGTTGTTGTCATATTTAATTAATTAACTGACTGGTCCGTCATTTAATTATACACCTATTCAATATATTGGCTCTCTTAACGCAATCTATCCTTAATAAATATTTGAAAGGTAGTAAAGCCTAATAATTAAGCTTGATACCGGGCACAATTGATTTAGATGATAAATTTGAAAAAAATCACTGTAATTTCAATAGCATTGATGACTTGTTTGTCCATCAAAGAAATGCCTGCATTATCTAGCCAAGCAGATGTGAAAACCCTAAAAACTGTAAAGTTAGGCGAAAGGAATTTACGGCAAAAACAATATAAATTAGCTATTGAGCAGTTTAGTTTAGCTCTAGAGGCTGATCCTTCTAATCTAAAAGCATTAATTGGGCGAGGATTAGCTCATTATGCAAAAAGTGATTATATAGAGGCAGCAAACGATCTTGCTCAAGCAAGTAAAATAGATAGCTCTAACCCTTCATTATTATATGATTATGGGCGTGCTCTATATTATTTGAAAAATTATGATGGAGCTATTGAACAATTAAACCAAGCAATTAAGTTAGATCCTAAATATGCTAATGCTTATTTGTTTAGGGCTTCTACATGGGATGCTCTTGGACAAATAGATAAAGTTATAGATGATTTAAGCGAAGCAATTAAGTTGGATGATACTAAATCTCAGATTTATTTGATGCGGGCATTGCATTATCGGCAACTGAGAAAATTTGATTTGTGCTTTGCTGATTTGGATAAGGCTATTAAATTAGATCCCAAACTTATTCATTGGCGTGCAACTGTTAATCAAGAAATTGGTAATTCAAATGAAGCAGCCAGAGACTATACTTATGCTATTAAATTAGACAAAGGGACTTCTAAAGCAGCTCAATATGCTAATCGCGGCAAAGTGTATATGGATATTGGACTTTGTAATAATGCTGTCAATGATTTTAATCGTGCAATTGCTTTAAATCCTCAATCAGAAGAAGTACTTTCTGATCGGGCGCATGCTTACATTAGACTTGGTAATTTTGTTAAAGCAATTAATGACTTAAATAAATGTATTGCAAAAAAGCCAAAATCTTCAGATAGCTTTTTTCGTAGAGCTCAAGCATACTTTGAATTGAGAAAATCTCAAAAAGCCCTTGATGATTTAAATACAGCAATTTCTATGCCAGGAGGTAAAGATAAGCGACATTATATTTGTCGGGGACTTATTTATGCAGATGAAGGGAAGTGGCATCAAGCTATCGCTGACTTTAGTAGTGCTATAGCAATTGATCCAAATGATCCAGCTATTTATTTAAATCGTGGTACGCAATACAGCAAATCTGGTGCTCTTGATGAAGCCATAGCGGATTTTTCGCAAGCAATTACCCTTGACTCAAAAATGGCAGCAGCCTTTAGGTTGAGAGGACAAGCAAAAGCAAAAAATGGCGACAAGCAAGGCGCAATAAATGACTTGCAATCTGCTCAGAAAATATATGAGGATGAATCAGATCGCTTTGGTATTATGCAAGTAACGCGCCTGCTAAGCCAGTTGAATTAAGCAGGAAAAGATACCGGTACTTTAGGAAAATCCACTTCTGTTTTAGCTACTAAATTGAAATAATTAGTGAATTCGTTAAGAGCAACATTAGCAACTATTTCAGCAATTTCTCCGTCAGTCACTCCCACTTCACGCAATGATTCCATATCTGCATCGCTCACGTCCCCGCGTCGTAAAATCAAATTGTGCACAAAAGAAAGAATTTCATCTGCTTTTTTATCCTTTGCACTTTGTGAACGAGCTAATTTTAACTCTTCATCAGATAGCCCGACCATTTTGCCAATTGCTGTGTGTGCAGATAAACAATATTCACATATGTTTATTTCCGCTACAGTGATTGAAATTAGTTCTCGTGTTTTAGGATCTAATGTACCTTCAGCTAATGCTCCTGAGAATTTAAGATAAGCATCAACGGCTGCAGGAGAATTCGCCATAAGCTGGAATATGTTAGGAACACGTCCCATTTTTTTATTTACTGTGTCAAGCACTTCTTTAGTTTTACCTGTTGCTTTTGTGCTGTCCACTGCTTGTATTCTTGCCATGTTCATTTCTCCTTGCTAACTATCGCTAAAACTATATCCGCTGCGCCAATATACACCTTGTTGGTTATCGGGACAATTTTCTTTTTCTTCAATACTTTCTATCGTAATTGAAGATCGAACTTCTACTGGTTCCAAATCTTGCACATTCTGTAACGCATCTTCTTTTGTATCACAAACAATTTCGTAACTTGTTCTAAATAAAGGTGCTGGCTTTCCAGCTTCGATGGCTGTGTGCCATTTACCTTTAGCAATTATGCTAAACCACTTACTGTTTGGTGATTTGCGGGAAATTATTTCTCTCACTAGCCATAGAGCACCAGGCTCGCCACGATCCCATTCTAGTGCACGCCAGGCATTTTCCCAGGTCAGTTGTTTATCATATTTACCAAGCCAATGTGCTCGACCAATTTCTGAATATGTGCGAGCTAAATCTTGGAATTGGTCATCTGAAATTTTCTCCTGAGCAAAAATATTGGAAATAATTTTATTGCCTAGTTCAACAACTTCATCATATTTGCTCAATTCATTTAGCAGTGACAATTTTAAAGCTTCTTTTTTTGTTTTTAAATCCATGCTATCAATTGCTTCGCAAATGCTGAGCGCTTGGTCGAATTTACCTTCGCGTTTTAATAGAATTGACAAGTTGTAATTAATCAATGCTTTGTCTACATTTGGACATGAAAGAGCTTTGTTGTATGCGCTATATGCTTCTGGAAATTGTTTTTGGTCGGAATATATATTTCCCAATAATTCCCATAATGGCCATGCTCCAGGCACTTTAGCAATTCCATCTTTTAAAACAGTAATAGCTTCGTTAATGTTGCCTTGTTGTTCGTAAGCTAAAGCAATAACTACAAAACCCCTTGCATGTTTTAATTCAATCAATTGTTTACCGAGCACAATTGCTTGGTTTATATCGCCAGACTCAAGTAAATCGTAAGCTTTAGTTAGTAATTGTGCAACATTTTGTCGATCGGACATACTTCTATTCCTTATTATTGCCCTTAAGCCAGTCGAGTAATTCTTTTCTTTTTACTTTTCTGGTTGCTGTTTTTGGTAAATCATTTGGGTGTAAAAAAATGCGAGTAGGACGTTTGTAGGGAGCAAGATTATTGCAAAATGGTTCTAGTTCTTTTTTTATGACAGATGGTAATTCGTTTTCTTTACCTTCGTACTCTTTTGCTAATTTATCAGATGGAACAACTACAGCTATTACTTCTTCTGTCCCTTCTTTAAAGCCATCAGATGTCTTTTGTCCTAAAATACATAACTCTTTTAGATTAGCCACTTGTGATAAAGCAGCTTCTACTTCTTCTGGGAAAACCTTTTTGCCGCCGCCCAACACAATTAAATTTTTTATTCTACCAGTGATAAAAAGAAAATCGTCTTTGTCTAAATGCCCTAAATCGCCAGTGTGAAACCAGCCTTCTTCATCTATTACTTCGGCAGTCAAATCATCCCTTTTGTAATAACCTTTCATGACATGAGGTCCACGTGTTAAAATCTCGCCCTCTGTATCTTTTGAATCTTTCAAGTCAATCTTAACGTCCACGCCTTCAAGCTTAAGCCCAACTGATCCAAGGCGATTAGCTTCAAGACGATTTACGCATATTACTGGTGAAGTTTCTGTAAGTCCATATCCTTGTAATATTGATATGCCTATATTGTCAAAAAACTTAGCTACATCAATATCTAAAGGAGCACCACCTGAAACGACCATACTTAATTCACCGCCAAATTGTTCATGAATATTATGAAACACTTTTCGACGTTCTGAAAGTGATAAAGAAGGAGCTTTGAGCATTGCTCCAGTAAACTTTTTCAATTCATCTTCACCTTTTCGTCTTATTTCTCTTTCAATTGCACTTTTAAGGGTTTTTAAAAATAATGGTACTGCTATCATGCCTGTGATTTTATATTCACGCATTGCTTTAATAATTTCTTGAGGATATAAAGTATGGCAAAAATATACTGTACCACCATGAGCCAATACACCCATGAAGCCAGCAGTAAGTTCTAATAAATGGTTAAGTGGCAAAATAGAAAGATAACGAAGTTCTTCATTTACACCAATAATATTTTCAAAGCTCATTACTTCAAAAAGAATGTTTTGAAACGAAACCATTACACCTTTAGGATTGCCGGTTGTTCCAGATGTATAAACAATCAATGCCGTTTCATTTTGCTTACGGTCTATTGAAGGCAAATCTTTCTTAGCTTTAAGAGAAGTAATGTTTTGTATAGAATCTTTATTTTGTTTTTCTGCGCTTTGTTTTTCTTCGACAATATATATATATTCAATTGATTTTACCGTGTCAGCTAATTGTTTTGCTATTGCTAAAAATTCCCCTGAAACAAATAATATTCTTGGCTGGGAATCAGAAAGAATTGAATGAAATTCTGCTTCCATTAATTTGATATCTAATGGAACTACTGTAGCGCCCGCGCGAATTGAGCCGAAAAAACAAATTCCCCATTCTGGTCTTGATTCAGAAAGAATGGCAATACGATCATTTGGCTTGATACCTAGCTCTATCAAATAAGAAGCTAATTGTTTGGCCCTTTCATCTAAATCTTTAAATGTAAGTTGAATTGTTTTTTCTGTATCTTTAAGAAATAAAGCTGTACGTGAGGCATGTTTTTCAAACATGTCAGTCAAGAGATTAGTCATGCTCATATTTTCGTAATTAGCTTTTGTTTGATTTTCAGTTTTGGAATATGTCATGAGATTGTCTGGCTCCAACTCTTTCAACATACCCAGTATACAAATGTACTTATTAAGTAAAAAGACAAAAAAGCAGCAATAAAGTCATGCCAAATCAATAAAGATTCGTCTATGACTATATTTGCTGCTTTCTAAAGAGGAACAGAAAAATTGTGGTGAGTTGTGATCATCTGTTCTTGAATATATAATACCATACATACGCATGGTGTAAACATCTTTTTTACATGAAATTACAAATCACTGAAATTCAAGCTGTTTCAATTCTTACCCCGCAAAAGGTTGGATCCATATCTTCTGGCTATGACTTTTCCTTAAATCCTTATGCTGGCTGTGCTTTTGCTTGTTCATATTGTTATGTGCCTAAATTTCCTAATAAAAGACACGAAAGTAGCAATTGGGGTAAATGGATAGAAGTAAAGATAAACGCAGCCGAACTTATCCGTAAAGATAGACATAAAGTCTTTGGCAGCCGCATTTTTTTTAGCTCGGCTACTGATCCTTATCAATATATAGAACTTCAATACAGATTAACTCGCAAATGCTTACAAGAATTATTGCTTTATCAACCGAAAAAATTAACTATGCATACTCGCAGTCATTTGATATTGCAAGATATAGAATTGTTGAAAAAATTTGGTCACCGTTTGCAAGTTGGAGTAAGCTTTCCTACAGATAACGATAATATACGAGCTGAATTTGAACCGAATGCTCCTAGTATTAAAAGACGGCTCCAATTAATTGAAGCTTTAAGTAATGCTGGTATTAAAGTTTATGCTTCAATTTCTCCACTTTTACCTTGCTCTGTCGAAAACCTTGTTGCTATGATTAAACCTTATGTTAAAACTGCTTGGGTTGATCAAATGAATTGGTTGGAAGTAAATCGTAGTCCAGACTTATTACAAAAGTATGCAGAATTTTTTGACAAGAAAAATTATCAACAAAAAATCATTGCTTTAGAAAAAGCATTACCAAGTAGTTTAAACTAAATAGCTATGTATGAATCTAATAAAGCCCCATATGCATTAGGCTTAATGGGGCAAGAAATCGAAACTGAACATTGCTACATCAAACCTTCGGCTAGTTTGCCGAACTGGTTAAATGGTTCGTTGGTGCGTGTTACACCAGCTAAATATCAAATTGCTAGCGATAGTCTTAAGCATTGGTTTGACGGACTAGCCATGTTGTATAAATTTAAATTTGAAGGGGAGCAAATATATTATAAAAATTGCTTTCTAGCTAGTGACGCGTATAAGGCAGCTGTGAAAAACAATCGTTTGAGCACAAGAGAATTCGCTACTAATCCGAAAGAAAATTTTTTTGAAAAAATTATTCATGGGCTGGCTGCTGATATGACAGACAATACAAACGTTAATATTGGTGAATTAGCTGGGCGCTGTGTTGCTATGTCTGAGACAAATTATATAAATATTTTTGATTTTAATACTCTACAAATGCAAGGACATTTTAAATTTACAGATAATCTCAAAGGACATTTAACTACTGCTCACCCACATTATGATATAGATAAACGCTCAGTAATAAATTTATTGACACAACTCGGTCCAAAATCTTTTTATCAAATTTATGAAATACCTTATGCTGGCAAATCTGCTCAAATCAAACGTAATTTAATAGCTAAAATTCCCACCGATAAACCAGCTTACATTCACAGCTTTGCTATCTCAAAAAAACATATAGTATTATTTGAAGTTCCCTTGAGACTTGATTTTAAAAATCTTGTTTTTTCGGGAAAACCTTATATTGAAAATTATTTTTGGGATAAAAAACTGCCCACCAATATAATTATTATCGATAGAGATAGTGGTGGTATTATCAGAATAGAAACAGAGCCTTGCTTTGTCTTTCACAATGTCAATGCTTATGATGTAGATAATAATATTATTGTTGATTTTTTGCGTTATGATGATGCATCTATCATTGACGCACTTTATATTAATGAATTACAAAAACAAGCAAAAGCTTTACCGGAGGCAAAATTGTATCGTTTAAGTATTAGTCTTAATACTAAAGGGAGCAAACTAGAAAAACTTTTTGATATGTCCCTTGAATTGCCACAAATAAATTATCAGTTGACAAATGGTAAAAGATATAATTATGTCTATTCAGCTGGTACAACAGATAATACAGATTTTTTAAATTGTCTTGTAAAATATGATTTGTCTAGGTCTAATTCTGTAATCTGGCATGAAGAAAATTGTTATCCTGGTGAGCCAGTTTTTGTTTCTAAACAGGATACAAATTACGAAGACGAAGGAGTTGTATTATCTCTAGTGCTTAATGCTAAAGACAAACAATCGTATTTATTGATACTTAACGCTAAAAGTTTTAGTGAAATAGCCAGAGCTTATGTGCCAAATATAGTACCATTTGGTTTCCATGGAAGATACTTTGCTGGAAGGAGTTTTTGCTAATGCGATACATATATAATATGTTGGTTTTAATTCTCATTTGTGCGCAAGCAGTATTTGCTGATGAACAATTAAGCAGTATTACCGTTAAAGTTAGTGGTCTAAAAAATGATAATGGCGTAGTCCGCGTTGCTTTATTTAATAATGAAGAAAAATATCGGGATGCTAAAGGTGCAGCCAATAAAGCAATGGCTTTTATGAAAGAAATTGCTCCGATTAAAAATAAAGAGGCTACTTGTACTTTTACTAAAGTGCCTTATGGGACATATGCTATTAAACTTTTTCATGATGAAGATAATAGTGGTGAGTTCCATACAAATATGTTAGGTATGCCAAAAGTCGAATATGGTTTTTCTAATAATGCCAAAGGTACACTAGGACCAGCTCCTTTTGATAAAGCTAGTTTTCAGGTAAATGTTCCTGAAATAACTCAATCCATTTCAATACAGTAATTTATTTGACTGTCACAAAATTGCCAAATTTATTGCATAAAACTGCCAGGACTGGCGTTTATTGTATGCCTGTTGGTGGCTTCATGCGGTACATAACTCAAAAAACAAATAGAGTTTAATGAGGTTTTTATGGCAGACCAAATAGAAAACAAGGCAGATGAAATTATTGGAAATGTTGGTTCTGATAATGAAACTGCCTCCAACTTATTTGATGAAGCATATGGCAATATGTCGAGCGAAGATTTTAGCGAGCTTACGCAAAATGTAGAGTCAAAAACAAATGGTGATAATGATCGTTGGAATAATGTTTATTCACAAAAAGATGAATTTGGGCAAATTCAATCTATTTATATTAACGATGGTTATGTATGGAATACAAAATTGTTTGATACAAATGAAAGTAAGCATATAAAACCATCTGATGGAGATAACTTATATGATCGCCTTCTAAAAAAAGAAACACCAAGTGCTCAAGATCTGACAGAATTAGCTAACCGATTAGGTCAATTAGCAAAAACTGATCCTGAGCGTTTTATTCAAACTGTAAAAGTGTTGAAAGAAAAAACGACGAGTGATTGGAATGGCAGTGGCAACGATATACAAGTGGAATTTGATGATAAAGGAAAAATTGCCAATATATCCATAAACGATGGAATTTTCAGTGATACAGAATTGTATTCTACGCAAAAAAGTCTTACTGATGTCTATAATGGCATCAAGAAAGGATATAACACATTGAATGATGCTTTAGGAAATGGAAAATAAGTAAACTAAAGACATTTTTTCAAAGCTTGTATAAATGTTTCATTTTCTTCCGGCAGTCCTATTGTTACACGGAAACAATCAGGCAAACCAAATGCATGTAATGGACGAATAGCCACGCCTTGACGTAAAAGTTTTTCGTGCAAATCTTTTACCTTTTCTGCACTGCCAAATGGCACCATCATAAAATTTGCATATGAGTCAACATAGCGTAGTCCTAATTCATCGAACGCACTAGCTATTAGTCGCATGCCCTTATCATTATTTTCTAGTGTTTTTCGCAAATATTCAGTATCAGTTAAGGCAGCAACTCCAGCTGCTTGAGCTAAATTATTTGGTTCAAATGGTAATTTGACTCTGTTTACAAAATTGATTAAGTAATCGTGCCCTAATCCATAACCTAAACGAATGCCAGCCATACCGAAAGCTTTAGAGAATGTGCGCAATGTAAGCACATTATCGTGACGATAAATCATTGAGTCCGGAAATTGTGGCATACCCATTGTAAATTCAAAATATGCTTCATCCACAATTACAAGTACATGTTCCGGTACTTTTCTCATGAAAGCTTCAAATTCTTCTCGAGAATATATTGTCCCTGTTGGATTATTTGGATTGCATAAGTAAATTAATTTGGTTTTGTTGGTAACAGCATCAGCCAAACCATCTAAATCAAAATGATAATCTTTAAGCGGTACTGTTTTTAGTTTGACGCCATGCGAACCAACTAAAACATAAAAGCCAATGAAAGTTCCCTCTGATGTAACAATTTCATCCGAGCCATGGACAAATGCACGAATTATATTTGCCATGATGCTTTCTGAACCGCTACCGATGGCTACATTTTCTTCCCAAAGATCATATTTATTGGCTAAAGCTTCTTTTAAAATTGCTCCACCAGATTCTGGATAGCGATGAATTTCACTGCTTGCCAAGCGCACGGCTTCAATTACAGTTTCTGGAGGACCTAATGGATTTTCGTTAGAAGCAAGATTTATAAATTGGTCGATACCCAAATCTCTTTTTAGCTTGCTGGCAGGACGCCCTGGCTGATATGCCTTCAAATCTTGAATGTGCTGAGGTACCAACCTTTTGGGCTTAGGAAGCTCAATAGTGTTAGACAACTTTTTTCTTCTCTCAAGGGGAGTGCCATGCATTTGAGCTAATTGTTCAATAAAAGTTGCCATTATTAAACCTATTTTCCCTCCTCTAACTTTAATGAAATCATTAGATAATTTGATACAAGCTTTAACATGTAAGGTAACATACTTTTTTTTGTCAGCACAAGCCACTTTTTGATGACAAAGTGAATTATCAAAAATAACTAATCAGCCAGCCGAGATAATGCTTTGTGTTGGCTGTCAATAGGTGATATTTTGAGGATGCTATAAACCCTATGATAAGATTCTAGTATGCGGGTGTAGTTCAATGGTAGAACGGCAGCCTTCCAAGCTGCACACGCGGGTTCGATTCCCGCTACCCGCTCCATTTTTATTAGCGGTAGTATTGTTTATTCTCTTGAAAATGGTTGCGGGGGACAGATTCGAACTGTCGACCTTTGGGTTATGAGCCCAACGAGCTACCGGACTGCTCCACCCCGCGGCATCCACTTTGAATGGTAGCATAATTGGAAGACTAATTGTTTGAACTAAACTCAATTGAAAACCAACAATTATGAAAGCAGTGTTGCAGAGAGTTAAAAGTGCTTCTGTCGAAGTCAGTGGGCAAATTGTTGGTTCTATAGATTTAGGGCTCATGATATTGCTCGGCATTGAGCAAGGTGATAGCAATGAAGAGAGCACTTTTATTGCTAATAAAGTCAAAGATTTGCGTATATTTGCCGATGATGTTGGCAAAATGAATAAATCTATTGAAGAAGTTAAAGGATCTATTTTATTAGTTTCACAATTTACTTTAATTGCTGATTGGAAAAAAGGGCGTCGGCCAGGATTTACACGAGCAGCCGCTCCAGATGAAGGCAAACGTTTGTATGAACATTTTGCTCAAACTTTGCGCAATTTAGGACTGCATGTTGAAACAGGAATATTTGGAGCAGATATGCAAGTTAGCCTAATTAATGACGGGCCAGTTACCCTGGTGCTAGAACATCAATTGGAAAAATTAAACTAAATCTTAGTTTTAGCTTTGTTGATATTCCTGCATGGAATTACTGCTGCCGCTTGATTGTCCATTATTTGAATCATCTGAAGATGAAGACAGATTCAATTTAGTTTCTTCGTTCAACAATTCACTAACCATGCTGCGTAAAGTTTTTTGTACTGCATCAATATCTTCATCAGCAGCAATTACTTTGAAATTGTATTCTTCAACCATGCGTTCGTATTCAGTCAATATTTTTGATTGATATAGTTTGAATGATTGATATAAATCAGTGGACATACCAATATCGCGCCCCGATTCATAGAAGTCTAAACCGCCGCGAGTGGTAATAATGCGGCGTAACAATGCTTCTAATGGCATTTTTAAATAAAAAACCAAATCTGGTTCTAAGGCAAAGCCATATAGCTTTCTTACCCATGCCGGATCGGCTCCTCGCACAACATCACGAGCAAATGCTGTGTAATAGTAACGATCGGTAATTACGGTCAAACCAGCTTTCAATGCCGGTAAAATACTATGTGCTTGTCGATCTGCCAAATCGGTTGCATATAAAAGAGAAAAAGTAATTGTGTTCAAAGCGTTTTTAGATTTAGCTTTATCAATTACACGTGAAATAAGTTCAGATGATTTCCATTCTGTAAGGACTACGCCATAACCTTCCACTTCCAACCAGTGTTGTAAAAGCGCAGCATGTGTTGAACGTCCAACGCCGTCTGTTCCTTCTATTACAACTAATTTTCCTGGATATGGATGAGGCAATTTTATTTCCTTTGATTTATTTGCTTGATATGTCTAAAACCTGAGCAGCCATTTCTCGAAACAACATTTGTTGTTCATGTATTGGGCGTGTAGCTTGCACAGCATGTAATTGATATTCCGCAATCATCTTGTCGTATTCAGAGATGATCATTGATTGAAAAATTTGAAAAGATTCTTTGGGATCGGAAGAAAACCCAATATCCATACCCGCTTCGTAAAAACCCGGTACTCTGCTATTGGCGATGCGTTGAAGCGAAATTTCAACAGGAACTTGAAAATAAAATGCACCATCGGGGCGTATGGAAAAACCATATAAATTGCGCACCCATTCTTTGTCCACTCCCCGTGCTACATCTCGGGCAAATGCAGTAAAACAGTAACGATCAGCCAAAACAAATAAACCAGCTTTTAAAGCCGGAATAATAATATTTTCTAAGCGATCAGCAAAATCTGTAGCATGCAAAATACTGAAAGTGACAGGAATTAAACTATTGGCACGCTTAGCCTGTTTAATTGTTTTGGAAATAAGTTTTGATGAGTTCCACTCTGTGAAAACTACGCTATGTCCTTTGGATTCCAACCAATTTCTAAGTAAGTTTAATTGCGTGGACTTACCAGATCCGTCTACACCTTCTACTACAATCAATTTTCCTGGATAATTATGTTTCTCGTATAAACGCATTTTTTGTTTAAGACCAGCGTAAATTAGATAGTCGACATGGAGCCGACACAAGCGAACCCTTATTATATATGTAATATTGAACTTCATTCTATGAAAAAAGCACTATTTTTATTTAAATGCCTGGCACTGGGCTTCATAACGCTCATACAAAGCTGTTATTTGCAGATATTGGCTTCTCCAGGTTTGCAAAGTGTCGATCCACAAGTGCATTATCGCGCAGCAAATGAGCTTGTCAAAAGCAAACGCTATCAAGAGGCACTTGATGAAATCAATGAAGCTATTGAGTTAAACCCAAATTATTATGAAGCTTGGTTGACTAAAGCAGTCATTTTTCAATTAACGGGACACACGGAAGCTGCCATAATGCGTTTAACTGAATTGGTCAAACGCCGTCCTAATATGATTGAAGCACGTATTAATTTAGGTCTGCTTTATAAACAAACCAAAGAATATAAAAATGCAGAAATAGAATTTCGCAAAGCTATTGAAATTTATTTCTACAACTTCTCTGCTCATTACAACTTGGCCAATTTATTATTGGAGCAAAATAAAATGGAAGAAGCTTTAAAGCAATACCGTATTTGTCTTAAGCTCTCCCCTGACAATGCGATGGCTCACAATAATATGGGTGTTATTTATTTACATAAAAACTATCTGGAAGAAGCAGAACAAGAATTTTTGAAAGCATCACATTTGGATCCAGCCAATCAAAATTTTGCAGACAATTTAGAAAAAACAAGAATTAAGTTACACAAAAAATCAAAAAGAAAATCTATTGATACATAAATGTCTTTAAGAGAGGAAATATGCCTGTAACCGGAAATGAATATATGCAAATCTTTTTATTACTGCTTTTAGGATTGGCAGCAGGAGTGTTTAGTGGCTTAGTAGGTGTAGGCGGTGGCATTATTATTGTTCCAGCCTTAGTATTTATATTTGGATTTACTCAACATCAAGCACAAGGAACGACACTAGCATTGCTTGTACCACCAATTGGAATTTTGGCAGCCTGGCAATATTATAAACAAGGCTTTGTAGATGTAAAAATAGCTGGCTTAATTTGTCTAGGGTTTTTAATTGGTGGCTTATTTGGTGCCAAAATAGCAACTGCCTTGTCTAATGATATCTTACAAAAAATTTTTGGTGGAGTATTATTATTAGTCTCTATCAAAATGATTTTTTCTTGAACCAATCTTTTGCTTTGCCATATGATTCAAGCATGTTAGTCAAATCATGTGTATTATTGCCATGATTTACTAGTACGCGCGTTAAAGCACAATTTGGATTATTGACTTTATCACCTAGATAAAGTTATTGGTGATTTTGTGTCAAAAATTCTGTATCTCATTAATTAAGCTGTAAGCCCAAATCATTAGTTAAGAGTACTTCTAATTCTTGTCCTGGCTGCAAACTTACATTATCGCCCGATCTAAATAAAGCAACAGCAGAACTGCCAATGGCAGTTGCTACGGCCGGCGCTCCTAACGTAGCAATGTTGGCTGCAATCAAAGCCCCACGAGCAGCGCCTTTATCATTAAGTCCAGTTACTGTTTTTACACTTGATTCTACTCTTGTTCCAAAACTTGTACCAGGATCTAGTTGTCCACTTTTATTAGTGATACCTTTTTGAAATTCTAGAGCAGCATCCAACGGAATAACTTCTCCGACCGGGGTAACAATTTGTTCTAGTTTTAGCCCAATGCGAGCAGCACGGCTTATTAATCTAGGTTTTACTATTTCAAATACCCGTCCTCGCACTAAGCTACCCCGAGGTAAAATCAAAGTTCTACCTAAAAACAAATCATCTTTTACATGTGCTTCAAAAATATCACCAGGCTTACTTGTTTTTGCATCAACCGGATATTCAACCACAAGCTTAAGCCTTGTTTGTTCTGGCAATGTAGTTGATTCTAGTCCTGCTTTTAAGGCCGTACCGGTTGTATTGGCAGAATTGTTTTCAGTTGAATAATTGGCATAATCAGGAATATTTTTTAATTCCATTGGTTTGACTAGCACCATATCTGGTGCTTCTTGCGTAGAAGATGTTCGTGGAAGATGTGAATCACGTGCTTGTACTGATATGTTGGAGCTGAGCAGCGTGCTAATTGCTAGCACAAACACAAATGTAATTCTCATATCCCCTCCTGGCAACTATCTGCATTGTTTAATTCATTAATATGCTGTAGATAATTTTAACACCAATTAAAATATATGCTCTATTTTAACTTAAACAGCAAGTAAATCTTTTTCATTAGTTTCAATACTAAGCATTGTTCTTTCTATACTGTTTAAACATTTGGGTGGACAGTCTTTTCTCAATGCTGCAACAAAATGATTTTGCATAGGTATTTCGCCACTATATTTGTATAAATCATCTAGTACTTTGTGAAGAAATTCATATCGTATTTTTGCTGGTAGCTTTGTAAGGTCTTTTTGTTGGAAGAAGTCGAGCAATGATTTTGTGGTTTTGAAATCTTGATCTAAGTAGAATAAATTGGATTCTAATAATATGTGTTTGATGTGATTTATAGCTTGTTTAGGCATAAAAACACAGCTTAAAAAAGGTAACGACCTAACATATGGCAAATGAGATTCTACAAGAGCGTTTAATAACGCATCAATATCTTTATCAACTTGGCGATATATTGGATCATTTAATAAATACAGTGTAAGTGATTCAGTGTGTCCCAGTTTAGCAAGATTTTGTACCAGAGTATTTTTATTTTTTTCAAAATATGCTGTATGAGAACAAAGGATTATATCGTTGGCAAACCCTGCTGGTATCAAGTTGGTAAAGTCTTCAAATATATTCCCTTGTTGAATGATACTTTGAGGGAAATATTGTTTTGCTGATTCGATAAATTGAGGATTCATTTCTATGGCTACATAATTGATTTGTTTTTTCAATTTCTGCTCACAAAGATCAACTATTTTTTTTGAAAAGCGTCCATTGCCACAGCCTAAATCCAATATATCCAGGCTAGAACGTTTCTGCCAACAATCGGGCAGCTGTTTCTCTAACCCCTCAAAGAATTGCTCTAATATTTGTAGAGAACGCTCATGTTGATTGTTTGCATTGTCAAAAGCTTCTAGCCAAAGAGGAAAATTGGCTTCAGGTAATTCATGATCTGTTTCTAGATTTTTATTGTGATAATAAATTTTTATTGCTTCTTCTAAAGCAGCCTGGAAACTAGTTTGTACGGGAGCTGATAGAGCTTTATCAATCATTAGATTGTCAATTAAATTGAAATCTTCTAGTAGTATTTGAGTTTTTTTATCCCTATAACCCATATCCGTAAGCTCAATATCACCATAATGTTCTTTTAAACGCTCAAAGAAAGTTTTGATTGGTTTTTTTGAGAATGCCACAATTGGCTTGCCGATGGCTTTAGCATAGCCAATCTCAAAAGCCGTACCTACGTCAAGTGATGGACCTCGAAATGGTTCAATATTAGCTATAAATATGTCGCATTTTTCCATTCTGGCAATATTTGCGTCATAAATATTTTGGGCAAAACCTTCTTTAGTTTCAGATTTTTCTATTTCACTATCATTTGGATAAAGACATTCAACATTGTTTTGTTTGCACAAATCTATGTATTGCTTGTAGATTTCATTAGCATTTGCTTGAAATATTTCTGGGCCAGCTATATAAGCAATTATGGGAGTATTTTTTTTAATATCTTCAGGCATTTTATTTCCTTACAGGCTAGAGAAATTTGTTTGCATAGCTTTTAAGGCTTGTTCTACAGGCACAATATCAGCAGGTACATCTACAGCCAGGGGATGATAATTTTGTTCAATTACTTTGATGCCGATGCCGTTGGATAAAGCTCTTAATTGTTCTAATGACTCAGCTAATTCTAATGGCGATGGTGATAAAGAAGTTAATTTCAAAAGAGATTCGCGACGATAAACATATAAGCCTATATGTCCTAGGACCTTTTGATTTTTATTATTGTCTCTGTTGTATGGAATAGGTAAGCGTGAAAAATACAAAGCATTATTATTGTTGTCGATGACGACTTTAACTTGGCTTGGATTGTTTATTCGCTCTTCGTCATATAAAGGTGTTGCAATTGTAGACATTTGTACTTTTGGATCATCAAGCAATGGTTGAACAGCAGCATCAATTGTCTTTGGATTTATTAACGGTTCATCGCCTTGTACATTGATGATAATGTCATAATCAGGATTATTTTTTGCTACTTCTGCTAAACGATCAGTACCAGTTAAATGATTTTTGCTTGTTAATACAACATTGCCGCCAAAAGATTTCACAGTTGCAGCAATGCGATCATCATCAGTTGCCACAACAATATATTGAATGGTTTTAGCTAAACTACTTTGCTTATAAACACGCTCAATCATAGTTATGCCTTCGATTTTCACAAGTGGTTTTCCTGGAAATCGACTGGAATCATAACGAGCAGGTATTATGGCGACAACTTTCACTCTCTAAACCCAAATCTAAGCTCAAATTATTTATAAGACAAATAGTTTCCAATAGATATGTGGATATTGCATGAGCTATAATTAATCATTGCTAATCTTTGGTTGGAATTTCGTGAAAACTAAGCATATTCTAGCCATTTTTAACTGCTATGGGTTGCAAATATTCTTGAAATCAGTGATAACTAAAGTAAGGGCTTCCTAAAACTTTCTATCCATTCGTGAGAGTAATCAAATCGTTTATTACCTAGAATTTGGGGTGCAATGTGGATAGTTTTTATTCCAAAGAATTAATTAACAAGCAGCTACAAAAGTTTGAGGCTGAACTTATTGAAATAGCCAGCCGCATGTTAAAAAATGCTGGTGATCCATTTTCAGCTGTTATTCGTTTTTTACACGAACGACCAGAAAATGTGTCATTACCAGGTTATGTCGTGAAGAAAGTTCTGATTGAAACATTTGGTGAACAAGAAAAAATTCCTGCTCTTATTAATATTCTTGCTAATAATGTAAAAGAAATTATTCGTCATTCCAATATTATTGAATTAATAAATGAAAGCCCTGCCATGGAACGTTGGGGTAATCATTTAATTAAACAAAAAGAACGTATCAATTTTGAAGTTGGTAAAGAAAAAGGCAAACTTGTACTAAAAAATATTGCTGGATTATTAGCTGTCGAACATGGTATTGAACTTCCTCTCGAAAAGATTTTGGTTAATCCACCAAAGCTTGAAGTAACATTGAAACTTGGACCTTTAAGACCGCATAGAACGGTTGATATGTAAATGTCTGGCAATAAAATCCCTACAATTATTGCTCATCGTGGCGGGCGTAAGTGGGCGCCTGAAAATACATTAGCAGCTTTTACTAAGAGCTTAGAAGCAGGCGTTTATGGTATTGAATTAGATATTCATAGATGTGCAACTGGAGAATTGGTAGTTATTCATGATGATGATTTAGCTCGTACAACCAATGGTACTGGTTTAGTTAAAGATGCTAGCTTGGACGAATTAAGGCGTTTAAGTGCTGGACTTTGGTTTGCACCTGAATTTCACATGGAGCGGATACCTTTATTACAAGAAGTTCTTGATTTAATACAAGGCAAACTTGTAATAAATATTGAAATTAAAAATACTCCTATCGATTATCCAAACATAGAAGATGATTTGCTTTCTATGTTGAAAAACTATAAATGGTGCGACAAAATTATTGTTAGCTCTTTTGATCATAAAGTGTTAAAAAGACTACATGCCAAAGCACCGCAGATAAATATTGGTATGTTGGGAGTCTCACTATTTGTTGATCTTGCTGATTATGCAGATAAAATGGGTGCTAAGTTTTTTCATCCAGCATTAGATTCACTGAGAAGAGATGCAATTGATGATGCTCATAAAGCCAATATTATTGTCAACACATGGACAGTGAATGATATTGCTACATGGACTTATGCTTTGGAAATTGGAGTGGACGGAATCATAACTGATGATCCAGTGGGATTGAAACAATTTCTTGATAATAAATCCAAGTTAAAAGCCAAGCTTTTTTAAACCATCTTGAGCTAATTTGCTTAAATCCGTATCGGGAGATAATTTAATTGTTTCTTTGTATTGGCTAGCTGCATCGTTTAACCTGTGCAACATTACGTAAGTTACAGCTAAAAGATAATGTGCTTGTGCGTGCTTGGGATTTTCTTTTAAAAATTTATCTAGTTTGGATAAACAAGTTGAATACTGCTTGCAATAAAAATCAAATACTATGTCTGACAATGGATCGTATTGAGGAAGAATAATATTTTCTGCTTCCACTTTCATTTGTTTGCTATTTTCCATAGAAGTAATTCTATTTATAGCGGCATGACTTTTATTTGATTGAGAAATAATATCTTTATCTGTAATTACAGGTAGACGTCTGACATTTATCGGTAAGCCATCTCCTTGAAAATTATTGTAATGCTCAGCTAATGACTTTACATCTCGTGGAGATAATTGTCTTGATTCAACCAAATCTAAAGCATTCAAACCAAAAATACCGCCACACATAATATCGCTCGGATTAGATGAATGTGGTAGCCCCAATATATGTCCAAATTCGTGTATTAAAACTTCCTGCACCATGCGGCTATGTGAATCAAATATATTAGTATATGACGATGTTATTTTTGATGGTAACGGTTTCCCGTCAGCTAGCCTATTTGTTGCTATCCATAAATGAGCTTTTTCAATAATATTATCCTCCGGCATTTCGCTCTTTTTAGCAAGTACTGATGTCCAAGCTAATCCTAGGGCTTGCCCGTAATAAGGAGGGGGACCAGTTAAATGTTCTACCCAATGCACATGGATTGGCGAACTAATTGGATCATGCGGTATGTTGGCCATATCTTGATTTACGCGCTCTAAAATAGAATCATTGCCAATCGCTGCCTTCCAATTAGCTTCAGATACATTATCAGGTGCATCAATATGAAAAGTAAAATGACCGTGAGAAGCTATTGACCATGCTTCTAACGCTTTAATTACTTGTGGTCGCATGCTATCGCGATATCCAGGAACATCATTGCCTTGGTCTATATAAACATGCAATGGCATTTTACTTAAATTCCACCAGCCAAGACCAGTTTTACCCAATTCTGGATCAATAGGAAAAAACTTATTTAATTGTCTGGCATTAATAGCACCACTAATTCTTTTCAATCTATTATCAGCATCTTTCGCTTCTTGTGTATTGGGACCAAGACGTATAGTTTCTAAATAATAGTCTTTGGCACTGTCTAAGTCTTCTGTACTCTCAAGACAAATCCCCATGCCTAAATGAGCTAATAAGTTTTTTGGATCTTTAGCAAGAACATCTTGTAATTCAGCCTCTGCTTGTTTTGGCCTACCTTCTTTTTGGTATGTGCTAGCTAGTTCAAGTTGCCAGACTAGATTATGCGGATCCATACGCATTAGCTCTTCGTATTCTCGTTCAGCGTCAATAAATTGGTGAAGCTGGCGATAAGTATGGGCTAGATATTTGCGTGTGCCTAAATCTTTTAAATCATATGCTTTTGCTCGCTTAAAAGCGTCAAGAGCTGTATCTAGATCATTTTCATTTAGTGCTTGGATGCCGCGAGTATATTCTTGATCATGTGATAGACAGACTTTAATTTTATTGCTTAGCTTGTCTTCAGAATTAGCTGGCTCTATGATTAACATAAAAATTACTAGAAAGATATATAAACTATTTTTTTTATTTACTTTCATTTGTTAGGCTTTGTTTTAGCTCTAAGTACTTTTTCAACTTCCATTGCTAAAGTTAAATATGGTAGTAATGAATAGCTGACCATGGATAATTCAATTAGTTTGCGTCCTGTTTGTGCTTTCAATTCTCCCATAAGTTCAAATTGACTACGATCGGGAATAACAGTCTTAAAAACAAAAAAGTCATCGGCACAAGAGCGTAGCTTTGCTTCAATTTCAAGTTCTACTCTCCTATCGCGTCGAAACTTTGCCAATAGTACGCCAAGAATTTTTAAATTACTATTTAAAGGTGGATCTCCATGAGCAATTTCGTAGATTTGTTCGGACATGCGTTCTAAGCCCGTCAAACTAATTACCGAAGCCATTGTTGGGATAATGATCCAGTCTGATGCAACTAAATTATTTAGAGTGAGCATACCTTGGCTAGGTGGACAGTCTATTAATATATAATCAAAGCGATTGCTGATTGGTTGCAATGCATTTTTCAACATGGCTTCTGGTTCTAACGATACTGATTCTGGATTTGTATCCAAACTTACTTCTGTCATTATCAAATCTGGTGAACCAGCAATTAAATATAAATTGTCCAATACTTTAATTAAACTTGATTCCGCGCTCTGACCGGATTCGTACATGGTAGCTAGATTATTCTCTAGAGCAAAACTTTGACTATCTTCATCTAGTTCTAAGGCATATGTTAAATTAGCTTGTGGATCTGAATCGATTACCAGGACATGTTTGTTAAGTCTTGCTAGTGCGGCGCCTAAATAGGCAGTTGTGGTAGTTTTTGCTACTCCGCCCTTTTGATTGGCAATGGAAATTATTTGGCATTTTTTGTTAGTGGTCATTGCTTATACCAATTAATGAGCTAACGCATTTGTTGCCGAGCAATGTTTGATATGAGTGGAATTTCTGCATATTTGCCAAGGAAAGCAAATACAGCTCCATAAGTCATAAGTAAAAGAAAAGCAAAAGAAATTATCTTGATTCCTAATGATACAAACTGTATGCCTGCACCATAAGCATGAGGGATAAAATTATCTACTATTCCTAGTAAAGCACCGGCTAAAGATACAAATACATCTGTTCCCATATTAAGTAATAGTGCAATGATGCATAATATTATTGACTGTAAAAAATGAAAACGAAAGAAATTAGATTGACTGCTAGAACGGGAAAGCACAATGTATATAATGCCGGCAATACCAGCTGTAAAATAACAAATTCCAGCAATTATTTTCTCTAAATTAGAGGGGCTATTTTGTACTCGCCAGGGCATTATTGTTTACACCCCATTTTAATTTGTTTTTCTTGCACATAATTGACTAATTTATCTAAAGATATTGTTGTTTGTTCGCCTGTTTGCATATCTTTGATACTTGCTTCATTGGCTTTGATTTCTTTCTCTCCTACTATCACCACCAAGCTAGCATTTAGTTTATTAGCTTGCTGAATTTGCCTTGATATGTTGCGATTATTATATCCGGTGGGTGGATAGTCAATTTCACTTTCCAGACCTGCTTTGCGCAAGTCCAGTGCTATTTTTAATCCGATATCTGTATTGTCTGCTACGACAAAAGTCAAAAAACTATTTTCTTTTTGTTCGCCCAATAAAAGCATCAGGCGCTCTAGACCCATTGCCCAGCCAATAGCAGGTGTGCTAGGTCCACCAAGACCTTCAACTAAGTAATCGTATCGTCCACCACCTAGAATGGATGATTGTGCTCCCAATCGATCGCTATGGCTTACAAACTCAAACACGGTACGATTGTAATAATCTAAACCGCGCACTAAAGTGCTATTGATATTTGCTTTTACAGAGAGCCCATTCAGTAATTCAAGTAATTTTTGCCAGTGGTCTAAGCAAGCTTGACATAAATGATCTATATTTTTCGGTGCGTCCGCAAAATAAGGCTGACTGTTATCTTGTTTGCAATCTAAAATGCGTAAAGGATTTTTATCAAATCTTTCTCGACAATCTATACAAAGATTATTTAAGTGTGGTTTGAAAAACTCTATAAGTTTTTGTTTGTGTTGCGGTCGACAATTTATACAACCTATTGAGTTGATTTGAATTTCAAACTCATTAATTCCTACTGCTTGTAACACATTGGATGCAAGAACAATGCTTTCGGCATCAATGGCAGGACCTTCGCTACCAAAAGCTTCTATGCCAACTTGATGAAATTGTCTTTGCCTTCCTTTTTGCACTCGTTCATAACGAAACATTGGTCCGAAATAAAAAAGCTTGACAGGCGGGGCTTGTCTTTGTAGTCCATTACTTAAATATGCTCGAACAACAGAAGCCGTTCCTTCTGGACGTAATGTCATTGAGCGGTCAGACTTGTCTTGGAAAGTATACATTTCCTTGTTGACAATATCGGTTCCTTCGCCTACGCTGCGTTTAAATAATTCTGTCTGTTCAAATATGGGAGTTCTAATTTCTTTATAAGAAGCAGCTTTTAAGCAAGACCGTATACTTATTTCAGCATTTTGCCAAATATGACTTTCATTAGGCAAAATGTCATAAACACCTCTAGGTGGCTGAATTGAAACTTTATCCATATGATCACCAAAAGAATGTTTTCAATTCTAACCTAACTCCTGCATTTTCTATTTAGATCGAGGGTGATCGGGGAAAATAGATAATAAGATGAGTTTAGATTCTCAATCAGCTGAAAACTATTCGATGCTTCTTACAACCATTGAGTTGGATGAGGTTATAGATGCAGTGTCTGCGCTTACAAGCCAGATTGGACATCCAAAAGCAGTAGCAATAACGCTTTTTGACTCAGATCTTGAGATCTTTGCTGATAAAGAGGTTTTTGGTCCAAGAAAAAAGGATTTCATTAAGTTCGTCGAAACATTTTCTTATGAATTATGGCAAGATTTAAAGGTAGATGTCAGCAAGTGCTCTTTATTGGAAATTAGCGATGAAGAACTTCTAGGTGATCTGGCAAAAGATCTTTTGCCGCTCTATTGTTATGTTGTAAGCCAGTCTAATAATTTTTGTGCATGCATACTTATAGCTAATAGCTCTGCTTCCCACAAAGAAATAGAAGAACATCTAAACCGATATCCTATCTATAATGCAATAACTAATGCTTTTGAAGTAAGAGAAATAAAGCGTGAAAATGACCGCTTACGTCATTTATATGATGAATTAGAAGCAAAAAATCGTTTTTTGGAAGAACAAACTAGACGACTCATATACGATACGGAAACCAAAGAAGCGCTGAGAACCAGGCATGTGCAGCGAGAAAAACTTTTGTATGAAATCAGTAACGCTGTACGCAGCTCGTTGGAAATAAAAGACGTTCTAAAAAATGCTGTTGATAAAATTGGTGCTACATATGACTTAAGTCGGTGTTTGTTATTTAAGCGTGTGATTAGCAGTGAAGATATTTCCGTTTATGAATACTATAACAAACATAATTCTTCTGCTCTCGATCTATTGCATACAGACAAGGGTACTGAATTTATGCAAGCCGCATTATCTAAAAAAACTGCTTATTCTTTTTTTGAAGCGGATTTTAACAGTGAGATCAATTTTGATCCAGGTTTTTTGAGAGAATTGAAAGTGGTGTCAGGTTTATTAGTACCGCTGATTGTACACAATTATGTCCTTGGTGCGATTTTTTTGCAGGATTGTTCTCAACAAAGACAATGGACAATAGAACAAACAGCTTTTTTAGAATCTTTAGCTGATCAATTATCTGTAGCTATTGAAAATGCTGATTTACACGAAGAGAAAAAATTGCAAGCAGTGACAGACGCTTTAACAGGATTACCAAATCGACGCCATTTTAATGAAACTTTCAGCAAAGAATTTGAAAGAGCAAAACGATATAACGAACCACTTTCCTTAATTATGGTTGATTTGGATTATCTGAAAAAAATCAATGACACTTATGGGCATGCCAAAGGAGATGAGGCCATTAAGGCTATTGCTAAAGTGATGAATACATCTTGTCGAGCAGTAGATTTACCGGCTCGTATGGGTGGCGAAGAATTCAGCCTACTTTTACCTAACACAGATATGGAAATGGCAGTTAATTTAGCTGAACGTCTACGTAAATTAATTCAAGATATAAAAGTTGAAGGTGTAGGAAGTATTACTGCCTCTATTGGAGTAGCAAATTTCCCTCAGCATGTTAATGATATGTCTGATTTACTTGCTAAAGCAGATGAGGCATTATATGTTGCAAAACGCAGCGGACGTAATAAAGTTTGTGCTGCTGAAAGATAAATTTTGCCCAAGAAGAAATTAAGATATAGCGTATATTTTTATATAAGAAAGAATTTCTGGGTATGATCATTAGATAGGCAAATAGGAGAATATGAAATGGGATTATTTGATGATGTACTTAAAGGTATAAATCAGGGTATCACCAAAATTCAGTCTACATCGCAGGAAATGATGCAGACAGTTAGCCTAACAAGTAGAATTAATAGTTTAGAAGCACAAAAAACAGCTGCCTTAACTAATATTGGCCGCTTGGTTTACGATAAATATCATAGACTAGATGAAGTCTCAGAAGAATTACTAAAAAGCAAAGTGCGAGAAATTGTCCAATGGGAAGATGAAATTCAGACTTTAAAGAGTGAAATAGATGCGCTGAAAGTACAACATAGTGCTGATGCATCTCAAGCACAAAAATCTGATGCCATGGCTGGCTGTCAGCCAACCCCAGGATTTGTTTGTCCACATTGTGAGGCACCAGCCAATCGTGATAAACAATTTTGTGTCTCTTGTGGGGGCGTGTTAAAACAAGGCTCTGAGTGCTCTAATTAGCTAAATATCTTTTACCAAACTTCCAAATAATCTTCTATATATCTACAGAATCGTCCAAACAAATTCCATCTATGTACCGGCTTGTATGAAGATTTAACTTTCATTGCTGGTTGTACATTTGGCCATTCACAGATCATTTTTCCTAAAATAATGGCACCGGCAAATAGACCTATAAACCATAAACCAGCGTGTAAGAGAGTTGTACTACTTACGCCTTTAAGGAGACAAGAATTAGTAGGGCTTTCTGCTTGGTAAAATACATTCACCTTATCGTTTGTTTTATATTGCCAAATTTTGCTTTCACCAAAAAAACTTAGTCTTGATCCGCGATAAGTATGATTATTCACACAAAATTCATACCAGACAGAACCTTCACTGAGTGAATTTTTAACCTGACGGCTATCAGCTGCAACAACAACTTTTCCGATGGTGCATGGCCAATTAGAACTCTCATAAGCATTTGTGATTTCAACGTAAAATACAGAAGCATATAGTGTATAAATAGTTAAATAACAGAACAGGAATATACAATTAACAAGGTGTAAATTCTTTTTTGCATTTTGCATATCTAATATTTTCATGATTATTCTGCCACTTTTTAACATTAGCAAAATCACCCATGTGTATACGCGTATACAGGGATTTGCTTTGGATAAATTATAAGGGAGCGTTAATCTATTTCCAGCATAGCAAAACTGAATGCCATGGCTATCTAGATTTATAGTCTATTTATATTTATACGCGTGTATTTTTTCCACAATCTGGGCAGAAGAAAAAGCTTGGGCTAATTTTAGTTCCACAATGAGGACAATTTCTTACCAGAGGACCGGAATCATCGGTTGGGTAGCGACCAGCTAGTATTTCTTTATACTGCTTACTTTCAGCCCAATCTTTTATTTCTTTTGCTCGATAAATCGGCAGTGGATGTGTGAGCCATGTTTCAAACAAAATTTTGTACAGCTTATTCAATGTACTGAAATCTAATTCTTGATATTTATCCCCTTGTTTGATAAATTCATCGACATCAATTTGTTCATATACTTTTTTGGATCCACCAGCTAATTTCATGTGCAAGCGCATGCATACATTAGGATCTTGCATAACTAATAATTCAGCCCGGTCTGCTGTTAATTCTGATTTACGTGACCAATCAAATAAAGCAGCAGATATACCGGTGGAAGCAAGACCACCTATGCCGGCAAACATTTTAAATAGACTAATTAAAAAATAAGCTAGACTTCTATATAAAACATGACCAGCTTTCACATGTCCAAGCTCATGTCCGAGTACTGCCATTAGTTCATCGTCATCCAGCAAATCTACTAGTGCTGAATTCATAACGATAAATGGTCGTTCAGCACCAAATGTATAAGCATTGACGCGAAAATCGTTGACCAAAAATAAATCAGGTTCGTGCATATCCAATATGTCAGCTGCTTCTTTAAACAAACGATAAATCTTATGACATTGTTTCGGTGTAACATGAACTGCTTGTCCCATCATCTGAATGCGAAAGACGCGTTCTAAGCCGAGCTCAAGAAATTTTTTCAATATTTTGTCTAAAACAGGAATTCGTCTCAGTGCATCTAATGCCGCACGATCAGCAGGGTGTTCAAAAGCAGCAGATGTAATACGTGGAAATTTTTTGCGAATTGATTCTTGGACAGCCATAATAATTCCTTTTATCCCTAATTAATTACTATCTACCCTCTTTTATTATAAGCATTCATAAAAAAATTTATATGTCTTATAAGATTTAGGTTAAACTCAAAATTTCTAAACCACGTCCAGCCACAGCAGCAAATTTATCTTTGATAGTTACTGCTGAGGCAGCTTCTAAGACCGGTAAAGAAGTAATAGTTCGTGGTTGTGACACATTATCTAGATTAACTATAGAAGCATAATCTTTACCATCTTGGTTTTTACCGACAATAACAGCTAATGATTTATTTAATGCTATTGCGGCAGCATCTTGTGGGAGATCGGTAGCACCTAAAGTGGTTAAATCATTATTTTCAACAGAAATTATTAATAAAAATCCGCGACCTGTCTTGGTTAAACATGCTACTGCAGCATAATTATCATCTAAACTTAAATCTCTAATGGCAAGATTTCCTAACTCACGCTTGCCTATGACTTCGAATTCTTTGTCAGTTTTATAAAGAATCAGATCATTTAAGCCGGCTAAAAGTAATTTGCCATTTTTGGCATTAGCACGTCGAATACTCATGCTAATATTTTGTGTGCTTTCGATATTGAGCTTGTCTTCTGAGACTGCAATTGATGTTAATTTGGCATTGTTTTCTCTATTGTCAATTACATAAGCCTTACGCAAAACAGGATCATAAGACAAAATAGAACCAGTAATTGTAATAGATGATCGTATTTCAGACAGTTTTTCTAAACTTCTTAAAGTCAATCTTTCGCGCTCTAAACAAAGAATGCAATTGTCCAAAGCAATAATAGCTCTAATCGTACTTGTAACTTCTACTTCACTTAATAAGATTGCTTGATTTAAATTTCTGAAATCATATAGCTTTAAATCCGTACCAGCAAGTATGACTTTGTTATTTGCCATGGCAATGGATGCCGCTGGTAATCTTGGTATTGTATAGCTGTATAAATACTGCCAACTGTTTTTATCGATATTAAGAATTTGTACTGTGCCAGAATCAGAAGCAACATATACTTGTTTGCTGGCTGTAACAATTTTTGCCTTGCTCGTCGCCCCGTGTTTGCCAGCTTGCAGAAGAATGGGGTCATTAGCATAAATTTGTTTTGATTTATCAAAAAGAATAGGAATAATCACTTGTTTGCCATCTTTTGCAGCCAAAAGTAAGCATTGCTCTTTTTGTGCAGCAATATCAAAAACCTCAGTAATATCAGTTAGTTCAATGGTATTAGCTGAAGATAAAGAGTGTTTGATAACTGCGTTGTAACAATGAAACTTTTTATTAGCATCTGTAATTATAAGCAGCGATTCTTTTTTTCTAATTAGCGCTACATAACCACCATCATATGTTGCACTAGAAATTGTTTCGGGAAGATGAGGATTATGCAAATTTATTACATCGACAGGAGTTGGAAAATTATTTTGTGCAACTACTAACTGTTTATCTTGTAGGTCTAGTTTTGCAATTGGATACTTGAAAGACAATGTGGACAAAAGTGTAAGCTCCATATTTTTCTTTTTCAAACTACAAGAAAAAATAAGAACCTGATTTTCACCATTTAAACCGACGCCTCCAATGCAAACAATATCTTTGCGCACTACCAAACAAGTAGGCTCGGAAAAATGTGGTATAGGAGCCTGGCTAATAACACTTGGATCGTGAGCGCTATTGGTGCTAAGCGCCGCCAGCATAAATTGAGAGTCGTTGTGTGAATCGCTTAAAGTGATAGCATAAGCCTTGTTGTCTACTGCAACCAAATCAAAAATTCTTTTTCCGACTCCGGACACTTCGCCAATTATATTAGGACTATCTGCTTGCTTCAAATCTACAATTGCAATTCGTCCGCTTTGATCGGCAACTAAGCAATTACCCTTATTGATAATTGATAAAAACTCTGGAGATATAGCCGGTGGCCATTCTTGCCTGACGATACAGTGGGGACCGGTGGCACTCCTTACAATTTGACTTTTCTTGGCTAAAACTTCTTCAAGGGTATTAAGAGAAAAAGCAATAGTTATAGAACTAGCTATAAATGATCTGCGTGATAGCATAAAAAATCCTTACAAAACAGAATTTATTCAAAAATCATTTTATTATGGCAAAAAGTCAATGCAAATTCTTGCTAGAAAATTTAAAGCCAAAATGGCTAATACTGGAGAAAAATCAATTCCTCCCACAGTCGGCAGAAGACGTCTTAACGGTGCTATAACTGGTGCTACTATTTGATCCAATGTACGAAAAGGTTGATCTCCCCATTTGATATTTGGAAACCAACTAAGCAAACACCAAATTACAACCAGGGAAGTGTAAAGCCCGATTAGTCCTGCTAAAATTTGACCAATGTGTATATCTGTCATTTTCCTCTAACCTTTTGCTTTATCTTTTGATTGTAGCATTAAGAGACAAATTGGTAACAGCTAATGAAAAACTCGTTGGATTTTCTAAGCATTGAACAAAAACTAATTGAAGACATTAAAGGTCTAACTGGAGAACAGTATATTGGCGATGATTGTGCAATCTTGCCTGGGCAGCTCCTCGTGACATCGGATATGCTTGTTGAAGGAACTCACTTCACGCTTAAAAAAATAAATTATAATTTTTTGGGTTGGAAAGCAGTTGCTGTTAATTTAAGTGATATAGCTGCAATGGCGGGACGCCCGCGCTATTTATTAGCCAATATTAGTTTTCCTGATTCATTGCCCGACAAAGCAAGGAAAGATCTTTTTAAAGGCATTGTAAATTGTGCAAATACTTATCGCACACGTTTAGTCGGCGGGGATTTAACTAATTCGGACTTACTTACTATTTCTATTACTGTAATTGGTGATGAACATGAAAATGGTGTACTGAAGCGCACGGGTGCCACAGTAGGTGATGTTGTTGTTGTTACTGGTGATTTTGGCTCTAGTGCAGCTGGGCTTTATTTATTATGCAATGAAATCACTGGTTATAATCATTGTTATGAAAAACATTGTCGTCCACAACCTAGACTATGTGAATCTTGGGCATTGGTTAGAAACACGGGTTGCCAGGGAGCACTTATGGATGCAAGTGATGGTTTAGCAGATAGTCTCACGCAAATTTGTCGTATGAGCAAAGTTGGGATGGAAATAGATTACAGTAAAATTCCTGTTCATCATGAAACAAAAAATTTAGCAAAATTAGCAAACGTCAATTTATTTGATTGGGTATTTTATGGTGGAGAAGATTATGAATTAGTTGCATGTTTATCGCAGGAAAAATGGCAGCAAATGAAACAATTATCTACAAATCCATTCATTGAAATTGGCAAAGTCGTGAAATCTAATAATATTATAGTTTTAACTGGCAAAACAGATAAAATAGAACTGGATCTATCAAAAATATATCAACATTGGTCGTAAAGCATTGCAGCAGGAGTTAAGATTTTGAATAAATCAGTAAATACCCAAGAGACAATTAAAAGTGGAGTTCTCGATGGAGCAAAAACTGCTAAGGAAATCAGAGAAGAGCTTTCGCTAAAAGTTGAAAAATTATTGGCTCAAGGTAAAAGAAAGCCCGGACTAGCAGTAATTTTGGTTGGTGATAATTCAGCGAGTCATATTTATGTAAAAAATAAAGTTCAAGCATGCAAAAAAGTTGGTATTGAAAGTCATCTTTGTCAATTTGATGAAAATGTTGAAGCAGAAAAAATTCTGTCTAAAATTAATGAACTTAATCAGTCTGACTCTATTGATGGTATTTTAGTGCAATTGCCTTTGCCTAGTCATCTTTCTGCATCTACCGATATGATACTGCATGCGGTGTCGCCGGAAAAAGATGTGGATGGACTACACCCGTACAATATGGGATTGTTATTGTCAGGCAAGCCAGGGCTAAGACCATGTACACCATCTGGAATAATGGTTTTGCTAGAACGTTATAAAATTGAAATCGCAGGAAAAAAAGCTGTAGTGATTGGACGCTCGAATTTAGTTGGAAAACCAATTGCTTTAATGCTTATGGAAAAAAATGCTACAGTGACTATGTGTCATAGCAGATCTCATAACTTGGATGAAATTGCTCGTCAAGCTGACATTTTAGTTGTTGCTGCCGGTAAGCAAGAATTAGTTAAAGGCTCCTGGGTGAAAGCAGGAGCAGTAGTAATTGATGTAGGCATTCATCATTTGAAATTGGACAATGGAGAATCACGAATTCTAGGAGATGTTAACTATCAGGAGGCAGCACAAGTTGCATCATACATTACTCCTGTTCCTGGGGGAGTTGGGCCGATGACAGTAACTATGCTCCTGTCCAATACATTGCTTTCCTATGAAAAAAAAGTTGTTTGATTTCAAAACAAAATGCTTGTCAGAGCAATTTGAACATATAATGATTAATATTATTAACTGTGGTACTAATTAAGATTGTCTATTAACTATTAGGAAAAAGTATGACTGGTACGAAAGCAATAGAAAAAAAAGGCTTGCCAACATGGGCTAAAGTTGCAATTGGCATTGTTGTTGTTGTTGCAATTAGCTTATCCATCTTTATAGGTGGCATGGTTTGGTTTATTGGAAATATGGGACAGAAAGCGCGTGATCCTGTCTATATATCTCAAGTTGCCAAGTCAATTGCGGTTATAGATGAGCCTTTGCCAAAAGGTTTTGTATACCAAGCAGCTGTAGATATTTTAGGTGCAAAAATGATCATGATTGCCAATGATCAAAGTGGATTAGGAGTTATTCTTGGACTTTTACCGTCAGGTAGCAATCCAAACAAACAGCCGACTGAACTGACCAAAGAACTAGCCTCAAAAGGCATACCAAACATATCTAGTAGCTTCAAAATTACTGGCGAAGGAACTGAAATGGTAGCTGGCAATCCGATGTCATATGTGGTTGGTACTTCTGAGATGGGCGATAAAGGAACAATTCAAGGCATGATTGGTTGCTTAGTCACCAAAGACAAATCCAAAACAATTGTTTTTTATGGTTTTAGTCCAGGCAAAGAATACGATATGCTAAGTACAAAAGCATTTTTGTCTTCAATTAAGAGTTTATAAAAAGACTAGTGCAAGACTTAGTCCGACCAACTACAATCATTCGTTCAGCAAAATTATTAAAGTATCTAGATTTAGATATCACTATTGCTAGTGAAACATTTCAAACCACAGGTAGTTTTAAATTTAGAGCTGCTTATAATTTAGCCTCTCAAGTAAAAGAAGAGATGCTAATTACTGCTTCATCAGGTAATTTTGGACAAGCACTTGCTTTTGCCTGTCAATTATTAGGCAAATCTTGTATTGTTGTAATGCCTGAAAATAGCGTGCAAGTAAAAATAGATGCTGTCCGTAATTTTGGTGCAAAAGTTGAACTTGTAGATACAAAAAAAATAAGCAGAACAGAAAGACTTAATCAATTAGCTAAAGAAAACCCATCTGCTTTTGTAGCTAGTGCTTATGATCATCCTTTGATTATTGAGGGCAACGCTACTTTAGGCTATGAACTATCTCAAATTACTCCAGCGCCAGATATTGTTGTTGCACCAATTGGCGGTGGGGGACTAATTTCTGGAATCATAAAAGGATTTAGGCAAAATTCAAACAAAATGCCACAAATTATTGGTGCAGAACCTTTGTTAGGTAATGATGCGGCAAAATCTTTAACACAAGGAAATATTGTAAGTAATGATGAAGAGCCTCAAACAATAGCTGATGGTGCTAGAACTTTAAGTATTGGTAAATATAATTGGGAATATATAAAAAACTCAGTATCAAAAATTATTGAAGTGCCTGAAGAAAAAATTTTAAAAGCATTATGGCTATTATTTTCTTTGGCAAATTTAAAATGCGAGCCGACCGGTGCCCTTAGTCTTGCTGCTATTTTGACAACACCAGATATTTTTACTCACAAAAAGACAGTAGCAGTTGTCAGTGGAGGCAATGTTGATACATTAGCGTATTGTAAGTTGCTGGAACAAGCCATGACATAATTAGTCCTAATGACTACTGCTTATCTAATTAATTTTCTTAAGCAATAAAATACTCTAGCTATTATCATTTAGTATCTGTTTTATTATTATTTTGTTTGATTGGTGAAATTCTGCTTGGCAATATACAGGAAGGAAAATATGACGGAAGGCACACATTTAGATGAAGATATGGCAAGTAATTTCTGGCTCAAATTTTTCTTCGTTATGTTTATTATGATTATGGCTATAGGAGCTTTTGTTGGTGGCAATGCTGCTTATAAGGCTATATGTCCTGAAGCGGCTCATGAAGAAGCACCAGCTCCCAGCGGACATTAATAATACCCTGTATAAAAACGTCCATGTCCTGGCGTAATCATATCTAAGATGGCAGCAGTCTTTATCAATTTATTTTTTAGACTCTGATCGTTGCCATCATTTGAATGCATAAGAGCAAATACAAGTGGATTTTGCTGCATTGTTTGTACTAATGAAAATTCAGCAGTTGTAAGTCGAATATTGCCTAATACACTGGTATTGACTTGCCGCACTCCTACTTTTTCTGGTGTTTTACTAGATTGAGGATGTGTATTAGAACTAGACAACCACACTCGATTTCCAGCCCATAATTTCAAATATTTTTTTTCTAAAAGAAGTCTTCCAGATTCTAATAATATTGAACAAGCATCTCGATCTTCATCTGCCTGACATAATGCTAATGACCCACGTTTTAAATATAAAGTACACATAGGCATTACCACCGAACAATCACCTTTTGCTTCAATGAGAATAGAGCCGTCAGTAAGCTTTACTGTGTTTGTATCTAATTCGTTTACTATAAGCCCAGTATTGCCAACATATCGGTATGCTTTACTATTAGACAGCCATTTAAATGTATAGCCGGTATTATCTTCCGTGCTCGGCAAATTTCCTGTTGGTAAAGCAAATGCAGCTGCTACTATTAGCATAAATACTGCCAATATATTTAAACTCAAACAATATATCTTGGTTTTTTTAAGCATATTTTCTGCTGGCAAGCTTTATCATTAGAAGGATGGCAAGAATATCAACAATGTGTTTAGTTTATCAAGAAATTAGTATATAAATCATTGGGTTAAAAATCACATTATGGTAAGTGCGGAAATAATATCAATAGGAACTGAGCTTTTGCTTGGACAAATTGTTGATACTAATTCGCAATTTTTATCATCAGAACTTGCTGCCCTTGGCATTGATTGCTATTTTCACTCTACCGTTGGTGATAATCCTGAGCGCATTATGCAAACATTTAAGCTTGCTCTTGATAGAGCTGATATTGTTATCACAACTGGTGGACTTGGTCCTACTGCCGATGATTTAACAATAGAATGCATAGCAGATTTATTTGCTTCACCTTTGATATTAGATAAAGAAGCACTAGAGCTCATCCAAAGATTTTTTAGACAACGCAATATAAATATGCCTAAATCAAATGAGAAGCAAGCTTTGCGACCGCAAGGGGCAGATATATTACCAAATCCAATGGGCACAGCTCCAGGTGTTATTTGGCAATTAGAAACTGAATTACTTACGCGTGCCAATATTATTAATCCAGAAAAAACAAGATATATTATTACTTTTCCGGGAGTACCTTCGGAAATGAAAGTTATGTGGAAAGCAACAGCTCATGATTTTCTGAGTCAAAAATTTGGCGATAAAACAGTTTGGTCGTGTGAGTTAAAACATTATGGTATTGGGGAGTCGGCACTAGCAGAAAAATATGCACATCTTTTGCACTTAGCTAATCCTACGATAGCACCATATGCTGGTACTGGTGAATGTCGTTTGCGAATTACTGCTAAAGCACAAACTAAAACAGAAGCTCAAAAACTAGCTGAACCAATAGTAAATGAAATAAAAAATAAAAGTGGTATTTTATTTTATGGCTTAGATAATGAAAATCTTGAATCAGTAGTTGGTAAAATGCTAATCGAACATAATATGACAGTGTCTTTTGCTGAATCATGCACAGGCGGACTAGCAAGCAAAAGATTGACTGATATATCAGGTAGCTCAAAATATACTAAGCTCAATGTTGTTACTTATTCAAATGATGCTAAGCATGAATTATTGCATGTAGATCAAAAAATTCTAGATATTGAAGGCGCAGTTAGCGATGAATGTGCAAAAGCAATGGCTCAAAGTGTAAGACAATTATCTAAAGCAGATATTGGTGTAAGTATTACTGGTATTGCTGGTCCTGATGGAGGTAGTGCCGAAAAACCAGTTGGTTTAGTTTATTTTGCATTAGCTACAAATGATTTTATATACAGCAAAAAAGTTACTTTTCCACCATCGCTTGGAAGAGATGGTATTCGTTATCGCTCTGCTAGCGAAGCTTTAAATATGATTAGAGTACTTCTTCTGGATCCAAAACATCTGGCTTAACTTATTTGCTCTTTAGATTCGATTTTTACTTTGATTGGTTCGGATTCATCACCAGTACTTAATACAGTATTTGTCTCTATCTTTGATATTTGTTTTTTTGCATGCTTTTCACGAGCAATATTTGTGTCAACACGATAAGAAAGATAAAGGGTGGCAATTAAAACAGGCACAATAATGAGGCAATTTTGGGCCAACCACAGTTCTGGATGAACAATTGCGTAAGGGGCAGGAATAAATTCTGAACTTGAATTTGTCATACCCAAAACAGGCCAATCAAGATACATTGTTTGTTTTAGCCAAGGAATGTAAAAAAGAAAATTGCATCCAATTGCTAAGAGCGCTAAGATATTTTCAAAAACATTGATTTTGCTTTTATTTTGTATATATATAGAAACTCGATTAACCCAGTGAGTTGTCCATAATACATTGGGAACAAGACTAGCCACTAGTGAAAGCATGTACAAGCAACAAACTACGTCCCAGAAAGCCATAGATTTACATATGGATATTGCCCATGGAAGACCTAGGCAAATAGGTAGCGGCAGTAATAATGTAAATAAGCTTGTGATGAAAGCCCTTAATGGACTTATTGCATATAAACCTTGTGTTTTATCTCTCAGAACAGCATGAATTTTATATACTAAAAATAAAAAATAAATTTCTCCTGTGAGCCAAATTATGGCACAATCGAGATATTGCAAATTCAATATCGCATAAATGCCAGTAATAAGACTTAGTAGCGTCAAAATATAACCAGCTAAATATTTTGGTGCTAAAGCTTGATGCTCGCTTGTATTGTTGGTAGATTTTTGGACCATAATCTTTATCTACCCATTTTTAAGCGCAGACAAGCTCTTACAGGCTTAAAGTTATTAAAGGTCTTTTGGTTTAATTTGTATCTTCACAGCGTCTCCAGTGGTAATTTGTAAGCGCTGATAATTAGACTGTATGCTTTCAGTAAGCTTATTATCAAAACCAATAGTTTTTTCTAAAATATATAAAGCTTTTTCATAAATGTTTTTTGCTAAATCATATTTTTGTTGCTCATAATAAAACCAAGCTAAATGATTTAAGCAACTGGCAGTTTCTTGGTGGCAATAACCATATATTTTTACTTTTTGTGCTAAATCATTTTTGTATGAGTTTTCTAGGCTTTTATAATTAGTCTCAGCTGGAATATTTTTATTTTTTTGTTCAACTAATTTTTTTAGTGACCTAGTATTAGGAACAATTTCTTCAAATGTTGCTAATTCACCGATAAATGTTTCTAGTTCTGAGTCGGCAGTAACTTGTAAGGCATCTGATGATATTTTCGATGTAACAGTTTTAAAAATGCTCTGATAGCGATTTATGAGAAGCTTAGCTGGAATAAACAAGGCGAGTATGGTAAAAAAGGTACACCAACAAAATAATAAAACAGTACCCCAAAATACATTTACACTTCCTATGCAGTAAAGTGTGGCTATAGTTACTAGAGCAGAAATTATTATCCACTGCCATTGTGCTAGTTTTTTATCTTGTTTAGCCGTTTCTATTTTTAGCGATTGTTGCTTACCTTGCTCAGAGGTTTCCAACTCACTAATTTCTTGCCATTCTTTAAATTTTTGTTCTTCCATATATTTGTAAAATTATCATTGCATCGCCATAACTGAAAAATCGATAATGCTTATTAATGGCTTCTTTATATGCCTTTCTCATTAATTTATGCCCGGCAAAGGGAGATATAAATCTAAAGGTTAAATGATTGATCAGGGTATAGTACAATTATCCCATGGTCAAGGCACGAAGACTTAAATATGGAAAAAACGCTGCGCGTAATAAACTCGCTTGAATCCGAGAAAATAATAGGCCGGTATGCAATTGGAGGCGCGGTAGGATTACTTTTTTACACGGAGCCGGCTGTTACTTACGATCTCGATATATTTTGCCATCTACCGCATGAAGGGACTCTTATTGATTTGAGTCCTCTCTACAATTACTTGGCAAAATTAGGCTATCATGCCAACAAAGGAGAGCATGTGGATATAGAAGGAATACCTGTACAGTTTCTTCCACCAACTACTTACCTTGTTAAAGAGGCTATAGACAATTCTATCAATAAATCATTTGAAGATGTCCCAACTCGTGTTTTTCAGTATGAGTACTTGTTAGCAATTATGACAGAAACTGGACGAGCGAAGGATAAGGCTAGAATAGCGCTGGCATTGGAGTCTGCTCAGCCCGACAAGACTAAATTAGAGGAAATTCTTAGGCGATATAGTTTGTTTGATAAATGGTGTAAAATAATCGTATGAATATAAATCCTGTACTTGTCTCTAAAGAAGAACTTTTTGCTAGGAAAGAGTCCCATCGGTTCGAACTAGCAGCACTACCTATTGAAGAAAAAATAAGGGTGTTAATCAAGCTTCAACATATGGCAAGTAAGGTAAAATCCCAAACTGGTCGTGGGTATAGAAAGCCCTGGGACACGCAAACGACTTCAATAAAGTAATTTATTCAGAGGTTTCCAACTCACTAATTTCTTGCCATTCTTTAAATTTTTGTTCTTCCATATATTCATAAAATTATCATTGCATCGCCATAACTGAAAAATCGATAACGCTCATTAATGGCTTCTTCATATGCTTGCATGATTAATTTGTGCCCAGCAAAAGCAGAAACTAAAACAAGTAAGCTTGATTTACTCAAGTGAAAATTCGTAATTAATCCTTTTATGATTTTAAACTCAAAACCAGGACAAATATATAATGAGCTGCTGCCATTTTCTATAGGCTCAACTGTACCGGACATCCCAGCTGTTTCTAAAGCGCGACATGATGTTGTGCCAACAGCAATAATACGCCGATTTTGTTTTAACGCTTCATTAATGGTTTTTGCCGTGAGAGCATTTATTGATAGAGCTTCAGTTTCAATGGTGTGTTCTTCCAAAGAACTAGTAATTGGTTTAAATGTGCCAGGACCTACATGTAATGTAATTGTTTTTACATCAATATTTTTTGCATTTAGTTTATTTATTAGCTTTGAAGAAAAATGTAATCCAGCTGTAGGAGCTGCTACTGCTCCAGGTGAATTAGCAAAAATAGTTTGATAACGATCGATATCATCTTCACGATCATGCTCGCTCAAAACTTTATTTCTATGAATATATGGTGGCAGTGGCGCTTGTCCAGCTTGAGATAATATCGTATACACATTTGCTTTATTGCCAAAATTGACAATGAGACGTTTTTGTCCATCATCAGCAACAACGATATTTTCTATACTAATAAAATGAGTTTGATTCTTGATTTTGAGTTTATCGCCTATTTTTAATTTTTTCAGTGGACTGCCCATGGCTTGCCACAATTCACTTTTATTTCCTTCTGGATGCAAGAGTAAAATTTCTACCAGTCCACCGGTGGCGCGCTCACAAATTAAACGAGCTGGTATGACTTTAGTATCATTTACAATTACTAAATCTCCAGGCGATAAAAGATCTGGCAAATCAGAAAATTTATGATGAGAAATAGATTGAGAATGTCTATTAATCAGCATTAAACGTGATTCATCGCGTGTATGGCAAGGCTTTTGGGCAATTAATTCCTCAGGCAAATCATAAGTAAAATCAGCCAAAGTATACTTTGGGACACAATTGGTTCCTTTTGTATTTTTTTCAGTTAAACTAGAATTGTCCATAACAATATTATTCAAACTTATTTCATGAATTGCAAGCAAATAATTCTAGAAACAGCAACAGAAATTGGCTTTCAAAGAACTGTTATAGCTAATCTTGAGCCAATGGAAATGGAAAAAACAGTTTTTCAAGCATGGCTTGATCAAGGTTATGCTGCTGATATGAATTATTTAAAGCGGGATCCCAATTTACGCATATCGCCGCAATTATTATTTCCACAAGCATTAAGCGCTATAGTAGTATTTGCTAGCTATTATACAGAAGCCCCAGAAGATCCAGGCAAAGGCTTTGGGCGTGTAGCACGTTATGCCGTTGGTATGGATTATCATACAGTTTTAAAAAATAAATTGTATCAATTCAAGGAAGTTTTAGAAAAACGTTTAGGTAGACCAATATTAGGCAAAGCTTTTAGTGATGCTGTGCCATTATATGAACAAGGGCTAGCTAAAAAATCTGGGCTTGGTTTTGCTGGTAAAAACACACTTATTATTGGACCAAAACTTATGGGTTCATATTATTTTATTGCAGAATTACTTACAGATTTGGATATTGCGTCAGATGCAAAATATGAAGGTACATGTGGTGATTGTTTTCGCTGTGGCATAAATTGCCCCACTAACGCAATTCTAGATGGTAAAAAAGTAGATTCGCGCAAATGTATTTCATATCTAACCATCGAAAATAGAGGGGCAATACCTATTGAGTTTCGATCTAAAATAGGCTCTTGGGTTTATGGTTGTGATGTGTGCCAGGAAGTATGTCCATATAATCAAAAACCAGCAAAAGCAATTTGGCCAGAATTTCAACCAGCCTCTGGTGTTGGACATTATTTAGACTTATTGGAATTAATTTCTATGGATGAAAGTACTTATCGTGCGAAATTTAAACCAACAGCTCTTACACGAGCTAAACAATTTGGACTGAAGCGCAATGCTTTAGTTGTGTTAGGAAATCAGTGTCCAGAAAATGCATTGAATCCACTAATTGAATTTGCAAAAAACGAAAATGATCCAATTCTCAAAGAGCATGCTATCTGGGCAATTGCTCAATATCAAAATAAGCTTGCCAAAAACGCTCTGGATAAATTATTGCTGAGTGCAAATTATGCTACAATCGATTGATATTGATAAATCACCAAGTTGTAAAATATTTGTAGAGTTCTACCAATGAAATTTGTCAATATTGAAGGTGGTTGCAGTGATTAGAAACTTGAAAGAGCAAAGTATAGTAATAACAATGCTTGCTGTTGCAAGTACTTTAATTTTTTGCTTGATTGCTGTTGCCGATGGACAAAAAACAAAGGTGTCAATAACTGATCCTGAGTGTCGATTTTTGGGACTTTCGAAGGAAGATTTGAATCATTTTCGCCTGAGCAGCAATCATTGTTTTACGGGGCTTTTGAAATGCTAAACAGAGGAGATTTGGCAACAGCAGCCAAAAAGTTTAAAGAATTATCTGGGCAAGTAAAAAAAATTTGAGATTGAATACGACTTAGGTCTAACATACGCTAAACAGGGTGATTTAGAAAATGCAGAACTTGCCTTAAAGCGGGCGGTTAATATCTATCATCGATATAGAGAATCTTATAAAATTTTGTCTAAAGTTTTAAGCGCACTTGGTAAAGAAAAAGAAACACGTTTCTATACTGATTGCTATTTAATGTTATAGAAGGTTTAATTCTGTGGATAGATAACAACGTAGTCCCACTCCAGCATCTGGATATCGTTTTTAAATTTGCTCATAGGGAAATCCCCTATAATTTTTGCTTTATTGGTAGAAATTACAACAGGTCGAGTCAGGTTGACAGCTAGTTCTACCAGTGGAAAGGGAGAGCCTGCTTTATGTTCTGGCATTATCGTAGCTATGCTATATCTACTTCTAAGCCAATCTGCAGTTCCGCGCACTTTCGCAGGATTGTGGGATATGTGAAAAGATCCAACCCAAAATATAATTTTACTGTTAGGATTATCTCCTAAGGTTGTACTGATGTTATCTGCCATGATCTGATCGCGATCAATTTTTAGTGTGGATGGATCGATGGGTTGCGGAGTATAGGGGGTACTGCCATATTTTCGTTCTACATTGGAATCAACAGCAATAATTTTAATACCATTTTTTCTCGCTGCTTCTAATAGGTTCAAATAATCCGGATCGCGTAAAAGGATAGGAAGTACTTTTGAATCTAACTGACCAGTGCTCATATATCTATCTAGCTCTGGCATAATTGCTGCACCAAAATCTCTTTGCGGATTTGATGTAGAATGTCTTTCTCCAAAGGCTAGGATTCTATTGTTTTTCATTAGCTGTGGAATAGCAATTGTGGGATCTTCGCCATATTTGTTAATTTTACGAAGGGCTTCTTGGAACGTCTCAAGAGGAATATCAAATTCCTTCAACCTGCTTTTAAGCTTTTCGTCAATTTCTTCCGATATAAATCTATTGTCTTGCGAAGATAGTCAACGTCATTTGTAGCATCGATAGCAGTAGATAGATTTAACTTTGTGTTGATACTAAAATGATCGCTTTGTAAGGACCTGCTACTTCTGCTAATGTTTTGAGTTTGTGCCAAAAGCGAAACAGGAAACAAGTAAATTAAACAGATAAGTAGACAAGTTTTAGGTTTGGAAAATGTCATCTAACATTCTTTGCGGCTAAATAACGCTCTTTATACTGCTCAATGATTTCTGTTTTATTGGCTGTTTCTAAAAGTGGAAAGCCCATTTCAATTCTTTGCTCTAAATAAAGCCTTGCTACTTTTTCTGCTAAGCGCCTAATCTTCAAAATTGTAGCCATGCGCTCATCGCGACCAAGAGTACCGCGAGCATCCAATAAATTGAAATTGTGTGAGCATTTGAGGATTTGTTCGTAGGCTGGCATTACCAGTTTTAAATCTATTAGGCGTACTGCTTCTTTTTCGTGCATACTAAACAATTGCAAAAGCATTTCAGGATTACTTTGTTCAAAATTATATTTTGATTGTTCTACTTCGTTTTGATGGTAAATTTCACCATATGTGACAGAATCGTTCCATTTTAAGTCATAAACACTTTCTACATTTTGCAAATACATAGCTATGCGCTCTAGACCATATGTAATTTCAGCTGAAACAGGCTTTAAATCAATGCCGCCAGCTTGCTGAAAATATGTAAATTGAGTAATTTCCATGCCATCCAGCCAGACTTCCCAGCCTACGCCCCAAGCACCTAGGGAGGGAGACTCCCAATTATCTTCCACAAAGCGAATATCATGAGCCAAGGGCTCAATTCCTATAGCTTTCAGGCTTTCTAAATAAATGTCTTGAACATTATCTGGCGAGGGTTTTAAAATGACCTGATATTGAAAATAATGCTGCAATCTATTTGGATTATCGCCATAACGCCCATCGGTTGGTCGCCTACATGGGTCAGCGGCAGCCATATTCCAAGGCTCTGGACCTAAAACGCGTAAAAATGTGCCAGGGCTATAAGTGGATGCACCTTTTTCTAGGTCAAAAGGCTGTAAAACTAGGCAACCTTGCTTGTCCCAGAAGGCATTTAGTGCTTGAATCAACTGTTGGAATGATAGAGCCATTTGGTTAATCTCTCTTAGTTAATCTCACTAGTTTATCAGTTAGAAATCAGGCAGCCCAATGGAAGGCGGCTTTTTTCGATAATCTTTGCATAATTGATATATTCTAGATAAGGCTGATAAATCTTCCTCCTAAAAGCTATAATTAAGAAGATCATTCAGTCAAGAGCATTTTTTGCTATGATTTTATAGTCAAGTGCTTAGTTTTTTGCCAGAATTGGCACAATAATAAAGATACTTGATTCTATTTTTAAATATTTTTACTAAATTATAGGAAACAGACCATGGTCCAACAATTAAGGCAAGCCCCCCAACAAGAGTTCGTTCCTCCTTATCCAAATACAATTGAAGAAACTGGATTAAAAGAAGGTCTTTTAGAAGAGTTAATTCTCAAAGACATTTATTTAGTTAACTTTGCCCTTGGTCGTGAAGTTGCTACCCGTACCAATCTGCCATTCAAGATTGTTGAAGAAATCTTAGAGTCACTTAAAAAACAAATGTTAGTTGAAGTTAGGTCAGCTGGTGGAATTGCTGACTATGAATATGTGCCTACCGAAAAAGGGCGCGATAGAGCGAGAGCTTATTTTGACCATAATACATACGTAGGTGCTTGCCCTGTTCCTTGGTCATCATATGTTGAATCTTTAAAATATCAAACAGTGCGCAAAGAAGCTGTCACTCCGCGTGAATTGGAAGTGGCATTTTCAGACATCATGGTTAATCGCCGGACGATAAATACTGTTGGTCCAGCTATTAATTCCGGTAGAGGGATGTTTTTGTTTGGAGAAGCTGGCAATGGAAAAACTTCTATAGCTGAGCGCATTACGCGCAGTTTTAGAGGACATATTTTTATTCCATACGCTGTTGAAATCGATGGACAAATTGTTCGAGTTTTTGACCATCATAATCATGTACCGGTAGCTGCATCTAATTATCCACGTGACTATGATCATCGCTGGGTACGCATTCAGCGTCCTTGCGTAGTAGTTGGTGGTGAATTGACAATTGATATGCTTGAATTGCAATATGACTATTCAGCTAAGCTGTATGAAGCTCCATTGCAGCTCAAGTCAAATTGCGGCTTGTTGCTTATAGATGACTTTGGCCGTCAAAGAATTGACCACAAATCATTACTTAATCGTTGGATTGTACCACTGGAAAAACGTGTGGACTATCTAACACTGCACACTGGGAAAAAGTTGGAAGTACCATTTGAACAATTGATTGTATTTTCTACTAACTTAAATCCTCAAGATTTGGTTGACGAAGCGTTCTTAAGACGTATTCCCTACAAAATAAATATCACTACTCCAACAGAAGAAGAGTTTAAGTGGATTTTCTTGCAATATTGCCAGAAGGTTGGTATCCCATATAATGAAGAAGCAGTAAATTATTTGCTTGATACTCAATATCGCAGTGGCAAACGCAATATGCGTTGTTGCCATCCACGTGACGTTGTTGATCAAATTACAAATCTTTGTAAGTTTCTACAAACAGAACCTAGGTTGACGCGCGAGTATATCGATCATGCTTGTGCCGTTTATTTCGCTGCTATGGGTAAATAAAACAATCGATAGGAAAATTGGACAAGCTTATATAAGAAATAGCAGTGAGCTATCACTTGCTCATATTGCTGAACGCAAAAAAGAAATTGTGTTGAGCGCAATTTCAGCTTTAGTCATTCTTTTATCCTCTGCTCTATGGATTTATGCGTTAGTAATATTAGGGCTTTCTTTTGAAGCAATGCCTTGGTACATTACATTGGCAATTACTGCTGTGGCAGCGGCTTGTCACGTTACTCGCTATATTCTTTCTTTTGAAAGTACATTTATTGGACAAGAAAATAAAGAACCAATGGGTTTTTTTGCTTCTTTTGCTAGTACTTATTTTATAAGCTCTTTATTATTTCTTGGTTTTGCTTATTTATTTGTATTTAAACCTGTGGTGCCGGTTGCTGCCCAAAAACAAATTGTTGATATTGAATTTGTAAGCAATAACGATTTTATAAATAATCATGATCCACTATCATCAACTAAACAGTATAAAGTATTACGTAAACGTGCTGCTGATATGACTACTCAACAAGGTTCTTTGACAGAGCCTGTCAGGCGTCCTGTCAAAGCTAGCTTGGTAAATCAAACACAATTACAAAAAAAATCTGAAGCCAAACAAGAGCAGATAACAAAACCAATTGAAAATGCTGGTCATTTAGTAAGCTTGGTGCCAAGTGTGGCTTGGCAAGCACATTTTCCTAAACCAAAGAAAACTCAAAATAATAATACTGATTCTTATATGGAAGAAGTCGCGCCACCAGAAATGGTGGAAATAATGGAAAATGATGGTGATAAAGATAGTACAAATGTCTTTCAAAAAGGTGGACATTCATCAGGTGGCACAGGCTCAAAAAATGAATTAGCTTTATACTTAAAAGAATTACAAAGACGCATTAAACTAGCTTGGTCTCCACCCAAGGGACAATCAAGACAAGCACAAATATTATTTCGCATTAGACGTAATGGCAAACTTGCCTTTATGCGTTTAGTGCAGTCATCGTCTGATAGTGGCACAGATGAAGCAGCTATGAATGCCATTGCCCAATCTTGCTCTAATCGTCCACTGCCTGCAAGCTTTTCTCATGATTATTTGGACTTACTCTATAAATTTACTTATACGGTTGATGAGTTACAAGAGATTCCAAACGCATCTAAATAACTAATCACTAGTGCTGCCAATAATATATTTTTATGGCAGTATCAATTGGTTTTATTGTCTGCCAGGGCGGACCAGTTAATACAATACTTTTTTGACAGGTTTTATTAGTAATTGAAATTTTTTTATTATATTCTTTGACTGTATAATTTGTATTTGTTTTATTGGTATTTTGGGCACCAAAATATGATAAAAAACGAGTGATTTTTTTATCATTGACATTGCCATAACAAAATATATTCTTTTGGCCATCCAAACAAACAAATGAATCTTTAGTACAAAACATTGTTAGTGGCGCTAATGACGGTCGCCAAAATAATAAGTAAAGAGAAATTGAAAAAGCAAAAATAGAATAAATGCGTATATTTATTTTGTCTATGATGGCTAAATTTAAAAAGAAAACTAAATAATAAATTATTACTGCTATTAATGTTGCTGGACCAATGACAATTTTTGCACCAGTAAAATGTGATAAATAGTGTACTGTGTAGAGTGTAAAGGCAATTGGATAATGAGCAAGTTTATCCAGAAGAACAGCAAATGAAGTTGAAATACATACAAACGTAGATGATACAAATGCAATTATAGTAATTGTTGGAATTGTAAGGGCTAGTAATATATTGGCTATAAAAAACCAAATACCAATATTCCAAAAATAATAAATTTGTATTGGTAATGTGCTTGCTTGGGCTAATAAAATGACAGAAAACAATTCAGCAAAAATCTTAGGTGTAATTGGTATCAATTGCTGAATTGTTTTAGTAAGTTTATTTGCTCCTAGAATTATGCCTGAAGTTGCAGCATAAGATAATTGCAAACCAATATCTGTTATTGCTAATGGATCAATTAATAGGCTAAATAATAATGCTAGGCAAAGTGCAGCTGGGGAATATATATTTCTAAACAGTGCTTTTGATATAAGTATAAATGTGCACATAATGGAAGCACGAATAACAGATGGACTTGCTCCTGCTAGTCCAATAAACATAAAAAGTGAACACATGCTGATGAGGCTTACTATGCGTGGTGAATGAATGAGTCTTTTGCTTATATACCAAACAGAGCCGGTAACAATTGTTAGATTAAAGCCAGAAGCTGCTAATACATGGGATAGACCAAGATTTTGAAATTCTTGGACAATAATGTCTGGTAATTTGATGCTTCTGTTACCCATGACCAGTGCTGAGACAAATGATCCTTCTTCATTGCCTAGTGCTTTTATATGTAGTGAAATAATTTTACTTCGCAAATTGTCAAAGTATTTGTTTAAAAAAATAGAATTATTTGAAAGCAAGGATATTTTATTAGCTTGCACTAAAGAAAAAATGCCTTGCTTAGCTAAATATTGGCAATAATCAAATTCCCAGGGAAATTGTTTTTTTATTGGTAAATAAGCATAACCATAAACTTTAATTTGTTGTCCAATTGTTATTTGTTGTGCCTTGAGATTTTTAATTATGGTTTTGCCTGTTAATTTTTCTTGGTATGGATAAATTAGATTTTGGCAAGAAACAAGTATTTTATTTGATTCGTCATTTGTTTTTGCAAATACATCAATAACACAAGCACTAAAAACTACTTTTCTCAATTTATTTGACTTGCATAATAAAGATAAATCTTGTTTGGTTATGATAGGTATTCTAGCTGTACAATATGTCCAGCCAAGGATTGGTATTAACAAAAAACATGCTATATATTTTTTGTTTTGACTAAAACAAAAAAGCAAAAAAAATATGAGCGATATAGCTAATAAATAATATATAGGCAATTCAAAAGCCGCTATTGCTATTCCGTAAGCAAATAACAAAGTGCACGCAACAGTTTGTCGTGGTGGCAATTCTAACCACGCTAAAAAGCGTATCATTATGTCTTCCATTAATTATTTTGGCAATATATATAGATAGACGTAATAAATTGCTTTTTAGTTCATTTATCTTTTTGTCTTGTCTGACAATGGATTTGGTATATTATTTGGATTAGCTGCGTTGCTTTCAAACTGTCTCCATATAGCTGTATCAAGCTTTCTTTCATCAGCAATACGCTTTGCTATTTTATGAATTTTAGAATTATCTGGAGCATTAGGGTCAATTGCTACTGTTTTGCTGTAACATACTGCAGCTGCTGTATACATTTGTGCAGCACCAATACCATCACCTTGTTCGGCTTTGTAATCAGCAATTGCTAACATTAAGAGCCCTATATCTCTTGCTGTTTTTGCTTGTATTTTGGGGTCACTACTTGCTGGATTATCTACAAGTTTAGCCATTCTTTGTTCAAAATCACCAATTGGATTACCTGATTCAGCTATTTTCATGCGATAAACATGTTTTAGTTCAGTGAAAATAGCATCCATGTCATGTCCTTGCCCGTCAACACCATTACATATATCATCAATTCTATCTGTTGCATATTGGCTAATTTCATTTTGTTGGGCAATATCAGCTGCAGTAATTTTATGCCCATGAATATTTTGATCTTTGTGGCTAGCGGCATAATCTGCAGCAGCTTTGCCTAATTCTCTAGTTAGATCAAAAAATATTGCTGCTTCGCCACCAAAATCATAATCTGTGCCAGGCAAAATTCTATCTGTATGATCATGATTTACCTGCTCACCAGGACGTATATTTGGCGTTACTAGCCTCGAGCCACTGGCTAAGCGGGCTTCAGCAATGGATGCTGTTCTTACAGCAGTACCGCTTAATACCGATACGGCATTACAATTCATTGCTTCAATGTATGGTACCCATTCGCTAGCATTAGCTTGACCTTGATAATTGTGGCTATCACGCCAATCTTTCAAATCTAATTCTAAAACTGCTTCACTGGACATACCTATGTTTTTACCTTTTTGTACAGCAGTCTGAAATGCATCTGTACTTGGCTTATCTATGTATGCTTTAAAATTATCAGTGGCTTCTTTATAAGCTTCACTAGGATCTTCTCTTAATGCATCGCTTACTATATTATAGCCACGCCCTACTAACCATGTGCCAGCAAACATAGCAAGATTTCCTTTCCAGCCTGTTTTTGTTGATAAAGCAAATGACACACCGGCACCAACAGCATCTACATTATTAGGACGCATAAGCGTGGAATAAGCATCATTGTCTAGAGGTGTGTTTTTATCAAGTAGATAACTACCGACTATTGATGATCCAGCAAGAAATAATCCTCTACCTGGTTTTTTAGAATAAGCTGACCAAAGTAATCCAGCTGGTACTCCTACGCCGTCTAAAAACCAAGTACGATCGATATGATTTTTATCGTAAAAATATTTATCTAAACCATAATTTAAAGCTAAAATACTGCCAGCGCCAGCACCACCTTTAGTGAAATCTTTCCAATAAGAACTACTTGGGCGACTAAAAGCTTTAACTTTACCAGCTTCAGCCATATTGTCATTTAAAACTTTAATTTCGCCATCAAGTTTATTAATAACTTCAGGAATTACGTCGACATTTTTTTGTAATCGTATAGGCTCTGTTAATGTATTGCATTGTTGGCGAGTAAGAAGTTGTCCAATAGCTTTATTGGGTGCTTGTCCTTCAGCAGCAGTTACTTGTTCTAACATGGCTATATCTGTGCCATGTTGTCTTAGATACTGTCCAATTTTTGTTCTTGGACCAAATTCTTTAGTTAACGCATCGCGGTCGGCAAGTGCTTGTGGTAATTTGCCTTTAGCATCTGTTAATTGCTTTTCGGCACCTTCTTTTACTGTCTCTAATTCAGCTATTTTAGACATTTCCTCAACAGAAGCTATAGCATGTGGACTAAATTCATTATGCACAGCACCAAGTAATCCTCCTGGGGCTTGCTTAATACCAAATCTTTTACCTGCCCAAGCTACGCAAGCTACGGTTCTATCATATAACTGAGGTAATGGTCCGCCTCCTAATAAGCCACCTGCTCCACCGAGGGCTATGTGACCTAAAGTACTTGCTTGTCCATAATTTGGCTCTAGTGAATTATCTAAAATTTTGCGTATTCTTTCTTGATCCATTTTGATGTCGGCTGTTGGTTGTCCTTGTTGAAGTCCAACAGCATCAGGAAGAATTTGTGGTGTGGTTTGTGGACGCTGTGCTTCAGCTGGATTCGGTTTTGGCTGTATTGGGGCAGTATCAGCTGGTGGCCAACTAGGAACTGCAACACCTGGAGCAGGAGTATTAGGGTCTAAAGCTGGTGGTAATTCTTCGCCATAACTACGTCGCCATTTTGGCTTGCCGTTTGTACCATTGGCATTTGGATCTTCCGTCCATGTATTAATATCAGGATTAACAGGTGTAATTCTTTGTACTGCTGTGGGGACAGGATCGTCATTTAAAGCTAATATGAGTGGAGGAATGTCGTTATTATTTAACTGATCAGCATTATTATTGTCTCGCGGTATTAATTCTTCGCCTGCCATAATTCAATCCTTTGCTTTCTAGCCAAACCCTGAAAAATTGAGCCTAATTCCCTATGGTTTGTGATAATAGAACTGTTTATATACGGTGTAAATCCGTAAAAATCCCCATCTATGGGACAATGCCCATTAGAATTAATCTGGCTATAGATAACGATGAAAGTTTAACTGACAGTATTTAAATAATAACGACTATGAGCAGCTGCTGGCTGTGCATTATATTTTGCCCCTGGTTTCTCATGATAAGCAATTTCACAATCAGCTGTACGAGTAAATACCATTTGGGCAATTGACATACCAGCATGTAATCTCACTGGGCGATTACCCACATTTACTATTTCCAGTGTAATTTGAGCAGGAGGGTGACTAAAACCAGCATCAATAAAACCTGCTGTTACATGCACCATTACTCCTAAACGAGCTAAGCTTGATTTACCAGTTAATTGACCAACTATATTGCGTGGCAAAGATATTTTTTCTAGTGTTGCACCAAGAATAAATTGTCCTGGTTGAATTACAATGCTGTCTTCGCTGACATGGGCTAAATGATCTAAAACAGATTGAGATTCATAAGGGTCAATCACAACGGCATTGCGCTCATGCCATGAAAAGCGTTTATCTAGTCTTACGTCATATGAATTTGGCTGTACCAGTCTTACATCATAAGGATCAAGAATGAGCTTGCCGGAAGCAATTTCAGCTTTAATTTCATGATCTACGAGAATTGACATATAGCTAGATACCTCAAGTAAAACTACTCTTTGTATGTAATCAAGGAGACTGCATACATAATAGCTTTATGCTCGCTAAAAATGCTTAGAGCCGACTTAGATGCTGAGATTTAAGTTGGAACTATGTCCAGGGAATGCTTTAGCAGATGGATTAATATATGTGCAAGCAAAATTCACAGCTGTGGCAGCCTCGGCTGCTCCAGTAGCAATAAGTTTTAACTTAGCTGGATGAGAACAAATGTCGCCTGCAGCATATATGCCAGGTAAATTTGTTTCCATTTTTTCGTTTACTGAAATTGCATTCACTTCCATTTTAAGTCCCCAGGACTTAAGGAAATCTAAGTTAATGACAAAGCCAATATTGATCAATATGGCATCAATATCAAGTGTTTCCTCTTGCCCAGAACGATTATCAAAAATGGTGACCTTTTCTACTTTTCCATTGCCAATCACTTGTTTGAGTTCATAAAAGGTCTTGATATCAACTTTATTATGCTTCATCTCTTCTACAGATGTCTGCACTGCTCTAAACTGATCGCGTCTGTGAATCAAATAAACGTTTTTAGCTAAATGAGAAAATTCATTTGCCCAATCAACAGCTGAATCGCCACCACCAATAATCAATACACGTTTGTCACGGAAGCGTTCTTTGTTTTTCACTGCATAAAATATGCATTCACCTTCCATGTTTCTGTCATAATCAACATCAAGCTTTTTAGGAACGCAAGCACCAGCTCCTAAAGCTAAAAGTACAGCTTTGGAATAATGATCGGATGATTTGTCGGTAACAATACGCCAGACATTATTTTCAGTCTGTTCCATATTTGTCACTTTTTCACCAAGGCTCATTGTTGCCTTGAAAAGTTGTGCTTGTGTGCCCAAAGCTTTGGATAAGTCTTTGGCTAAAATTTTAGGGTGTCCAGCAACGTCATAAACGTATTTTTCTGGATATAAGGCTGTCAATTGTCCACCAAGCTCTGGCAATACATCTATGACTTTGGTTTTAAGTCCTCTTAAACCAGCATAAAAGCTGCCAAATAAACCTGTTGGTCCGCCACCAATAATGGTTATATCGTAAACATCCATAGGCTTAAATTTAGTCTGGGGCTCCTTTTGGTCTATTGTAATACAGATGCCGGCTTACTTACCGCAAATGATCTTTATGAACAATTTTGCTTAATATTCTAGCGATTGACAATCATTTTTACTCTTGTATTGCCAGCTGAATGTGTAATTGGCACTAAATATGCACTCATGCCATTGGGATTATATATGCCATGATGGGAAATATCTGGATTGGCAATATGGGAATTATTATGAGCATACGTAGGATTTGTTTGGTTTAAGTCTTGATTATGTTCATTTATTTGAGGTGTTGGGACATATATGTCGCCGGTAGTTTGACTAGTGCGAAACGGTAAAGCTTCTTTGGTACCAGCAACCAATTGACGATCAACATGTGCTGTTGGAGCAGGCGCATAATGAGTGCCTAAAACAGAATTGGCAAATGGCTCATTGTGTCTTATCCAATAAATGATAAAGAGCCAGCCTACAAGTCCAGCAAACAAAAGCAAGAACAAAAAGTTAGGAGTGATTTTTATCCCCTGTAAGAGATTTGTCATATTCAAAGCTTGTAAAGTGTGCTGCCAGGTAACGGTGCCTGTTGGACGTTTATTCTCCACACCAAATAAATGGGCTAAGAAACCATTTTGAGACAGCGCTTTATCTATATTAAATATTTTTAGAAAAGCTGATTTGGCTTTGCTTTGGTAATGATTTTCTACCATTTGTTTTTATGGATCCCAATTGCCAGCACTAGAATAACTATAAAACCGCTTGACTAGATCTCGTTATTATCTTATTTACATCCTAGACTAATAAAGATAATAAGTCCTGATCTTAGTGGGATAAGTCCCCTAATAATTTAGGTAGAGATAATATTGCCTGATCTTGATAATTAAAGGGTGCTAATAAAATCTAGTCTATTTCAATGCCTTCTAATTGAGCCAATCTCATTCTCAGATTATCGACCATTGTTGGCAACTCAAATATAGCTGGCAATTTTTCTTCAATAGCAGCTATATGTCTTGTCAATTCAATTGATCTTTCCATGAGGCGAATCAATATTTGTTGGGTTGCCACGAGTTGGCGCTGGTTTTCAATAAGTTGATTGGCAATTTTAGCTGTTTCGATACGCTGGTCTACGCTAAATGTTATTAGCTCATCAAATTTATTCACTAATCTATCAATTTGAGTAGCAATTATTTTTTCACCAGTATTGGTGGCACTGCCGGTGTCAGCTGTTTTTTGCTCACCTTCGAAAAAAGTATCAAATCCTTCCAAGCCCACATTATCATTTAGATTGCGGTCAACATCTTGTTTCTTCCGCTTCGCTTCAGCCATACAAACGGTCCTCATATAAAATGCAATTGGGATTATCTTTCCCAGAAAAGGCCCCCACCAGTGGTGGCGTATTAAAGATTATATCTAATGTTTAAAAATAAACAACTGGTATCAGTAGTTTTTTTTGACAATTTCATTTTCTTTGTTCTAAACAAGAAAATATACAGCACGAAAATTATATGACCATGTGAGATATCTAGTTCATGTTCGAAAATAATCTTAGTAGTGCTACAAGCTGGGCATCATTGGTGGTGCACTGAAAATGAATCATATACCAATTGACCTCTTTTATAAGTCTGATAAACGGAATTGGCGGCTAAATTATATGGAATTTCTTCTAAAGACCGAAGATTGAAAATTAGAAAGTCAGCTTGATAGTTAGGCATTAACTGTCCAATTCTGTCGCCGACCCCAATTGCGTATGCAGCATTAACTGTAAGAGCAGTAAGCACTTCCTCGGTTGTCATTTTCAAATATAAACAAGCAAGCCCGAAAATAAATTGTAGTGAATAAATATGGCATGAACCAGGATTGAAATCAGAACCTAAAGCAATTGCTGCTCCTTTATCAATCATTTTTCTTGCTGGTGCATGAGCATTTAAGTTGAGAAAAAAAGATGTGCCAGGCAACAAAACGCCAACTGTATTAGATTTGGCAAGTGAGTCTATTTCATCATCACTTATATTTAGTAAGTGATCAATGCTAGCTGCTTGTAATTCAATTCCTAGTTTGGTAGCACCAAGATTTACAAACTCATCTGAATGAATTTTCAATCCAAATCCTAATTTCATTGCTGCTTCTAAAATATTGCGAGTTTGTGAAACTGAAAAATAACCCTGATCACAAAATACATCTGTGAAAAATGGCATTTTGTTTTTGTTATTAGAATCCATTTTATCGATTGTTTTTCTTGCTAAAGGCAACATATCTGAGACTATTTCATTTATGTATGCTTCTTGTTCCACTCCCGGCGGAAATGCGTGGGCCGGCATAAATGTGGGAATCAATTCTAGCGGTTGCATTCTGCTCAATTGAACAATGGTATTGAGCATATTAATTTCGGATTCTTTATCGAGCCCATAACCAGTTTTTATTTCTGCCGTTGTTGTGCCAAATTTGAGCATATTAGTTAGGCGAATCATTGCCAATTCAATAAGTTCGGATAAATTGCTCTTGCGAGTAGCATTCATACTGGCAACTATGCCGCCGCCAGCTTTAGCAATTTGCTCATATGTTTTACCTTGGCAACGCATGGCGAATTCGTTGGCACGATTGCCAGCAAAAACTAGATGTGTATGTGGATCTACAAAACCAGGAGTTATTAATTTATCTGTTGCATCAATAATTTTTGTTGATGTATTTGTATCAATTTCACTCAATACTTCGTCTGCTTGTCCGCAGGCGACAATCACACCATCTTTTACAGCTAGTGCTCCATTTTTGATGCGCATAATTTGAGACATTTGATCTCCATGCGCCGGTAATTTTTTTGAATATGGACTAGCCAGTTCTCCAATTGGATGAACTAAAAGATCAACAGCCATTGAATTAGACTTTGACAGCCGTTTTTCTATCTGTACGTAAATACATTTCTAATTCTTCAACGTGTGCTGTTTCTTCAACTAGAATTTGTTCAAGCATTAATTTAAGAGCTGTGCTGCCTTGCACAAGACTTAATTGTTGTTCGTATAAATTTAGATGTTTCTTTTCCATTTCTAAATCTTCTGCCAACATTTCTTCTATTGATTGTTCGCCAGGCTCATAAATTTCTTGAATTTTGACAGATGGATGACCACCTAATGCGCAAACTTTTTCACCAAGTTTAATGGCATGCTGCATAGAGTCTTCAGCTTGTCTTCTAAACATGCTTACCAGAGGTCCTCTGGTTGGACCGGTAACGATGAATGAATGGTGCAAATAACGAACCATTGCAGACATCTCATGCTCTAGATCAAGATTTAAAGCATCCAATACTTTTTTCTTGTCCATTTTTTACTCCTTGATGATTTTGAGGAAGGAATAAAAATTATATCTAAATGACTACTTCCTGTACAACCTGTTGACATTAAGCGCTGCGGCTTAATGGATGATTTGCCTCTTGTGTTTCATTTACTGCGCTATTGTCTAACAATTGGCAAAGCTTGCAGGATGGTTTGCATTCATATGAAATATTTTGGGAAGCTTTCATTTCATTGATGGTCTTAAGTAAATCTGCCCAATGTAATTGAACAATGTTTTTATCAAGCTCAACGAAATTTGGTGTAACAGATTCAGATTGAACTTGTACAAAAGTAAATAACAATTTTTGGAATGGAAAGCGTGAGTGCAAACGTTCTGCCAGAAAATGTTTAACTAAAAAGGATGCTTTAGGCCAAGCTAAATCAAATGGCTTCAATGGATTAATATGATAATCAATGAATTCCAATTGTTTGCTTTCTTTATGCCAGGCAATAGCATCAAATGTATCTTCTAGATAAATCTTGGTGTGAGGAACCCTAGCTCTTACTTTTAAATTAACACCAATAATTTGACCATCTTTGGGTTTGTATGGCTTAGAAACATAATTGGTAAGGGCACGATAAATAAAACGGAATGACTCAATATGTTTTTCTTGGACTTTTTCATTATTATCTGGTCCAAATTTATCGCCGGGCCAATTTTGTCCAATATATTTTTGCATTTGGGCAACTGTTGTAATTTTGCCGCGATTAATTTCAGCAATTGCTTTTAATAAAAACTTTTTGCACAAATAATGTGCGTTAGCCAATTTGGGATTTTCAGTATCCCTCACAAATGCTGAATCAAAGGCTTTCTTGCAACTTAGGAATGTTTCAATCATCGCTGGACTAAACAAAGTTCTATCCATAGGGACGTCCCCCTTTCTATTATTACCATACTTTTGTATGTCATACTAATATATAGTATGCTATAACCATTCGTCAATTAAATTCATCTGACATGTCTAAACCCGAAAAGTTCCACCAATTGATGTTTTCCCGGTCTGAAACTAATGAAACTGGCTTGACATCAGGGTTTGAAGATATCTGTTGTGTATATTTCTTTCAAAAGCAGCATGGCTACTGGGTTTGGAGTAGTAAAAATATAAATGGCCGGCAAAAATTTTAACTTTCAAGGAAAAATGTATATATGAACAGTTTTGTCTTCGATATAAATGGAATGAACTATTTGGTTATTGATTACGTTATTCTATCTAGACGATATATAAATGGATTCAATTAAAATGTATAGCCTCAGTAGTCAACCTCATCCTGTGCTTACGGTTTCTGAACTAACCGGGCAAATTCGATTTTTGCTTGAAGATACATTTGATCAAGTGGCAGTAGTGGGTGAAATTAGTAATGCCAAGGTTTATCCTTCTGGGCATTGGTATTTTTCATTAAAAGATAAAGATGCGACATTGCCATGTGTTTGCTTTAAAAATACCAATGCATCAATCAAATTTGATTTACAAGATGGCTTAATGGTTGTTTTGTATGGCAAGTTAAGTGTCTATCCTCCCAAGGGTGGCTATCAATTAATAACTTCGCAAATTCAACCAGTAGGCATTGGTGAATGGCAACTTGCTTTTGAGCAATTACGTGAAAAACTAGAATTGGAAGGCTTATTAGCCCTTGAGCGCAAACGCTCAATTCCAATCATGCCACGCAAAGTAGGTGTTGTTACTAGTTTAGCTGGGGCGGCCTTGAGAGATGTTTTAAGTGCTTTACGCAGACGAAATCGCCACGTCAATATTGTCATTGCGCCTACAAAAGTACAAGGAGAAGGCAGCGCACAAGAAATAGCTCAAGCACTGCAAAATATCCAGACAATTGATGATATTGATGTTGTCCTGGTAGTAAGAGGTGGTGGCTCTATTGAAGATTTATGGTCATTTAACACTGAAATTGTCGCAAGAGCAGTGGCTTTTTGTCGAGTTCCAGTAATATCGGGAGTAGGGCATGAAACTGATATTACTATATGTGATTTGGTAGCTGATTTGCGAGCACCGACGCCAACAGCTGCAGCTGAGCTTGTTGCGCATGGTATTAATGATTTGATTGATAAATGGACAAATCTCAATCGCATTATGTGTTCTTCTATGGAAACACGTTTAGCGCAAGCAAGACATTTATTAGAACAACTCAGCCCGTATAGTGCTTTGCTTCAACAACAAGAGCGTCTAGAAAAATTAAAATACAAGCTTAAAAGTACAAAAGAAGAAATGATTGCCCAAGTCACTCATTTACTAGATAACTATAAGCATAATTGGCATAAACAACATGAAAAACTAAATGTACTTGGACCGTTGGAAATACTAAAGAGAGGATTTGCAGTTTTAAAAGATACAAATGGAAAAGTAATTTCTGATATGAAAACTGTAAAACCAAATGATACTGTGGAAGCATTGTTATATAAGGGTAAATTGAAATTAAAAGTAGAATCATGTGAAGATAATTGGTAGCAAAAGAGGATATTAATATGCCAAAGGCAAGCACAAAAATTTTAAATCAAGAAGATAAAGTAAGTAATTTTGAAGAAGCTATTGCTGAATTGGAGCAAGTAGTTGTTCAACTACAGGGCGAAATAAAATTAGATGAGGCGTTAGAGTTATTTGATAGAGGCGTGAAGCTATCGCAAATCTGTGAAAAATTTTTGAAATTAGCTGAAGCAAAAATTGAAGTATTGAAAAAATCTGCTAATGGCTCGACTGAGATTGAATTATATGCTGACCAAAGCGAATTAATTGAACAATAACTTTTAACGCGATTTATAGCTCTTGTAGAGTGGTTTGTACATCCACTAAATGATTGTTAAAGATTTTTTTTGTTATATCCAGTAATTCAAAAATGGTTGGATCGCTACAAGAGTAGAAAGTGTTATTACCTTGTTTTCGAGGAACAACCAAGTTTTTTGACTTAAGTACCATAAGCTGTTGAGAAATATGGGGAAATTCGACACCCAAACGCTCTCGTATTTCTGAGACAGTTAATTCACGCTCTCTCAACTCATCAAGAATGCGAATTCTGAGCGGGTTGGCAAGAGCTTTGAAAAATTCTGCTTTGAAGTGGACAAGTTTGTTAGTCAAGAGATGGTATCCCTTATGTGGACAGTTGGTAGAAAAGTTTAACAAAGAGTTGTTTGAGTATGCCAATTGCAGTATGATCGAAATTGCGAAAGTATGCAAATAGTAAAATAGAGGGTAAGCTAAGTCATGCACTTAAGTGCATTATTGTTGTGTGCACTCAGTTCTGTTTTTCTTTTTAGTATGTTAGTGATACTGCTATTAAGAGAGTATTTAAATGGGAAGATAATTTCTTCTCTTCTATTCATATTAAGCAGTATTGGAATTTGGTTGGCAATAAATTCGTGGTCATGCAGTTTTGATTGGACTGCTCCCAGTCCAATTTATTTAGGTGTAGCTCCTTTAGCAATAAAAACAGATCGACTATCAAGTCTTTTTCTAGGAATTCTTTTTGTAGTCACTAGTGTAGTGGCAATATTTTCACCTGGTTATCTTAAGCATTTACAAGGACGGATTAGTTTAACCTTCTACTGGTTACTGCTTTTTCTTTTTGTTTTTTCAATGGGTGCAGTACTAGTTTCAAGTAATGCACTTACGTTTCTTTTGTTTTGGGAGATTATGTCCCTTAGCTCTGGTGGACTTGTTGCTATTGATATTGCAAGCAACAAAGCTCAGAGAGCAACAATAATTTATTTGGGAGCAACGCGTATAGCAACGGCCTTTTTAGCGGCTGGGTTTATATGGGCTTATTATACATTTGGTAGTTGGTCATTTGCAGATTGGCAGCTGGGCGGATTTGAAAGTATGGGAATGTCTTTATTGATTTTAATTGGTTTTGCAATTAAAGCTGGACTGTGGCCATTTCACATTTGGCTTCCTTATGCACATCCAACTGCACCAGCACCAATTTCAGCGTTAATGAGCAGTGTAATGATCAAAATACCTCTTTATGGATTAATTCGATTATTTGTTTATCAAAATCATTGTTCATCAATTATATGTACGTGCCTTATAGTTTTAGGAATTGTTTCAGCAGTTTGGGGTGTTTTGTTTGCTCTTGTCCAGCATGATTTGAAGCGACTTCTTGCATATTCCAGTGTAGAGAATGTTGGGCTTATAGCCCTGTCTATCGGGCTTTCCATTTATGGAAAGTGTTTTGCTCTAGATAATGTGGCAAACATTGCTTTGATAGCAGCGTTATTTCATTGCTGTAATCATGCTTTATTTAAATCCCTTTTATTTCTTGGTGCTGGCGCTATTGATGCAAAAGTTCATACCCGCGAATTAAGTCAACTTGGTGGCTTGTCCCGGGCAATGCCTTGGACAATGGCATGTTTCTTTATAGGTGGTTTAGCTATTAGTGCGCTTCCGCCGCTAAATGGTTTTATAAGTAAGTGGCTTGTCTATCAGAGCTTATTTCAAATTACTATAAGCTCGAAGAATGTTGTTCATATTAGTATAGCCCTTGCAATTACTGGTGTTTTGTCGGTGGTGGGAGGATTGGCAATAGCTTGTTTTACCAAAGCAGTAGGCATTTGTTTCCTTGGAAAGGCGCGTTCTCATAGTGCCAAATCTGCTAGCGAATGTACAAACTGGATGATTGTTTCTCAGCTGCTTCTTGCGCTAGGTTGTTTAGTTGTTGGTTTGGACAGCGCTCAGATAGCTAATTTGTTAGCTTTACTAGCGCCAGGCAAATGTTCTCTCTTATCCCAAATACAACTTCCAATGTTGCACATTGGCATAATACTTATATTGTTTTCAATATTGATTTATCTTTTATTCTTGCAGAACAAACAATCAATAAAAAAGTATTCCACCTGGGATTGTGGCTATGGAAGACTAACTGCTCATATGCAGACAACTGCTGAAAGCTTTATACAGCCAATAGCTTCTTTACTCAGTCCAATATTGCAATATAATTTAAACGCTAAAATTAGTGGCAAAGATAGAAGGCATTTTCCCGAGCACATTAAGGCAGAAGCCGTTACAAGGTCATTACTGGAATTGAAAATATATGGGCCAATAGTAAGCACTGTGCAATGGTTAAGTAGGCACATGGCTCGATTGCAAGCTGGCAGTATTCATTTTTACTTGCTTTATTTACTCTTATCAGTTGTTTTCTTGATTGCAGTGGGAGTAGTGCAATGACTTGGACACTTTTTGTAATTAGTTTTTTATTTTTGTCATTTATAATAACTGGCTTAATTCGCAAAGCAAAGGCGTTGTTACAAAATAGAGTTGGCGCATCGTTGTTTCAGCCATTGTTCAATTTTATAAAGTTGATGCTTAAGGGTGAAGTTATTAGTGAAGATGCAAGTTGGTTATTTAGGGTGAGCACTGCTATCAATCTAGCAATTGTAATAGTAGCGGCCTTTCTATTGCCATGGCTCTCCTTTAAGCCACCGATAAATGGTGATGATCTATTTCTTTTTATTTATTTATTTGGAACGGCACGCTTTTTGAGCATTCTTGCAGCATTGGATACGGGTTCTCCATTCGGGGCTTTTAGTAGTAGTAGAGATATAACTCTTTCGCTTTTGGTTGAGCCAGCAATTGTACTAAGTCTGATAGCCATAGCTCTTGGTACTCACAGCACAAGCTTGGGTGAGATGTTTTCCTATAAAGCTACTGGAGGTCTTGAGCTGCTTCCTGTATGGCTTATGGCAGGTACTGGTATATTTCTCTCTAGCATTGTTGAGCTCTCTCGAATGCCTATAGATGATCCTACAACTCATTTGGAGCTAACAATGGTTCATGAAGCAATGATTGTGGAAAATTCGGGACGTAATTTAGCCCTCCAAGAATTAACATACTCTATTAGAATGGTAATCTTTTATGGGCTCACTGTTCAGTGTTTTCTTCATAGCTTAGCTACCATTATTAGTATTGACTATGTGATGCTTGGTATTCTAAGCATTTTAGGAATTTTTGTTGTAGGTATAGTCATAGCGTTTATGGAAACGTTTATGGTAAAACTCCAATGGACTAAATGTCCGGAGTTTATAGCTTATGCATTAACGATGAGTTTATTTGCTTGCATGGCTGCAATTTTAAGGCGGGGTATTTTGTGAATTTTATAGAATTTCTGGAAATTACCGCGTCAATGACTGCTATTTTTATGGTTGGTTCAGGTCAATTAAGATTCAACTTGTTTTTGTATTCTGTACAAACGGTCATGATTGCAATGCTGACTTTGTCTTTTGCAGCTTCATTTAAAGAGGATCACCTTTATCCTGTAGCTATTGCTATTCTTATGATAAAAGCCCTTGGTGTTGCTGGGTTTCTGAGATGGGTCACTAAAAAGATTGGTGTGTTAAACGATACAGGTACAATGGTGCCAATACCAGTATCTATGCATTTAAGCATTATACTTTTTGCTGCAGCTTTTATGCTTTCTAAGCAATTACCGCATTTGCCTGGCATCAATAATACAGTAGGAGGAGGAACAGCAGCAATCTCGTTGTTATTCATTGGAATACTTTTTATGCTGACTAGAAAAGTTGCAGTTAGTCAGGTAATTGGTTTTTTAACTATGGAAAATGGAATTTATTTATTTGCTCTTACACAAACCCGAGGCATGCCAAATATGATTGAGCTAGGAATTATTCTTGATGTATTAGTTGCAGTTATGATTGCTGGACTTATTATCTTCAAAATTAAACGTAGTTTTGAGCATATTGATGTTACTTTGTTGAGAGATTTACGAGATTAGAGGTGGAATTAGCCATGGATTCATTATTTATGCAATTTTTGGTTATACCAATAATTCTTGTATTTGCATGTCTTGTTATACCGCGTGTAATGCCTATAGGAAATATAATAATCTTAGGGCTTGCAGCGCAATTTATTTTAATTGCGAGCAAGTTTGTGCCATTTTTATTTAGCAATATATCTTGCCTAGAAGTAGCACCTGAACTTCAAATTGATAAACTTGCAGCTTCATTTTTGTTGCTTACGGCTTTTGTTGTAGCATCTGCTTTGAGCCATGCCCATATATATTTTAGTGCAGAATTGAGAGGTCCAAAGCCTCCCCAAATATGGCACATCAAGTTGTTCTATATTTTTTCTGTTTTATTCTTTGTTGCTATGATGGCAGTATACGTGTGTGACAATCTTGGCTTTTTATGGATAAGTATTGAGGCTACGACACTTCTGTCTGCAGGTTTGGTATATTTTGGCAGAGATAAGCATGCTATTGAAGCTACATGGAAGTATTTAATTGTTTGTAGCGTAGGTATTGCATTTGCTCTTTTAGGTACGGTTTTGATATTTGCTTCAAGCGAATATGGAGCTGTGGCAGCTGGTTCTCTCAATATTTCTGAATTAATTGCAATTGCACCAAAGCTACAACCAACTTTATTGAAGCTTGGATTCATATTTTCGCTAATTGGCTATGGTACAAAAGCAGGTATGTTTCCGCTCCATAGCTGGTTGCCTGATGCTCATTCTGAAGCCCCAGCACCAGCTAGCGCAATATTATCTGGAGCGCTGTTGAACTGTGCTCTTTTTGCAATTTGGAGAATTCTTCAAATTGATTCAGGGTTATCTGGAAAGCATTTTTGTTCTGAAGTAACCTTTTGGGCAGGAACAGTTACTGTCGTTGCGGCTAGTTTATTTCTTGTGCGCCAACATGGTTTGAAACGCTTGTGGGCATACTCAAGTGTAGAAAATGTTGGACTAATGCTTGTTGGAATTGGATTGGGCTCTGGGACTTTATTTCTGTTGCAAGCAATCAATCATAGCATTGCTAAAGTAGCTCTTTTTTTGCTTTCAGGTAGTGTTATTCAACTAACCGGTACTAAAGAATTGCATCAGATGCGAGGTATATTAAAAACTTCACCGCTATTAGGAGCTCTTTTGGCTTTGGCGGCCCTTGCTGTTGCTGGTGTGCCTCCTTTTGGTTCTTTTATTAGTGAATGGTTGCTAATTGTCTATTCAGCAGAACCTCACCACTGGATTGGTGCAATATTGCTTATATTAGCTTTGTCGCTAGCATTTATAGCTATATGCTCGCATGTAGGGCGAATTCTTTTGGGTAGTCCACGGCATTACTTACAGCATAATAATTCCTATTTGCCAAATATTATTCCAGGTACATTGGTTGTGATTTCTTTTATTCTTGGCTTGATTACCAATCCAGGATTTTTAAGGATGGGACTATGACAATATCAATAGACAGAGTAGATTTGGCTAATTTAGCTGAAAAGTTGAAAAAGCTATTGTTTCATGAAAAACATCGTCTGGGTATACTGAATTCAATTAATGGCAAGCAATTATTAGTGCTGACTATAGATACTAAAGAGAACAAAGCTAATATTATTCAAAGCGAATTGAAAGAGAGCCATTATCATTCGCTTACACCCCAAATACCCCAAGTACATTGGTTTGAAAGGGCTCTAAAAGACTTGTTTGGGATTACACCAATTGGTCATCCAAGATTGAAAAGTGATTTTACCGAAAGAGCTTTTGATACAAATGCATTTCCTCTCCGCTCAACAGAAAATTTTTTGTCACTAACAGATGAACCATTGCGGGACTTTGATTTTTTGAGAGTTGCAGGTGAAGGTATTTATGAGATACCGGTAGGACCTGTACATGCTGGCATCATTGAGCCAGGGCATTTCAGATTGAGTTGTCTAGGTGAATATATTCAAAATCTTGAATTGCGACTTGGATATTTGCATCGAGGAGTCGAGAAACGTTTAACTGAAATTGCGTGGCAGAAGGCACGATTTGTAGTGGAAGCTGCTGCAAGTGATACGATAGCTGCAAATGCAATTGCTCATTGTATGGCAATCGAATCTTTGTTTCAAATAGAGATTACATCTTATGGACAAAAAATGAGAGTATTAGCGTTGGAGATAGAGCGAATTGCTATGCACATTGCTGATATTGGAGGTATGGCAGTTGATCTCGGTTTTCTTGGTATATCTGCTACACTTTCTCGCTTGAGAGGTAATGCTCTTAAGTTAGCCCATATGCTTAGTGGATCACGTTTTTTGCGTGCCTACATTTGTCCTGGAGGAGTTTCTACTACAAAGCTTGATAATTTTGCCCAAATAAGAAGAGAAGCAAGTAAACTAGCACAAGAAGTGTTGCCTATTATTCATTTGTTTTTGGATAATGCTAGTGTTCAACAACGACTTGTGGGAATAGGTAAAATATCGCTTGCGCTGGTGAGAGATTTTGGTTTAGTTGGTGTTTGTGGAAGAGCAAGTGGACTTAATTATGATGTACGAATGCACTTTCAAAATTTGCATTATCCACAAAATGTTTTCAATATAGCAGTTGAGCAGGATGGAGATGCTTTTGCTAGGATGAAAGTGAGGGCAAAAGAATTGACAGTTAGTTTTGCTATTGTTGATTCAATTCTAGATGCAGATATTGATAAGGTCAAAAACAATCCATTGAAATTGCCTGAAATACTGCCTCCAAATAGTGTTAGTTGTGGCATAGTTGAGTCATTCAGAGGAGAGTTAATACATTTGATATTGACTAATAGTAAAGGCGAAATTAGTCGATATGTTATTAAAGATCCAAGCTTCAATAATTGGACTGGAATGGCAATAGCAGTAAGAAATAATTTAATTGCAGATTTTCCTTTGTGTAATAAGAGTTTTAGTTTATCGTATAGTGGTCATGATTTGTGAGGTGCAAGTGTTTAAGCTTTTAAACTATATATTGTCCAATGCCTGTACTACACAAAAAAATTTATTTCCTGATTTGGAAGAATATGCCAGGGGTTTACCCACTATTGATAATAATGTGTTATGTGATGGTAATGAATGCACAAAATATGTGGCGCTTTGTCCAACATCGGCAATAAACTTTGATGATGTTGGTAATGGTTCACTACTCACACTTGATCGTGGACTTTGTATTGGTTGTGGATTATGTATAGACAATTGTTCTTCTGGAATTATTGCCAATGATCGAACAACTAAAACAGCAGTATTGAACCGAACAGATTTAGTTCTATCTAATAAGATTGATACATTAAGTAAGAAATCTAAGGACAATTCTCGCAGTATATTTTCTAAATCAATTGCCATTAGAATTGTTTCTACTGGTTGTTCTGCCTGTGATTTGGAAATTAGTGCTGCTTTCAATCCTATATTTGATGCTGAAAGATTTGGTATAAATCTAGTAGCGTCTCCACGCATGGCGGATGCATTGGTAGTAACCGGTCCGGTAGGGCGAGGGATGCATGAAGCGTTAAGGCGAACCTATTATGCTATGCCTGAGCCGCGATTGGTTATTGCTGCTGGTACTTGTGCAATATCTGGTGGGGTGCATGCAAATGGATATTGTGAAGCTAATGGGGTGACTAAAGTTCTGCCAGTAGATGTTTTTATTCCAGGCTGCCCACCCCATCCTTGGAGTATAATTCATGGCATTGTAGAAGCTATGAAATTATCTGGTAGATAGGATAATGTGAAGAATCAATAGAAGATATAACAGAGCAGGAACAAAATAGATTAGAGCATAGTCAAATTTCTAGCAAGCTTCATGAGCGTATTTGTATTACATACTTTAAGTGATTTTAGTAAGGTTATGATGTTATCTAACTCGCTATTGTTTAAGCAGCCTATTGTAGCAATTATCGTTCTTGTTGCATTGATTTTGTCATCGTTGGTTTTGCCAGTTAGTTATTCTAAGAATAGTTGTACTAGTCTAGAAGACAATATTTCATTTGCTGATTTAAACATTCCTATTTATGAATTTAGTAATAGCCTTAATAACCCCACAGCAATAGTAGTTGCTTTTCATGGGGGGTGCTTATATGGAGGCACATATAAAACATTAGCAGAGCAACTTGCTCAAAGAAATTGTTTGCTTATTTCTTTTGATATGCGTGGCTATGGGCAATGGCATTATAATAATTATGGAACGAAAAAAGATCGTACCTTCAATTACGATAAAACTTGTACTGACATTTATTCTTTGATAAAAAAAATAAGGGCAACATATCCAAATGTACCGGTGTACAGCTTGGGAGAAAGTCTAGGAGCCAATATGGCTATGTTTGTTGCAGGCAAAAATCCTGAACAAATAGATGGCATTATTATAGTTAGTCCATATTCATCTCCACGAATATTCTTTTATCCGCCTTTGATATTGCACTTTATGCAAATTTGTATAGCACCTTGGTCTAAACTAAATTTGAATTATTATTTGGAGAGGCGATTAAGTCATAATCGACAATGGTCTTTAGAACAAATTGCCGATCCTATGTGCCGTAATCGTCAATCAGCTTTTGAATTGTGTCGTAGCTATAGATTAAATGTAAAAGGAAAACGTTTAGCTAGTAAAATTCCTGCTGATATGCCTGTTTTGTTTATTGTGGGTGAAAAAGATGGACTAACTAGAGTTAAATCTTCCGCGAAATTATATGATCAAATTCCATCTTTATATAAGTCATACAATATGCTTCCTAAACATGGGCATTTAGTTGTAGAAACACCTTATGTTAAATCGGAAGTGGTTGATATTATTGGGGATTGGCTTGAAGAATCTAATCCGGAAATAGCAACAAAACTAAGTGCTAGGTCACGACTTACTAGTAAGAAATAATAAAGTGGAGTTATGCTTGACAAAAATAGTTTTTTTCGACAGGATAGAAATATCGTCGAAGAAGGCTTCTTATACAACTAAATGGACTTTTCACAACTTGATATAAAAACTAAGCTGCTCGATACATTTCATTTCCTTAATTGTAATAAGGATGGCATATTGTCACCGTCAGAAATTGATAGAGCTGTTGTTGATCCAAATCTTTCTTTAGCTATTGCGCCTTTTGTTGCCATATTCAAAATTCATTTTGATGACATTAAGTCAATTCATAAAGATAATTACCTCGGTGAAGAAGTTGGCATTTCTAAAGAAGATATAAAAATATTTGCCTCTAAACTGCAAAGCCAAGATAAGTCTTTCAAAATCACTCGAAGTGTTCAAAAAATCATACAGCGCGTTGAAGCTCTCAAAGATTACTTACCTAAAATACCTATGTACGAAAATAAAAATAATCCTTTACCTAGTATCACGCCTGATGCCGTTATACAAGGGGAAGCAGGTGATTGTTATTTTCTTGCGGCTCTGGCATCAATTATTACTAGAAATCCTAAACTAATTCCCCAACTTATAAAACAAACTGAAATTAACAATTTCCTAGTTGCATTTCCTGGTCTGAAAGGTGAGCCAATTGAAATTGAGTCACCTACAATTCTGGAATTGGCAATATATGCACGCATGACACGTAAAGGTTGTTGGCCAGCTATTATAGAAAAAGCGTATGGCACATATTTGCGTACACTTAGTTTTGAGCCAAAAATTATTGCTGCTGAAAATATTTCATCTGATGAACCAATGAAAGAAATGTATAGCGTTTTAACGGGACAATCATGTGCTATTTACCATCTTAAAAAACTTACAGATGACACCTTGGTAGCGGGTTTAAACAAATCCTGGGGTGAGCAAAGAGCAATTACTTTTGGCGTTGGCTTTTCTTGGAAAGAAAAAACTGATGATGCCGGATTAGCAACCAGACACGCCTATAGTTTGCTTGACTGGGATAAAGATATGAGAGTTGCTACTTTGAGAAATCCTTGGGGTAAAATGAGCAAAAATAGTGAGGCGGCAGGATCTATACAAATATTGCGCGGTGGTATCTTTAAGCTCGATATTGTACACATTTTTCGTAACTTTGAAACCATATATGTTGAAGAATGGGGAAATAGTGATGTATTTGCCGGCTCGACCAATGGGTTTCCGCCAATTTCTTAATAATATTATTAAACTCGTACTTGTATCATTTACTAATAAAAGAGTTTTACCTTATGCTAGACATTAGTGATAAAAGATACAGACTATAAAATATCTATAGTACCTTTGGCGCAACGGCAAAGCTCTTTTACCATGACCCTTTTGCTTATCTCAATGATGGTAGCATTTCCCACTGTTTTAATTGGTTTTGATTGGTACAATAGAGGTTTTACTTTTTATCAAGTTATTGCTTGCATAATTTTAGGCTGCTTGCTTTTACTAGGCTATCAAATTCCAGCTAGTTATATAGGTGCTAAAAGTGGACAAACATATGCACTTTTAAGCAGGGCTGTTTTTGGACGTTGGGGCTCACGCTTAGTAACAATCAATCTCATTTGTTTTGCCATTAGCTGGTATGCTTTAAATCCACTTTTTTTAGCTGATGCTATTAATCATTTATTGCACTTTAACTGCTCAGCTATATGGATTACTATTGTTATGGCTTTCAATAATTTTTTTGGATTTAAAGGCATTGCTAATTTTGCTAGATATATAGCAGCCCCTGCTTTAATTGCATTAGTAGGCTATACGTTTTATTTTGCTGTAAACAATTTCCACTATGAAATACCAAATCAAAACACAATGGAAAATATTTTTGTCCCGCTACCAATAATTGCTTCAATTATTATTGGTTATACTGCTTGGGGAAATGAACCTGACTTTTTTAGATATAGCAAACCAAATTTATTTGCTACTTTTATACCGCTTGCTATTGCCATTTCTATTGCTTGGATTATTTTTGGCACTACAGGGTGGATGTTAGCAAATATTGCTTTTCAGTCAGGACTAAAACCTGATTTAAGTGCTGCTTATTTACTTACTTTTGGTAGTATGCCAATTGTTGGTGTTATTGTCCTTGCTTTATCTTATTTTGCTTTTGCTGATGCTAGTTTATATGGAGCGATTAATGCTTCTCGCAATTTGGTGAATATTCCACACAAATTGTTAGTTTCAATTTTGGCTATAATTGGCAGTTTAGTCTCAGCTTTTTTATCTATTTCTGGCTGTACTAAAGCATTGGAATTAGTTAGCAGCTTAAGTTCTGCACTTTTGCCCATACCCATGATAATTGTTTTGGCTGAATGTTTATTGAACAAATTTGTATTTAAAATACCACCAACATATTTACAAGTTTACAACTGGGACTCATTACCGTCAATTAGAATTCCGGCTACTATTGCTTTTATTATTGGATCATTTATAGGAATTATTACATCCGGTGTAATACCAAGTCTTGCCTTTTTTCATATAGATATTTATGCTTTATTTGCTTGGCTGACAGCTATAATTATTTATGTTTGCCTGCGTTTATTTGAGTATAAAAATGAAGCAATATATAAGCGCATAATGCTTGAAAAAATGTTATCTAACAAAGAGGAGCAAGTGCTAGTAGGTAATGAACAAGACTAAAATAATTTTGGGCATACTATTTATTTGTTTGATTCTAGTCATTAAAACTGGGTTGACAAAAACAATTGATGAAAAAGCAGCAAAAAAATATTTTGATCAAGCTGAAGTCAATATGAAAGTTGTTAGAGCTGGCGGTTTTATAGATTTGAAAAAGATTATTTATTTGTATTCGCAAGCAATAAAAATCAATCCTAAATTTGCTGAGGCATATTCTGCACGTGCCAGCGTGCAAGCTATGAAGGGTGAAATAAAACCTGTAATTGATGATTATACTCAAGCAATTCAATTAAGTCCTAAGCTTGCATCTGCCTATAACGAACGTGGATATATTTGGCTGGCTTTAGGTAATGTAAAAGATGCACATGATGACTTTAATAAAGCTGACGAAATTAATCCAAAGTATTCATTAGATAGACAAATGGTTAAAGATGTAGGAAATAAAATACCAAAATGGACAATCGATATGAAAAAAAACTGGGACAAAAAAATAACTTTAAGCGAAATCGTGGAATTAAGGGACGCACAAAAATTAAAAGCAGGTATTTCTATAACAGAAGTTTTTGCTTTATTAGGACCTCCTGAAAAAGATATTGGCTCTGGTATTCATATATTTGTCTATACTTTAGCTGACAAATCTACTCTTATGATTGGTTCTGTAGCAGATAAATTGCAATATGTGTATCATGAAAATAAAGACAAAAGAACTTTAATTGTAGAAGCTAAAGAAAGAGTACGATAAAAAATGATGAAGCAAAATAGCTTTCTTGTTAGTTTGCGTCTATTGCAGCGTGAGGATTTTGTTTGTCTTTTAAAATGGCTAAATGCTCCTCATGTGATGCGTTTCTGGGATGGAAAAAAAGGGATAGATCAAATTATAGCGAAGTATGAACCTTTGCTTGAAGACAATTCACCTACTCGTGTTTATATAATTGAAGCAAATAATATTCCAATAGGTTTCATTCAATGCTATCGACATGCAGATCATCCAGAATGGGAACATTTGATTGGCATAGATAAAGCAGCTGGGATCGACTATTTAATTGGTGACGTGAATTATATTGGCAGAGGTATTGGTCCGCAAGCAATTGCTCTGATGACAAAAACTATCTTTGATATTTACCCTGAAATTGATGTTGTAGTTTCAGATCCACAGCTTACTAATAAGCAATCTTGGAGAGCTCTAGAAAAAGTCGGCTTTGAACGTTTTGATGAACGTAAACTTGAGTCAGATGCAGATGTAAGTTGCATTTATGTTTATAAAAAGCATAAATAAAATTACTGGGCAATGACTAAATCATCTAATTGAGCAAGAATTCTGTATATACGTACAACTTCTGCTCTTAAATCCGACAACATAGAACTTCGTTTCTCTAACAAACTAATATTTAGCGAGTCCTTTGTAGAGCATGTCCCAGTTAGTAGATCAATTTCATGCTTTCCTTTTGGGCTAGCCGGTGATGTTAAATCTCTTTGTTTGATCCAATTATTTATTAGGTCTTGCTTGCGTGTATTGCCTGTCTTTGTATCTTGTGGTACAGAATTTAAATATTTCCATACAGTTTCATTGTAATTAGTGCGGCTATCAACCGGTTTATCAAATATACGCGCAAGCATATTGGGTTTGTTTGCTGTGTGTGTTGTGCGATAACGGCGCGTAATGTCAGCTGTTGGAATCATTACTTCAGTACTATTTTCGGTTGTGCGCAGCACATTATTAGCTAATGTATTGGCCGGATTAAAACTCATACCAGAGCGAACCAAACCTAATGAGCCAGTTGCGACAAAGGTAAGAAAATTACTTATGCGATCAGCTTTTTGTTTACTATTTACTAAATGATCGTGTATTCGATCTGTTTCTGCTAAATCTCTATCAATAGCAGAAGTGACTTCCATTACATCGAGAATATAATGCCTTATTAAATTACCCAAGTTTTGTTTTTCTGTCAAAATTTCTACGCGAGTTTCCAGATCAATTGGGCTCTTTTGTTTTAAGTTATTTATTTTGCTAAGTAATGAATCTAAATTGAACTGATTGGTATATTGGTTGGCATAATTTGGTTCAGTTGCCTTCGGTGTTTGTGCAATACAAGTGTTTCCCAGCGCCAATACAGTTACACTAAGGCAACCTAATAGCACAATCTTGATCATATCCAATTTTTTCAATTCTCAACTTTGAAATGCTGGAATAAATTATTCAGGAATTATTTCAATAGAAAATTCTGCTTGTACTTCTGGAGCAATTTTAGCTGTGATTTTGTATGTGCCAAGTGCACTCATATCTTCAGGAGTTTTAAGAGATTTTTTGTCTATTTCTACATTTGCTTCTTTGGATAATGCTTGAGCAATTTCTTTACTTGTAATTTTGCCAAACAATCTTCCACTTTCGCCAGCTTTAGCTGCTATTTGAATAGTATTTAGTGCTTGAATTTTTTCAGACACTTCAACTGCGGCTTGATGAGCAGTTTCAGCCTTTTTTCTTAAAGTCTCTAAATCTTCTTCCCGCTTTTTCAAAGCACCACCTGTAGCTAGCATGGCTAAGCCGCGTGGCTCTAGATAATTACGAAAATAACCAGGAGATGCTTCTACAACATCGCCAATTTTGCCTAATTTTTGTACACTTTTTTGCAATATAACCTTCATGACATCCCCTTGGTGAAATGTTTATAAGCTTCATAAAGAGCTGGTTTATGTATGTCTTACACGAATTTACCATGCTTGCTTCATGAAAAGCTATTATGCAAACAGGTCTTAAGATTTTTTGTCTATTATCAGGCAGTTTCGCGGAACATACCACGTACACCTAGTGGATCAGATAAAAAGCCGAAATGCTTGTAAAACATATCTGTACCAGGATCTGCATACAAAGTAATCAATGGAATATTGAATCTATCTAGTTCTGCCAATAATTCCACCATGACAAGCTTGCCAATACCACGTCCTTGATGAGATGGTCTAACTGCCATATCCCAAATCGTGGCATTAAAAACTTTGTCGCCGGTTGCGCGTGCAAATCCTACTAATATATTTTTGTCCCAAGCGCTTATAACAGATAAACTATTTTCTAATGCTTTCATTATTAAAGTTGGATCGCGTCGCAACCAACCAACTGAAGTGCACAAGTCTTGCACGTCAAAAGCTGAAATTGTTTTTTCATGACTAATGACTATTTGTGGCAAATAGTCATCATTGTGGTGTTGCTTTTTCCAAATGCCAGATAAAACCACCTTGCAATCTCCTAGTTAAATTTAAATATTATTTTTGCTTGTCTAATATAGTGACAGACTCTACGTGATAAGTTTGAGGAAACATATCGATTGGGCGTACACGTTTAGTCTTATACCCAAATTTTTCAATAATTTTCAAATCACGGGCCAAGGTTGCTGGATTACAGCTTACATAAATTATTCTGTCTGCATTAAGAGCAATAATACTTTCGATTACGTTGGCTGAAACGCCTTGCCTGGGCGGATCTAATATAATAATCTCCGGTTTAATCTTTTGCTTAACTAATTTAGGGATAACATTTTCTACTTTATCTTCATGAAATTCAACGTTATTTATCTTATTAAGCTTCAAATTTTCAATACCATCTTTTATAGCTGATTTTGCCTCTTCTATTGCTATAATCTTTTGGCAAATAGGAGCAAGCCAAAGTGCTATGGTGCCAACTCCAGCGTATGCATCAAGAATTAAATTAGGACTCGAATTAATTTCGATGGTGGCTTGTAATATTTCATCTAAAAGGGTGATTGCTTGATTGGAATTTACTTGGAAAAAACTAGTTGAGGACAATTTAAATGTAATTCCTTCTTTAAGTTTATCTGAGGCAGCTGGATGTTTGCTCACGAGAGTTTCATTTAAATAAGCTTGTCCGAGTAGCAATTCAGTATTGTCGCCATAAATGCGATAGCCTTTATAGGAATTGAAATTGACACAAACACCAATCACTTCATTTATTTTTTCCATAATTACTTTGGCAATTGAAGTTAAACGCTTAATACTGTCTTTGTTCTTAGAATTATCTTCATTGATTACAAATGTAAGTAGTATTTGGTCGTGCGCAAAACTATATCTTGCGGCAATATGTCTCAAAAGCCCAGAATGTTTATTTTCATCATAAGCACTTATATTGTATTGCTCGCATAACTCTTTTACGAGAGCCATTAGTGTGTCAATTGAACTTGGTTGAATTGGACAATGTTTTACATTTACTAATTCATGTGAATTAGTTTGAAAATATCCAGCCAACATTCTTTTGGAATTCTTTGGATTTTTAGTGGGAAATTGTACTTTGTTGCGATAGTGCCACGGATTCTCTGCTTTTATAGTGGGTTCAACAATAGAAGGATTTAAATGTGCTATGTGTTCAATAGCTTGTTTAACAATATCTGATTTAGCCTCGGCTTGATAATCGTATGAAAGATGCTGCCACTGGCAGCCTCCGCAAACTTTGAATATTTTGCAAGGTGGCTCTACTCTATGTTCGGATGGACTGACAATTTTAGTTGCTTGTCCCTTGGCAAAATCTTTGCGTACAAAAAACAATTCAACGTCCACTGTATCACCAGGAGCTGTACGACTAATAAAAATAGGTATATCAAAGTCGCGGCTGACGCCATCGCCACCAACAGCCAATGAAGCAATACTTGTAGTTAACTTATCTTGTTTTTTCATTATCTTAACGCGCTGCTGGAAATGACAAAAGTCCTAAGTGTCTTTCTAAATTTGAAATTCTCATTTCTAATAATTTATTATTTCCAGAAAGAGATGATTGTTCTATCAATTGAAATTGTTGTACTAACTCATCAATATTGTTGCCGGACTCGGCTAATTGCATTATTTTTTTTGATATAGTGTTTCGACGTTCAAATTCTTGACCGGATTTGTTTGGTGATAAGGAGGGATATTTTTTTATTAAATATTGCCAGTCTTTTTCACCAGGGGAAAGCGCTGTTACTGGACGAACATTTTTATTTGTACTATTGGGCATGGAATTGATAATAGCTATACGCTTATTGTAATAAACAATTGCTTGGGAGACTTCTGTCACTAGATTATCAATGCGTTTTCTAATTAGCTGAGAAGGTCTATTTGCTTTGACGGCGCGTTCAATTAATGCAAATCTTTGTAAGTAAGGTGTCATATCTAATTCTTGCACTTTTGATTCGGCCGCTCTCTTTTTTAAATCGCAAATTTTTGTGATTAATATTATGCGATCACTTTCATACGGTCCTTTTAAAACTTGAATTTTGGTTAAATCGGGACTGTTTGTGTAAGCATTGATAATGTCTTGTTTGGCACTTAAGTTTGTTTTAGGCGTAAGGGAAATGCTTTTCAATAGTTCGTCTTTGCTTACTGCACCTAATGCAAATGCTTTTACTTCGGCGGAATTCACTTCTATTTCCCATCCCATATTTGTATCAAAAGTATCCCAATAAACTGCTTTTATCCTGGTAACATCATTTGGATATGCTGCCATAATTTCTTTTGCCAATAATATAGTATCTATTTTGCAGTCTCTCTGACTTGCTTTTGGATAACGATAAGCACTAATTGAAACCAAGTCATTGTTTAAAGAAACATTGACTTGCTTGCGATATTCTGGCGCTAAAATATCAGCTCGTTGGACGATTTCTTTGACTTTATTTTCAGAAATTGTAGCTGCCTCAATAGGCACAATTTGAGACTGCAATAAAGCTAATAGTAAAACTGCAAAAAACAAGCCTTTCAATTTCTGCAGTAAATTTGGCATATGCCAGTCCTTTGTTTAGATTAATTCATAAGACGTTTGTTTCGCCTACAATATCAATTCTAGTATATTAAGAATTCAAGATGCCTATTAGTCTAATACATGTATCTGATATTCATTTTGGCTCAGGAGAATCTCATGGGCGGCTTAATCCTGAAACGGGACTTAATATTCGTTTTGAAGATTATGTCAATGCTTTTAGCAAAGTAGTCCAATTTGCAATTGACAACAAAGTGGATGTATTTCTATTTTCTGGGGATGCGTATAAAAATTCTGTACCCGAACCCCTTTATCAAAAGGCATTTGCTAGTCATTTGAAGCAATTATCTGATGCTTCAATTCAGACAGTTCTTTTGGTTGGCAATCATGATCAAGTACTTAAATCTACTGAGAGTCATTCTATGTCAGTTTTTCAGAGCTTGGCTGTACCAAATGTAACCATTATCGATAAACCTCAATTGATAATGCTTGATACTCAAAACGGCAAATTACAAATAGTAGGCTTGCCTTATGTTACTAAACATTTGCTCATGACCCATGAAAAATACAATGATTTGCCAGCTGCATCTCTCGACAAAATTCTTGCTAGCCATGTAAGAGATATTCTGTCTGGATTGTACGAAACTTTAGATCCAAAAATAACAACTATTGCTACAGCCCATGTAATGTTGGATCGTGCTCGTGCTGGTGCAGAACAAGAGTTGATGGTTGGTTATACACAAACTTTTCCTGTGGATTTTTTCATAGACAATCGCATTGATTATGTTGCTTTAGGGCATGTGCATAAATATCAAATATTGCGTGATTCGTCGCCGCTCATAGCTTATGCTGGCTCTCTTGAACGTGTTGATTTTAGCGAAGAATTTGAAGACAAAGGCTTTATTCACTTGTCAGTGACAAGAGGGCATGTAGACTATAAGTTTCATTCGATTAGTCCAAGACCATTTATTACTGTAGAAGCTGATTTAACAGACAGTGAAAATCCTACAGAGAAACTAAGTGATTTGGTTAAACAGAGTTTTGTCAAAGGTTGTGTTTTAAGAGTTAAATACAAAGTTAAAGAAGAGCAACTATCACAAGTTAATGAGAATCAAATACGTTTAATAGTTGAAGATGCATTATCAGTGCGTTTCAAACCAGAATTGGTTTTAAAAGAAAAAAGATCACGCATGCCGGAATTAAACGAAAGTACGGTATTAGCGCCATTAGATGCACTTGATATGTATATGGGACAATTTGCTTCAGATAAAAAAGAACGATTGAAAAGCAAAGCAGAAAAATTGATTAGTAAATTGAAATCTGAAGATGATTAATGGACTTTAAGAATTTTGTCCAATGCAAATTCTTTTTCACATTTTTTGCTGCCAGCAGTGATATCATCTTGTGAACCAATTATGTCTGTAAATCTTCGCGAAAATCCTACAACAAATAAACAACCATTACCTCATGAAACTAAGCAAAACTTAGATGGGGCGTATGGTGGCATTTCTCATTTATGGCAATTGAGACAATTAATTGCCCTTATGGTGAAAAGAGATTTGATGGGACGATATAAAGGCTCGTTTTTAGGAGCATTATGGCCATTAATCAATCCACTTGGGCATTTACTTCTTTATACTTTTGTTTTTTCTATAGTATTGAAAGTGAGATTTGGTGATAGCAATAGCACCAGCAATTTTGCTCTATATCTAATGACAGGACTCATTCCCTGGGGAGCTTTTTCTGAGGCATTATCCAGGTCTACAACTGCAATTCTAGAAGTGCCTAATTTAGTAAAAAGAGTAGTCTTTCCGCTTGAGATATTACCATTGGTGACTGTCTTATCAGCATTTTTAGGGCAAATCGTGGCTTTGCCGTGTGTATTGATTGCAGCTGGATTATATTTTGGAAAATTGCATGCCACCATATTATTTTTACCATTAATAATAATTGCACAAATAGTGCTCACTAGCGGCATTAGTTGGATATTAGCTAGCCTTGGAGTATACGTTAGAGATATTAGACATTTTATGTCTCTTGGACTATCAGCTTGGATGTATGGCACACCAATTGTTTATCCAGCTTCTGCGTTACCTGATTCTCTCAAATTTCTATCAGTCATTAACCCTGTAGCAGGACTAGTAGAAGATTATCGTCGGGTAGTTTTAGAAGGCTTGCCACCTGTCTGGACAACCTTTTGTATTTACTCGACATTGGCTGTAATAGTTTGGGTTTTTGGTTATTATTTTTTCTGTAAAACAAAACGATCATTTGCTGATGTAATGTAAATAAAATGGATAGAGTCAATGAAAGCTGTTGAATTAAAAGGAATTTCAAAAAAATACAATATTTATGAACGACCTTTGGATCGTTTAAAAGAAATTCTTTTGCGTAATTCGCGTTGTTACCATAAAGAATACTGGGCTTTAAATGATATTGATGTGGCATTTGAAAAGGGTAAAACCACAGCTTTATTAGGTCCTAACGGCTCGGGAAAATCTACATTATTGCAAATCATTGCTCGTGTTCTGCAACCAACCAAGGGCGAATTAATTGTTAACGGACGGGTGACTGCCATATTAGAATTAGGGGCAGGCTTTCAGATGGAATATACAGGCAGGGAAAATGTATTACTCAATGGCATGATATTGGGTATTTCCCAAGAAGAAATGTTTACTCGTATGGACAGTATCGCTGAATTTGCTGAAATTGGAGATTTCTTTGATCAGCCAGTAAAAACATATTCCAGTGGCATGATTGTACGCTTAGCTTTTGCTTCAGCAATTTCAGTTGATCCTGAAATTCTCCTTGTTGATGAAGCTTTAGCAGTAGGCGATTATCGCTTTCAATTGAAGTGTCAGGCAAAAATTAGACAAATGATTGACGAGGGCAAAACAATTCTTTTTGTGTCTCATGACAAAAAAACGGTAAAAGAATTTTGCCATAAAGCAATATTGATGAATGCAGGCAGAATTATAGCCGGCGGAGAAGTGGATGAAATTCTCTCTAAATATGATCAATTAATGAATCAATCATATTCTTCGCAGATTTTTACTGAACCATCGACAATGAATAGAACTCATTTAGTGGAATATACTAAATAAATGAGCCCTTGCAAGCATGCGTTAGCATGTGTACAAAGGCTCACCAGCATTGCCAAAACTATAAAATAGTTATGCTACTAGCTGCTTATGCTATTCAATTGATTCAATTGACTTACAACTGAACTAAATGATTGTGAAATAGCAGATTGCAATGTTCCGTTAGCGAAACCAAACACTACAGCTACAAGTAGAGCAACGAACGCTAGGATGGCACCATATTCTGTAATACCTTGTCCTGATTCATCGCTTATAAATGATTGAAAATGAGTATTAATGTTAGACATGAAAGAATCCCCTAAGTAAAACGAAAAGAGTAATAAAAGCTAATAATTAAATCATAGCTTTCTTTAAGATAAGCGTAAATTGACACTTCCGGATTAACGAAAGTGCGTATAAAATCAATACAACCTAGTCTCCAAGCCTGTTTTAGGGACAGCTTTTGTATTGTTGCGGGAGAGCCTCCAAAATAGTTAGGGGGCTATTTTAGAGGCTAGGCAGAATGCTTATTTAATTAATTAAATTATGGCCCGCCACCACCACCTCCTCCGCTAATCCCATTTAGTCGATTGAGTTGGCTGACTACACTTTGAAATGATTGTGAAATAGCAGATTGTAGTGAACCATTGGCAAATCCAAATACAACAGATACTAGTAAGGCAACGAACGCTAGGATGGCACCATATTCTGTAATACCTTGTCCTGATTCATCACAATAAATGCGTACAAATATTTACTATTCAACATAGTAATTCCTCTTAATTATATAGTGCTTTTTATTTGTAATGAAATGAGTGCAAGCAAATTCAAGTCCTATAAATGGTGCAAGTACCATTGAATTAGACTCATCTGCCTAAACTAATCATAGGTTTATTATTGCAAGACGTAAATTCTCTATTCAGGACTACCGAAACTGTGTACCGCTTTTGTGCGAGGGAGCGAAATGTTTTTGTAAGCTTGCATCCTCAGTACTATCGTTATCTTTTTCGTAAGCAATAAAGTCTGATACAACATATGTTGGTCTACCTCTAACTTCATCTAGTACTTTCGATAAATAAATTGAGGCCAGTCCTATGCATAATAATTGTATTCCAGCAAATATACCGATAGCAGAAATGAGAATTTCAACGCTAGCAATCTGAATACCTTTATATACAAATACCATGAGCGCAATTAAGCTGCCAATTAAAACCGCACCACCAATAAAAGGAATAATAAATAAAGGTGCCAAACTAAACGCTAATATACCGTCAGTAGCAAGTCTCAATAATTTAGGTAGTGTGTAAGTGCTTTCTCCTAATTCTCTAGCGCCTCTATCAATTGGGATACCAATTTGTTTGAAACCCAACCATGGTATTTGTCCTCGCAAAAACCGGGTTTTTTCTTTCATTTGTGATAATGCATTTACTACTTTTCTATCTATGAGACGAAAATCACCAGTGTCCCAAGGAATTTTGACTGAAGATAGAAGAGTAAGTAGGCGATAAAATAAAAAGGCACTTAAGCGTTTGCTTAAACGATCTTGACGTTGTGAGCGCGTGGCATAAACAACTTCATAGCCTAATTTCCAATATTTCACCATGTCTGTAATTAACTCTGGTGGGTCTTGCAAATCTGAATCCATATTGATCACAGCTTGCCCAGAAGCATAATCAATACCAGCCGATATGGCTGCTTGTTGGCCAAAATTTCTAGAAAGGACAACTAATTTAACTGATGCTACTTCGCGAGCTATCTGTAAAAGAGCTTTGCTAGTTGTTGAATTGCTGCCATCATTTACAAATATGACTTCATAAGTCATATTCAGCGGCTCAACTACTGTCCACAATCGCTCTAAAAGTTTTACAAGATTGCGTGGGTCTTCATTGTATACAGCTACAACTATAGATAAATCAACACTCATCCGTTTGGGATTCCTTAACAGGACTTCTTTTGCTGACCGAGAATAACCTAATTATTGTCTCTAAAGCATTCAATAATATCAACCTGAAAATCTTTATCTCGAGTAAATGCTGGATGTCTTACAAAAACTTTATTTGTTAGCTTAGCACGGGTTAAATACTAGCTGCTTGAGCATGATTTTTTTGATGGATGGTTTTGACCCATTTCCAAGTTCTTTTTACCCCTTTATTTAAACTTACTTCAGTATGCCATTGTAATTCGTTATTGGCCCGGCTTATATCTAAAACATTTGCCGGAACATCAACGGGTCTGGCTGGCATATATTGAACATTGACTGGCATATCTACAGCTAACTTTATTTCGTCTATGATCTGATTTAAGGATAGTCCTATGCCAGAACCTATATTGAAAATGCGATGATCCTTTTCTTTGGGCTGAAATTCTGCTGCCATAACAAGAGCTTTTACAGTATCTTGTACGTAGACGTAATCACGTACAACACTGCCATCACCCCAGATAGTAATTGGTTTTCCTTGAACAATATTACCTAAGAAAACGCCGATAGCACCTTGTTGAGCATATGGATTTTGCTGTTCACCATAGGGATTTGATATGCGAGCAACCACATATTCTAGTCCCCATAATTTGTGAAAAAGATGTAGATATTTCTCAATTGCTAATTTGCTTATTCCATAAGAGCAAATTGGCTCTGTAGGATGATCTTCGGCAATTGGTAATTTTTGGGGAATACCATAAACAGTGCCACCTGAAGATATGAAAATAATTTTTTTTACTTTCGAATTGCGGCAACATTGCAGTAATTGTACAGTGTCGGCAACATTTGAGCGTACATCATATACAGGATCATCGTTAGATGTTTGTGGCAAAGAAGTGTATGCAAGGTGAAATACCCAATCTATTCCATTAACAGCTTCTTCTATTGCACCATGATTACCAATGTCGCCTACTAAATAATTGACGGATGCATTGGGTTCCTTGTAACGACTGGGATAACGATCAAAAACACTGACCTGGTGCCCAGCTGCAAGAAGTGCATCTGTAAGGTTTGTTCCAATAAATCCGTTGCCGCCAATGACTAATGTTTTCATTATTTTATATTCTAAATTTTGCTAGTACTAGATTTTAGTTTATTTACATCTTTATAGATTGACTCAATATCATTTACCATTTCTTTAGTGGTTCTTTCTGGACTAATATTGGCAGTTAGTCGTTTCAATAATGTATCGTCCATAATCAATCTTAATAACTGTTCTCTGAGCGAAATTGCATTGTTTAATTCAAACAAAAGACCATTATACTCGTGCTTGACAAGCTCTGATAGTCCACCTAAATCTGTAACTATCAATGGTGTTTTTGTAGCCAGTGCTGATTGAATCACAAGCGGTGTATTTTCATACCAACGTGATGGTACAACCAAGACATCAATATTGGACATAATTTCACCAAATTTCTCATTGGCAAATGTGCCACAGAATTCTATCTTTTCAGAATTAGCAAAATTTTGTTTTGACATTTTCAGAAGTTTTGATCCATATTCAGGAAATTGATTTGTGTCCCCGTAAATTTTTAAACATGCGTTCACGTTATCCGGTAATTTCTGGAATGCTTCAATTAATAAATCTGGTCCTTTGTGATCTAGTAATGTACCGATGAAAGCAATTCTCAGTATTTTACTTTCAGTTTTTTTGTGGTGAAGAGCCAATTCGCTTGTGTCAATACCAAAAGGTACATGATGAATAATTTCGGGATTAATGCCATTTTCAATAAATAAATCTTGCATTAGCTTAGTAGGAACCATTATCGCTTGCATAGAATTTGCAATAGTTGGTAAATATCTGGCTCGCTCAGTTGTTGCTTCTATAGCATTGGGTAATTTGCTAGCTAAATATGTTACATAGCTGGCGTGATAACCTAATTGTCCTAATGATCCTAGTGAATCAAGCTTTTGGCTTAATGCCGGATATTTACTATTTACTGCATCTATAAACTGCTCTTTGTCTGGAAATAGTTTAGGTGTGTAACAGGTGAGACAATTTAAAGCACTCGGTCCTGGTCCGCGACAAAGCTTTCCATTGGGTCTAATTAGTTGAACAATGGGACAAATAAACCAAAAATCTGTTGCTGAAAATACTACAGGAATGGATTTTTCGTAAGCTGCTTCAATTATGCTTGCCGATAAGTTTTGAGCATGAAAGATATGAACAATATCTGGATGAAAATTTTCTAGAATATCAACAAATGTTTCTTTTATATCTGGATGAAAGTATTCATGTGTAAATATGTACCCGGAAAGCCTTAAAGCTTCTTCAGCAACGGTGACCGGAATATTTTCAAAATGATAGTTAGAGATTGGGGGACCCTCTTTGTACATTGCATTTGTATCTGGAGGGTTGGCAGTTACAACTAAAACCTCATAGCCGCGAGATAATAATTCTTTGGCTACTTTGTAGGCAAGCACTTCTGTTCCGGACCGATGATCTGGAAAAAACTTATGAACTGTAATTAAAACTCTTTTCATGAATGGTTCTGAGCAAGCCTGCAAACCACCAGTTTAGCAGGCTGACCTCTATTTGATTTCTTTAAGCTAGTAACGCAACATGGGTGAGAAGTGTCTTAAGTTAGGATGCAAGAAGAAGATAATAAAATATAGAGGTTTAAATAGATAGCCTATGAAGTAATTGTATATAGGCTAAAATTAGCCTAGCACTATTGAAGCAAAGGTAGCTGATAAATAGTGGCTGTTTTTTAATCCGATGAATTATTTTTTCCTGAGCAAGATCAAGTACTAGACATGAGAATTTGCCTAATTTCTAGAGAATATCCCCCAGATACTGGATGGGGAGGAATTGCGACTTTCGCTAGGCATTTAGCTCAAGGCTTGAAAGAAATTGGACATGAAGTGGAAGTTGTTTCACTAGCTGCTAATGAAGCATATGTTGGCAATGATAACGGTATTCCAGTCCACAGAGTGACGCCATTTTCTATGCCTGGTGAGTTAGCCTCGGTAGCCATGGCGATGCCTTATAGCCGCTATGTGCTTAGAGCTACTTGTGCTTTGTGGAGAAAATTTTCTGAACTGCATAGTAATAAACCATTTGATGTGGTTGATACGCCAGAGCTTTTAGCTGAAGGTGTGTTTGCAGCAGTGACAAAAGCCGTACCTACGGTGATTCGCCTTTATACACCGCATTCAAAATTTATGGCTGAACAATTGCATAATGTTAGCGCCTCTTTTGATCATCAGTTTGTTGCTATGTTGGAAAGACTAGCTATGGTTTCAGCAGATGCGATTACTTCTCCAAGCGATGATTTGGCAGAATTTGTTGCAAATGATTTAAATTATCCAATTGAAAAAATTTCTATTATTCGCAATCCAATTGATCCAAATGATTTTAGCCCAGATGGACCAAAAGCAATAGAAAATGATGGGCGTAAATTAGTTTTATTTGTTGGACGTTTGGAAGAAAGAAAAGGCATTACATATTTAGTCAATGCCATTCCAAGAATATTGAGCCAATGCCCAAATACACGTTTTGTCATTATTGGTGATGATACTAATAATGCTTCCAATGGGCAGCGTTCTGTGCTGACTGAATTGAAAGAATTATTGAAAAAATTTGGTGTGCAAAATAGTGTTACTTTTATTCCACGTGTTGCTTTGACTGAGCTTCCTGCTTATTACAGATCGGCAGATATTTGTGTGGTGCCTTCGGTTTATGACAATTCTCCGTACACCTGCTTGGAAGCCATGTCGTGTGGAAAAGCAGTAGTAGGAACTGCTGCCGGTGGTACCCCTGAGTATTTGGGGGCAGGGCATTCTGGCATTATAGTGCCTCCTAAAGATCCGCAAGCTATAGCAGAGGCAGTTGTTCAGTTATTGCAGGATGATAATTTGAGAAATAAATATGGAATGGCTGCTAGAGAAAGAGTCTTGCAAAAATTTCAACGAACTAAAATTGCTGAGGCTATGGTAGGTTTATACCAGGAAGCAATCTATGCTTTTTCTTCTTCTTCTAAAAAACTATATCTTAAGAGTGAAGACCAAGCACTTTTAGATGCAGCCGTTCTTTTATTCTCCTTTGATAAAATGATTTACGATCTTCTATACCAATATTCGTGGCGTATGCGATTACAACATTGGTTGCGATTGGGCAATGTGCGTCCAAGACTTTTGCTAGCCAAAGGGTTGCTGAGACTTTCTCGATTAATCTGGAATCCTGCTAAAAGCAGTAAAGTTGTTTCACCTAATTTTGTGCAGTGGTTAGAGCACGAGGTGAAGACAAAACAGGATGATCCATTAGCTAAACTAATGGCTACAAGTTCTTCTCACAAGTTAAGCCGATAAATCTGGGCTTAGGAGAACGAAATGTATTGTGATACCAAAATCAATTGCTCAGAGCAAGGAGCATTAAAAGGAATTGGTGTGCCATTTGTTCGAGATAGCAGGTTTCTATTGTTTTTGGTGTTTTTGTTGGCTTTGGCAATAAGACTATGGTTTAATTTCTTCTTTTCTCACATAAACAATTACAATAGTTGTGATGCCTCCGAGTATATGAGAAATGCGGATGTTTTGCAGACACTGCTTCGGCAGCCGGTAAGTTTTTGGACTACTTGTATAAATTATATATTTGGGTCTTGCGATCAAGGTGGAATTGTCATTGTGAAAAAGGCATTCGCTGGTTTTGCTGATTTTTCGATTTCTGGACCAATATTTCCTATTTATATAGCAATTGGCAATTCTTTCAATTTATTTCAGGCGAAATGGATGAATTTACTTTTTATGCAGTCAATTGTATCGGCTCTTACGTGTGTGTTTATTGGTATTGCTGGTGTTTATTCTTTTGGAAAAAAAGAAGGTATTTGTGCAGCAGTTATTTCTGCACTTTATCCAGGTTTTATAATTAATAGTGGAAGATTATACTCTGAAACCTTTGCTTGTTTTTTATTGGCTGCAATTCTTGCTTTGATTGCAATAGGATTTCATTCGTACAATAATTATGGATTGAGAATCCTAATTGGTTTTTTAACGGCATGTTTGCAATTTACGCGTTCTACTATGTTTGTTCTTACGCTGGCGCTTTTGCCTATGATTTGGCAGCAAAACAAAACCAAGCGCCCGGTGAAATCAATAGTGGCATTTTTAATTGGTTTTGCTATTGTCACGCTACCGTGGTTGGGCTTGCAAAAACTCGCTTTGGGATCATCTAGTTTAGTAATAGATAGGGTAGGGCATTATAATTGTTTTGTTGGAAATAATATCGATACCGGCGGTTGGTTGTCATTGCCTTATCCAGATGGTAGGGGAATAGAAAAACAAAGCTTTCCAGAAATTATTTTTGGTAATGTCAAAAAAAGTTGTTTGCGCTGGGGCAAACTTTTGTTAGATAAACCGGCTAGGTTGCTTAAGTTGTGTTGGAATGACTTTAGAGCTGATATTGGTATGTTCCAGCCATGGCAACAAAATTTGTTTCATCAGATAATATTGTTATTTGCTTTTATTGGAATAAGCTTGGGTCTGTTTGTCCAAGTCATGAGCCCTGTTTCGCGCGAACAACAAATATCGCGTTTATTTATATTTGCTTTGCTTTTATTTCATTTTACATATTGCTTTTTCATTACTGTGCCGCGATATAACTTAACGGCTTTGCCAGAAATTATTTTATTTGCTGCTTATGGTTTGATTGTACTTACTAAATTGTTGAATAAACCGGAGTGCCGCCTGCTTGTGATTGTATTATTAGGCTTATCTGCAGGACTTTTCTTTTTGACTAAAGTAAGTCTTTTGCCATTATTATTGCCTCTTATCCAAGATATATCTACGATTTTCATTGTACAAAGTATAGCTATTCTAGCTATGATTGTTGCAATTACTTATTGTTTGTGCAAAAGCTTAGAATTCTTGCAAGGAAATATTTTGATTGCCCGTGTAGTAACTATTACTTTGTCAGCTGTGATAATGGTGGTATTAGCTTACCCGGCAAGAGCTAATGGACGTTGGTGGGAATGGACATCTGTATTAGAAAACAATCAAAGCATCAGTCAGCAATTGCAAATTGACCGTAAAGAATGTCCAAATCTTTCAGATAGGGCAGTTTATCTTTTAATTGATGCAGATGAAATTGGACATTTAAATAATGGACTGAAAATATCGATAAACGGACATAATTTAAATAGTCCGGTCATACCTGGAATATCGCTAATTAGTCAATCTAGTCCAATTATGCAAACGGGTTCGTGTGTTTGTCAATTTCAAAATGAAGGAGAGTATATTTTTGATTGCTTATCGAAAGCAGCCGATACCTCTAATTGTAATCTTAGGCAGTGGTTTGTAATTCCAGTTGATAAATCCATCGTACAAGAAGCAGCAAGCAGGTCCAATAATGAAATCAAATTTGATATTGGTTTAAAACGTGAAGATGCTGGAGTCACTAAACTATTTGGTAGTTATGATATTAATTCCAAATATGCTTATATTCCTAGCCTGGATTTATGTTCATGGGAAAAAGCATTTTATGGTGTAGAAAATGAAAATGGTTTATCAGATACACGCTATGATATCAAAATTGATCCTAAATCTAGCCAAACGTATACGAATGATTTATCTGCGGTAAAAGGCTTACAGAATGGTCGTTATAATATTCATATATTGGTTGCACCGTCAATAATTGCTGAGAAAAAAGTTGGTATTGAGCAAAGCAAACAAACAAATCATAATTTTAAAGATGTAATTATGGAAGCACCTCGTTTTGTGCATAAATTCATTGAACTTGATGCATCCAACCTTACGGAAAGTCCCTTGTGGATTATGCGCTTGCAGGGACGTGGAAGAAAACTTTCCGGACAACATAGTCCGTACATAGAATTTAGAGCTAATTATTTGGATAATAAAGAATCCAAAGTATACGTGTCTACTTGGACACCAAATAAAATTAGCATGAGTAATAAATGGCAAAAATTTGATATAGCTGTATTATTTAATCCAAAATCTGTAAAAGGTAAATTGAAAAATATTCAATATAGATTTTCTTCCTATAGTAGTTTAGATACTCTATTGAATGTTAACCAGCCTATTACTCATGCGAAATTAGGAAAAGTTGAATTTACGGATATCAAAATGAGCTGTATGCCGATTGAAATCAACCCGTTGTCTTCTGGACATCAAATTTATTGATCTATATATAAGTAAGGAAATGAGATGCTATCCAATCAAGATGTTCAAATAAATAAAATGAATGAAGATACTTCTGTCAATAAATTTTCTAATGCAAAATATTTATTTTCATTTTTGGGCGATAGCAAAGTACACATTATTATCTTGACTGTTCTTCTTATTGCTTGCTTCGGCAGAACAATCAAAAGTTATTTTTTAGCTGATGATTTTGGCGAAATTAATTATGTGCACCAAATATTTGCTGGAGATTGGACTTTGTTTTGGTCAAATTTTACTGGTAATTATATGCAAGTACCTAGTATGAGCGTGTATAGGCCGTGTTTGCTGCTTACACTAATGACAGACTATTTGCTATGGAAAACAAATGCATTTGGCTATTACCTAACCAATCTCTTATATTATTTAGGAGACGTGCTCTTAGTGTACTTTATCGCTAAATTTTTAACTAAAAACTGGTCTTATTTAAGACAATCATTAGCTAGTTTTTTTTCGGCATGTTTTTTTGTTTTGAATCCTTTGCATTGTGAAAGCATTTCCTGGGTTGTAGGACGTGTTGATGTAGCTTGTTGCTTTTATTATTTAGCTTCTTTATTGCTTTTTATAAAATCATACAAAAATAAATCAATGTGGATTACAGCGTTGGCTGTATTTAGCTATTGCGTGGCTCTAACGATAAAGGAGATGGCTATTGGACTGCCTGTTATCGTTGCACTTTATGGTTTTTTTGTTGGACAACTAGACGATATAAATTCAATTGATGAGCAAAAGATTTCTATAATGACGAGACTAAAGTCTGCCTGGCAATTAAGTTATCCTTTGTGGGTAGCAACTATCATTTATTTTGTTGTACGTTATTTAGCTCTTGGCACAATATTGGGTGGTTATGGCGGTGCTATTGGTGCATCTCAATCATTAGCAGCATTCTTACGATGGACGGACCCTGACACCTTAAGACGCTTTTTCTTTCCATTAAACTTTTCACTTTATTCAAAAAATGCAATCTATGGAAACTTGTTAACAACCAGCTACTTTTTAGCATTAATGGTAATTGCTTTCAAAGTCATGGTGAATAAATTTCCTACTAAATGGGTCGTATTTTTGTCCTTGTGGGCGATAAGTGCTGCTATACCTATATATAGGCTGTGGGGAATAGGTTATGATTTAGAGGGAGCAAGATTTTATTTTTTCCTTACAGTACCAATGAGCCTATTGTTGCCTATATTAGTCTGTATGCCAACTAATAATACGCTGGCTAAAGCAGAATATAAATTACTTGCTATTGGCATAATGGCTTTTATACTAAATTGTTTTGTGTTTTATAAACTAGCTTATGCTACCAATTTGCTTTGGGTTCATGCTGGTAAAACGGTTAAAGATGTGCAGACTGCTGCTATTAATATTGCCACCACCAATAACAATATGTTAGTGCTGGGTATTCCAAAAGAACATGCAGGGACACATATGATCCTCAATGGATATACTTTTGCATCCTTGCTTAATAGACCATTTTCAACTAGCAATTATTCATCTAAATTTATTACTTTTCAGCCAGTGCTTTATTCGCCAAATCAACTAATTAATACAAGTCGCTTTAAAGAAGTAATTAATAGTAAAGATGTATCCGGACCTTATATTTGGGTACAGAGTAAAAAAGCATTTGTTCTTAGCAAAATACCAATAACAAATATAAAAAGTGAAACTTTCAGTGTAATGCCTGATTCTAAAAATGATTTGTCTAAACTTTTAATTCCATCGACAGTACATCATGCAGTGTTTGATTATGGTTCTGATTATATAAAAGCTACTTCTGTAAAAGAAGGAGATGGATTGAGGCTTGATCATCTCTCTCTTAGTCCGTATACATTTGATTATATAGAATTTCAATATATGATTGAAGAGCCTGTAAATATTATGGCTAACTGCCATGGCTCCTGTTTCAAATTCGGTGCTCGCTGGAAAGGTGCTAATAGTGAGACAGCTGAAGTGTTGGAGGCGTCTGAAAATAAAACATTAGCAACTAAAGTCTGTCAAATACCAAGCCGTAAGACTACCGAATGGCAAACGGTGCGTATCCATTTATCTGGTGCATGGACCTGGTATGCCGTTGGAGAAATTAAAGAACTGATGCTAGAGCTGCCTGCTTGCAAAAATATTTCAATTCGCAATTTGTGTCTAATAAATAATAAAAAGGTTTCTCCAGTAATAACACTATCAGATAAGCATTTTTGGTTAGAAAAAAATGGAATTATGCCTTTAAAAAGCCTTAAAGAAATATCTATTGATGTTAGCTCAATTAATGGAGCACATGCCCTGGTTTTAGAATTGTCAAAGCCAAATTTTTTCTTTGCTAATATGGATCCAGAAAAATACAGTGAAGTGATTGGACAAAAGAAAGTATATTCAAATACAAAACAGCTTATTTCAGCCAGTGCTTTTACGTTTGCCGACAGCGGTTATTATGAGCTCAGAGCGAGAGCTTTGGATGCTCACGGCTTGCCGCTGGGAGAATACTCTGATTCAATTGTTATTGAAAAATGATTTAAAGGCGCTTCATTGATGAGTTATATACGTATACATGAATTTATTGAAAAACATTTTTTCATTATTGCATTTTTCTTTTTTCTTGCTTTGGAACTGTTTTGTTTCTGGAATTCTATCCGCGGAGATGGGTTTTATCCTGATGATTGGATTATCTTTGACAGAATACACTTTATTGATCCTAGCTTTCAGTCAATTATTAAAGCATTTGTGTTTGACGATCGTTTAGTGATTCGACCTATTATGCCGATGATTCTTGCCACACTCTATTTTTTCTTTAGAGAAAACCCTTTTCCTTATCATTTAATGAATAGTGTATTTGAATTAATGTCTGCTTGGTGTATTTTTCGTTTGGTTTTAGCGACGTCAAGTGAAAAAACGATAGCTTTTATTGCAGCAAGTATTTTTATACTGTATCCTACGCATGATTTCACTCATCATTCTATGGTACTCAATATAGTATCTTTAGGAATTACTTTATTTGTTTTTAGCCTCTGGCAATTTGTTGAAGCAATTCAAACAAAAAATAATAAACAATTATATTTTTCTGCTCTGGTTTATTTTTTAGGTGTGTTTGTCTACGAAGGCTCATTACCGCTTGTAATTATTTATCCACTTATTCATTTTATGTTTTCCAAAAAGCAAAATAATTGGAAAAACACATTATTAACAACCTTACAGCAAAGCATACTATTTTTTCTACCTGTACTGGCGCTTCTTGTCTATCGCAAATATCTATTGCCAGCTTTTCATATTGGGTGGAATTATGCGATGGTCTTTAATCCAATGCATTTTTTCAATGTAATTTTGCAAGGACTAAAAGTATCGATATCACCTTATGCGTTTGCTGTGTTTATTTCATTGGCTTACGATTGTTTGCGACATGGACTTTCTATTGGACAATGGATAATGCTCTTTAGTACATTTATACTTTCAGCTGCAATAATATATTGCTCGTACAAGTCTGAGAAAATCGTACTGAAAGTAATAATAGTGACAAGTATCATTGGGTTGATATTTTCATATACTATTTTTGGACTTAGTCCGGAGCATATGCCAGACATTATAAACTCAATAAACAGGGTAAATGCTTTTGGATCTATCTTTTCTTCCTTGCTTTTAGCTGTAGCTATCGTGTGGTTGTCCAGCAAATTAAGGCAAGCAAGAATTGTTATGGCTCTTGCTACCGCAGCACTGCTTAGTTTGTTTTTGTTGGCTAACTGGGAATTTAGTAAGCCCTGGAATGTTTCTTGGAGTGCACAAAAATTAGTACGTAGGTTTATCAAGTCTAAAGCAAATGAAATACGTTCTGGCGATTCTATAGTTTTAGCTAATTGGCCCCGTTTTGTTCGTTGGTGCCCTGCCCTAGATGGAGTTTGGGATTTTCAAGCTTTGCTACACGTGACTTTGGATGATCCTAGTATTCGTGGCACGACCATATCGGAAAGAGTGGTCATTACCAATGATGCGTTGATTGAAAAAGTAGGTAGTAAAACTGTCGGTCGCTTACCATTTAAACGTATGTTTATTCTGATTCCAGCACAAGGCGTCTGGGTCTTTGTTGATTCAAAAGAAAAATTCATTGCTGCTGCTAGGCAACTGAATGTTGATCTCACAATGTGTCGCCTTAATTAAGGAGCGGCTAATTCATTAGCTATAAATGGCTTCAATATGGACGCCATAAACTTTTGCCCTTCTGGATTTAAATGGGCTGAATAATACAATGACTCTCTTCCGGGTACTGAGAGCTTTTTGGCAGGAGCCAAGCAATTAATCAGTGTGATATTTTGGTTTTGGCAAATCTTGGCAATGATATCAATTTCTTGCTCGTATGTAATATTACAAAACGATGTTTCCATATTTATAGTTGGACATAATGCAGATCTAGCTGGAACTGCCATTATTGCAAATTTTGCTCCTGATGTTTTACATATGTCATTCATTTCTTTAATTAAAGATCCCATAGTACGGGTAACAAGAGCAATATATGTTTTTTGTCCCTCATCTATTTTACTGGTAGAAGTATTTTGCGGTACTTTTATATTATTTTGTTTGCTTATTATTTTTTCTTGAGCAATGGGCTTAGGAGTGGGAGCAAGTGTGGATGTGGATACAACTGTTGCTTTATCATTTGGTTTTTTCAATTTCAAGCTTACAAGAAAATCGTGAATTATTTGTTTCGGATGTGTCACGAAATTGATAAAGCTCTTATACATCGGATTGCGGATGCTTGCTTCCAATTCCCAAGCGGCAAAAACACCCCAAATACGACTATGATGTCTCACCCATTCGATTTGTTGTAAAAATCTAGCTCTGGGAGATTTTAGCCATTTTGTTACTGTAAAGCTGTTAACAAATAAATTCCCATTTGGTAAATGTACAGCTATTGGCCTAACATCAGTAATGACTTGATCGGCTGGTGACCAATTTTCAAACATGTCGCGGCTATTATAACCAAGAATAATTAAGTCCGGTTTGTATTTTAAGACTTGCCTTTTTAACTGTATATATTCTTGAGCTGTGGAATAACCGGAAGTGCCAAAATTAATCACCTGGATATTTCCCTTTTGACTTAAGTCGTTTTGAATAATTTGTCCAAATGATTTTTCTATTGGTACTTGTAATGACTCGATAATAGAATCTCCTAGAAACGCTACTCTATATGTATGAGCCGGTTTTTCTATACTTAAATTCGGTTCGCGCATACCATCGTGATTAAAATATGATTGAGCAAAGCCTTCTTGCTTCCATGTGATGCGTTTATTTTGCATGTGAATGAAACCCAGTTCTTTATCTAATTTGAAAATTTCTTCTTCACCAATGCCACCAGCAAAAAGAATGAATTCTACAAGCAAAATAGCAATTATTTGCCAAAGTAAATAAGGAAAAACTTTTGACAACCATGATTTTCTTTGTGGCGCATGAAGTTGAGGCTCTTTGATTGAGCTTGCCGAATTTATGGTTGATATTGAAGATAATATAATCATTTTTCGATTTTTGTTTTAAAATTGGAAATAAATGAAAGGAGTAGCTTCTGTTGGTCTCAGCGCCAATATAAGAATGGCTGCTGCTGTCCAGCTAGCAAATTGTACTTGTGGTGTATACAAAGTTTGGCGAATTACACTTAAACGCTGATTAGCAAATTTTGTTTTTAAAAATTCACCTACAAGCCAATAACCTATATAAGCTATTAAAACAGGCAATAGCCCTTGTTTAGTAACAGTAGTCCAGAGGCTGCAGGGTAATGAAAAATTGAATAAGCTTATTAATATGTTTATGGCATGTTTCATATCTGGCGCGCGTAACGTTATTAAAGACAAAGCAAAATATGTACAATTAGTTATGCAAGCAATTACTTTAAATGGCCAATAATTTACTAATCTGTTGAGTTGAGGATAAGCATCAAGCAAATTACGCCATTCTCTATTTATGATTAGTCCTACGCCTTGAGTGCAACCAAAAGCCGCATAGTGCCAAGCAGCACCATGCCACAAACCACAAAGTACCATAGTAATAAATAAATTACGCCACGTGAGCAAGCGAGATTTAAGCGATCCACCTAGCGGAATATAAACATAATCTCGAAACCAGAATGATAATGTAATGTGCCAGCGTCGCCAAAACTCAGCTATATCAAGCGATAAATAAGGTAGTTTGAAATTCTCTGGCAGAACAATTCCCATAAGCATGGCAGAGCCGCGCCCTATATCTGTATAGCCAGAAAAATCAAGATAAACTTGTAAGAAAAATCCAAGTGTAGCGATAAATGCATCACCGGCTGACATTGGCTGCGTTGTAAGATATGAATTTACAATCAAACTACCAATAGGATCAGCTAATGCTATTTTTTTAAATAGTCCTTGTACTATTAAAGTCATTCCAGAAAAGAAAAGTGGTTTGGACCACGGTAAAGGATTTTTGAGACGTGGACAAAAATCTTGAAAGCGTTTGATTGGACCAGCAATTTGAGAAGGAAAAAAGGCTGCAAAAGCAGCAAATTCTAGCCAGGATTTTACCGGTTTGTCTCCTCTATATACATCAACTAAATAATGTATAAATTCAAAAACAAAGAACGATATACCCAAAGGTAAAATTACATTCAGTGCTACATAATCAGGCAATGGGTGCCGATAAGTAGTTTTACTGAGCCAGTTTAACCCTTGCCAGATGCTTTTAATGGCAAAATCTGCATATTTGTAATAACAAAGGCAGGCAAGATTTAGTAATAGTCCAGAGTAAAGAAGCAATTTATCTTTTTGCTTGAATATCGACAAACTATTTTGGGTTGAATCCCCTGTTCGATTTTTTTCAATTGCCAATCCTAAAATCCAGTTGATGCTTGTGAGAATAAAAAGTAAAATCCCATAAACAGGCAACCAACTCATATAAAAATAATAACTAGCGGCTACAATTAAAATTAAGCGTTGAGTTTTAGCCACTTTCCAATACAAAAAAAGTACAATTGGTAAAAATACTAAGTATTGCAAGCTGCTAAATATCATAGAGTTTACCTTTTGCTAAAATTGAAAGTAAATAAAAGGTTGAGAGCTGTCTTGAGAAAAAGTCACCAGTATTATCAATACTAACGAACAAAAAGCAGCTTTTGTAAGAGGAGGAAGCTTCTTAAAGATCCCTTTCTCATTTAAGTAACTGAGCGGAATATTCAAAAGTAAAAATCCTAAAGTTAATACAATTGCCACCGGCACGATTATAGGTAAATCTGGACGGATCGCTAAAAAATGTCCAGCTTCTACGCGGGAGAATATTGGACGCAACAATATCATTTTCTTTGTAATTCCTATTGCTTGACTAAAATCGTGTACACGGAAGAAAACCCAACCAATAGTAACAATATTGAATGTAAAAACTATTGATAATAATTTTCCTATTTTTGAATCGACAATCTTTGCAATTATTTCTTTTGACTCTTTTAATACTACGAATTCGCGGTGAACAACAAGGCAAATGCCATGATATATTCCCCAAAAAACAAAATTCCAAGACGCGCCATGCCATAGTCCGCCTAATGTCAT
>JAGVLS010000022.1 GCA_020054205.1 Candidatus Obscuribacterales bacterium | reverse complement strand
TTTTCAGCAAAACAATACCCCAAAACTGCAAGTTAAGTAGTACGATTTCTCATGAGGCAACATTTTTGAACTAGTACGATTCTTAGATGAGGCAATACGATTGAAATAATCCAAACGGATGTCAGAAAAATTACAATTTTTCTGACATTTTCCGGCACTACAAAAAATGTACCTAACGAGAATAGAAGCGGAAATGCAATCCATGGCTTAAGTCAATTTGTTTATTAAGCTTAAAATCACTTGGAATCATATTTTTTATTTGTTCGCCTTCTTGTGCTGTAATTAATACAAAAGTATTTAAACCTGAAAGAAGATCATGAATATGTTTTTCTCCCATATTTGGACTAACACCAATTTGGCGATATGGCTTAGTTAAATATCGATCTAGACAAACCAGATCGTAATGTTGACTCACTAAAATCAAATCATCAACCTTACAATTAGTCTCAACAACATTAGCCATTTCACGCCAAGGTTCTCTTTGCGGAATTACATGTGCATAAATATTATTGGCAAAAGCAAAACAAATATGTATAGACAATAAAATTGCTTTAGTTTTAAAACTAAGGTGTGACCTAGCCAAACCAATACCAGCTAAAACATAAATGGCTGGCGCTGTCATAGTTAAATAACGCGCAATTTCAATTACACGATGGCATTCAATTGTGTCAATTAACCAAAGCGTTAGCGCTGGAATAATTGCCCAGAGCCAAATTGCTATAACTGGCAAAAGAATATTTTTATTGCTGGCGCTGGCAACAATATTATTGGCGCTGAAAACTTTTTTGTCGCTTACCAAGCTAGCAATTTTTTCATAGACGATAGCAAGACTTTGATTATTAACTACAATTTTTTGCCATTCTTTAATAGTAGAAATTGCCGCCAAAAGCAAAAATATTGCTGAACTTACATACAACGGAATAGCATAAACCATAACTTTTTTACCAGAGAGAAATTCTAGCCAATTAATTGGAATTTCAAACAATAAAGCTTTTATTGGCCACCACATACTTGGTTCGCGACTGACATAAAAAGCAGCAGTTCTAATAGAAGCTGCTTGAAAAAACATAGGCAACCATGGAAGCCATAAAAAAGCTACAAACAACCAAGCCATAATAACTGACAAGAATATTTTCCAGTTTTTTGTCAGTAAAGTAATACCAGCAAGCAAACATGCTTGGAAAATTAAAATAAATAAGCCAGTGTAGTGAGTATTTATTAGTGCCCAAGTGGATAAAACATAAAGAACAAAACACAAAAAGAGTGTTCGCTTATTTATTTTGGACAATAATATTGTAATTAACGTAAAACATGACAAAACAGACATAAGTGTGATAAGACTATACATACGCGCTTCTTGTGCATAATAAATATCAAACGGTGAAATGCTTTCAAACAAAGCTGCTATTGCTGCAGTTTTAAAACCAAAAATGCGATAAGTAAAATAAAAGAGAGCAATTATTGTCCCAGTTGAAAATAAAAGCGATAAAAATCTCACTGAAAAATCAGTATCACCAAAAACCAATAGCCAACGATTTAGTAAAACTGGATATAGTGGTGGGCAAAGTGGATCTACATTGCGAAAATTAGAGAGTAGATTTGAAACTGATTGAATTTCACCAAATGAAAATATAAAGGGGGCATTAGGCATTTTAGTTAAATCAGGCATAGCATTTCCGTAAGCATCAACTAAGCTTTGATATGCTTCATCCAACCAAAAACTATCAAAAGTAATACCCCAAAGCCTTAAAAGACAAGACAAAAGAATTATCCCTATTAAGGCTATTTCCGGTTTATAAAAGTTGGTTTTAAACCATGCCAAATTCATGAAAGCCAATAACACCCAAATGCTCAACCTAAATATTAACCTATCCAGACATCAATTTTTAAAGAAACGTAACAGAATATAAGCTAGTCCGTAATTGGTATAAGCCTATCAATTTACGGCAATAGTAACGAAACCGGCACATATATTGATATCAAGAGTTTAGCGCCCCCAGCCTACGGGAACATAAACAAAGCGATAATCCTGCGTTTAAATATAACTCTCATCCCCTAATAGCGCTTAAAAGCCCGAATAAAGGCTAGCTGCATAAGCTAGTGAAATAAGCTGCCAGGAAGGAATTTATGGCTCTAATTAAAAAAGAAATTGGTGAGCTTTTAGTAGAAAATGGACTAATCACACCTGAAGAATGGCAACAAGTACAAATAGAACGTCAAAAAACTGGCGAACCCATGAGTCTTATTCTTTCTCGTTTGGGTTTAGCTACTGAAAATCATGTTAAAAACGCGCTTGAATTACAGTATGGAGTTAACTACATATCGTTAGCAAAATGTGATCCAGCCACCGAATGTTTAGGTTATTTGCCTGAAAGCATTATGCGTCAGCATCAATTAGTTCCAGTTACTAAAGATGGGCAAAGACTAACTATTGCCATGGTAAATCCAAATAACCTTATGGCGCTAGACGATATTAAAATGCGTCTAAAAGGCATGCAAATCAAATCAGTTGTTTGTACTGAAGATGATTTCCAGACTTTTATGGAAACTATTTACCACAAACATTTAGAAGAAAAAAAAGCTACTCAAGATTCAGAAGCAGAAAGTTTTATTGATAAAGAAGTAGACTTGAGCGGCATGGATATCATCTCCCAATTAGATGATGATATGAATAATGTAGACCTGGAAAGACAAGCTCAAGATGCCCCAATTGTTTTATTAGCGAATCAAATACTGGCAAAAGCCATTAAGAATAAAATATCTGATATCCACATAGAACCACATGAAAAAGAAGTCTATATACGTTATCGCCGCGATGGCGTTTTAAGTTTAGATCGTAAATTACCTAAACCAATTTTGCCAGCCTTAGTTTCTCGCTATAAAGTTATGGCAGATTTAGATATAGCTGAACGACGTCAACCGCAAGATGGACGCATTCGGGTCAGACTCTCAGGAAAAGATATAGATTTCCGTGTATCTACATTACCAGCAAAATTTGGCGAAAAAGTGGTAATGCGGATTTTAGATAAAAGCAATACAACTATTGGTTTGAAAAAGCTAATTAGCGAAGAAGATACACTTAATACTGTTATGGATATGATATCTAAACCATACGGCATCATTTTCGTAACTGGTCCAACTGGGTCAGGTAAAACAACTACACTTTATTCAGCATTAGCTGAACGCAATACACCTGATGTGAACATTGTGACAGCTGAAGACCCAATTGAATATGACATGACAGGCATTACCCAAGTGCAAATCATTCGTGAAAAAGGCATGGATTTCGCTAGAATTTTAAGAGCATTCTTAAGACAAGACCCTGACATAATGCTCGTTGGAGAAACGCGGGATAAAGAAACAGCAAAAATTTCTGTTGAAGCTGCCCTCACCGGTCACTTAGTGTTTACCACTTTACACACAAATGATGCACCCGGTGCCATTACTCGTTTAACTGAAATGGAAGTAGATCCATTTTTAATTTCATCAGCAACAATTGGTGTAGTTGCTCAAAGATTAGTAAGAAGAATTTGTTCTGACTGCAAAGAAGATTATTTACCAGATAAGGGCTTACTAGAATATTTGGGCTTAATGGACAAAAACCAAGAAGCTATGACAGAAGCACAAATTCGTTATTACAAAATTACAGTCAATAATAAAGGTTGGCCAGTTTTTGCCAAAGGAAAAGGCTGTGAAAGTTGCAACGGCTCTGGTTATCGTGGACGTATTGGCTGTTATGAAGTAATGCGTCTTAATGATGATTTACGAGAATTAATTGCTAAAGGATCGTCGACAGCTATGATTCGTTTTGCCGCTAAGCAAAGTGGCATGATTCCATTGAAAGATTATAGTTTACGTTTGGTGGCTCAGGGACATACAACATCTGATGAAGTTATCCGTGTAACATTATCGGATACCGGTGGATTAGATACATTATGTCCAAAATGTCGTAATCCAATTGGTGATGATTTTATTAAATGTCCGTTTTGCCAATATGAACTTAAGCATTCTTGTCCGCGTTGCGGCACCCTCCAAGAAGATTCTTGGGCAAGTTGTGCTAAATGCGGCTTGAGTAAAGAAGAAGCATTTTTAGATTCAACTTGTACAAATTGCGAGGCTGAGATATTTGGTAATTGGATTACATGCCCATATTGCCAAGCAACAAGAAATTTAAATTTAACCAAAAATGAGTGTAGCTCACCTGAATGTAGCTCCCCACCAGCTGAAGAGATAAGCGTAAAGGTTGAAACAACAGCAGCATAGAAAGGACAGTGCAAATTATATGACCCAAGAAATACAAGAAATTTTGCAATATGTTATAGATCAAGGTGCTTCTGACTTGCACTTAAAAGTTGGTCAACCGCCAATTATTCGTGCCTCAGGAAAGTTAATCAAAACAGAATTTGATTCACTAGTGGCTGAAGAAGTACAAAGATTAGTTTTTAATATAATTACCGATGATCAAAGAAAAACTCTAGAACAAACATACGAATTAGATTTAAGTTATGGTATTGCTGGGCTGGGTCGATTTCGTGTCAATGTTTACAAAGACAAAACAAATTATGCAGCAGCCTTTAGAACCATTCCAGTTTTAATTCCTAATATGGCTGATTTAGGATTACCAGAAGTTGTTGGAAAAGATTTAGTACACAAACCAAGAGGATTGATACTAGTAACAGGCCCAACTGGCTCTGGTAAATCCTCTACACTTGCTTCCATGATTAATTGGATAAACGAAAATAAGCAAGAGCATATTCTCACTATTGAAGATCCAATTGAGTTTTTACATAATCACAAAAAATCTATTGTTAGCCAAAGAGAATTAGGCGCTGATACTAAAAGTTTTGCTAATGCTTTAAGAGCTGCTCTTAGAGAAGATCCAGATATTATCTTAGTAGGTGAAATGAGAGATTTGGAAACAATTCAATTAGCACTCACTGCTGCTGAAACAGGACACTTAGTATTTGGCACTTTGCACACAAGTTCTGCTGCCCAAACCGTAGACCGTATTGTAGATGTTTTCCCCACATCACAACAACAGCAAGTACGTGTGATGTTATCCAACAGCTTACAGGCAGTACTTTCACAAACATTATTACCTCGCAAACAAGCTAAGGTTGGAGCCGCATCTATAACTAAAGGTAGAGCATTAGCCATGGAAATCATGATTAATACTCCTGCTATTGCCAATTTAATTCGTGAAGCAAAAACTGCTCAAATATATTCAGCTATTCAAATGGGCGGCAATCTTGGTATGCAAACTCTTGAGACAGCACTAGCTAATTTAGTTAAACAAGGAACTGTTTCTTTCGAAGATGCTTTAACCAAAACTAGTCGCGCTGAAGATTTCCAACGTCTGGTTGGTCCTTTGCCAGCACTAGCTGGATCTCGCTAAGGTAAAAATTGTTAGAGAAAGCTTGTGTAAATAGCTTATGTAAATAAAAGGACTAATTATGGACTCGGTTTTTAAAACAACTAACAAAAAAAAGAAAGCTACACAAAAAATAAGCTCGGCCAATAAGCGCGTAATTACTGCTAAAGGAGCAAAAATAGATCCTTTAGAACAATTCCTGAATAAGTTTGAGCAAGTAAAGCTCAAAGACTTGGTTGTTTTTGCCAGACAATTTTCAGCCATGATCGGATCTGGTGTAGCTATGTTACGCACCCTGACCATTATTGCTGAACAGTGTGAAAATAAAAAACTAAAAGTTGTTATTTCTGATATCAAAGAACAAGTTGAGTCCGGAACAAATTTATCTGAAGCATTTGCCAGGCACCCAGATATTTTTGATCGTTTATTTGTTTCTATGTTGAAAGCAGGGGAGACAGGCGGTATTCTCGATGAAGTTATGCGCAAAGTTTCCGAATTTATGGAGTCAAGACAACGCTTAAACGATAAAGTAAAATCCGCTATGGCTTATCCAGTTGTAGCACTTGCAATTGCTGTAATTGTATTCTGGGCAATGCTTACATTCATATTGCCAGTTTTTCAAGGCATATTTCAAAGCATGGGAGGAGAATTACCAGCTTTCACACAAATGCTTATTAATTTGTCTGAGTTTATGCGTTCGTGGTGGATGTTATTAATAGTTGTAATCGTTGCCGGTGCTGTATACGGAATAAGAACATGGTATAAGACCGAACCTGGTCGTTATGCTATGGACGGCTTTATGCTTAGACTGCCTGTTTTTGGTGATGTCATTCGCAAAGTAGCTGTAGCTCGTTTCACTCGTACTTTCGGCACTTTAATTCGCTCTGGTGTACCAATGTTAACAGCACTAGAAGTGGTTAAAGAAACAGCTGGCAACGCTGTTTTATCCAAAGGAGTGGAAAATGTTCACCTGGAAGTACGTTCGGGCGGCACCATTTCAAAGCCCCTTGCCAAGGAACCTCTTTTCCCACCCATGGTTGTACAAATGGTAGCAGTTGGCGAAGAAACAGGAAAATTGGATGAAATGTTAGCAAAAGTTGCTGATTTTTATGACAGCGAAGTAGAAAATGCTGTGGAGGCCTTGACGTCCGTTTTAGAACCATTAATGGTGGTAGGTGTTGGCGGCATAGTTGGATCTGTAGTAGTTGGCATGTATTTGCCTATATTTACAATTATCAATCAATTAAAATAAGCCAGAAATATAAATTTTATAGATTAGAGCCAATACTTAGCTTTTAAATCGAGCCAATCATTTGTACAAATTGTGAACAGGCCATACAATAAATAGAGTCATCCTTTTAATAAACAGGTAATTTACTTGCAAGCAGAACCGGCATCGATAAAAGCAACCCATAACGCCAAGTCAACTACTGACAAAGGGCACGATCAATTACACGTCTGGCTATTGTCCTACGAACAAACGCGTGACCCTGGTCTAAGAGATGCCATCATTCAAGCTTCTCTACCCTTAGTGAAACGAATTGCTTATGGACTAGCAAGACGTTCTACTGACCCAGTTGAAGATTTAATTCAAGTGGGTTCAATTGGCTTAATTAAGGCTGTAGACCAATTTAAACCTGATGCTGGCGCTAAATTTCAAACTTATGCTACACACTTAATTACTGGTGAAATTAGACATTATTTACGCGATAAAACAGCCATGATAAGAGCTCCACGCGAATTACAAGAATTGTCTTTCCGTATTAATCGCCTCGTTCAAAATTTAACTGCTAGATTAGGTCGAGAGCCATCAGATATTGAAATAGCTCACGAATTAGAAATTCCAGTTAGCCGAGTTAATGAAGCTTACGAAGTTGATAGAAGACGTACTTTAATATCATTGGATCAAGCTTTATCTAATGATGCTGGCTCCGAACAATCACTTATTGATACTTTAATAGATGGGCGTTACCAAACAAATCAAATAGCTAAAGAAGATCGTTTTATGCTTATACAAGCAATAAAACAATTGCGAGATGGTCTGCGCGAAGTAGTACAACTTACATTTTATGAAGATTTAAGTCAAACTGAAGTAGCACGCAGACTAGGTATTTCACAAATGCAAGTTTCAAGACGCTTAAGAGCGGCTTTTACTGAATTGCACAAAATCATTACTCAAAATAGGAAACCCCAAAGCCAGAAAGGCAAATATGACTAATGGTGTTATTGAGATATCTGCATTAGTTAAAGACCATGTCAGCCCTTTTTTACAAAAACGAGTTCGTGTATTAGACGGGCTAACCCTTACCGTTCAACAAGGGCAAACTTTTGGTTTATTAGGTCCAAATGGTGCTGGTAAAACAACTACCATTAAACTTTCACTTGGCTTGCTAAAACCAACTGCTGGAGAAGTAAAAGTTTTAGATTGTCCTGCTGGCAGCAAAACGGCTTTATCTCGTATTGGTTTTTTACCAGAAAATCCTTATTTTTATTCGTATTTAACAGGTTGGGAATTTCTTGATTTTTTTGGACAACTTTTCAATTTATCAACTAATCAAAGAAAAGAAAGAGCAAAAGAGCTTTTAGAAATGGTTTCATTGACTGACGCTGCTCACAAACCCATCCATAAATTTTCAAAAGGCATGTTGCAAAGATTGGGAATTGCTCAATGTTTAATCAATGAGCCAGATGTATTATTTTTAGATGAGCCAAATAGTGGACTCGATCCAATTGGACGAAAAGATATAAGAAATATACTGCTCAAACTAAAACAAGCAGGGAAAACCATTTTTTTAAACTCACATTTATTACCAGATGTGAATGAATTATGTGATCAGATAGGTGTTTTGCACAAAGGTAAATTAATTGCTGGTGGAAAAGTAGCATCTATTTGTCCGAGCGGAAATTACAAAGATCTTGAACAGTTCTTTTTTGATGTAATTTCATCTTGCGACAAACAATCTCAACCAAAGATTAGCTCGTCTAGTTAGGAGTAATTAGATTTGCATTCTACGCTTACTGCCATTGCTCTAAATACATTCAGAGAAACAATACGAGATCGCATTTTATATGCTTTCGTTTTATTTGCTTTTCTTGTCACACTCTTAGGTTTAGTGTTAGGAAGCATTTCTGTTGGACAAGACATCCGTATTCTAGAAGATTTAGGACTATTTATCATTAGTACCATTGGCGGCATTATTGCAGTTTTTGTTGGTACTAGCTTGGTTTACAAAGAAATTGATAAGCGTACTATTTATTTGATTTTTACAAAACCAATTAGTCGCTGGCAATTTGTTGTTGGTAAGTTCCTCGGCTTAGCTTTGTGTATTCTTTCCATAACTTTTCTCATGGGTGTTTTTTTATTAGGCATCATTGCTTTATTTACGACAAGTACTCATCATTTTGCTGCAATGATTGCATCCATTGGTTTTATTTATTTAGAACTATTATTTGTCATTGCATTGGCTACTTTTTTCTCAACATTTGCTACTCCACTAATGAGCGTTTTATTTACAATCGGTTTGTGGCTAATTGCTCATGTCGGAGATTCTTTACTGCTTTTTGGTAAAATATCCACCAATAAAGCAATTACTATTTTTTGCCAAATAATTTATTATGCTTTGCCAGATTTAGCTCAGCTGACAAGATTACGTGGACATATTATGGCTCATCAATTGATTTCCACAGAATCAATTTTATATTTATCCATATATATAGTTGGTTATTTAGTAATTTTATTGACACTAGCAACTTTTATAACCGAACAAAGAGAATTTCAATAATGTCACCAGAATTAGGACAAAATATTTTAGTATATTATCTCATCATATTTGTCCTTGGCACTTGTGTCGGTAGCTTTTTAAATGTCATAGCACTTCGTTCTCTCAAAGAAGAATCCTTCGTTTGGCCAGCATCATATTGTCCTCATTGCCAAAAAAACATTTTGATACGAGACAATATTCCTATTATTTCTTATTTGTTTTTGCGCGGTAAATGTAGATTTTGTCAGACCCAAATATCATGGCAATATCCAGTTGTAGAATTTATCACTGGTATAGTTTTTGTTTTTATAGCCAAACAATTTTTATTTGGTTTTATTCCATATATAGACTCAGCAAACAATACCATGTGGTCCAATATTGCCCTCGGCATACAAAATATTGCATCTGGGCGTGAAGTTATTGATATGCCATGGCAACAAAAAATTGCCCTTAGTATTGGCATGACATTTCTTGCTTGTACTTTAATTGCTACCTCAATAACTGATTTAAGAGAAAAACTAATTCCTCACGAAATTACATATCCATCTATGTTGATTGGCATATGTTTTAGCACTTTTGTTAGGCACGATGTCCTCGGTGCCCTAGCGGGAATTGGTATCAGTTATATTCTTTTTGATTTTCTTGCTTATTATGGATTGAAAATATATATGCATTTTAATAAAGATGTCGATAACGAAGTCGAGGACGGTCAACCCCATCAAACGCCTGATAATGAACCTCTTGAAGTCATGGGTGGTGGGGATGCAGTTTTATCAGCCGTAATTGCTAGTTATTTAGGCTGGCAACTATTAGCGATTGTATTAACTGTCGGGTTTTTATTTGGTACTTTAATGGGACTGATATTGCTAGTCCATGAAATTAAAAAAGCTAGTTTAGCTAGTCAATTGATAGGCAAAATTAGGCAGTTAAGCGCATTATTTTTGCTCGGCTTCGGTATTCTTGGTTTTGTATTTGATCAGCTAATGAAAAATTTTGCGCAAAGCAGCACAAGTTGCCACCTTGCACTACTTTTTGCAATGGCTGGGGGCATAGCAGGATGCTTAATAGCCATAGTACAAGTAGGCTCACAAGTATCAAAACCATTTCCATTTGGACCAGCTTTATCTATAGGTGGTTTTGTAGCTATGTTTTTGATTCCTACCTGGATAGCATTTCACTAGACAGAAATTTACGTATGTAATTAAATGAATATGTAATTGAATTGGGAATAGTTTAATATGTAAATAGCGTTGGTTAACTATGAAACTGCCCCTTAAATTTAGCTTCAAACAAAAACCTGGCCCTTTAATTGGGCTAGATATAAATAGCAATAATATTTCTGCCATCCAGCTTGATTTGGCTAAAACTGATATTCAAGTTACACGTTATGCTAGCCTGGCTACACCAGCCAATATTGTCCATGAAGGATTATTAGCAGATCCACAAGCAGCTGGTGAGGCTATCCGAGAATTAATAGACCTTTTGGAATTACCTAAAAAAGGACCTCATCCGGTTGCAAACATAGCCATTCCCGCTCAATCAGTAATTATTCGTATCATGCCAGTACCCGTTGGGATGCCAACAGATGAATTAAGCGATGTAGTCCGCCAGGAAGCTGTAAACAATCTACCTTTTCCTATTGATGATGCAAATATTGACTGGTCACAATTAACTGCTACCGAGCGACTGGATCCTGATGGTGTAAAACGAGTAGATGTTATTTTTGCTGCTGTGCAAAAAACAATAGTTGATAGTTATTGGCAAATGGCAGACTATGCACGCATTAAAATCGGACGTCTTGATATTTCTTCATTGTCCGCTGTAAAAGCTTTAAGTTTTACCGAGCAATTAAAGCAAGATGGTTCACATACCATGGTGGTTAATATTCGCCAAGATGCAACAGATATTGTTTTAGTTAAAAACTCAATGCCTTTGTTTAGCCGCTCTGTGCTTGTTGGTTTAGAAACCATACTTGATGGCACAACAAAAGGTCTTTCAATATCCAATACAGAAGCACTTGCTTTGCTTAGTCAAATTCAAGTTACTGGTGCACAAATTGCAGATAATTCTCAATTAGCACAAGTACAACAAATCGCTAGAACTACACTGGGTGATTTAGCAGCTGAGATTGGACGCTCATTAGATTTTTACATGTCTCATGTAGGAGCAGTCCAAGTTAATCAAATTCTCTTATGTGGTGCTGGCTGCACAATTTCAGATCTTAATCAATTTATTGCCAATCGGTTGAATCTATCTACTATTACTGCTGTTCCTTTTGAGAAGGTAATACTTACACCAGACTTGATGAATAATGCCAATCAAGCTGGAGAAGCAATGTCTTTAGGATTAGTTTTAGATCCTAATTGGCCAAATGCACCAACAGTCACCCTTGATTTAAATAAGGGTGGCCCTTCTGTAATGTTTACTGAATCAGCTGAAGCTGATATAGAAGAAGAAGAAGAAATAGAGGAGGTACCAACTCCATGGTTTGTGCCAGCTCTTAGTGCTGGCGTAATTGCTTTTTTAATAATTGTTTCTACATGGGCCTTTTTTGATTTATATAAAAAACCAAAAATGGAAGAAGAATATAAAGAGTTAGAAACTACAATTGCTGCCGCCAAAAGCAAAGCTGATACAGCAGCAAAACAAAATGACGAAAATAAAATCCTTGAAAGAAAAAAACAATTATTAGAAGGCATCGTTAAGCACGGTACTGTTTTTACCAATATATTATTAGAGCTGGAAAAAAACATTCCTGCTGATGTACAAATGACAGCCCTTGCCGTATCCAATACTGGTTTTACCCTTGCCGGTAATACTGTCAATTTTAAAAATGCATCTCATTATGCTGTAAATTTGGGCAATAGCAATTTTTTCAACAACCTATCTTTGCACTATGTTAAACGGCTAAAGAAACGACCAGAACAAATTGGCTTTGAAATAACTGGATTTTTAGCTACTAAAGATTTTTCTAGCGATGTAAACCCTGCTGCAACTACAACCACTGTCAAACCAAAAGTATTAGACTTTTATGCCACCTGGTGCGCACCCTGTAAAAAATTAATGCCTATTATGGAAGCAGCAGAACATAAATATTCGGACACAATTGAATTTGTAAAACTAGATGTTGATGATCCACGCTCGCATGATCTTGTACAAAAATACGATGTTCATTCTGTTCCCAATTTATTTTTCATTGATCCAAAAGGAAATACAATTGAAAATATAAATGGTTTCGCCTCTGAAGATGTAATTGATACTGCCTTAACAACTTTAAGCAAGACTAGCAGTTTACCTCCACCAAAAACCAGGTGACATAATATGAATTTTAAAACTAAATTATTTCTTTGTGCCGCTCCCTATATAGCTGCTGCTGGTTGTGCATTTGGCATTCTCACAACTGCCATACAAGAATCGGATGAAACCAGTCAAGCATTGGAAGGACTTAAAAGTGAACAAGAGGCACTCTCTCGAAAATCATTTGCTGCTATTAAAGCCCAAAAGAAAAAAGAACAATTAGAAAAAGAAATAAGTAGCTTAAGAGATTCAGTGCCAAAAAAACCTGATATTGATTTATTGAATATTGATTTAGAAAAAATGGCAAATGAAGCCGGAATTAATTTTGTTTCTTTCACACCACCAGACGCCGAAGCGCTTAAAAGGGCTGGATTAGACGACAAGAAAGAACCAGACAAAAAAGATAAAACAAAGAAAGAAACCAGCAAAACTGCAAGCAATAAAGTTAATCCTAGCGATCTAGGTTTAGAAAAAGCTACAATGCAAATTAAACTTATGGGAGATTATCCTGCGTTAGTAGAGTTTATTCATAAACTTGAGTCTTATCAGCGCATTGTGGGTATTAATATGATGGAAGCTTATATTCCTAAAAAGAAAGAATCGGCTGATAAAGCAGAATCCGACAGTCAAGAGGCAGAATTACCTGATGACTCCAAACCCGGTGAAGGCGACCTACAAGGTGACCCTAAACAATTAACCATTTCTCTTCTAGTGAACGCTTATTATCTTCCGTGAGCTTAACAAAGGAATTATGCTATGGATAGCAAGCAACGATTAATAATACTAATCATTTCTGGAATATTGTTATTGGCAGTAGCATCTTATGTATTCTGGCATTATTCATCTAAAAAAGAAGATCCTTCGGCTGAATTAACTACTAATACAGCTCCTACTATTAACCGCATAGCTAAAGCTAATTTACCAACACAAACACCATCTAAAAATTTATCTCAAAATCCCACTGAAAACACTACTGGCAAAACAGTAGTTCAAACAACAACAACTACTGCTGCTGCTGCGACAAATGAGCCTAGTAAAACAGACACAAGTGATGATAAACAATTACGAAGTATTATTCCTAACAAACCAACAACAATTGCTGCCATAAGTCGCGATCAAGCAGGTAAAGAAGCACGTGAAGTTGCTGGACGTGAAGATCCTATGATGTATGTTTCTGGCTATTTACCATATCCAGCTACTAAACCAAATACTGGTGATAGCTCTCTAAATAAGATTGCAAAAACAACAAAAAATCATAAAAATATCTGGGAAAAACCAGTCGGCAAAATTCCTAAACTAATTCCACCACCGCCTACAGATATGGCAAAATTAGTACCACCACCTCCTCCTACCTCTGAGTTTCCCAAGCAAGGATTTGGATCAATTGCTAATTTACCTATATCTACTTTGCCTAGCCCACCTTCAAGACCAACAATTGCTGACAAAATGAAATTAGTATCTATACTAGACGATAAAGCAATTCTTGCTTTTTCTAATCCAAATTTACAAATAAAAAATAAGTGGCCAAAAACTTTAACTTTAGGACCAGGCGATCAATTTGAATCAGTAAGTGTAATTTCAGTTGATCGTGACAGCATTACCTTACAAGAAGATGGTGAGCGTTCAGTTAAAGTGTTAGAACGAGTACGCTAAGAGGATATTATGGCTATTGCTAAACGCATTGCACTATTTTTGATGGTAAATATACTTGTTATAACTACCCTCAGTATTATTTTAAATCTTATTGGTGCCAACTCATATATTAATCAGTATGGACTTGATATTCCACAATTGCTTATATTTTGTCTTGTTTGGGGTATGGGTGGCTCTTTTATTTCATTAGCTCTTTCACGAGCAATGGCTAAATGGACAATGTCTATTCACATTATTGATCCAAATAATGTCACGGATCCTAATCAGAAATATTTATTAGATATTGTATATAATTTAGCTAGCAAAGCCAATTTAAAAACAATGCCAGAAGTTGGTATTTATTTAGCAGATGATGTAAATGCATTTGCTACAGGTCCTTCCCAATCTCGTGCATTAGTGGCTGTATCAAGCGGTCTTTTATCTAATATGAATAGAAATGAGATTGAAGCCGTTCTTGGTCATGAAATTTCGCACGTGGCCAACGGCGATATGGTTACTATGACACTACTACAAGGTATCATGAATGCTTTTGTTATGTTCTTATCAAGAATAATTGCTTTTGCATTATCATCGAGCCGAAATGGCGAACGTTCATATGGAAAATATTATTTTATACAATTCATTTTACAGATTGTATTTTTACTGCTTGGTTCTATGGTTGTAGCCTGGTTTTCACGTTGGCGTGAGTTTCGCGCTGATGCTGGTGGCGCCCGGCTTGCTGGTAAAGAAGACATGATTAATGCATTGTCTCAGTTGAAAAGAATTGAACAGTCACAACTACAAGCTAATCATCCCGGACTAGACACATTGATGATCTCTTCTCGGTCAAATAATTTTCTTCAATTATTTGCTTCCCACCCGCCTTTGGAAGAAAGAATCGCCAGACTATCCAGTTCTAATTACTGAACATTGATCTTTGACCATAATAATGTGCCGGACACATTATCGTTGGGTAAAAAGAATAATTTGTAATTAAAACCATCTACAACTGGACCATTTCCATCACCTGGTACCATCCAAGGCAATTGAAAATAAAATTTTTGCTGTGGTTTATCAGACCAGCTGGTAAAAACCACCGGCTCTTGTTCTCCAGTCATGCCCCATTGCCCCGCCCAAGGTACAGTTGTTTTAGTAGGTATTACTTTTAGTTTCAGATAACCATAATGTCCTGGATTTACATAGCCCCATAGTTTACCAGCGGTAAAATTAATTTCGTCATTTTGTTTATCACATATTGAGTCTCGAGCCAGCAATGATATGGGCAGTGATTCATTATTATCTATAGCTTGGGAAAGTTTTTTCAGATCACTTACCACTCCGGCAATTGCTTTTTGCGTATAACGACGATCGTCAAAGAAAGAGCTTTCATAAATTTGCAAGTCTAATTCTTTCCCTTCAATTAAAAGGTGTGAATAGGTCCAATTTGTCTGTTTTTTCTTTTGTAAATTCATTGAGAATGGAAGTATCGCCTTTAAACTCTATGCTCGATGCAATTGCCAAATCTGTCGAAGATTTGAAATCGCTGGAACACCCACATAAAACAAGGACGCATAGACAAGCCCAGATTCTAGCCATTATGCTCCAGAGTATATTAATAAGGATGAATATTCTTTTGGTGTATTTACGTTGTAATAAGGTGGTAAACCACCGGAGACTAAATAAGTTGCCGGCAAATTATATGTTTTAGTACTAACACTTGCTAAAAACTCATGTGCTTTGCGCGTACCAGCAAAGATAGCTTCTTCCAAAGGACCAATACAGCTTTTTGAATATACAGCTAAAAGTGGCTCAACATGCCCTTCATGACCCAATACAACTACATCAGCATCATGACGCTGACTAACTAATTCGCGAATAAGCCGTCTGTCAATTAAGGGCATATCACAAGCCAGTACAAACACATATTCATGTTCACCTACCAAAAGAGCAGACAATATACCTACTAGCGGTCCTTTATTAGCAATAATATCTTTTACAACACCTACATTTAAATGATCATATTCATCTGGATTATTTGCTACTAAAAACAAATCTTCAAATATATACTGCAAAACTCTTATTTGATGTTCAATAAAAGTACAACCATATATTGGTAAGAAAGCCTTTGCTTGTCCCATTCGTGAACTTTGTCCACCAACAAGAATTGCTGCTGTAATTGGCAGAGGTAAAGATTCACGAGTTGCGGTTTCTATAACGTGCTTATGCTTGCGATGAGTAAATCTATCTTCAAGTATTCTATTAGCTAACAAATTTATTTCTTTCTAGAGAGAATTTTGTCTACAGCTCTCAGTATATAATCTGTCACTTTGAACGTATTTACTATCTTCCTAAATTTATTCTCCTAAATATGTAGGTTGACGTTTTTCAGCAAACGCTTTCAGTCCTTCTAAGCGATCTTTAGTGGTTAATAGCTGTAAATAAGCTTTAGTTTCTAAAGCAAGTCCAGACTGCAAATCACGATCATAACCATTGTCAATAGCCCATTTTGCTTGTTTTAAAGCAAGTGGTGCCGCTTGAGCAATTTCTCTTGCCCATTCAAAAACTTGTTTTGATAACTCAGGATGAAATGACGCATCATTTGCTTCACTATTAGCAACAACTTTATGCACTAAACCAACATTCAAAGCTTCTTGAGCAGTAAAGGCACGCGCGGTCAAAATCATTTCTTTGGCTTTAGATTTGCCAATTAGCCTTGATAATCTTTGAGTGCCACCGGCACCAGGGATAATACCAAGTTTAACTTCTGTTAAGCGCATAGATATCGAATCTAATGCCACTCTCAAATCACAAGCAAGGGCTAATTCCAAGCCACCACCAAAAGCAGAACCATTCATGGCTGCAATTACAGGCTGAGGAAGACTTTCAATAGCAAGCATTGTGCTTTGAATAAGATTTAAATAGTCAACAACTTGGCTTTCAGTCATGCCTTTTCTTTCGGTCAAATCAGCACCAGCAGAAAATGCTTTATTACCCGAGGCAATAATTGCTACAACTCGCGTATTTTTATCTTCCTTAAGCTCGCAACAAGCATTTTTTATTGCATACAATAATTCCGTATTTAAGCTATTAAGCACATTCGGCCTATTTATTTTTAGCCATGTAAGTGGGGATTGTTTTTCAATTAACAAAACATCTGTCATTTATTTTTTTCCTCAAGCTGTAATTGTTTCTCACGTTGAGCAAGAACTGCTTGCAAGCACCTGCTTGGCAGCTTTCTACCTATTATTTCTTGAGCAAGTTTTCCACAATCAACTAATTTGTCAAAATCAATTCCAGTTTTGATACCCATTTGATTTAAGAGAAAAACTAAATCTTCTGTCGCTAAATTACCAGCGGCACCGGGAGCATAAGGACATCCTCCCAATCCTCCAATGCTAGAGTCAAATGTAGTAATTCCATATTCAAGCCCAGCAACCACATTTGCCAATGCCATACCATATGTATCGTGAAAGTGTAAGGCAATTTTATTTTTATCAACACCCGCTTTTGTCATTGCTGTTAATAAAGCAATAACATCCTTAGGTGTAGCACCGCCAATGGTATCGCCCAAAGATAATTCATCCACCCCAAGCGCAATAAGTTTTTCTACCAAAGGCACAACTTTATCAGGCAATACTTTCCCCTCGTAAGGGCAAACAAAAACAACTGAAAGATAGGCTCTGATTTTCATTTTATATTCAGAAGCTTTGTTAATAACTTCAATAATAGTTGTTAAAGCATCTTCAATACTTTTATTGATATTTTTTTTGCTGTGTGTTTCCGTAGCAGACATGAAAACAGCAATTTCTTTCAAATGAGCCTGAGCGGCTGATTCTAATCCTTTTAAATTGGGAACCAGCGCTGAAACTGATACATGCTTAGGCAAATTGATTTTCTGCGCTACTTCTAGTGCATCTGCCATTTGCGGTATCCATTTAGGACTGACAAAAGAAGTTATCTCTATATGTTTAAGTCCTGCCTGAGCCAAGCTTTCAATCAAACGTACTTTGTCAGCCGTTAATACATTAGTTTTTTCATTTTGTAAGCCATCTCTTGGTCCAACTTCAACCACTTTGACAGCCGAAGACATCGTCTCAAACATAATTACAAAAACTACCCAGCTCTTTATGCAAGAGCCAGCAGTAAATCTCCTTCATTCACAAAATCACCGCTTTTTACTTTTATGTCGGCAACTTTGCCATTTACTTCTGAAGTAATAGGTAATTGCATTTTCATTGACTCAATAATAACGACATCCTGTCCTTCGCTAATATCGTCACCTGCTTTTACTAAAACTTCTACTACTGTACCTGCCATTGCTGAAGTAATTTGTTTCATAAAAACTTCTGTTTTACCTCATTTGAAATGCCTTTATAGACAAAATATAGTAGCAAAGACATTTAGACTTAGCATGACCTTTATCTTATTGCTACAAATAAAGATATTACTGCGAATCTTGACGAGGAAATAAGCTTTTCAAGGCTTCGCCAAGGGTCTTATCAATGGTATCAGGATCACCATAATTATCTTGCTCAGAACTCAAATCAAGTAATGATTGAAGTGATGCATGAGAAGTGGTCTTTTTGGGTTGTGAGGTAGCTCGACTCTTGTCTTCTTTCTCTACATCTTTTGCTGGCTCTTTATACACTATGCTGTCAGACAAAACATCATCACTTTGAGTTTGCCAAACTTCCATAAGATTGAGTTGTCCTTGACTAAAAGTATTAGTAAATAAGTTTTCTTGCACACCAAGAGATTCCAAACTACTACCACTAGTATCAATCAATTGTGATTCTTTTACTGGTGACTGAGGCACTGGTGGCAATGTTGTTTGCGGCACCCCCGTTGGCATATCAGACATAATTTCGGGAATAGCTTCTGGTGCATCGTTTATTAAACGCTTTTCTTTTACCCTCTTGGCAGCCCGAGGTTGGACTTTATCAGACTCCTTCTTTAATTGAAAGCCAGCATAACGTGCTTGCATAGCAATTAACTTTTCTCTATCGGCACCAATTGTTTCTAATTTAAACCGACAACCATTAAGGCGCTTATGTAATTCATCTATTTGCTCATTAACTACTTTCAGCTCTTCATTAATGAGAGCTTCTTTCTCAACAAATTCATCTAGTAATTGTTTGAGCACTTCTACTGATGGCATGGGCGCTCTTCCTCAAATGATAACAATACTTAACCTAATTTCAAGAAACCAATTTATCTGGATAAAACCTGTCAACATTGTTCCCAATTGTTTACAGATTAACACTTAATCTTCACGGAATAAGGCATTTTGTAGCCTCTATACACTTAAAGATACCGCATACTGCCCTATCTAACCATAATATGCTTAAGCATGTTGAAAATATCTTACCAATTCTGCATATTCATTTAAGTCTTTAGAGGTCTGCTGAAGATCCACTCCATCAGCATAAACATGGATTAAAGGCTCAACAGCATCAGGCAAAACCAATATCCAATGATTAGGATGAGTTGAGATCTTCACACCATCTAAAAGTTCTACTGGTTGATTCTGATGTTTTTCCACCAAAAGCCGCATTACACGTCCTTTTCTTTCCCATGGACAATGTACTGAATCAACTTGATAAATAAGTGGTGGCAATTCATTTACTGCTTGTCTAAGCGTCCTGCCTTGATAAGTTAGATGTTCTAGTACTTGTCCAACTGTAAACATAGCATCATAACCATATTGAAATTCAGGAAAAATAAAACAACCATTTGCCGAACCACTTAAAACCACACCAGGAATTTTTGTTGTCGTAGATCCTATTTCCGTCTCAGAAGCCTTACAACGAATAACTTTGCAATTATATCGACCAGCAATGCGTTCCATAATTGAGCTAGCACTTACAGGTACAACAATAGACTGTCCTTGTTTGTCTCTTAAAATGATATCTGCTACCGTTGCTAGCAATAATTCACCACGAATAATTTGCCCTGTCTCATCAACTAAAGTTACTTGCTCTCCATTGCGTCCAATTTGTGCACCAAGATCCGCATTCAGTGCTCTTACAACATCAGCGAGCTGTTTGCGCATAGCTAAACGTTCTTCTTGTCTTGGTGGATTAGCACGAATTGAAGCATTGAGCACCACCGTTTCTATACCTAATTGACCAAGCAAATCAGGAAGCAATACGCCAGTTTCAGCCATAGCATAATCGACTACTGCTTTTGGTGCTCGTGTAACTATTGCTCCTTCTTTAGTCATTCTTGTATAGGTTGAACCTGGCACAACACAAAAAGGTACTTTATCGTGCTCAAATACTTGCCCTTTTACATGGTGCAAAAATTCATCCATATAATATTCGCGCACCCGACTTGGATAACTAATATTTCCCACATCAGCTGGTAAACAGCGCGGAAAGTCCTCTTTAAAAAATGTTGATTCAATTTTTCTTTCCATTGCTTTTGTAATAGCAACACCATCGCTATCATAAAATTCTATTTTGACTTTATTTGGCTCACGCTGAGAAACACGTGTATGAATCAATCCAGAAGCCCGCTGCGTTTTTACATAATAACGCGATATTGGCAATGGCATAGATTCAAGGTTTTGCACGTCAACACCAACCGACATCAACCCTGAAACTATGGCACGGCTAATCATACGGCTAATGCCCCAATAATCTCGACTAACTAAAATTGGTCCACCTTTTAAAGTAGCACCATATGCTGCTGCTAAATTCACAGCAAATTCAGGTGTTATTTCTATATTAGCTATGCCAACAACACCATTTGCTGCAAATAAAGATCGAGGTGCTTTAGTTCCCCAAATTAATGATTCAGTGACTCTTGCTCCTGATTCAACTGCTTTATCTGGCCAAATTTTTACATCGGGATTTATACGTGCTTCTTCACCAATTGTAGAGCCTGGTCCTATCACAGCTCCTTCCAATATTTCTGCTGAACGATGTATTGTAGAATTATTGCAAACAATACAAGCACGCAATGCTACTTCACTGCCGATATATGTATTGGACCAAACAACTGGATGTTTTAGTGAACATTTTTCTTGCACTAAAACATTATCACTCAATACAGTATGTGATTCTATTTGCACATCTTTGCCAATACGACAATTTTTGCCAATAAAAACAGGGCTATTAAGTTTGACACTTGAATCTATTTGCGTGCCTTCACCAACATAAATGCCGGGTTCAATTTGCGGTAAATCAATATCAATTTTTACTTTCCCGGACAAAACATCAATATGTGCTTGGCGATAAACTTGCAAATTTCCAATATCACACCAATAACCATCTGCCACATATCCATACATTGGTTCATTTCTTAGTAAAAGCAATGGAAATAAATCATTAGAAAAATCTTGTTCTCGTCCCATCACAACATACAGCATTACTTCTGGATCTAAAATATAAATGCCGGTATTGACTGTATCAGAAAATATTTCACTAGCACCTGGCTTTTCCACAAAACGTTGAATTTTGCCATCAGAATCTGTAATCACCAAACCATAATCTAATGGATTATCTACACGTTTTAAAACAAGTGTAGCTTTTGATTTTTTATAACGATGATATTCAACTGCTTTAGTTAAATCAATATCAGTGAGCCCATCGCCAGAAATAACCAAAAAAGTGGTGTTCAATTCATCTTGAATAGCTTTTACACAACCAGCCGTACCTAACGGTTTTCCTTCTTCAGTAGAATATTTGATATTGACACCAAAATCACTACCGTCACCAAAATACTCCATAATTGCTTGCGGCAAATAATGTAGTGTAAAAATAATATCTGTAAAACCATGTTTTTTAAGCAATTGAACAATATGTTCTGCCATAGGTTTATTAAGAACAGGAACCATGGGTTTAGGTAAATGACTAGTCAACGGCCGAAGTCTTGTGCCAGAGCCACCTGCCATAATTACCGCTTTCATGGATTTCCTCCTTTCCTAAATAAAAACATGATTAATTAAGATCTGCTTTCCAATGCTGTTTTTTTATACTTAATATCAACATCTATTGGTTTAATTGGCTGAGAGGCAATAGCATCTGCTCCGATTAGTTTAGCCTCTTGCAAAACACGTTCATAAATACGTAATGTTTGACCAGCAATTATTTTCCAATGATAAATTGTATTTACTCTACGATATGCTTCATCTGCAATTTTCTTTGCTAATTCTTTATTATGCAAAGCTTCCCACAATCCCCAAGCAAGAGATCCAGAATCACCTGCATATGTAGTAATACCGGTCACCATATGTTGAACAAAATCAGTTAAACCACCAGTATCAGATATGACTACTGGCACTTTTGCTGCCATGCCTTCCAAAGCTACAATACCAAATGGCTCATAAAGGCTAGGTATGCATACGGTATCTGCAATTTTATATAAACGCTTCAACTCATCATCACTGACATAGCCTAAAAAGCGAACATTATTTGAAATACCTAAATATTCTGCTTGCTTTTTCAATTCATCAAGATAATAACCAGTGCCTACCAACAAAAATTTTGTATTTGGATCACCATATAAAATATGGGGCACAGCGTTCAATAATATTTGCACACCTTTTTCAAGCACCATCCTGCCTACGTACAAAACAATTTGTTCATGGTCAGAGGCATATTGATGCCGTAATGATTTAGGATCAAAAGGAAAATTAAATTGTTCTGGATTTATACCATTGGGAATGACTTTTATTTTAGTAGCTGGTAAACCAAATGAATGTTGCAATTCATTATTCATATGCAAACTATTTACTATCACTTCCCATGACTCGTAAGTTAATCGCCACTCTATTTGATGAATGTAGCGTTGCAAATCATTATGCAAGCCATGCATACGCCCAGCTTCAGTTGCATGCATAGTAGCAATTATTGGTAAGCCAAAACCCTTTTTCAATACCCAAGCAGCATCTGCCACCATCCAATCATGAGCATGAATAAGATCAAACGGATTTTTACGATGTAATTCAATTGCATATTGCAAAAGACCATAATTAAGCCTAGCTACCCAAGTTAAAAAATCAGGTGTTGCATCTGGTTGTGTTTTTACACGATGAACAAAAACACCTTCATCTATTTCATGTTCGGCTGTGCCTGGATGATCTGCTGTTACCACATGTACTTCCACGCCAAGTTTTACAAGTTGTTTGGATAATTCTTGTACAACACGGGATAATCCACCAATAATTCGTGGCGGATATTCCCAAGATAACATTAAAATTCGAATAGTCAATTTATTTACTCACTGGTTAAAGGCCGATTCATTAATTTCATTATTGCTTCCTTAGGACTTATATGCCCAGCTAGCAATAATTTCACATGTTCAGCTATCGGCAATTCGATATTAGATTTTTTAGACAAATCACAAACAGCATATGTAGTAGTCGCTCCTTCTGCTACAGATCCTAAACTAGCACTTGCTTCTTGAAGAGTTTTACCCTGAGCCATTTGATATCCAAGACGATAATTACGAGACAATGAACTATAACAAGTAGCCACTAAATCACCCATACCCGATAAGCCATAAAGTGTATTTATTTTGGCTCCCAATGACAAAGACAAACGTGTCATTTCCGACAAGCCTCTTGTCATTAAAGCAGCCTTCGCGTTCACTCCTAAATTTAGTCCATCGGCAACACCGGCGGCAATAGCAATTACATTTTTAATCGAGCCACCTAATTCCACACCAATTAAATCATCGCTCGCGTACACACGAAAAGAAGGTGTGGTAATTTTTTCCTGCATAAAACGAGCTGCTTCTTTGTTATTGCTTGCTACAACTGATGCTGTTGGCAATCCTTGTAATATTTCATAAGCCAAATTAGGTCCAGATAAAGCACAAATGGCATGATTGGAAATTGTCTCATTCAAAATTTCTGACATACGCTTAAATGTATTAATATCAATTCCCTTGGCAGCACTAAGCATAATTGGCTTTGACTCTTGTTTTGCTTTATTAATAGACAAAATTTGATTCACTTGTGAAGCAAGCATGTGCATACTTTGTGCTGTACAACAAAAAATAATAATACTAGCATCATGCAAACAGTTTTCAAGCGACGATGTAATTTCAACATTGGCTGGCAAACAAATATCTAAAGGACCTTCAATTTTATAAGTACGAGCAATTGCTTCTGCTTTAGATTCATTGCGAGCCCAAAGCATTACTGATTTATTATTTGATGCCAATAGAGTAGAAAGCGTCCCGCCCCAACTACCAGCACCTAAAATTGCAATTTTGTCTGTATTTGCCATTATTTTCTATTTTTGTTTTAGCAACCAATTCCATTTAGAACCAGTTATATCCTCTAAACTTACAGGAAGAGTGAGTTCATTTTGCTTATTTAAAGGATCATACACTACACATGCACAATTTGGACATTTAGTCTTGTGCGGAAAATTATATGAAATCTTCATCTCTAAATTCTCAGGATCAAATAATGCATAGTGACAATCGGGAATGCCAAATATAATAAGGAAGCAATTTTTGCACTTAAATAACTCAAAGTGTTCTCCCTTCCATTTCCCTTTTGATCTCTTATTAAATTCTTCCTCGTTTATTTCAATTGTTTCCATACTTTACGACTCAATTAAAAGATTTGTTTTTTCTGCTAAACATTCAACTACATAAAGCAAATCATTCAAAGCAAGAGCTACACAACCAGCTGTTGGTGAATAATCACTTCTTGCTACATGCATAAATATAGCGCTCCCTAAGCCTTTTACAATTGGCTCGTCATTGTAACCAATTACAACAATTAAGTCATAAAGATGATCTTCTCTCCATAGTCCTTCTTTCTGTTCTGTGGCTCTATGTTCTCTTTTATCTGGCAATATAATTAATTGATTATATTTAGGATCATTATCGTCATCACACCAGGCATAATTTGGCTCAATAGCACGCATTGGCAATTTGCAATTAGGCTTATTCACACGATCAGAGCGATAAAAAACTTCTCTTAATGGAAATTTGCCAGCTGGTGTTGCTCCATCACCTTCTTTTTTATTTGCTGAGATTCCTGAGCGCCCAATAGCACAAGGAAAGACTTTATCACCTAAATATAATTTATTAGCTTGGACAATAATTTTCATATACACCTTATAAATTGCGACTTTTTGGATCAAAGGCATCTCTTAAAGCGTCCCCAAATAAATTAAAAGATAAAACCGTAATGAAAATAAATAAGCTAGGGAAAAATATCAAATGCGGATGAGTTCTCAAAGAATGCCAGCCGTCTAAAGCTAGTGTCCCCCAGCTACATTCAGGTGGTGACAGCCCAAGACCAATAAAACTAAGTGTGGACTCAGATAATATTGCCGATGGCACAGCAAATGTTACTGCCACAATTATTGGTCCGACTGCATTGGGCAATAAATGTTTAAGTATTATCCATACCGAATTTTGCCCAGCAGTTTTTGCGGCATCAATAAATTCTTCATGTTGCAATTGTAATAATTCTGCTCTCACTAATCTTGCTGTTCCCATCCAACTAACTAAGCCTAATGCAATTAAGATGCCTTGTGTACCACGACCAACTAAAACCCCAATTAATATCATTACCAATAAATCGGGCAACGAATAAGCAATATCTACACCACGCATTAATAACGAATCTATTTTTCCACCACAAAAACCAGCAATTGCACCATAAGTGGTGCCAATTATAAAAGCTGTCAAAGCAGTAATAAGTCCAATACTTATAGAAAGTCTGCTGCCATAAATTATTCTTGATAACAAATCACGCCCTAATTCATCTGTTCCCATTAAGTGCGTTGCGCTGGGTCCTTGCAATATATCTGCACTAGTTTGGTCAAAAGCATAAGGTGTAATAGCCAGACCAAGAAAAGATAATAATGAAATCAGGACTAATGTAAAAATAATCCAGAACGAAATCATAGCAACAGGTGTTTTTAAAAGTTGCTGCCAAATGATTGCACCAATAGAAACTGGTCTTTGCCAAGACGAACAAACATTTGCTTTGGCAAAAACTTCATGGGCTAGTTCTATGGCATTATTATTCATAATCAATTATCTTTAGTAATTAACCTTCTATTTGCATTTTGGGATTGAGCATGACATAAACAATATCAACAATAGTATTGGCAATAATAAGAATCAGACCAAATACCAAAGTTGTGCCAATAATTAGATCGTAATCTCTATTTGTTACAGCAGTAATAAAAAAACGTCCCATACCGGGAATAGCATAAATAAATTCCACTACAAAAGATCCAGTGATAAGAATTGCTGTTAGTGGTCCTAATACAGTTACAATCGGTACTAATGCATTACGCAAAACATGTTTAATTATTGTCTGCCAAAAAGAAAGCCCCTTACAGCGTGCTGTTCTCACCCAATCTTTTTGTATAATTTCTAAAATTGAAGAGCGTGTAAGGCGTGCTAAATAAGCAGCAGGACTTGCCGCTAAAGTTAAAGCTGGCAGTATCATGTGATATGGTGATTCCCATAAACCTACTGGCAATATTTTAAATTGAATACCAAAAACAAAAATAAGCAAAGCACCAATGACAAAACTAGGCAATGATATGCCTAGAGTTACTTTTATCATTGCTAAAGTGTCGAGCGTGCTGCCACGATTAACTGCTGCTATTGTTCCTAAAGCAATGCCAAAAACTATTGCAAATACAAGCCCTAATAAACCTAATTGACACGAAACTGGAAATGCATCTTTTAAAATGTCATTTACAGATCTATTTACATATTTGTACGAAACACCCAGATCACCTTTAGCCAGTCGAGCTAAATAAAGTACATATTGTTCGCTTACAGATTTGTCCAAATGATATTTAGCTTTTAAGTTGGCAATGATTTGTGGTGGTAAGTTTTTGTCAGCATCAAAAGGTCCACCAGGTACAATTCTCACCAGAACAAAAGTAATAGTGGCAACTATCCATAGAACAATCAAAGCAGAAAATATTCGTTTTATTATCAACCAGAACATTATTTGTCCCCGCTTTTAAATTCATTGTCTATGGTCACAGTTTTAAAAAATTGCAAATCCAAAGCATTCAAGGCAATGCCATGTACCCAAGGTTTTACCATAGCATTTTGTGTACTTAAATATGTAGGAGCTATTACTGCTTGATCGTGACATAACAAACGATCAGCACGCGCATACAAAACTGCTCTTAATTTTGAGTTTTGTTCTGCTTCAGCTCTTTCAATTAATTTATCGTATTGAGTATTTTTCCAAGATGTATCATTATTGCCGCTATAGCTTGTAAAAAGATTCATAAAAGTTTCTGGATCAGGATAATCAGCCCCCCAAGAACTTCTAAACATTGGTGGCGCATCACGACGTAATGTTGCTAAATACACTTTCCATTCTTGATTGACAAGTTCTATATTGATATTGAGATTTCTTTTTAATTGATCTTGAATAGCTTCCATAACAAGCTTCGTGTCTTCCCGTGTCGGAAATAATAATGAAACTTTAGGGAAATTTTTACCTGATGGATAACCTGCTTGTGCTAATAATGATTTCGCTTTATTTACATCATAAACAAATCCCGAGTTTTTTGAATAACCAGAGAGTGAGGGCGGAATCCAAGAAGATGTGGGCAATTCATTGCGTCTTAAAATAAGTGGAAATATTGATCTATCAATAGCCATACTTATTGCTTGCCTTATTCTTGCGTCGGCAAAAGGCATCTTCAATACATTGAAACCAATATAATTGTTTCGCAAAAGCGGGACATTTAAATATTCAGGGGAACTTTTATAACGATAAACATCCGGTGTAGCAAAACTACGATTATCAATAAAATCTAATTGGTTGTTTTCATATAATGCAAATGCCGTTGCTTGCTCAGGAATCATAAACATTTTTATTTTTTTGAGCTTAGGTTTGCCTTCAAAATAATTTGGATTGGCGCTAAGTTCTATTTTATATTCGTGCTCCCAGCGTGAAAGTAGAAATGGACCATTTACTACCATATGTTCAACATCTGTCCACTTATCTTGCCATTTTTCAATAATATCTTTGCGCATTGGATATGAAGGACAAATGGCAGTCAGGTTAATAAAATATGCTGCTGGTTTTTTCAATTTTACTTCAAGTGTATTATCGTCTAATGCTTTTACACCCACTAAACTTTCATCTTTAATTTTGCCTGTATTAAACTCAAAAGCATTTTCAATATCATAAAGAAAATATGCATATTGGGCAGCTGTATTAGGATTAAGCATACGCAGCCAGCCATAACAAAAATCGTGAGCAGTTAAACGTTTTCCATCACTCCAAAAAATATCTTCTCTTAAGTGAAAGATATAACGTTTCCCTTTATCTAAAACTTCCCAATTTTTAGCACAAGCTGGAGCACAGCTTAAATCTGGACGATATTGGGTCAACCCTGTCATCAAATTAGAAACAACATCAAATGAAGTAGAGTCTACTGCCACATGCCAATCCAAACTAGGTGGCTCTGATCCTATATTTATTCTTAAAGTGTCTTTTTCAAAACTTGGTTTTATCTGAGTACAAGCAGTCAGCAAATATAAACAAAATACAAATGCAATAAATTTGTTGAATATATTGACCAATGCCTTAACCAAACTCGCTCCCATGACTTCTAAATATTACCTTATTAGCATTCCATAATTATTTAGATTAGCAATAGTCTAGAGTACAATCCATTACTTGTATTGACAGGGTATAAAGAGGTGGATATACTGACTATTGACACCTGCGGGGGTCTTTTTTTTCTGGCTTTTTAGCAAGAAAAACTAAAAATTTACTTTAAGGACAACCTTTAGGGTTATTGACTTAAAGTAAGTATCTGATTAAGGAGATAGTTATGGCCAAGAAAGAAGACAGGCTCATAATCACATTAGCTTGTAATGATTGCAAACATCGCAATTACACAACTATTAAGAACAAAAGAAATGATCCAGATAGATTTGCTCTAAGCAAATACTGCCGTAAATGCAGAAAGCATACAGAGCATAAGGAAACGAAAAAATAAGTATTGTAGTGAGAAGCTATATCGGGTAAGGAGATACTAATGCGCCCTTAGTTTAATGGTAGAACGAGGGTCTCCAAAACCTTTGGTGAGGGTTCGACTCCTTCAGGGCGCGAATTTTGGAAATAAGTAGAATTAGTCAAGCAATGGTTGAAAAGCAGTGAGCGCAAAAAGTAGCGAACTAGATAAAAACAGTAAAAAATCTTCTCAAACACCTGTTATCAGTCAATTTGAGAAAGTAAAAGCTTTTTTCCAGGATATTTATGCTGAATTTCAAAAAATTACCTGGCCAAGCTTGCCAGAAGTAATTGGAGAAACCCAAAGAGTATTAGTTTTGGTAGCAATTCTTACTGCCTTATTATGGGTATTTGATTTGGCAGTTGGCAAGATAGTTTTTGAACCAATTGATCATTTAGCCAAACAGGTTAATGGTCAAACAACTTTTAGATAAGCAAAAGGAAACTTAGTAATTTAGGTAAATAGGAATCTAATATGCCTTTTATAAATAGTGATGGATTAAGACGCTGGTATGCTGTGCAAACAGCTTCTGGTCACGAAAACAAAGTCAAAGAACACATTGAAAAGCGCATTCTGACAATGGGTGCCCAAGACAAAATTTTTGGTGTTATCGTTCCTGAAAAAATGGTAACCAAAGTAAAAGACGGTAAGCGCCTGGAAAAGAAAGAAAGAGAATATCCTGGCTATGTATTTGTAGAAATGGTTTTAGATGATGATTCATGGCGGGTAGTAAGAGAAGCACCTGGCGTAACAAAATATGTAGGAGCTGGCAAAAAACCAATTCCTGTTCAAGATAATGAAATCCGTAAAATATTACGCAAACAAATTGCTGTTTCTGGCGTAAAAGGTAAGAAAGCTGCTCAAATTGATGTGAAGGTTGGCGACTATGTACGCATTACTGGCGGACCTTTTGCCGACTTTACAGGCGAAGTTACAGAATTAAATCTTGAAAGAGAGAGAATTAAAGCATCTGTAATAATATTCGGACGGGCAACACCAGTAGAACTAGAATTCAATCAGGTTATAAAAGTGTAAATTTTATGACCAGAACAAGCCTTGTACCATAAAATCGTATATTCAGAATATAGGGCTTGCAAACATCGTTAAAAGCATATAATCAAGAGGCATTATGAAAAAGGTTGTTGGCAAAATCAAATTACAAATTCCAGCTGGTAAGGCTAATCCAGCTCCACCAATTGGTCCAGCCTTAGGACAACATGGTGTAAATATCATGCAGTTTTGCAAAGAATACAATGCAAAAACGCAAGATAAAGCTGGCATGATTATTCCAGTAGAAATCAATGTCTATGAAGACAAATCATTCGATTTTATCCTCAAGACTCCGCCTGCTGCTGATTTATTGAAAAAAGCATGTAATGTAGAAAAAGGCTCTGCTACTCCTAACAAAACAAAAGTAGCTACTATAACCCGCGCCAAAATTACAGAAATTGCAAAAATAAAAATGCCAGATTTAAATGCCACCACTCTTGGTGCAGCCGAATCCATGATTGCCGGAACAGCACGCAGCATGGGTATCACAGTTCAAGACTAATAAAGGAAATAGGGGAATTTTATGGCTAAGCTTTCAAAACGCCAACAAGTAATAGAAAAAATCAACAAAGAAACTGAAGGTCCTTTATCACCTGAAGAAGCTTTGAAAAAGTTGAAATCTGCTAAAAAATGCAAGTTTGATGAAACAGTTGAAGTTAGCTTCAAATTGGGTGTCAATTCAAAACTAAATGATCAACAAGTTCGCTCTACAGTATCTTTACCAGGCGGTACTGGAAAAGAAGTGCGAGTAGCAGTGGTAGCCAAAGGCGAAAAGCTCAACGAAGCTAAACAAGCTGGTGCTGATGTATATGGTGCTGAAGATTTGATTGCCAAAATAGGCGATGGCTTTTTGGAATTTGATAAATTAGTTGCTACACCAGATACCATGGCAATGTTATCCAAAATGGGTAAAATTCTTGGTCCAAAAGGCTTAATGCCTAACCCTAAAGATGGTACTGTCACTGTTGATGTTGGCAAAGCCGTAAAAGAATTAAAGGCTGGAAAAGTATCTTTTCGTACTGAAAAAGATGGTGGTGTTGTACAAATGGGAATTGGTAAATTGTCATTTGAGGATAGCCGCTTACTTAAAAATTTGTCGGTGGTTTTTGAGCAAATTCAAAAAGTTAAGCCAGCATCAGTAAAAGGTATTTATATCAAGTCTGTTTACTTAAGTTCCACTATGGGACCTGGCTTGAAACTTGATATCAGCAAGATAGAAACCTCTCAACACGCCTAAAAACAATATTTGTTTTAGTGTTTTTGATTGCCATCTCCTATGGTAGAAGGCATTACCCATGTGTAAGGAAAAGTTTGTTCGCTCTTAAATGTTATTCCTGAAGAACCACAAAACACAGAGACTAAAAATGGTGGGTGAACATTTACTGTTGTGCTTACTGTCACTTCTCCATCAACTGGTCCACCATAAGGCTCGCTAGGTAACGGTTCACGAATATTTTCTCTTATATCAACATCAGGAGACAATCTTATTGCTCCTTCAGTTTTATATGATCTTTTTACCACCATCTCTGCTCGTTGTTTTGGTTGTCCATGCGCAATTTTATCTGGCGGACCGGAGGCAGCTGCACGTGTTGCATCACGACAAACAGAATCATTTAAACTAACACCCATAACAAAAACTGCAATATCAATCAAAGAAAGTACAATCGGTATTAAAATCATTAATCCCGCGACGAGTTCTATTGTTGACTGAGCTTTAGTAGTCTTTATTAACATGTTTAGCCACTATATATCTTTATAGATTATTATGCCCCAAACGATAATGATAATCCTAGTACAATTATTGGAGTCTGATATTGACTTAAAACCATTAAAATTTGCCTTATTTGGTGTTTTAATAGCAATACTGATAATAATTAACGAAGATTTGGGCACAGATATGGGCATATTGATTTAAGCTTACAAGCTTTACTATGACAATTATGGTTATGACAAATACAACAAACACTATTTCTGTTCTTGTTGTCGAAGATCATCAAGTTACCTTAGATGGGCTAGCAATTGGGCTTGCTCGCGAAACTGATATATCGGTAATTGGTTGTGCACAAGATTCAGAAACAGGACTTAAACTAGCAGAAGAATTACGACCTGATATTGTTTTATTGGATTTGCATCTACCAGGTACAATTGGCCCTAAATCAATGGTAAAAGAGTTTTGCCGCATACCACAAATAAAAATAATTGTGTTTTCTGGTGAAAGTAGATTGGCATTTATTCAAGTTGTTATGTCTCTAGGCGTTGCTGGATATCTACTCAAATCAGAAGATATAACAAAAGTAGCTGCAACAATTCGGCAAGTTGCCTCAGGTAAAAAAGGCATTATTTCCTCACATCTTTTAGAAAACACAGCCAAAATTACCAAGTCTGAAGAAGAAGTATTGAAATTATTAGGACACGGTATGAAATACCAAGAAATAGCGGAAATGAGGGTCACTTCGCCAGCTACCGTACGTAAACAGTGTGAATTATTGCAATTAAAATTAGGACTTGAAAGTCGTGAAGAGTTAATTGCTTGGGCAGTACAAAATGGTTTTGCCAGCTTAGAAAATGGAACCTAAACATTTGCTTTAATCTCACCTTAACAAACATATACAGGCTTGCCTAATGAAAGCCCATAAGTATAGAGTTGCCGAGAGGCTGATTACAAGCAGCTTTCAACAGAAAAATACACAATTTCGTTATTACTAATTCGATGATTACAAATCACAGTTAGCAATTAATATGTTTTCATCGCAAGAAATCATCTTGGTTTTTGGGTATATACCAAATAGCTAATTCTCTTGCATATAGGAACAATTGCAATGTTAAATAATCTGCTTACCAATATCAAAGAAATTACTAAAAATACGCGGAAAGAATCTCACTTTGGACGCCATTGGGGCATTGTTGCGGGTTTAGAAAAGAGCATTGATAAATCCACTTATTCGTTAATGCCTAGTGCAGAAAAACATTCTAAAGGGGAAATTGTCGAGCAGGTATTAGCTACATTTAGCACTAGCTTAACCGACAAACAAGTAAATTTTATCGAACGCTTAACCAATCAATCACTATCTTTTTTAGCTGATTATCGTGGCACAGAAATTGCCATCATGCGACAACAATCAATATACAACAAATCTAGTTTTAAACTTATCGAAGAAATTTTCAAAATTCTACAAATTTATTCTTTTAGTCTCAATAGTGCAGTTGGCTTTACTGAACTACACACAACTGCCACAAAACCAGAATTAGTCAAAGAAGTAATTCGCTTTAATAAGCATCGCGAACCAATTGAAGCAGTAAGCGCTTATCGAGCTCGTTTAACAACAGCTTACCAAGCCTTAATAGTAAAAGGACACAAAAACCGAATTGATTTTTTATTGATGCCAGTTGAAAAAGCAATTGGCTTGAGTAAATCAGAATCGGAATACGAACCAATAACATCACTTACAGGTAAAATTATAGATGGTGAAGTAGAGTGGTTTTACAATGACAAATTACTTGCTAAGACACATCTTGATTCTGTGTGCATGAAAGCATTTCAAAAACTAATTGAAAAAACCAAAGAAAGTATTTTCCAAGATGCTTGTTTTAGTGCTACACCAGAAGGCTAACTAGAAGTATCTGTATTTGGAACAACATATGTGTAGGGATAAGTCTGGCGATTAGTAAAGCTAATTGCATGTGATCCCACCAAAGCTTGAATTAAAAATGGCGGTTTTACATCTATTCTTGTCTCGACAGTAACTTCTCCATCCAATGATCCACCAGTGAGTCCTGATGGCAATGGATCTCTTAGTGTTTCAATAACTAAAACAGGGTCGTTTAAAACAAAGAATCCACCACTTTTATACACTCTTTCAATTACAGCCTTTGCTCTTTTATGAGGGGTTGTGCCACTTGCTACTTCTCTATCTATACAAATTGTCAAAGCACTAGGCGGACCTGAGGCTGCAGCTCGTGCTGCATCGCGACAGGCAGCATCATTTATTACCGCGCCTGTTGCTAGAATGATGGCGTCAATTGCAATTAAAATCATTGGTACGCCAATAATTAGTCCTGCTACTAATTCAATTGTTGATTGTCCTTTGGCTTTTTTAGTTTTTTGTATTTTCATATCGCTAATATTTAAAGGTGCTCTGTAATCTAATACAAAACAAAACTATAAATTAGCCGGGCTTGACATTTAAATTTTGTTTAGTTGTTTAATCCTTCCGGATGTTCAACTTGGGCTGTGGATGTAAATGACACATTAACAGGCTTGCCTAAAGCTGGAATGCTAGACAATACAGGCATTTGCGAAAAATTAAAAACTGGCATTACATCATAGCTAGCAATGATTTGATATTGATAAATATTATTTGTGAGTGCATTACTATCATTAGGGATCTTATTAGGGGCAGGTGGTGGTAAGTATTTAGTTGAACTATTATTATTCATCGCTATTCTTAAAACAGCAATTTCAACTCCTTGCGCTTGCCCATTTACTGGTGTCAATTTTGCAAAGTTTTGCCAATTTTTCAAATTATTTTCTGCATTTCGTACAGCAGCAATTGCATCAGAATAGGTTTGTTGGGGAGCCGCAGATCTAGCAGCATTATTAGCTAAAAACATAACAGTACTTACGCCCCAAATAAAACTTATCAAGTCTATTAGTGGAATAACAATCAGTATAAGTAATATCCAAAGAGCAGGACCAAGTTCTGCGGTTGAACTGCCAAAACATCTAGATGTTTTCCCTACTTTATTTACTTTCATAGATTTTGTTTTACGCAGCTAAATTTGGTTTTTCGTACACTTTTAGAATATTATATTGCGTATCTCTTTGCGCAGCATCATGCCCTGTTTTATGAATAGAATCAATCATCTGAGAAAGGCTAACTTCATGATACGTACCAGCAGCCGATACAACATTTTCTTCTAACATCGTACCACCAAAATCATTTGCACCAAAAGCAAATGCTGTTTGTCCTAAACCTAGACCTTGTGTAACCCAAGAAGTTTGAATATTTGGCACATTATCAAGCATAATGCGACTTATAGCTACCATTCTTAGATATTCTGAGGCTGTAGTAACGCGTTTAATTCGTTTGCTAAGTGGCGTATCGCCTGGCTGGAAGGACCAAGCAATAAAAGCCGTAAAGCCATTTGTTTTATCTTGCAAATCTCTTACTTTTATCAAATGTTCAATACGATCTTCATATTCATCTACCGAGCCATACATCATTGTCGCTGTAGTTTTAACACCATTTTGTTGTGCACATTCCATCACTTCCAACCAGCGACTCGCTGGCATTTTAAGCGGACTAATTATTTGTTTTACACGCTCAGTAAGAATTTCGGCACCGCCGCCAGGTAAAGAGTTTAGTCCTGCTTTCAAGAGTCTTTCAATTACAACTTGCAAACTCAAATTGCTTATTCTAGTTATATGGTCTATTTCTGAAGGAGACAAACCATGAATGGTAAGTGCTGGAAAATCGCGCCGAATATTACCTAAAAGCTCTTCATAATATTCAATCCCTAATTCTGGATTATGCCCACCTTGAATTAAAAGTTGTGTACCGCCTAAAGCCACCAATTCTTCAATTTTAGTTTTGATAGTTTCATAGGGCAAAACATAGCCACCCTTAGCTTTAGGCGCTCGATAAAAAGCACAGAACTGACAATAAGCATCACAAACATTGGTGTAATTAACATTACGATCAATGACAAATGTAATTGGCTCTTTGTCGTTATGAAAACGTCTTCTGGTTTCATTGGCAACATAACCCAATTCAAGTAATTGAGCGTTTTTTAATAAATAAAGACCTTCATCAAATGTCAGGCGCTTGCCATTAGCTGCTTCTTTCAACAACTTGTCAATCACAAATAATTACCTTTATCATTCTGTCCCTTTGTAATTCTATCTAGGTATAGAACGAATATACATAGGAGAAGAGAAAAGAATTCAATACATTAAGCCTTTAGGTATTAAGCTTTTCTTGCCTGAGAGCTAAGCTAGACTAATTACATATTTATAGTTGAAATACTAAAATAAATCTAAGACCTTATTATCTTCCGACAAAGATCGGGAAAAAATAAATTATGAGGTAGAGCATTGGTCAAATACAAAGACTATTATGAAGTTTTAGGAGTCTCCCGAAATGCAACAGATAAGGAGATAAAGGCTGCTTATCGTAAATTGGCTAGGCAATACCATCCAGATACCAATCAAAACAAAAAAGAAGCAGAAGAAAAATTCAAAGAAATTGCTGAAGCATATGAAGTTCTCAAGGATGCTGAAAAAAGACGGCGTTACGACAAATTAGGTGCTAATTGGAAAGCAGGAGCAGATTTCACTCCTCCTCCTGGTTTTGGTGGTTTTACTTTTGATTTTAGCAATTTCGGTGAAATGGGACAAAATTCTCCCTTCTCTGATTTTTTTGAGATGTTATTTGGTCAAACTTTTGGTACGGGACAAAATACTCAGGGTGGCACAAATAATGTCTATGGTTTTGGGCAAAGCGCTTCACAAAGACAAAAAGCAAGTGACCATGAAGCTGTTATTGAGTTAAGTATTGAAGAAATCTTTAAAGGCTCTACAAAAAACATTCATATTACCTCACCAGGATCCAGATCAAAGACTTTAGAAGTTAAGATCCCACCTGGAGTAAGATCTGGCTCCAAAGTGCGTGTACCTGGTGAAGGAGCCCCTGGATTAACTGGTGGGAAATCTGGAGATTTATACTTAATTGTTAAAGTCAAACCTCATCATTTGTTTCACATTGAAGGGGACAATTTAGTTTCTGAACTAACCATTAGCCCAGCCCAAGCTGTGCTTGGTGGAGAAGTAACAGTAAAAACGTTAGATGGATCTGTTTGTATAAATATTCCTCCTTTAAGTCAATCTGGTCGTTTGCTTAGATTGAGAGAAAGAGGATTACCAAAACTAAAACAAACAACCCGCGGGGACCATTTAGTCAAACTAAAAATTATTATTCCAACAAACATATCTCAAGAAGAAAAAGCTCATTATCAATCTCTATTAGATTTAGAAAAACAAAGCAAAAAAGCTAAAGCATCCACTGCTAATTAATGGGAAGACATTTGTTTGTCTTCTTTTTGCTTTTCTAATGCCATAGAAAGCATAAATTCCGAAACAGCCTGATGTTCATCACCCAATTTTTTCAAAACTACCGCCAAAGTGCGATGAATTTCTGGATTAGTAGGCGCTATTCTTCTTGCATGCAATAAAAGTGTTTTGGCATCCCTAGATTGTCCTAAATACGAATAAAGTTGGGCTAAACGCAATCTAGGCACATAATCATCCTCTCTTTGATCAGCTTGTTGTTGAAGTGAATAAATAGCTCTATCTACCGTACCGCAACTAGCAACAATTTCTTTCAAAGTTTCTGGCAAGCCACTTTGTGTTTCAATGGTTACTCCCATCATATATTCATCTAACCCTTCTTTGGTCTTATTTGCTTTTGCTAAAGTCAGCCCACGCGTTTTTCTAACAGAACTCATACTAGGATTGATTAGAAGAACGTTCTGCAATTCTTGTGCAGCTTCTACATAATTATTCCTTACTAAATATATATTGGCTAATTCCAAATATGGTTCTGACCAGCGTGGATAGGCCCGACTTAATAGCTTGTACTGAGCAATTGCTTCATCATAATGTTTTTGGAGAGTAAGTTGCTGAGCATAATTCAACCTAACAAAGCGACTATATGGAGCTAAAGCAACAGAACGTTTGAGCAGTTTCAAGCCTTCATTGGAAGCCCCCGTAATGAGATAAACATTTCCTGCGCACAAATTGTACAAAACATTGTGCGGTTTTGATTTAAGCAAAGTTTCCGCAGCCTCAGATGCTTCCTTAAATTTACCAGCTTGAGCAAGTTTATTAGGTTCCATTTCATTAGCTAATTTAAGTACATCCGGTGAATCTACAATTTGTGTTTGACCAGATACATTTGTTTTATCAAGAGTTAAAACATCATCGGGCTGACTAATTGAAACCCAGAAAAACCACATCGCAACAAGGGCTAATCCTGCCTCAATTGACATAAATGATTGTCCAAATGAACTTGTTAACTCTTTAGCTTTCTGCAAAACTTACTTCTCCCCAGTATTTAAATGCCAATTCACGAGCAGTAAATGAAAAACTTTCAAGCACTGCTTGTGGCTTCACAAACGATTCTAATTGTTCTTTTGCTTTATTTCCAGCACTCAGCAATTGATTTAAATATTGGGTCGCATTCATATCAACTGCTGCTCTAGTCAAAAGTTCTTTGTATTGCACACCAATATATTGATCAATGGCCGAAGTTGACTGTTGTAGCAAATCAATTTCATTATCTTTATCAAGAGAATTATTTTCATCTCTCAATTTATCCAACCAAATTAAACTCGCCTGGCTAATCTTTAAATAATTCACGCGATCAAGCAAAGGCAAATTACAAATTTCCTTAGTGTTCATTTTGGTATTGAGCAAATCAATTCCATAATCTGGCGCTATATGTGTCTCATTAATTGAAAAAACCTGTGAGCGGCTAACTACAGTCGGCAATACCATTTCTTTTGACTCAGCTAAAAGAATAAAAAGACAATCTGTTGGTGGCTCTTCCATTACTTTCAATAAAGCGTTGGCTGCACTTTGACCAAATGCATCCAGACTAGCATCCGCTATTACACAAATTCTAAGATATTCAGATCTCTTGACAAGCTCTAGGCTTAGCTTTCTTACTTTATCTACAGAAATTATTTGGCTTTTGCCTTCCTTGTCTAAAACTAATAAAGCATGTGGATGCTGATTAGCAATTATCCACTGACAATTCTGACAATATTTATTGCCATCTTTTTCTTGTAAATAATGCAAAATACAAGCTCTTTGGTCATTTTTATATAGACAATTAAAATAACAGGCTAATTGCCTGACAATATCCCATTTGTCTTCATTGGCATTACCCACAAAGAGATATGCATTGCTTATGCGAGAAGTAAGAATAGCTTGAGACAACAGCTGACAAGCCAATGCTTGTTTTTGTCTCAATACACCTTGAAAGACATGAATATTAGAATCTCTTGATGATTGACTAAGCAATCTATAATGCCTCTCTTGCCTATATGTTTTCAGAATACACAAAAACTAGATTCTGAGTAAGTATATATTTTCAACAGAATTTTATCTAAGCACAAATGTTTACAGTTAGAGGCAAAACAAATAGCTAAACCGATTATTGTTTGACACAGTTTTATTCAAGACGATAGACTAATGACTTCAGCGAGAAACTAATTGCTCTATTTTCAGCTTTTCAAGCTAAAACGAGTAAAAGGCTTGCCTGTTAATTCTGAAATTCTCCATCGGAGGGGGGCTATACATTGGCTAACGTAGTTGTTGTAGGTGCTCAATTTGGCGACGAAGGTAAAGCGAAAGTAACTGATTTACTTTCAAAAAATGCCGACATAGTTGTCAGGTATCAAGGTGGCGCCAATGCTGGACATACAGTTGTTGCTAACGGCAACACATACAAATTTCACTTAATTCCTTCTGGCATTTTATACAGTGGAAAAACTTGTATTCTTGGTCCTGGCATGGTGATTGATCCAAAAGCTTTTATTGGAGAATTATCTGCCTTACTTAAAAGAGGCTTGGATGATGCAAACTTGAAAGTGTCCACATGCGCGCATGTGACTATGCCTTATCATCTGTTAATAGATGCTGCTGAAGAAGAAAGCCGCGGTAATCAAAAAATAGGTACTACCAAACGTGGTATTGGACCTACATACGCAGATAAATGTGCCCGCTCAGGTATACGCGTAGAAGATCTTTTAGAAAAGGATGTTCTCAAAGCAAAATTAGATTGGCTTATCCCTCGCAAGAACGTTATTCTAGAAAGACTATATAACCTGCCAGCTTTGAACAGTAAAGAAGTCTATGAAACATATTTAGAATATGGACAACAAATGAAAAAATATGTATGCGATACTTCAGCAATAATTTTTCAATCAGTAAGAGAAAAGAAAAATATTTTATTTGAAGGTGCCCAAGGTACACTTTTAGACTTAGACCATGGTAGTTATCCTTATGTTACTAGCTCTAGCCCAACAGCTGGTGGAGCATGCATTGGTGCTGGCATTGGTCCAACTATCATCGACCGTGTAATTGGCGTTTCAAAATCTTACATGACACGCGTTGGCGAAGGTCCATTTCCTACTGAACAATCAGGTGCCATTGGCGAACAATTAAGACAAGTTGGAAAAGCTTGGGCTGAAGTTGGTGTCACTACTGGGCGTCCTAGACGTTGTGGTTGGTTTGATACAGTGTTAGGAAGATATTCCGTCAGAATCAATGGACTAGATTGTTTGGCAATTACAAAACTGGATGTTTTAGACGAGTTTGATGAAATCAAAATATGTGTTGCATATCGAGACGCTAAGACCAAAGAAGTATATAAAGATCTGCCAAGCATAACTGGTTGTTTGCAGTATATGGAGCCCGTATATGAATCATTCACCGGTTGGCGTAAGTCTACCAGTGAATGCGTCAGCTACAATGACTTACCTGCACAAGCACAAAAATATATTAATTTTATTGCTGAGCAGTTAGATGTTCCAGTTGCTATAGTCAGTGTCGGTCAAAACCGGGATCAAACAATTATTATTGAAGATCCAATTCACGGTCCAAAACGAGTGCTCACTAAAAACGTAAAATAATAAAAGTTATCTGTCTGTAAGCATAAGCTTGAGGCGAAACGCCAAGTCATTTTTCTTTTTTCGACAGCGTTCAATTCCCAATGAAGCTTTTGTATTTGGGTTTATCGCTAATACATTTTGATATTCTTTTATTGCACTTTCAAAATCATAAAAGTAAAATTCTAAGTTTTGTGCAAGCCTAAGTCTTGCCTCTGAATAATCAGGATATTTACTAAGCAAGTCTTCTAAACATTTTCTTGCTGCCTTGTAGTCGCGCATATGTTCCAACAGATCACTTAATTCCAATTCAAACCTTGTCGGATCTTTTGAATAGCGAATTGTCTCTAAAAGATAATATTTAGCTTTATTATTATTTCCCTGCTTTTTCCCTAATTTATAACCTAGTATAAGCACATCCGGATTATTTTTGCTTTTGGCAAGCAAATTACTAAACTCTTCTTGTGCGGCCCTTGTCAGATTATTTTCAATAAAAGCATTAACTAAACCAATTTTAGCGTGAAGAGAATCTGGTTTTATTGCAACAGCTAAACGTGCATACCTCAGACTATTTTCTTGATCTGAATTTTCAGCATATAGTTGTGAAAGTTTAAGACAAGATTGCAAATCGCTATTATCTATGCGCCTGACTGTCAAATATTCATTGATAGATTCTGCCGTTTTTCCTTCACTGCCTAACAATTCAGCTAAAGCCAGATGCAAAGCAGCATTATTTGGATTATTTTTCAGCAAAGGCTCTATTACTTTATGGGCTTGTTGAAATTTTTTTTTGCTACTTAAATATTCTATTTTACTGAGTTGATTGATTTCACTAAGTTCGTCGGCTCTACACATGAATAAATTCGATGTATTGCCAAGCAAAACCATCAAACAAATAGAGCAGTATCTGTTAAAGTTATTTATGGTACTTATACTCCTTCATCATTATCTTTATGGTATCAAACAAAGAAGGACAGGATTTAACAAATAAAAAAGAACTAGGTCATTCCTTATTCTTTGCTACCGGCATAGCACTTTTTTCCAGCTTACTAATAAGTATATATGTCCTGGCTGTGGTTCGTATTGCAAACAGAGTACCACTAAATAGTATCTATCAAGAAGCAACTGAAAATGCAGCTATCGCTGCTGCCAATGATTTAGCAGTATTAACTGTAGACACAACCAGATTTGGACGTCTTGGTCTTATTAATTTAGACAAAGAACAGGGTTTTGCCTATGGGCTTAACACTTTATATGCCACTTTGCGTCTTAATACATTTCTAGCAAAACGCCTGCATTTGCCTTATATTTCTCAATTAATTGATGAGGATTTGCAAATTCTAGATACAGCGCAAAGTGAATTGGCAAAACTTTTGCATGAATCTGTCAAAAATCATTCTATTTATCAACATGCTTATGAAGTTGCTTGTCGCGGAAAAAATTTAGGCAAAGAAAAATTAGTTGATTTAAAAATCACTCTTGGCACAACTTCTGACAAAAATTTTTTTGCTAGTAAAGCAATTCCTATAAATAATAAACTTATCTATTTTTACCCTCTAGCTAAGAAAATTAGATTAGCTAAAGTAGAGTATTTTCAGACCACAAACAAAAATATTTTACCGTCTGTTGTTTTAGTAGAAGCCACCTATAAAGAAAAATCTGCTAGTGAAGAAAGGGAAACCATTATAAAACGGTCTGCTTGCGCCGTTGTTCAAATTAAAGATGTACAAATGCCCAAATCAGCTTTTATGTTTAGTTTTCCTCACGGCATACCAGCAAAATGTCAATCGATACTACAAACAATAGCTAATGCTAGTGATAAAAATTCTTATGGTTGGCAACAAGCAAAAGCAGGAGCAGTGCCAGGACCAGGGCATTTAAATCCAACTTGGGGTTTAAACACAAACACTTTCAATCATAGTCCACAAAATGCAATTATCATGTCACTTTATCATTGGCTAATTACACTCGGTCCATCTATTGATTTAGATAGTGCTGAAAAGATATTTAACCAAAACTTTGTTGCAGCCAAATCTATAAAGAAGCAAGATTTTTCAGGCATTCATTACAATAGTGCTTTGGTGAGAGATACTGGTATAAGAAAAGCCTTGTTTTATGAATGTGAGCCCGATAGCATCGGGCAAGAAATGCTCAAACAAGCTTTTTCCGGTAAATATTCCAATAATTATTTTCCCTCATCTGCCATACCACTTTTTATTGATGAAAAAGGCAATTGTAATTTGCCAGGGCATAACGGTTTTGACTTACAGCTAGCAATTGATTTTACGAATTCACTACACCAAACAAATATATCTTCTATTGAAATCAGCTCTCAAGCTAAAAGTTTGCTCAATAAATTAAATAAAAAATCTAAGAAAGAAACTCAATTAATACATACAATCAATTTAATTGCTCAAAATGCCGATAAAGCTGCTTTTAATTCTTTCGAACTTTGCAAAAGATTGTCTGAAAATACATGCAAAGGAATTTTACGTCACAAAGAAACAAATGGATTTTTACTAAATTCCGATAAGATTTTTACTCCTATCATGTCTGCCTTATCAGAAAATGAAATTTTAGAAATTGCTCAAAAGAAAGAGAATAAATTCAATTTTTGGACTGACAAAAATTTTTCAATCATTCAATCAATTTCTAACCCAACAAAAAGTTTTATCCCGCAATCAGCCTCACCAACTTTTTTTGTTATTAAGTCACAAGAATTAATTGGCAAAGAATTGCCAAATTTAATTGTGCTCAATTTTTCACCCTTTAGCAATAGTGGTATTACCGAAAAAGAATTGATGTATTATGCAGACAATGGTATTTATACAGGAGGCAATCCAATTGTATCTTGGTCAATATTAGTCAGGGATTTAGCAGCAGTAGAGGCAGGAAATCCCAATAATTTGACTCGATCTTTAATTGGACAATGGTGCCATCAAAACCAAGGTGCTTTCATTAATGATATTAATTGCCCTAGTTTAGCTGCTGAAGTACAAATTCGCTCCCCTTTGCCCGTACTTCCAAATTTACCAATCGGCTCATATTTATCCAGTCCTATTCTAAGCAATGAAAAAGTCTCGCCATTGCCTCCCCTGCCCGCTTCTATGATTTAAGATCATATTTAATAATGCGTAGCCTTAACTAATTTGATATAATGTAATAGATTGTTACAAGCTTATGCCTCTATTACTACTGAATTATTAATAGCTTACAGGCTTACTCATTTTTTGAGGGGTCAAAGATGAAAATATTCCGCAAACGAAAAGGCAGCACCATTGCCGAAACTGGTCCTGCGCTATTTGTATTTTTACTTCTCATTTTTTTTCCATTGGTCGATCTTATAGGACTTGGACTTTCATTTAGCTGTGCCTGGTATTTAAATCATATGGTGACACGCGAACTTGCTTGTAGAACACAAGCTGAAGGGTTAAGCGGTCAAGTCGCCAATGAAGTAAATACCAATTATTTGAGATCTGGCTTGGCGCTTTTTTTACATATAACGCCAGCTGACGTTCAGCATCAAATTCAATACCCAGCAGCAGCCGCCGTTGGGCTACCACCAACTGTAATTTGTAGAACCACTGTTAACGCTAGACCAATGTTAGTCTTACCATTGCCACCTAATTGCCCTGGTCTTAATTTACCAATGCCTTTAAGTTTCCAGAGTGAAAGACCTCGCGAAGAAACTAGATAAGCATATTAGCTAGATGATTTAGGTTTTCTATCTTTACGGTGAGAACTACCATTTGCCAATCGTTTTTCTAGTCGAGAAATACGCTCGGATAATGAAATCATTTCTTTACGTGTGACTAGTCCAAATTCTTTTGCTGTTTTTTCTACAGATTTGTGGACTTGTTTACTAACATCTTTACCAAATACTTTTGATCGACGTTCCGTTTCACTCTTTAGTTTTTCCAGAAATTTTTGTGCTGATTTAGTTTGATCTTTACCTTTGCCTTCTAATTCTGAAAGTAAATCTTGTCCAATTTTTGCTAAATCATCAAATGCTTCAGAAAGGGCTGCTTTAATTCGCTCACCATTTGTACTAGCACCAACGCTAGTTAATAAAGCTTTTTTCAATAGTTTGGTACGTTCACTCATCTTTGTTTTCCTGCTGTTAGAAATATTGCCTTGAATTTTAGCACTAATTATCTGACGACACGAGGAGATGTTTGTGTCTGACTACTTGGCATTATTTTAGGCAATAACACGGCAGGAATTTGAGATATGGAGCGAGTTTCTACATCAGCAAAATCTACATGTTCATCATAAGCAGATTTAAATACAGTTTTAATGTTAGTTTTGCTAGCATCATAAATCACTAGCCCACCATAGGGAGGAAAAATGGAAACATCCCCCCTTAATACGCCTGTGCTTTCTTTTAATTTCTTTGCTACCCTACGTAAACACGGTACACAGCTAGCTCCTGTCACACGGAAGTCTGAACGCATTAATTTAATGCCAGCACTTAATTTATTGTTTTCGCTAGCATCGGTTTTTATTAAATTGATAAATAAACAAATGAGGGAAACTAACATTAAATAGAAAGTTTTTTGCATGATAAATTCCTTGACAAATTTAGTAATTCATTGATTTGATGCCTGTTTCAGGCTTCACAATTCTTATGAATCTGTTATAATTTTAACAGTACCTGACAATTTGTGTTGGTCGGTACAGTTAACTAGTTGATTAAGCATTTTAGCTTAAATTAATTAGCTCAACTTATTTAAAACCCCTTACTATTTATTTTTTCAATTAAGCCTTATTTGAGGTATCAGCATGAGAAAGCTATATTTATCCCGTAAAAGTAAAGCTCAAAGTATTGTTGAAACTTTGGTTGGCTCATTATTTTTAATACCAATGGTTTTATTTTTATTTGATGTCGCCTTTTTAGTTTTAACCAATTCTGCTAACGATACATTAGCTAAAAGTGCAGCAAGAGCTGCCGCTAGCGCTACAGTACAACAAAATAATAATGGTGTTGTTTCAGAAGTAGGTAATTACGATCAAGCATTTATAGCAGCTCGTACTATTTGTACAAAGTTTCAACCAGGTAATGCTAATTTAGTAAAACCAGCAGCCACTAGTGTAAATGGTACTTTTTTACGTTATGCAGAATGGAATTCTTCTACTGGTGGATTTAAAACAATTGGCAGCAAACCTGGCAATGCCAGTGGACAAACCCCACCTGGACAAGTAACAGTTATTACTACTATGTTAGTTAAATTACCAGTACCATTTCCTGGTCCACTAAGTAATTTTATTGAATTCAATGCTCAAGCTACGGAACCAATAGTTTCATTAGCTCCAGAGACATAAGATAGACCAAGCATGGTATCGCGGGTGGTAAACACAAACAAGCTTGCCGACATTCTCCATATTTCTCAAAAGTTTACCGTGAAAAATGCACTAGGAATAAGTGGTGGCTGCTTTATCAACGACTGAGCATGTACCGTAATTTAAAGGATCACGTGTGGTAAATATCTCGCCTGGCTTGCGAGAAGCAACAAATCTTTTGGTGAATAATGAAAAAATTAATCAACCACCATGGAGTATCCTATTTGGGTACCCAAAAAAGGTCAGAAAAATTGAAATTTTTCTGACCTTTTCATTATGTTTGTAATTAAAGGTTTGATGGCTTGTCGTCGTTACATATTGCCTTGTCAGAATTTTATTTGTTTTTCTGACCTTTTTGCACGTGCGTCACCAGCATGGTTGTGGTAGGAAGCATTTTGGCTGCAAAAAAACCACAAAGAAGAAGGACACGCCTACCATGACATGCCCTTCAGTAAATATTTACAATATGTTAGCTCCTTTAGCTTATATATTGTTTTAGCTAATTAGCTATCTGTATTCAATGGTTTGCCCTCTACAAAGCGAATTAAAAATCGGCTGCGATATGGCTGTCCATCAGGAGCCCGCTCTGCTATTGCTTGAGCATCAACAGTAATTCTCAATCCTTCTTTATTTTTTAAGCCAGTTATAAAAGTAGATTTGGTTTGCCTGGCATCAATTACCCAACCATATTGAGTAAGAGCACCACGATACCAATTTATAACATCCTCAGGTAATTCTTTAGCATAAAAGCGCATCATTATACAACGGCTACCATTTTGTGACGTAGCTAATTTGTCTCCATTAACAAATACAGTTCCTTTACCAGCATATTGCGGTACATAAGATAAGTCTTCCGGCTTAGTAATTTTTACCGTATCAAATGCTGGGTCTGTCCTTCTTTTATCTTTCTTAGGATATTGCTGACAATAAACAACTGATTGGCTAGATATTGTAAGCGCTATTATTCCTAATAATATATGGCGTTTATTTATAAAACAGTGCACACTTATCCCTCCACATTTCTATCCATAAATAATTGAATTATTATAGATGATTATTAGTTACGATCACAAAGTGTGACAGCACCACTTGCAGCATTAGTGAATTTAACCTCTCCTAAAAGATTAAGGTAACCACTAGCTTTATGGTAAGAAACTGTATCTGTTCCTTTTAAAGTGTCATTATATTCATGCATGAACAAATGATCGTGGATTGAGAAGTCATGACCAGGATTAACCATTTTTCCAGTTAAGTTATAGGTTGTTGAATATTGAATCTTCTTACCATCTGGTGCAACACCAGTAAAACCAGGAGGATTATTTGCATCAACCACAACTTGATTATGGGTATCACTTGCAGGATTCGTATCTAAATGTACAAAATATCTTGTACCTAAAGCAAGCTTTTTATTGAACACATTATCAAGATCTTGTTGTGTAGCATCTGGTTTAATTTGATAAACACATGTGGTCAGAAAGCGTTTAAACTCTATGCCATGACCAGGTGCTGTTTGTTCCGCTAATTCAATAATAGTACCGTCTTCAGTTACTTTACAAGAAACACCTTTATTGATACCACCATATTGATTATTTGGATCATACATAGCAGATTGTCCAGCAATAGGATTACTACCTTGCATATATTTTCTTAGCCCGGAGAATTGAGCTTGATCAGCATTGTAATTGAAACAATCTCCTCCTCCATTGCTAAATCCTTCACCAACTTTACACTTAGAATATTCAGTAGCCATTAATAAGCTTCCGTTGGCATTACCACCTTGGTAGCCACCATTAGGATGATAAGCTTTATCAAAAGAACCACTATTTAATAAGTCATAACAATCCCCAGAACCACTATTATTGTCATAGCATGTAGCTGGTCCCATTGGGTTATATGGTATAGCATCTGCTTCTGCTTGGCTTACTGGATTACCTTGAGCATCAAACATACCATTAGTAGAAAGTGATCCTCTATCAGCTAAAGGAGTCGTCATCCATCTTTCTACTGGGCTAATATTACCTGGTGCCTTAGCAGAAAATACTTTTTGTCCAGGCACAATATCTATGCCAGTCAATAATTCATTAGCAGCAACATTATCTAAGCCTGGCAATTGTCCGTTGTAATTCATCACACCGCTATTATCAAGAATGACATAGCCATGTCTAATGGAAGGCTGAAATATTGATGAGCCTGTATCGACTACACCAACAATAGCAGCAGCTAAAGTTCTAGCTTTGCTGCCAGATTTTTCTTCAGAAGCTTCAGCACCATTGCGGAATGTATTAGGAGGCAAAACTGCTGCTCCAGCACCTGGCATAGCTTCATTTGCTTGGAAAGTAGCTAATGAAACTAAGTGTGGCTGACGTGTAGGTTGAACTGGTACACCAAATAAAGGGCTAACATTACCAATTTGCAATGGTCGATAACCTCTTACATATTCGATATTGCCACCATCATATTTTGTCTTTACATTATTTGGCAAAGGTATTTTAGTGCCTGCTGTTTCATCTGTATAAGGCAATGAATTACCTATATTTGCTAGTGTTAAATTTGTAGCGCCGACATCTCCAGTATTTTGTTCACAATATGCTACAGCAAAAGCAGAGCTAAGCCCTTGAATAGAACTACCATTACCTAACATTTTCAATGAATTATTTCTAGCAGTACCATGAAAATAATTTCCTACTAAATCAAGATTGCTACTGTCATTGAGCTTTGTATAGAGACGTCCACTTATACTGTTTGCGTTGCCTTGTAATGCAGCTATCAATTGATTAGCATGCTGGATAGCCTCAGGAGTACCATCAGCTGCAGCATTGAGTGCTACCAGTAATGTTTGTCCAACCAGACGATTATAATTACGTAAATTTATTTCTTGTCTATTATTTACTGGGTTTAACTCAACATAAGCACGGAACACTTTATCAAACTGGTCATTACCAAGTTCAATTCCAGGATTGACAATTACTTGTTTAGCAACATTCAAATTTCCTGAATCAGTAGCATGCTGTAATTCTCTTTCGCCACCAAAAATTTTGACTAAGAAAAATACAGCTACTCCAAGAATAGCTATAATTATCGTTGTTGATGCAACAACAGCTAAAGTGCCACCGTGGGGGGAGCGATTTTTCATTGTAATGACCTCCGCATTTTGCCTGTGCGATGGTAGTAAGTGCGACACAATGTCGAAGCATTAGAAGACAACCTCTAATGATTTAGTAAGATAGCGGGCAGGCAATATATTACGTTTCTTTAATTAATTATCACTCATGTGCCTCTTGGCGTCAACCCATTGAGGGACCTTAGAGAGATGTTTAATCAAAGATTTAATTTCTTTAATAATTATTGGTGCCGCAAAGCCTTGTCTAGCAATGGTTTAGCTGAGTATTCCCACTATCTACATTAATGCTCTGCTTTTGGTTAAACTATGGCCAATACTTTCTTTTAGAGTCTATAAGCAATGAAATCCCTTACCTTTTTTATTAGCTTAATGCTTACCACAATAAATACTGCAAGTGCTTTAGCTAATAATTTAGCTATTGGTCCGCACAGCCGTATGTCCGGAACTTTAGATGTACCTATTAATAAACTTGAGTGTTTTAATTTTAAAAAGGAAAATGAAATTATAAACATGAGAAAAATGGCTGTTCGGCAATGCCCTTCTCTCATGCTTGATGAGTATGAACCTTCCGAGCCAATATTTGGACAAATAGAAAGTGGCAAGCCTTGGTGGGGCTTTTATGGCAGATACATTTATCGTAAAGGACATAAATCAATTGAAGGTCCTTCCAAAGAGTCTCCATTCATTTTAAATCCATATCTATTAGTAGGTATTGAAGGTCCCAATACTAGCATTTGGAATCCAGCTAGAATTAATCCAGCTTATTTAACAAGAACAGATTTTCCTCTTTGTTGGAATTTAGTTTCTCTAAAATGGACTCCTAAACAAGCAAAAGCAGAAGCTACATATGATGTGAGCAAATTTCAAAATCAATTATCGAAATGGCAAGCTATGACTACTGGCTACAACATTCTAAAAAACTTTAGCTTGATTGCTTATAATGCTAGAGACTTTGGGCTTGACTATATATATGTATGCAAAGAAGAATCAGAAAACATTGACAATATAAATAGTTTTAATTCACCAATTAGAATCATACAAATGTTGCATTGTGGTGATAGTTGTGGTTATCCTGGCGGTTGCAATAATATGAGCCCGCATGTGCCTGTACTAGACAATTTATCATTTACTAAATTGCCAGCTAAAATTCAAATTTATTTATGGCATGATTCGCCAAGTAGCACTAAAGATCCTGCTGATATGACTTTTACCATTTATTTAAAATAGAGAATACTGGAGGTAGCATTTTGTCAATTAAGTCCCCGAAAGCTCAAAGCATAATATCGTGTGTCATTGCTTTTTTATTTACATTCTTAATTGCTTTACCAAACGCTAACAGCCAAATTAATCAAGCTGGACAAGTAAAGCTTGTTTTGGTCTTAGTTATAGATCAATTCAGCTACGATTATTTAGCACGCTACAAAGATAAATTGAATTCTGGTTTTCGTTATTTAATTGAGCATGGGGCAAATTTTTCTAATTGCCGATACAAACAAGCAACAACGCAAACAGCAGTAGGTCATTCTATTATTGCCACTGGTGCCTATCCGTGGGCAACAGGTATTATTGCTAATGAATGGTATGACAGACGTAAAGACAAAACCTTACCAGCCATTTCGGACGATTCAGTCCAATTAATTGGGGCAAATGGTAAATTTGGTGCCAGTGCCAAAAGTATGAATGGCACAACCATTGGTGATGAGCTAAAAATGGCATCCAATGGGCGTAGTAAAGTAATTACAGTTTCACTTAAAGATCGTGCTTCTTTATTTTTAGCTGGTAATTTAGCTAATAGTGCTTTTTGGTGGGATATGCATTCAGGCAATTTTGTCAGTGGCAGCCAGTATGGTAATCAATTGCCTGGCTGGGCTACATCATTTAACGAAAGACATTATGCTGATCAATATTTTGGACAATCCTGGCAAAAACTATTGCCAGAAACAGAATACAACGCCTCAACAAGAGATAATTATACTCATGAAAGAGCATTCCCTGGTGATGGAAAAGAATTTCCACACGTCATCTCAGGCGGTGCTCAAGGACCAAATGAATCTTTTTATGCTGCTTTTTCAGCTACTCCTTGGTCAAACCAAATGTTGATAGATTTTGCTAAAGAAGCTATCGACCAAGAAAGTTTAGGCGCTCGCGGAGAAACAGATTTTCTAGGTATTAGTTTTTCTGCTTCTGATTATTTAGGTCATGCTTTTGGTCCTTATTCTCACGAAATGGAAGATTTAATAGCAAGGTTAGATCAAACATTAGGCAGTTTTTTAAACGGTGTAGATCAAAAAATTGGTTTAAATAATTGTGTGATTGTTCTTACCAGCGACCATGGTGTTTCAGCTATACCAGAATTTTTAAAAGAACGGGGGCTGGATGCTGGACGAATTGATCCTAAATCATTAAAAACAACACTTGATTCAAATTTAGACTCACGCTTAGGACAAGAAGATTGGATTTCTTCTTTTACTCCCCCCAACTTATATTTAAACTTAAATGCTATAGACAAACTAAAATATAGACAACCAGATGTAGAAGCTGTTGCTGCTAAAATTTGTCGTCAAATTCCAGGCATTGCTTCTGTTTTTACAGCATTTCAATTTTTCTCCAATCAAGTACCTCTCAGCCCTTATGCTGAAGCAGCTAAAAAGAATTATTATTGGGGACGCAGCGGTGAATTATATATTGTACCTAAATCAGGCTATATTTTTGGCTCCGAGCCTTCAGGCACTAGTCATGGCTCTACACATATGTATGATTCGCAAGTGCCACTTATTATTGCTGGTCCTGGCGTAAAATCTGGTATATATAGCCAAAGCGCAAGTCCTAATGATATTGCTCCAACCATATCAGCAATCTTAAATATAACCCAACCTTCTCTTTGCGAGGGACGTGTTTTAAATGAAGCATTAGGTCAATTTAGTGGACCACCTACACCACTAAGAGTAAATAAGAAATAGAAGATGAGCAACGACAATACAATAGTTCTAGTAGATGGTAGTTCATTAGCTTTTAGATCGTTTTATGCTATGTTTACATCCGATTTAAGAACATCGGATAATATTCCCACTGGAGCGATTTATGGTTTTTTCAACTCTTTATTTGATTTGATAGAAAAACGTTCTCCGCATTCAATTGCTGTATGTTTTGATATGGCTGAGCCTACGTTTCGTCATATAGAATATGAGGACTATAAAGCTCATCGCAGTGAAATGCCTGATGATTTGTCTATTCAATGGCCAATTATCAAAGAAGGAGTTAAATTACTCGACATACCTGTTTATGAATTACCAGGTTGGGAAGCAGATGACATTATTGGCACAGTAGCCAAACAAGCAAAAAACAAAAATTTGAAAGTTTTGATTTTAACTGGCGATCAAGATGCTTTCCAATTATTGGACGGAAACATTGAAGTACTCATGCCTTCCAAAGAAGGACTTAAAACTTATCGACGCGAAGAAGTTTTTGAGAAACTAGGAGTTTGGCCAGAACAAGTAATCGACTACAAAGGACTCTGTGGTGATAGCTCAGATAATATCCCGGGAGTACGTGGCATTGGTCCTAAAACTGCTCAACAATTATTGACTCAATATAAGACTATGGAAGGCATTTATGAACACTTGTCAGAAATATCTTCAAAATCAGTAAAAACTAAATTAACAGACGGCGAAAAAAGTGCTTTTGCAAGCAAAGATTTAGCTACCATTCGCCTAGATGTTCCATTAGATTTTGATTTTGATCATTGCCAATTAAGTTTGCCTGACATTCCAAAAGTTGCTAATTTCTTTCAAAATATGGAATCTAGAGGAATTTTAAGAAGACTGCCTAAGGTTTTAGCTAAATTCAATAATGGAAAACCAATTGAAATTGATGATGCTCTATTAAGTGTGACACCAAAGGCCAAAATTCAAGCACAAGCACAAAAACCAAAAGATACTGAAGAAACATTGCAATTATCTTTAAGTACTACTGCTTTAGCTACAAAGCCAAAAGTCATTCGTATTATCCAAACCGAATCCGAGCTAGATTTGTTGGTAAAAGAAATTAGTGATAAATCCGCCTTAGCTGTTCATATTGAATGTGATTCGACATCATCATTAAATTCACAAATAGTAAGCTATGCTTTTGCTTGGACTGACGAAGCAAAATATGAAAATAATATTTTTTCAATCGCCACAAATAAAAAGCTAGAAGTAAATACTGCCTATATTCCTTTATGGACAAATGAAAATCAACTGAATGACATTCAAGCAACTAAAGCATTAAAGCCAATTTTAGAAAATAATGCTATTGGCAAAATTTGTTACAACGCTAAATTTACCATGAATGTTTTGTCGCTTAAAGATATAGTCTTGTCGCCAGTTGTTTTTGATCCAATGCTAGCAAGCTATATAATTAATCCAGATGAAAATCATAAGTTAACTGAACTAGCACAAAATGTATTGGGTTATTCTTTAAGCAGCATGGCTGAATTGAGAGGTACAGGGCGCAAACAAATTGCCAGCACTCTGCTTTCAATTGATCAAGTAGCACCAATAGCTATAGATGAAGCTAAAATCGTTTTGGAATTAACTCGTCATTACAATAGTATTTTTGACAATGATCAACGCGACTTGCTTTTTGATATGGATTTACCATTGTGCACTGTATTAGCTCAAATGGAGCAAACAGGCGTCAAACTTGATGTACCATATTTTGAAAAACTAGCTAATCAGCTCAACATTGAGCTTGCTCGTTTAGAAAAAGAAATTTATGACTATGCCAAACATTCTTTCAATATCAATTCACCGCTGCAATTACAAAAAGTTTTATTCGAAGAATTGAAATTGCCCACACGCGGCAAAACTAAAACCGGTTATTCAACTGATGCTTCAGTATTGGAATCATTAATTGATGAACATCCAATCATCACTAAAATCCTTGAATATAGACACATTGCCAAGTTAAGTTCTACATATGTGGATGCTTTACCGCAACAAATATCGCCACGCGATGATAGATTACACGGCGAATTTAATCAAACAATAACTGCTACAGGCAGATTGTCTAGTACAAATCCTAATTTGCAAAATATTCCTATTCGTACAGAATTAGGACGCAGTATTCGCAAAGGCTTTATTCCTTCATCAAATAAACATGTTTTACTTTCAGCAGACTATTCACAAATAGAGCTTAGACTTTTAGCACATATGTCTGGGGATGAAAAGTTAATAGAAGCTTTTCAAAACGATGAAGATGTTCATACAAGAACAGCAATGGAAATTTTTGATGTTAAAGAAAAAGAAGTAACAGCTGATTTACGCCGCGTAGGTAAAACTCTTAATTTTGCTTTGATATATCAACAAGGTGCATTTTCTACTGCTAAAGATTTAGGTGTTTCTACTAAAGAAGCACAAGTTTTTATAGATAAATATTTCAATAAATATCCGAAAGTACGTAAATTTCTAACAGGCATAATTGAAGAAGCACGCAAAAATGGTTATGTACAAACTTTGTGGGGTCGCCGCCGCTATTTCAAACATTTAAATGATCGAAATGAAGGCATTAAAAAAGCAGAAGAACGTGCTGCCTGTAATGCACCACTACAAGGAAGTGCCGCTGATTTAATTAAATTAGCAATGATTCGCCTAGACAAAGAACTAAAAGCACAAAAACTAAGTGCTAAATTAATTTTACAAGTACATGATGAATTAGTTTTTGATGTACCAAAAGACGAGCTCGAACAAACCAAAGATATAGTTAAAGAAGCTATGTCATTAGATCAACCTTTAAAAGCACCTTTACGTGTAGATATTGGTGTTGGTCCTAATTGGATGGATACAAAATAAAAGCGTAATTCCCCCACTATAATCTTATCTTCTAATTTACATTCGTATTAATTCCATAGTACTTAACTAATAGAAAACATATATTTATGCCCATGTGTAATACATAAGGAGTAAAGAATGTCGGGAATTTCTTGCAAAAGTGACACATTTGAAATTGTGCCACAGAAAGATCGCCGTGGTCCTATTACCATGGGTTTGCTTTGGGTAACTATGGTAACGGCTTTTCCGACGGTATTAATTGGTTTTGAATGGTACAAATGTGGTTTAACTTTAGCGCAAGTTGTCGCTAGTGCAAGCATCAGTATTTTATTATTGCTTGCTTATGTTATCCCCGCTAGTTATCTTGGTGCAAAAACGGGACAGTCTTATGGAGCTTTAAATTTAAATGTATTAGGTAATTGGGCAACTAAATTAGCCACTTTCAATTTACTTTGGATATTTATTGCTTGGTATGGTGTAACAGCTTTATTTTTAGCTGAAGGTCTCAAAGGACTTTATCACTGGAATATACCAATAGTAATCATGGCTGCATCATTAGCAATACTAATGGCTTTCAATAATTTTTTTGGCTTCAAGGGCGTCGCTAATTTTGCTCGCTTTATTGCAGCCCCTATATTAGTAGTCTGGGTCATTTACACATTTATAAAAGTTTTGTATGACACACCGATTCAAGTCCTAGATGAACCATCACATAAATCATTTACTTATGCTTTAACTTTAGTCTCATCATTTGTCATTGGTTATGGCGCTTGGGGAAATGAGTGTGATTATTGGCGTTATGGCAAAGCAAAATTATCATATTCAATTATTCCATTAGCTTTATCTCTTATCATTGGCATGCTTATTTTTCCAGCTACTGGCTGGATGTTAGCAAACATGAGCAATATCACTGAATTTGCTACTGCCACTAATTTTATTAACCAATACTCTTTTGGTGGCATAGCAATAATTGCGGCTCTTGTACTTGCTACTTCATATTTTGCTGTTAATGACTCAAATTTGTTGGGTTCAGCTAATGCTATAGAAAGTTTTTTCCCGTTTCGTCATCGTACAACAGTCACAATTTTAGCTATTGCTGGAGCAGCCATGGCTGCTTGGCTTTCATTATCAGGGGCAACAAAAGCAGTGGAGGCCATTGCTTCTTTAAATTGCGTCATATTGCCAATGCCAACAGTCATAGTTTTATCTGAATGGCTATTAGCTACTTATTTATTTAAATCTGAACCAATATTTGCTCAAGGAATAAATTTATCTGAAATCCCCCTTATTCGTTGGCCAGCCACAATTGCTCTTGTTATAGGCTGTTCATTAGGTATTGCTACATCAGGTGTCATCCCCAATACTGAAGCTTTACACGTAGGCATCGCATCAGTACAAGCTTGGATTGTCACTGCTCTTGTTTATATACCGCTTCGCTGGCAGGAATATAAAAAAGAAGTTTGGCAAGCAAATCGTATTATTGAAACTATTCTTTTAAGTGATGACAAACAATTAGTTGGTGCTGCCAGAGATTAAGCATTATCACAGACCAGACAATTTATGCTTTTATCTGTACATTTTCAGCTTTTTGTTCGTGAGCTTTAGCCAATTTGCTATGTGTTCTGCCATAAAAGAAATAAATTAAAAGACCAATTGGACAACTAACACAATAAACTTTTAGTACTAATGGCTCTAAATTCAAAGCTAAAATAGCACAGCCAATACCGCCCATTATTGGCACAATTGGCGAGACAATTTTTAAACGATATGCACCAATGCAGACAAAAATAAAAGCAATTAAAGTACCTAATACCATTATATGAGCAATATCACCAAATGGTACTAAGCCCGCGACACAAGCTACAATCATGCCGTTTAAAATTAAGCCTGCTGTAGGATTACCATTTTTTGTTTTAGCAAATAATGGTGGCAGAAGACCATCTTCAGCCATATTACGAAAAATTCTTGGACCACCCATAGATAGCACTAAAAGCACATTGAATATGCCTATAACTGCTCCAATTGCAATTAATTGCCCTGCCCAACCTTCACCAGATGCCATAAGTAGGCTCGCTAAAGGAGCTGACGCTTCATTGCCAACAAATAACGGATTAGGATTGCCATTAATAAAACATGGCGCTAAAGCGCAAGCAATAGCCATAACTGCCACATACAAAAATGCCACTACACCAATACATAAATAAGTAGAAATTTTTGTATCTTTCAAACTTTTAGATTCACGGGCAAAAGTATAAAGAGCGTCAAAGCCAACATAAGGAAATACTGCTAGTGCTGCTCCTTCAATAACACCTTTAAAACCATGCGGCATAAAAGGCTGCCAATTACTAATATTTATATGGCGCAGTCCTGCCACCATGAAAATCAATAATAATGCTGTTTTTAAACAAACAAGTACAAAATTGAGCTTAGCAGATTTATTTACTCCACCCAAAATACATATAAGAGTGACAACAGCTACTACACCTACAGAAACTACATTCACACCAAAGTGAAATTCACCATTTGTATAGCCTGGTCCTGAAAAAAATGGTGGCAATGTATATTTCATTGCTTTCTTTAAATATTCGCTCCAACCAACAGCTACAGCCGAAGCACCAAAGCTATATTCAAGAAATAAACCAAAAGCTACAATCCAAGCAAAAATTTCTCCAACTGAATGATAAACGTAGCTGTATGCTGAAACACCGCGTGGCACAACACGTGAAAAACGTTCGTAGCATATACCAACAAATAGAAAAATAAAACCAGTAATAACAAAAGACAAAATTCCAGCCGGACCTGCTTTGTTAGCTATCATTCCCGGCATAACAAATATTCCAGCACCAATAGTTGCACCAATTCCAAGCGCTGTCAGCATTAACCAGCCTAAATGTTTAGGGGTGCTATCGCCTGCTCCCTGGTCAGAAGCCGGAATTCGACGGGTTAATGATGTCAGTAAGCTAGTCACAGATCTTGACTTGTTATGAATTCAATTTCTAAACCTGGCTATGCTAGCATAACGTTTTATGTTTTTGCGTCTAAAGATGTAAAACACTAAATCTCTTATCTAAGGATTTGTTGGAGGTTACTATGAAATTTCAAAAGGCTGCTGTAATTGGAGCTGGTGCAATGGGTAGTGGCATAGCTCAAGTCCTAAGTCAATCCGGCATGGAAGTGATTTTAAAGGATGTCAATCAAGACTTTATTGATCGCGGACTAGCAAATATAAAAAGAATGTATGATTCCAGAGTTAAAAAAGAAGTTTTAACTCAAGCAGAAGCAGATTATTTATTTGCTATGGTAAAAACAAGCACCACATACGATGGCTTTAAAGATGTCGATTTAGTTATTGAAGCAGCGCTAGAAGAAATTGATGTCAAAATCCGAATTTTTCAAGAACTTGATAAACATTGTGCACCACACACTGTTTTTGCTACTAATACCTCTGCTTTATCCATCTCTGAAATTGCTTCTCATACGAAACGTCCTGAGCAAGTATTAGGAATGCATTTTTTCAACCCTGCTCAAACAATGAAATTAGTGGAAGTTATTCCAGGCGTAAAAACTAGCCAACAAGTACAAGATGCTGTTATGGCTTTGTGCAAAGAATTACGTAAAATCCCTGTTGCCGTGCAAGAATGCCCCGGCTTTTTGGTCAATAGAGTTTTATTTCCTTACTTAAATGAAGCTTTGTATGTCTTAGAAGAAGGAAAGTTTAGTCCAGAAGAAATAGACAAACAAGCAGTTGTTTTCGGATTACCAATGGGACCATTTACCCTGCTCGATATGACCGGTTTAGATGTTTGTGAGCATGTTACAACTTTCCTATACGAAGAATATGGACCTCGTTTTCAACCAGCAAGCATTCTTAGCAAATTAGTCAAAAAAGGATGTCTCGGACAAAAAACTGGCGCTGGATTTTATATACATGAAAAAGGAAAAGTACCTAAAAAAGACGAACCAAAACAATTAAATCCTGTACTTGTAGATCTTCTGAAAGAACATGCACAAAACAATAACGCCAAGTCAAATGATAAAGCATTTGATGCATTGCGTATTATTTTGCCTATGTTCAACGAAGCAATTTATGCAGTCCAAGAACATGTTGTAGAAGCACAAGATGTAGATACAGCAATTCAATGGGGTCTTGGACTAACAAGAGGATTATTTAGCCTCGCTGAAGAAAAGGGACTTAACCATTGTTTGAACGAGCTTGAATCTTATCAAAAAGCATATGGAGAACGTTTTCGTCCAGCATGGTATTTAGCTAAATTAGTACGAGCCACTATTCATGATTTTTCTCAATTGAAAGCTGTTCCTGTCACAGTACGCTAAAAAGCTATAAACAAGGAAACTAGAAACCTAAAACATTATGTTAAAGTGGATAGCAACATTTTTAATTATATGGTTCGTTTACAGTGTGCGATCTGTATTTCCACCAATTATTGTGGGAGCAGTAATTGCATATTTGCTCTTACCAATTGTTCAACAACTAGCCGTCAAACTAAAAACATCGGTTCGTATTGCTACTCTTATTACTTATTTGACCGTCGTATGCGTATTAGCCGTCACTATATGGTTCCTTGGTCCAGGCGTAATAAATGAAGTTAGTGAATTAGCTCAAAATCAAAAAGAAATAGTAAAAAATATTGTTCAGCAATATGCCATCATTACTCATTGGGAAGGGGATGTAGAAATTACATCGCTGCAAATTTTAAATAGTATCCATGAGTCAGTTGGCAGACCAGAAGAAATAGCCCATATTGGCGGGCTTTTATCACATGGTTTTTTATCAATTTTAGTTTGTGTTGTTTCATCAATATATTTCACTATTGATAGTGGTTTAGTATTCAAATATTTTTTACGCTATATTCCTCCTTCGCGCAGAGAAACAATTGTTGAATTAACTGGTCAAATGAATCGCATGCTTAGTCGCTATGTATTCGGACAACTTTGGCTAGTTGGTATTATGTCAACAGTTGCCTGGTGCTTTTTGCATTGGGGAATACATCTGAAATACGCTCTTCCGGTAGCAATACTAAGTGGCTTTCTAGAAATCATTCCAGTTTTAGGTCCAATTATTGCTACAACCATTGCTACTTTAGTTGGTGTTTCTCAATTTGGTCCTGGCGTAATAGCTCCAATCATAGCCTTTTATGCTGTGGCACGTTGGATAGAAGATTTTGTTATTGTTCCTAAAATAATTGGTCATGCAGTTAGCTTACATCCGCTGGCAGTTATTTTTGCGGTGTTATGTGGGGAAGTTTTAGCTGGTGGTTTAGGCATGCTTATTGCTATTCCTGTAGCAGCATGTATAAAATTATTCATTGATTTCTTTTATTTGGGAAAAGATATTACAGACAATCCTAAAGAAAGTTTCTCTTAGTAATAAAAACTAAACACAATCAATCAGTTAAGTGAGCAAATATCAACCAAGTAATGGTAGTAATGTATACCATTGCACCAGCCATTAAATAATGTGATTGTAATTTATCTTTTTCAATCAATTGCATATAACAAAAAGCTGATAATACTGCCACCATACCAGTAACTATTGTTCCCCAGCCTAAATTCCAGCTGGTAAAGGCGACACCAAAGGCCACAGGAAAACAACTTTGAAAAACAAGTGCGCCTGTCACATTACCTAATGCAAGTGTATCTTTACCATTGCGTGCCCACAAAATACTATTGATTTTTTCAGGCATTTCTGTAGCAACTGGTGCAATTAATAAAGCTAAAATCACTTCCGGTACATCAATAGCTACAGCTAAAGATTGAACATGATCAACAAACAAATAGGCTCCACCTAAAATGCCCAAAATACCAACCAGCACCTGACACAATATAGGAATTAAACCAGTGCCTGCTTTTATCACCCGATCAAAATGTAATACTTCTGGTGGTTCTCCTACTTCACCTTCATGACTAAATGTTTTATGCAAATAAAACATGTAAATGCCAATTAGAATAAAGGCTATAACAGTTCTAAATTGTGGCATTGATGAAAATGTTGCTGAAATAAGTGCCAAGCTATAGGCAATAATAAAGAAACGAAGATCTCTGCAAATAACAACTTTATTGAATTTAAGAGCAGTAGATCTATTGCCTTTTTTAGCAAAAAACCACATAGCAAAGCCACAAAGTCCAAGAGTAAGTGTGCTCAACATAAAAGGAGCACCAGCAATAGCTCCAATCCCTACACCATGTGCCTGTTTAGTGCCAAACGATAAAACAGCTACTATGGGAATTAAAGTTTCAGGCAATGCCGTGCCGACAGCAGCCAATACACTGCCAACCACACCTTCACTTAATTGCAATCTTTTGCCTAGCCACTCAACTCCATTAGTAAAAAGTTCAGATGAACCAAGAATAATGACAAGTGCAATAAATAAAACTCCACAATCAATCAAAATTTTACTTTCAAAGCCCATGGCAATTTCAATTCGCTAAAAAATTATCCGAAAACACTTAATTATCTTAATGGTAGTCATGCTATTTAGTACTTAATTTCACAAGAACATAAGATATTCCGTATACCGTATCATTAAAAATTCTATGTTAATATGTTTTGGCTGCACAAAACTAATCAGCTTAAGAGAATTAGTCCAAATCAATAGAATTATGATTAGCCTGGAAGATGTTGAACATATAGCAAAACTGGCACGCCTTAGCTTGACCGATGAGGAAAAGAAGAAGTATGCCAGCCAATTATCCCGTCTTATTGATCATTTTCAGCAATTAAACGAAATTGATACAAGTTCTATTGAGCCTGTTTCCCACATATTACCGATAGTCAATGTATTAAGAGAAGATAAAGTAAGCCCATCCTATAACAGGGATGAATTGTTAGCTAATGCTCCTGAAAAAGAAAATGGCTTTTTTAAAGTTCCTAAAATTACTGACTAAATGAAAAGCCATAAAAATAGGTAGCAAAACTTGCTCATTTAGCTTATATTTGATGTTAAGTAGGCATTTTCAAGATTAAGCCAATTCAATAGCTAAAGAGAGGTTGAAGCATGGACACCAGGTATGTTTTTGTTACCGGTGGCGTAGTTTCCTCTTTGGGCAAAGGAATTGTAGCAGCATCACTAGGACGCCTTTTAAGCGCTCGTGGACTTGAAACAACCATAGTCAAGCTAGATCCATACTTAAACGTCGATCCGGGCACTATGAGCCCTTATCAACATGGTGAAGTATTTGTTACTGAAGATGGTGCTGAGACTGATTTAGATTTAGGACATTATGAACGTTTCATAAATCGCGATTTAAGTCGAATGAATAATGTAACGGCTGGCTGGATATATCAGTCAGTGTTAGAAAAAGAAAGACGTGGTGATTATTTAGGTGGAACAGTACAAATGATTCCTCATGTCACAAATGAAATTAAAAACTTCATTCGCAAAGGTGCTCAAACATCGCAGGCCAATGTAGTAATTGTAGAAGTTGGCGGCACGGTAGGCGATATTGAAAGTTTGATTTTTTTAGAAGCAATTCGCCAAATGCGCAAAGAAGTAGGGCGCGACAATGTTTGTTATATTCATTGCACGCTAATTCCTAATTTGAAAACAACAAATGAGTTAAAAACAAAACCAACCCAACATAGTGTTGACACTCTAAGGAGTCGCGGTATACAACCGGATATTTTAGTTTGTCGTACAGAAAAACCAATATCTTCATCTATTAAAGATAAACTTTCACTATTTACAGACGTAGATGTTTCAGCTGTCATTCAATGTCGTGATGCCCAACATTTATATGAAGTCCCTTTGTTTATGGAACAAGAAGGATTAGCAATACGAGTACTCGAGAAATTACATTTACCAAACAATCCACCTAATTTATCTGATTGGAAAGATCTCGTAGATAGAATTAAAAAGCCAAAATATACTGTCAAAGTAGCAATAGTTGGCAAATATGTAATGCTTTCCGATGCTTATATATCAGTTGTAGAATCTTTAAAGCATGGTGGAGCAAAAACTGGTGCATCTATTCAAATCAAATGGGTACTATCTGAAGATATAGAAAAGCACGGTGCAAAAGAATATTTGCACGATGTTGATGGCATATTAGTCCCTGGCGGTTTTGGTGATCGTGGCATTGAGGGCAAAATACAAGCAATTCAATATGCACGCGAAAATCAAATTCCATTCCTTGGTTTATGTCTTGGTATGCAAACAGCAGTAATTGAATTTGCTCGCAACAAAGCTGGTATGGAGGGAGCACATTCAACCGAATTTGATCCAAAATCACCATATCCAGTTATAGATTTAATGCCCGATCAACATAATGTCGTTAATAAAGGTGGCACAATGCGCCTAGGGCGTTATCCTTGTCATTTAAAGAGCGGTACAAGAACATCTACCGTCTATAATAGCGAACCAATTATTTATGAAAGACATAGGCACCGCTATGAAGTAAATAATCAATTTCGAGAAAAGCTACAACAGGCAGGCATGATATTTTCTGGATTATCGCCAGATAACAGATTAGTAGAAATGATTGAACTAGCAAATCATCCATATTTTATTGCTTGTCAATTTCATCCAGAACTACGCTCTCGACCAGATAATCCACATCCTCTATTTGTTGGTCTAGTAGAATCTATGATCAAACAATCAAACGCTAATAGCTCAAATGCTCATGGCTCTGCTACTCACGGCTCTGCTGACTCAAATAATATTTCAAACAATTCTACTGACGAAGAATCCAAAGACATAGCTGACATATCTACATCTAATGTAAAAAATACTAGTAAAACAAAATAATTAGTTTAGCTGGTTGTGATCTTTAGTTTTGTGATCTTTGGTTTTGTGATCTTTGGTTTTGTGATCTTTGGTTTTGTGATCTTTGGTTTTGTGATCTTTGGTTTTCTGATTGAGATTTTTCTGATTGAGATTTTTGTAGTTATAGTTTTTGAATTTACGGTTCTCTGATTAATGCAAACCCTTTTTAAAAGAACAAATTTATCAGTATCCTTAGAAGATGCTTTGAATGATATTTCTCGTTTATTTAAGTTAGGAGCTATTTCTCAATTCTCTTTGCTAAATACCGGCTATCAGGACTTAAATATAAAGCTTATCACTGAAAAAGGGATTTTTATAGTCAAGTTTTTTTCTAAAGATAGAGCCCATAAAAGAATAAGTGATATTGTAAAAGTTATGTTGAGCTGCCATCAGAAAAACATATCCGTACAAAATATTTTAACAACTGAAGATGGTCAAATCCTTACTTTATCCGGACCCAATGGTAATACTTACATTACTATATTTAAATATTTTCTAGGAAACGATTTTTATCATACTACTGCTACTTATGATGACTACAAACATTTAGCTAAAACTATAGCTCAGATAAACAGCTTAGATATTGAAATTGATAGATTCTATGATGACTGGGGACCAGCAAATTTTTTCCCAGAGCTGGAGAATACAATTTCCCTTTCAGACAAAAATATTCTTTCTTTCGTTAAAGAAATAAAAACAAATTATGAGAGTCTAGATACGACAAATTTTCAAAAATCAATTATTCATGGTGACTTACATCGATCAAATGTTTTAAAATCGTCTGTTACAGAATCAAATGCTTTAGAAGCGAATGGTTTCAAACCAGATAGCAAACAATACTGCATTATCGATTTTGGTTGTACAGATTTTAATTGGTGTATTTTTGACTTAGCTATTTTTTTTGCTTGGTTTTGCTTTGATGAGGCTGCTCAAGATTCAATGCAAGAAATTTATTCTTTAGTGTTAAATGAATATACAAGATATAAAACCCTTTCAAAAGAAGAGATTGGAGCTATTCCCATTTTAGTTTCTGCTTCTTACGCTACCTATTACCTGGCAACAGCTCGTTTGTTATCTCAAGAGGATAGTACAGAGCAGACTAAAATATGGCATGAAAAAAGCTATGCTGGACTTAACAAATCTGCTCAAATAAAAAAATTGAGGTTCTGTTAAGGCTGCGTTCTAAAACCAAGCACCAAACTTCTATCTTTTTGCTATCGGCTAATTAGTCAGAAAAATAAACAAAATTCTGACAATACAATCCCGCACCGACGAGCCAGCCAATATTAATTGTAAACATAATGATGGAAGTCAGAAATATTGCAATTTCTCTGACCTTTTTCCATGTACCCAAATAGGGTAGTCCATGGTGGTTGATTAATTATCTTGATTTTATTGCCATTTTTTGAACTTTATTT
>JAGVLS010000027.1 GCA_020054205.1 Candidatus Obscuribacterales bacterium | reverse complement strand
TTTTCAGCAAAACAATACCCCAAAACTGCAAGTTAAGTAGTACGATTTCTCATGAGGCAACATTTTTGAACTAGTACGATTCTTAGATGAGGCAATACGCAGTAGCCTATTTGTTTATTTAGCAAAAACGTAAGAAATTTGTCTGTTTTTCTTACAAGTCTAAGCTTAGTTGTAAGCGAAATAGGCATATGTCAGATTTTTTGAAATTTTTCTGACATTTTTGTTGCTTGCTTTGAAGGTATTGGGGCTGGTTGTCACGCAGATATTAACTCTTATCGTCAATTTCAGTTTTTATTTGCGTAAGGAATTTATCAAAAGACATGGCTCCCATATCACCATGGCGTCTGTGGCGCACAGCTACTTGTCCTGATTGCATTTCTTTATCGCCAATCACAAGCATGTATGGTATTTGTTCAACTTGTGCTTCCCGAATACGATAATTAATAGTTTCTGCTTTATCATCTATGCGTATTCTAAAACCTGCTTCTTGCAGCTTTTTATAAATTTCTTTAGCACATTCTTGATGCCGATCAGAAATAGGTAATACCACTGCTTGCACAGGAGCAAGCCAGGTGGGAAAGGCACCGGCATAGTGTTCAATTAAACCGCCGCAAAAGCGTTCCATAGAGCCTAATACAGCTCTGTGTACCATAATTGCTTGTTGGCGATTACCATTTTCACCAATATATGTAACATCAAAACGTTTAGGCAAATTCAAATCAACTTGAATGGTTGGTCCTTGCCATTCTCTGCCAATAGCATCAAAAAGTTTGAAATCAATTTTAGGAGCATAAAATACACCACCACCTGCGTCAATTTCGTAATTGAGATTGCGTGATTTAAGTGCAGCTTCTAGGCTATTGGTAGCAAACTCCCATTCTTCATCACTGCCAATATATTTTTCCGGACGAGTAGATAAATAGGCTTTGTAGCTATAACCAAAAGTTTTCATCATTAGATCTACTAAGTCTATGATGCTGCTAATTTCTTCTTCTAGTTGATCTGGTCTACAAAAGATATGCGAATCATCTTGAGTAAAACCACGCACGCGCAACATGCCATGTAAAACACCTGATCTCTCATAACGATAAACTGTGCCCAGTTCTGCCATGCGAATTGGCAAATCACGATAACTGCGTAAGCGTGATTTATAAATCATGATATGTCCGGGACAATTCATTGGTTTGGCACGATATGGTTGACCATCAATGTCCATGGATGAATACATGTTTTCACCATAGCTTTGTAAATGCCCGCTTATTTGATAGAGCTGTTCGGAAGCTATATGTGGTGTATAAACAAATTGGTAGCCACGCTTGCGATGGACATCACGCCAAAAATCTTCAATAATTGCGCGCACTGTAGCTAGATTTGGATGCCAGAAAATTAATCCTGGTCCAACTTCTTCATGTACTGAAAATAAATCGAGTTGTTTTGATAGCTTTCTATGATCTCTTTTTTCTGCTTCTTCTAGTCTATGCAAATAGTCTTCTAATTCAGAAGCCTTCCACCAGGCAGTGGCATAAATTCTCTGCAAGCGATCTTTATTTTCATCACCGCGCCAATAAGAGCCCGACACTTTTAAGAGCTTAAAAGCTTTTATCAAACTAGTATTAGGTAAATGTGGACCACGGCATAAATCGTTCCAGACGATATTTCCATCTTTATCTTTCATGTGATATAAAGTCGGGTTGTCGTTTTTGTGCTCTTCTAATAATTCTGCTTTGAATTTTTCACCTTGATCGCAAAATTCTTTTATTTGTTTATCTACATCAGGAATATTGTAACGAACCAGTTTTTGATTTTCGGAAGCAATTTTTTTCATCTCTGCTTCTATTTTGCTTAAATCTTCAGTAGATAAAGTATGGTTGGGAATATCAAAGTCATAATAAAAACCATCTTGAATGGTTGGACCAATGGCAATTTTTGCTTGTGGAAAAATTCTCTGTACTGCTTGTGCCATTACGTGAGCAGTTGAATGACGAAGCAATTCATATGATTCAGGATCATCAGGTGTAAGTATTTTTATTTGATCATTATTTTGAAGCGGTGTGAATAAATCTCGAATTTCACCATTTATCAATGCCCCGACTGCTTTGCGATAAAGTCCTTGAGAAATTGATTGAGCTAAATCGGCTGCTGTGGCATTTTGATTTAAAGTTTTGCTTGAGCCGTCTGGTAAATTGATAGTAACCTGAGTTTCAACTGACATATTTGCTCCTTCTCGGCATCTACAAACTGCCGATTATCTAATTTTAACAGGCAAAAACGTTAAACCCTAGGTTTTTCTATGCTTTTGCAAGAATAGTTTTCATATTTATATTTTAAACTCACCCTTTAAATCATCGATAAACTGAGCTAGCAATTTATTACTAGTGTGAAATCTTATTCCCAGGGCGTCTCCTGAATAAAAATTAGTAGTGCTATTTGTAGCATCGAGCCAGGCATGGACAAAAATTCCATCGTCTGGAGTTCGATCAAAAGAAAAATCAAAATTAGGTTCATGGGGTTCAAAAATCACTTTATTTTGTTGATGATTGAGCAATTTTTCCAGGAAGTCAACAAGCGTTTTTATTTCATCGTTAGGAGAGCGGCATATTAAAGAACTTTCAACATTTGGCAGTGAAAAATTGAATTGACCACTTTTGAAATTTAAAGAAATCGTCTGCCATTCTTGTGGCTTATCTTCAGAAGCTAGATGTAAGCTCTTAATTGATAAAGGAATTAATTCAATTGAGCTTGGAAAATCTTTGTCTTCTGAAATTAGTTTAGCCATTTATTTACCTATGCAAAAATTAGCAAATACTTCGGTTATCACTTCTTCGCTGACAATCTCTCCAGAAATTTCTGATAGAGCATCAATTGCACTTTTCAAATCTGTAGCGAGACAGTCTTGTGGATAATTCCCCTTTTGTGTTTCTTGAACTAGATCCAGTGCTTTTTGTGCTTTTATGCATAATTCTGTTTGCCGGCTATTAAGAGAAGGCATATCTTTATTTGCGTTATTTTGGAAAACCCATTTTTCAATAGAGGCAAGCAGGCTATCAAGATTTTCGCCAGTTTTGGCAGAGATAAATACTTTATCTATGCAATTGGTAAAAACTAAATCGGGAATATTTTTTTTATTTGCTTTGGGCAAATCAATTTTATTACCAATCAATAAATATGGTTTGTTTTGTAATATAGTTTCAAACTCTTCGCCTTCAGTATGAGTTTCAAGATCGTGAATAACAAGCACAAGATTAGCTGCATCAATTGCTTGGTTAGTTCTTTCAATGCCAATTTTTTCTACTTGATCATCGGTATGGCGAATGCCAGCTGTATCAACTATTGTGACCGGAATGCCATTTAAATCAATAAGTTCTTCTAAAGAATCACGAGTAGTACCAGGGACATCTGTAACAATTGCTCGCTCGTATTTAAGTAATTGATTGAGAAGGCTAGATTTACCTACATTTGGCTTGCCAATAATAGCAATCTTTAATCCTGAACGTAAAAAATTCCCAGCACGCGCTGTTCTTGTTAACTCATCTAGTTTTGCAATATTCTGCCTGACAACGCCTTCTATATCCGGCTCGGGAATATCGCCAATTTCGTCTGGAAAATCTATACCCGCCGTTATTCGTGTTAATAAGGCAATTAAATCCTTGCGTACGGCATTTATTTGCTTACCGAGGTGTCCAGATAAGGCGGATAAGGCTAGGCGACCTTGATGGACAGTTTTAGCTTGAATTAAATCTAGTACGGCCTCAGCTTGGGTTAAATCAATTTTTCCATTTAAAAAAGCTCTTTGAGTAAATTCACCTTTTTTTGCTAGTCGTGCGCCTTGACTAATCATAAGCATCAATATTGTGTTAGCAATAATGTCTGATCCGTGTGAACTAATTTCTACGAGATCTTCTCCTGTGTAACTATTAGGACCCTTGTAAGGGGTCAAAACTACTTCATCAATTAAATTGCTGCTTATAGGATCAAATATATAACCATGCTTTGCTACGTGACTATCAAGTGAAATAGGTTTTTTATCTTGGTCAAATAAGGAAAAAATTTGACTAGCAATTTTAAAAGCCAGTGGCCCTGACATGCGCACTATAGCTAATGCTGCCATGCCTTTTCCGGTTGCGATTGCACAAATTGTATCTTCGGTGTTTTTCATATCAACTTATATCATCATATATTTTAATCGTGAAAAAGTACTTGAATTGAATTCACTTGAGTGATAGTATCTCCCCCAGTTTTTATATTATGGTATCCTTCATTAGCTTGCCTCGGGAGAATATAATGAATAGAGCAGAATTAGTAGATGCTGTTTCAAATGTGACAGGACAAACAAAAACACAAGTGCAGGATACATTGTCTGCCATTTTACATAATGTCACTGGCGCTTTATCAAAAGGCGAAAAAGTTATGTTGGTAGGCTTTGGCACATTTGAACGTAGAAATCGCAAAGCACGCGTTGGTGTAAACCCTCAAGATCCAAGACAAAAATTGACGATTGCTGCAGCAAAAGTACCAGCTTTTCGCCCAGGCCAAGAGCTTAAAGCAATTGTTGATGGCAGACAAAAAATGCCAGCTATGCCTAAGGCTCCAGCAAAGGCTACAAAAACACATAAAGGTGGCAAAACTGCTAAGAAAGGCAGCAAAAAGCGCCGCTAAATATTAGAAGCTAAACTTTAAATGGCTTTCTAATTATAAATAAAAATCAAGAGGGAAATGGAAGAGAAATCTACATTTCCCTGCCCTTGGCAGCATTTATTCAATTGTTTGATCTATATCATCAGCTTGATTTGTTTCATCATTTGCTATTGGTTTTATAAAATAACGTAAGAAAATAAGTGAGATCAAATTATGCACAAAATGTGCAGTAATTGGTGCCCATAAATTATGTGTCCATTGATACAAAGCTCCCAGCACTAAACCATAAATCAAAGCTAATAAACTATACGAGACAAATTGAAAAAACGGGTCATGAAAAATACCAAATATAAGACTAGTAAGTAATAAGCCAAACTTTTGCTGCATGATTCCGCGGAAAAACACTTCTTCGCAAAAGCCGCTAATTAAGGCAATAGCAATTAAATCAATTAAGTTTAGATTACTGACTAAAGGCACCAAATATTTCTGCACAATATTTTTTAATTGATTTACTGGCGGAAAAACCTTATCTAGTTTCAATAATAATAAAGAGCTTGCTGCCATTAAAATACCAGCAAAGGCACCAATTGCTAAATAACGAGGGCTAATAATTAGCTTTTCGGCAAGGTTGTAACCGGCATGATAAGTCCAAAAAGTAGCTACCAAAAGCAAGCCAGCTTCAACAAAAATAGTTATATTAATTAGAGCTGCACGACTATTTGACTTATTGTCCATTTATAACAACCTCAGGAACAAGCCTCATAGAGATTGATGAGTCTTGATTATATTCTCGCTTTAAGTTGCAAATTGCCACAAAATTATTTTGACATATTGTCATAACCTTACAATCATCCGATTCATCTGGCAATGAAAAATTATTATTTATTGTCTTTACGATAAATTTCCCTTGCTGAATTGCAATTGCTTCTTTGTTGTCCAATTCTATTGAAGGCAAAGGAAGTACTTTTTGAGGGATAACGAGTAAGTTGTTTATAGTGTTATCTTTTGCTTTTTCTTTTAGTTTTTCGACAAAAATACTTTCTGAAATTTTAAATGAGCCAGATTTTTCACGCACTAATGAATTCAGACAAGCGCCACAATTAAGTTTTTCACCCAAATCGCGTGCAATAGAACGGATATATGTTCCAGATGAACAAGCAATGCGAACGGAAATAATGGGCAGCTTAATTTGTAAAACCTCAATTGATTTTATTTCAACTTGTCTTGTCGGGATATTATCAACAATTTGCCCTGTTCTTGCTAATTCATAGAGGCGCTTGCCTTTCACATGAATAGCACTATACATAGGAGGCTTTTGTTCAATTGTGCCTACAAATGAATTTAGTGCTGATAAAATGTTTTCATCTTTTATATTTATATCTGCATTTGTCTCACGAATAATTTTTCCTTCAATATCGTCTGTATCGGTAGTGGTGCCTAAAAGTATTTCAGCCAGATAAATCTTATCATTGGCTAGATATTGTATTAGCCTGCAGGCTTTACCAATAGCAATTGGCAATACACCGCTAGCCATAGGATCGAGAGTGCCGGCATGACCAATTTGTTTTATTTTAACGATATGTCTAATTTGATTTACAACATCGTGCGAAGTTATACCGCTTGGTTTGTGAATGTTGACAAAGCCAAGAAGTGAGGTCATATCTCGCCGCGTGAAATTTTACCCATTAATTCGGTTATTTTTGCGCCCCGCTCTAATGAATTATCAAGTTTGAACATAATCTCTGGTGCAAATCTAAGTTTGAGTCGGCGGCAAATCTCTCCACGGATTTCACCCACATGATCATTGAGTGCTTCTATGGTAAGTTTTTGTTTTGATTCATCTGCAAATACTGAAACAAAAACGCGTGCCCGACGTATATCATGACTGCATTCAACATCAGTTATGGAGACAATTCCATCAATGCGATCATCTTTTAAATCACGCCTGATTAATTCTGATAATTCGCGTTTAATTGATTGAGATACTCTCAAGTGACGAGGAGTAGACATTGGTATTACCTCCCCCAGCACAAAGTGCTGAATATATCTGACTACCGAATAGAATTACGTTTTACTTCCTGAATAATAAAGGCACGAATTTGATCGCCTTCTTTCAAGTCGCTAAATTTTTCAAAGCTCATGCCACATTCAAAACCTTGCGCCACCTCCCTCGCATCGTCCTTGAACCGCTTTAAAGTTTCAATTTTGCCTTCATAAATTTGTTTGCTATCTCTTTCAATTCGTACAAAGGCATTACGCTGAATTTTGCCGCCGAGTACATAACAACCAGCAATCATCAAGTTTTTGCCCACTTTAAATAATTGTCTAACTTCAGCTTGCCCTATTTCTACTTCTTGCTTGACTGGTTGCAATAAGCCTTCAATAGCTAATTGTAAATCGTCAACTATTTGATAAATTATGCTGTATGTGCGGATATCTACACCAGCTGTTTCGCCTGCTCTAGTTGCATTAGCATCTGGCTGGACATTGAATCCAATAATAATGGCATTAGATGAAGTTGCTAAGTTAACATCATTTTCTGAAATGTCCCCAGAGGCTGTTCTTAAAACAGCGACTTGTACTTCTCTATTGGATAGTCGTTTTACTTGATCTGCAATCGCTTCAGCTGTACCTTGCACATCTGCTTTTACGATAATATTTAATTCTTTTACTTCGCCTTGTTCAACTAAGTCGTGGAGAGATTCAAGTGTGACCCGATGACCGCGGCGATCGTTCTCTTGTGCTTTACGTTGTTCTCCTAAAGCTTTTGCTGCTTGAATGTCAGTGACTACTTCAAATTTATCGCCAGCTTGAGGGACTTCTGTTAATCCTAATACTTCCACTGGCATCGAAGGTCCAGCTGCTTTAACTCGTTGCCCTCGATCATCAAATAAAGCCCTTACTCTTCCGGAAGCGCTGCCAGCTACTAGAAAATCTCCCTCGCGCAGAGTACCATTTTGTACTAAAGCAGTAGCTACTGCTCCTTTGCCGCGAGAAAGTTCAGCTTCAATTATGGTGCCACTAGCCAATTTTTCTGGATTTGCTTTTAAATCCAACAAATCAGCGACCAACAGTATCATCTCCAGCAATTCATCCAAGCCAGTTCTTTTCTTGGCCGATACTGCTACTGTTACTGTGTCACCGCCATATTTATCTGGTATCAAATTATGTTCCATCAATTGGCTGAGAACATGATCTGGATCAGCATCAGCCTTGTCAATTTTGTTTACCGCAACAACCATTGGAACACCAGCTGCTTTTGCGTGATCAATTGCTTCAATGGTTTGTGGCATGACACCGTCATCAGCGGCTACAACTAATACAGCAACATCAGTTGCTTTTGCTCCACGAGCACGCATGGCTGTAAAAGCTTCATGACCAGGAGTATCAAGAAATACAATTTGTCTTAAAGCGCCATCTTCACCAGGTACTTCCACGTGATAAGCACCAATATGTTGAGTAATTCCACCAGCCTCAGCATCAGTCAATAAAAACTTAGTTTGTCTGATTGCATCTAATAAACTAGTTTTGCCATGATCGACGTGACCCATGATTGTAACTACTGGTGGACGAGAAACAAGAGCAGCTTTATCTTCATCGGTTAATTCTTCGAGCTTATTAAATGCTTCTAGATCTAGCTCTGCTTGTTTTTGAGCAGCAATATCAGCCTCTGATGCGATTTCTAATCCAAGTTCAGTAGCTAAATCACGAGCAAGCTCAAGTTCAACTAACTGATTGACTGTGCGCATGTATCCTTTAATAAAGAGGCGCTTAATTACTTCTGTATCGGAAGTAGAAAGTTTCTCTGCTAATTCTTGTACGGTTAGAGCACCTGTTAAAACAACTACTTTTGGAGCTTCAACAGTTGTTGCTGTCGGCCTTGACTTCTCTTCTTTCTTGGGAGCATGTCTTTCTTGTGTTTGTGAACGATGAGATTTAGGTGGACGAGGAGGAGTAGCTCTAAATGAAGGTGCAGCAATTCGAATTGGCACAGATGGAGCCATGGGTTTAATTGCTTGTCCTGGTTGGCTTATGCCACCAATATTGATGCCACTATCTAAATCTTCTTCTTCAGACTTTTCAATTGTTTCTTCTGTAATTTCAATTGTTTGTACTTCAATTTCTTCGACAACAATTGATTCACTAATTGGCTCTACAACGGGGGGAGTTGTATCTATAACTGATTCTGGAACTACATCGTCTTTAGTTTTTACTTCATCAGTTTTAATTTCAGGCGGTAGTTGAGGAGCATTAATAATGGGAGAAATTGATTTAGTTTCAACTGGAGCCTGGCTTTGAGTAGCTGCTACATCTTGAGGCAGCTCGCCCGGGACAGGTATTTGTCCAGCTGGAGTGGGTCTATATCTAGACAAAACACGTGGCTTAACAGGAGTTGGTGTTACAACACTTGCTGTAGATGAGGCTTTGCTAGTTGTTTTGCTAACGGTTGCTGTTTTGGTTGTTTTAGGCTTTTCTTTCTCTTTTTCTTTTTTCTTGCCTAGGGCAGCAATTAACAATCCAACAGCATTACTGTCAACCGTACTGGAATGACTCTTTATATCATAGCCAAGCTCACGCAAAGTTACTATGAGATCCTGATTAGGCAGGTTCATTTTGCGTGCTAGCTCATATATTCGGACGCGGTCATTCATTAAAGCAGCCCTCCTTCACAGTATTTTGGCATGTTTTCTCGAATTCTGCGCATATATCTGACATAGTCTTTATAAGTTGTGATTCAAGAGGCCATTTGATAGAGCGAGCTTTTTTATGTTTTTGGGTCTTTCTGCCTTCCAAGGCAAACCTAAGCTTTTTGTTAGTAAGAGCATGCTCTAAGCAGCTTAGAGAGGGACAAATGTAAGCAGAGCGCCCAAAAACGGCAACATTGGTGTTTAAGACTACCTCGGAAGTTAAATGATTTACAGTTAGTCTTATAAGATTTGCTTGGGGTTTTAGTTTCCGACAAGCAACACATAGTCGTTGCTGTACTTTCATTAATATTTTGCTAAATGTTGAGGCAAACAAAAAAATCTATTAGCATCTCCTTAAATAACTAAAAATAAGCTTAACGAACGGCAGGATCAGAATTTATGCTTTTGTAAGTTCCTCCAGCCTGGCTTTCAGACTTGATGTCTATTTTCCAATTAGTTAGTTTTGCTGCCAAGCGCACGTTTTGCCCACCTCTACCGATAGCTAGGCTTAACTGATCATCTGGCACAATAACTTCTGCTCTTTTGCCACCCATTTCAGGTGGATCATCGTAAAGAGCAACAGTTGTAATCCGTGCTGGGCTTAAAGCATTGGAGATATAGTCAACGGGGTCTGTTGAAAATCTGATTACATCAATCTTTTCATTACGTAATTCCGCTACAACATTTTGTATTCTTACACCGCGAGTACCAATACAAGCTCCAACTGGATCTACATCAGCATCGTCAGAATGGACAGCAATTTTAGTTCTATAACCAGCTTCTCTAGCTATAGACTTAATTTCTACTGTGCCGTCTTCAATTTCTGGTACATATAGCTCAAACAATTCTCTAACAAGTTCTTGATGTGATTGCGAAACTATAATTTGAGGGACACGTCCGGTATCACGCAATTCTAATACGTATACTCTTACCCGATTACCCACTCGATAAGTTTCACCAGGTAATTGCTCTTTTGATGGCATGCATCCTTCTACGCGCCCTAAATTGATAATAACGTTATTGCGATTATTGGATATAACCTCAATACGCTCAATTTGACCGGTAGTGCAAGTACCCTTACGTGTTTCAAATTCCTTTTTAATTAATTCCTTTTCTGCTTCCCGTAGGCGTTGAGTAATTAATTGTTTTGCTGTTTGAGCGGCAATTCTGCCAAATTCAGAAAAGTCAGCAGGTGTAACTTCAATTTCCAGTACTTCACCAACTGTAACATCAGGGATCAAATCTTGCGCTTCAGAAAGGCTAATTTCGTGATACTCATTTGATATTTTTTCTACAACTTCTTTTGGGGCAAATATTCCTATTTCACCGGTTTCGGCATCAAAAATTGCTCTTACACCTTCAACATCATGATCAGGCACTTTCTTTTTGTAAGCGGCAACAATAGCATCGCAAACATATGAAATAAATTCTTCTTGTGGAATACTACGTTCGCGTTCTAGTTCTTCAGCTGCTTCTAGCAGTTTGTCACCTATTTTAATCACTGATTACACCTCCGTGTAGAGTTTAATTTGAGAAATATTTTTCAATGCGAGATTAATTTCGGTTGGCAATTCAATTTGATTCTTTGCCGAAACTTTTTTTTGTTTATTGGACTTTTCCTTTATTAATTTGGGTTTGTCAATTTTCAATTGATGAGAGGAGGAATCACTTAAGTAGCCAATAAAATGATTTCCTAAAGGCGCAATATTTTCGCAAGTAATGATTTCAACTAATTGTCCAGAAAATACTTGGAAATCTTTTTCGGATTTTAGTGCACGATCTAAGCCAGGACTTTGTACTTCAAGCAAATAGTTTCCACTTATAATAGGGGGAGTAATGTTATCCAATAATCCTTCTAAATTACGACTTACTTGTTCGCAATCACTTAAACCAACAGATCCACCTTTGCGATAAATAGTTATTCTTAAGCAACGTTGTTTGCCAGTTTGACTAAAATTAGCATCCAACACATCTAACCCTAGTGGACTAGATACTTGTTCGGCTAAATCAATGATTTGGTCTAAGTTGTTAGGCACAAAAAACCTGTGATTATGGTGATATGTGGCGCTTTTGATTAGCTAGCGCCAAAATAGCAATTTGCCGTAGACTATCTTCAGTCTACGACATTAAAAGGCTATTCCTGTACTATGTTAGCATGACTTTACAACCCCGGCAACCGCTAAAGCTTAAGCCAAAGTTTAAATTGCATGCCTTTAAAACTAAAGATATATCGGAAAAAAGGCAAAAAGAGGCTAATCAACGTTTAAATTAGGCTAAGAGCTACTTAAGTAGATATAAAATATATTTATGACTTTTAAGCTAACAGTTTCTAACCAGCAAAAATCTTTGTCAGTGAGCGAAGAGTTTTTACAAAAAATGGGGAAAAAACTGATAAAAAAACTTATTGACAATTTGGCGAATAGTCCTAGTAAACAAGTAAGTAAAAAGTGTTTAGCTGAACTTTCTCGCCGTGGAATTATATCCCTTAGCCTAGTCAATAATAGTCAAATCAGAAAACTAAATAAACGCTTTTGCAAAAAAGACAAAGCAACAGATGTTTTATCCTTTCCACTTACACTTGTTCCAACTAACGATAAATTTCCTTTTGAATTAGGAGAAATAATTATTTCTGCTGAAAAAGCAGTGCAACAAGCCAAAATGTATGGTCATTCAGTTGAAAGAGAATTAGCATTTTTGTTTGTTCATGGCTGTTTGCACATATTAGGTTTTGATCATAAGACGAAAAAAGAAGAAAAAGATATGTTTGGCAGACAAGCTCAAATATTGGATGCAGCAGGCTTTAAACGTTAAAACGATTGAGATGTAAAATTTCTGCAAATAGCTGTAAAGTCTTGATAGATAACCGTTTTTGCCTGAAAGCCCATGGTATTGTTTATACAGGACACTATATAAGAATAGAAATGAATTAGTAGGGCGCGGGCAAATGAAAGACAAAACTGAACACAATTTAAATGCTTCCGAGCATCAATCAGTATCTGCTCCTTCTTCTATTCCAGCGCTTTTAAGAATTAGATGGCGACAAACAGCTAATGTCACAGAATCCTTTTATCATGCTTTTCGCGGACTTTTCTTGGCGCTTAAAGAAGAGCGTAATCTACAAATTCATTGTGCTGTTGCTATTTGTTCTCTTTGTGCTGGACTGTTGTTTAATATTGATGCAGTCAGCTGGATTTTACTTACTATTTCAATTGGTTTGGTTATTGCTGCAGAATTGCTAAATACAGCTTTAGAGATTTTAGTTGATATAACTGTAGAAGGTAAATTTAGTGTTTTAGCTCGTAATGCTAAAGACATTGCTGCTGCTGCTGTTTTATGTATGGTTGTTGTTGCAATAACTACAGGGCTTATTATTTTTGTACCAAGGGCGCTAGCTTTATTAAAAGTACATTTTGCTTAATTGGGAAAGTGAGAGATGCTTCAGGGGGAGAATTCCCATTGACTTGGGATTTTCCATGGATTATCTATAAAGCGTGCCTGAATAAGTAATTTGAGGATAGCGCAATGGGTGACGGAAATTGGTTCTGCCAAGATGAAAGACAATCATGTAATAGTGAGTGTCCCAGCACTCAACAGAATTGGGAAGCTTTGAGATCTGATACATCTTATGACCAGAATAATGTTGTTTGGTTGCGCCCTGGACAAGGATTAACTCCTCAAGAAGTAGCATTTAGGCAGCAATCATATAACAATGATAGAGGAATGGATCCACGAGATGCTTTAGCCCAAATTGCTTATCAGCTTAGTCCAGATCAAGCTATGTACTTATTGAGACAAATAGAATCTCAGTTAAGACAAATGTCTGGAAATAGAAATTATTCAAATGATTATGACTATCGGCAAAATTGGCAAGCGCAACAAAATGATTATGGTCCATCTGCAGACCCGCGCTTATGGCAACAAGAGCAACAGCGCCAAGCATATTATAGACAACAACAACAATATGATAGTGGTTGTGGCAATGGCAATGGTTGCAACAATAATAGTTCTGGTCGCAATGCCTTACAAATGGGACTAATGTATGCCTTACCTCAAATTTTAGGACAAGGTCGTGGTAATTATTATAGTGGTGGATATAATAATTGGGGCGGCGGCTATAATAACTGGAGCCGTAATGGTAATGGCAATTTTGCTCAAAATTTATTATTTGGTTTAGGAGCTGATTTGATTCAGCGTGAATTATATGGCGATCGACAATATAACCAAAGACAGTATGAACAACAGCAATGGTTGCAACAAAGACAATGGCAAGACCAAATGCGTCGTCAAAATGGAAATTGGCAACAAAACGATTACGGTATGGATCCAAGGCAATGGCAACGCTATCAAATGCAACAAAGACAAAGACAAATGAATGGTCATAGAACTAATAGGGGCGGTGTCCGAGGACGCGTTTGCTATTAAATGTGTTCTTTTCGTGGAGCAAATAAAACTAGTTGATTTTTTTCATCGACTATTTTTGTAATGGCAACTTCATATGCTTCTTTGAGAGTTTTTTCTTGTAAGACTTCATCAGCAGTTCCAAAGGCGACTACTTCGCTTGGGTTTCCTTCTGATTTATTTAGTAAAATAACTTTGTCTGCTAAACTAGCAATTAAACTTAAGTCGTGCAGTATAACAAATACACCTAAATTATTATTGCGTAAATCTTTCAATAATTCAGCAAGTTCAATTTGATAACGAAAATCAAGGTGAGCAGTAGGTTCATCAAGCAAAATAAAATTTGCATTTTGTGAAAGTGCAATGGCAATTAATGCTCTTTGTTTTTCGCCACCAGATAATTGAGCAAAAAAAGCATCTTTTAAAGTGCTTAAATTCGTTAATTTTAAAGCATTATCTATTCTTTCTTTATCTAATTGAGAATTATTCCATGACCACCAATCTTGATGTGGGTTGCGCCCTAAACTCACTAATTCTTTGACGGACAAATTGATAGAAAGACCTAGATTCTGAGGTACATATGCTATTTCTTGAGCAAATTGACGAGCACTTATATCCCAAATGTTTATATCATTCAAATTGATTTTTCCAGAAAGAGGATTTAATTGTCTAGCCAGTGTTTTTATTGTTGTTGATTTACCAGCGCCATTTGGTCCTGCTAAAGCTAATATTTCACCGGGAGAAATTGTAAATGAACCAAGTCTGGCAATTTCTTTATTTTCAATTCCAACAATTAATTCCTTTGCAGTAAATCCAGATGAGGGCATTAAATGTTTTCACCTCTTTGTTTTAATACTAGAATCAAGAAAAATGGTCCACCAAATAAACTTAGTAAAGTGCTAAGAGGTAATTCTTGTCCTTGCCCTAGCGTGCGAGCTGCTAAATCACTAATCAAAACAAGTATGCCACCAATAATTGCCGATACTACAATCAAGATTCTTTCATTATTGCCAAATAAATAGCGTGCTAAATATGGTCCAATTAGTCCAACAAAACCAACAATACCAGCTAGCGCTACAGATGTACCGCAAAGAATCGCTGCAATAAAAAGAATTGTCCATTGGCTTATCGCTACATTTAAACCTAATGAAGCAGCAATTTGTGTACCAAGATTTAATAGGCGAATTGCTTTGCTCATAACAAAAGCAGCAAATATACCTAATGATGTGTATATAGATGAAGGCAATATTTCATCCCAGCTTTTTCCTGCAATGCTTCCTGCCAACCATAAAAATAATCCTTGTGCAGAACTCGTGGTATTGGAATTGATGAGAATAAGAGTAATAATGCTACTGGCTATAGCTGATATGGCAATGCCAGCTAAAAGCAGTTTTGTAATTGATATTCCACCTGGTATATGCGCCATTCCTGCTACTAAAATACTTGCTAATAATCCACCGGATAAAGCAATAATTGGCAGTAGAGAAAAATTCATGCCTAATATTATGGCAATTGCTACAGCTAATCCAGCACCACTTGATACGCCAGTTAAATATGGATCGGCTAATTCATTGCGTGAAAGTGTTTGTAGTAAAAATCCAGACACAGCTAAAGCGGCACCAACTATAAATGCAGCAAAAATACGTGGTAAACGTATTTGCCAAAATAAATCAATAATACCTATGTCTATAGAATTAGCTGGGAAAAATTGTGGGAAAACAGTTTGTAATACTTGTATTGGACTTAATACAATTTCTCCTAAACACAAATTGAAAAAAAGAATTATGCCAAGTATTAAAAATAGAAATAAAAACCTAATTATCACAATATACTCAATTAATTGCCTATATCAAATACTTCTAACTCGGGATCTTTAGCTTGGTAAAGCCCTATGGCCGAACCCAGCTCATCATCAAGTTTGAATGTTGGTGTGCCTGTGGTGCTATTAATAACCACCAAAGCTTTATTAGCTACTTGAACCAATTTTGACTCAGGGCCATTTGCTACTGCTGCACTAATACTTGATTTTGCTTGTGTTAGATAGCCCGAATATAGCTCCGCTATGCCTTTAATTGCTAATATATCGCTATTGCGTGGTTCAATATCAATTAATGACTTGCTTGATTCAATGCAATCAGCATAATTATGAGCTAGTAATTGAGCTAAACAAATAGATTCCATAATTTCTGCCGATTTATTTTGTCCTTGTAAAAACTGTTTACCAGCATTAATGGTTTCATCTAGCGCACCTATTTTTAAAGCCTCTTTTACTAAATTTGGAAAATTTGAACTTTGAGCTGAAGTGCTGTGAATAATTTTAATTAATTCTGCTTTTGCTTGTTCATATTTGCGTTGTTTGATTAGGTTTTTGTACACATAATAATTGCCTACACTTGCTTGCTGAGCAATTGTATTAGCTTTTGTTTGGCTTTTGTTTGCCGCGTCTTCTTGATGAAACTTCTTATAAAGATTGCTTAAGCTTGACCAAGCTTCATAATTATTTGGATCTAGAGCTGTAACTTTTTCAAATTCTTTTATGGCTTTATTTAGATTTTGATTATGCATAAGAATTAGACCGTATTGCAAATGGCAAGCGATAGAATTATTATCAGCGAAACAGGCTAAACAAGCTTCATTTTCTGATTCTTGGCTTTGCCCTGTTTGTCTTGCTAGTATGGTCGATAAAAGTAAATGATATTGACTGGAATTTTGACAAGATTCTTTTGATTTATGTAAGAGTTCTATTGCATCTTGATTGTGACCGGAGGCAAATAACGATGTTGCCTGGTTTATGCAAGAGCGACAATTATCTTTGCTAACTTCTGGTATTGAAATTGTTTGTGTGTTTGACCAGCATACTTGTGGAAAAACAATGATAGACAATGTAATTAGATAAGCGCAGATTGCTTTATTTGATCTATATCTATTCAAAACCTAGCTCCTAATAGCTTATATTTTAACTTCGTGCTGGATAATTATTTGAATGTTTTAATTGAATTAATCCTTCCGGATTTAATAGGTCTCACTTTTTGTTGTTTAACTAAATAATTAGACAGTACTTGGGATATTGTTTTTTTTGTATCAATGATATCGACAGCACTACTAAAATCGTAACCTTCACCGCCTTTAAAAGTAAATTCGTTTATTGCCATCCTGTAATTTTTTTGATCATTAAGATCATCGAAGCTACCATCTTTGTTTAAGGTCTGAATTGATAAAATCCTGCTTCCAGCTGGCAACTTACGATCATAAACAAATTTTAGTCCGTGCACATCTAAAAATCGGCCGCCATACATTCCAGAAACACTATGCTCAAGTGCATCTCTTAATGTCTTACCATTTATGGTGGCAACTATTATATGGTTGTGAAATGGTAGAACTTCTTGAATTTTTTCTTGTGTGATAAATCCGTGCTCAATGTGCCCACGAATGCCTCCACGATTTTGCAAAGCAATGGTGGCATTATAATTGGAGCCTTCCTCTGCTAATGCATCACAAATTAGATTGCCTAAAGGAGAGTCGCCTGGATAGTACATAAATTGATTATCGAAATTAGCCATGGCAATACCAACTATATTTTTTCTGAGTGAAGCAAATGGCTTTGCTTTTTCAGAGAGATAATTTTTTATATCAAGATCTTCTGGTATGTTTTTTGTAACGTCAATTAACTGATATCTTGTATCAGGTAAAACTAAATTACCATTATCATCAAATGCTAGCGTAAGTTTTCCTAAGGCACGTCCATAACAACCGGTCTGTACGATGAGACAATTTGTTTCATCATTATGCTTTATTTTGACTGGCTTATTTAAGCGTGTATGACTGTGTCCACCAATTATTGCATCAATTTCTTCAATAGACTGAGCCATTTCTTTATCGAGCTCAACGCCACAATGGCTGACAACAATTATTTTGTTTATTCCATTTAGTTTTAATTTTTTTGCTTCATTGGCAATTGGTAAATACCAATCATTTCCTTGTGCTTTCAATTTTATTGGTGCCAATATCAAAGATAAGTTAGTTAGGCTAGGTGTAATTGCACCAATAAAAGCAACTTTTTGGGAGCCAATAGTTTTTACTACAGAAGCTTTAACAAGTTTGTCGAGTTCTGGTAAAGCAGAAGCATCTAAATTTGCAGAAATAATATCAAATTTAGCTAATCGCAACTGATCAGCTAAATTTTTTGCTCCATCATCAAATTCGTGATTGCCAATTGTAAAAATGTCATAGTGAGCACGATTTAGCATTTCAACTTCAATCTGCCCATGATAAAGACTGAAATAAGGGGTGCCTTGGAATATATCACCTGCATCAATAACAACTGAATTAGGTGTTGTTTTAGATAGTGTTTTAATTAGATGGACTATTCTAGGGAAGCCGCCAACAACATGTCCTTTTTCTAAAAAGGGCTCATCATGAGCATGGATATCATTAGTATGTAAAATGGTTAGTTTAAAGAGATTGGATTTTGGACTATGATTTACTTGTCTATCACTGTCATATGCAAATACTGCCAAAAAATAACCAGAGCTAATTAATTGCCAACTAAAGAGAACTGTGCTTATGAGAAGACGAATAAATAGATTGGATTTTGTCATTTGTTTTTTACTTTTGGTATTTTTATCGGAACTTCCACTTTTTACAATGCAACTGGAGAGCTCTTGTTTTGCTCAAAATCAATTGGAACTTAAGGAAATTACACCTGAATTACTGAGTGAACCACATTGCCCAATTGCCATTATCGCAGCTAAAACAGAATTAGAAGTAGACAGTTTTGGTGAACCTCATGCTGTTCGGGCTTATATAGACTATAAAAATGTTGGTGAAAAGCCAATAAGTGCAGTTAAATTTCGTCTTGGCTATTTTGATAGTCGAGGTAATCTAAAAAGTACATTTCATGCTGCAGATTCCAAGGTGCTTGGTGTAGGGGCAATGGGTTCTCAGAAATGGCGCGGCGAAAAAGTTTATCCGCAAACGGTAGCAATAAAAATTCGCATTTTACTTGTTAAATTTTCTGATGGCTCAATTTGGGAAAGTGAAAAACTAAAACAAAGTTCTTTGGATGCTAACAATTGAGATTTAATGCAAATTGCATGAAATTCTAGCTTTCCAAGTGGCCGCTATATGTAATTGCGTTGTATTGTATATTCACCTTCGAAAATTTATACCTATTTCTCTGGAGCATTCCTATGGCTTGCTATTGGCGTACCCTCTTATGTGGGTTAGGCGTTTCTTTCGCCTCCTATCTTGTAGCCTCTCTATCTTGGCCCATTTTACTTTTGGGTTTTGCTTTTGCTAGCCTAAGTTTAGGAATCTGGACTTGGTGTAATGACTCACGTCAGGCTAATAACAAAGCAAAAGCTGCTTTATTGAAGAAGTTTGGCAATGCAACAAGACGAGTAGAAGCTAAACGGGAAGCAGCAGTCTATCAATTTCCCATTGCTGATTTATCCTTTAATCAAATTTCCAAATAGCCAAAATCTAAATAATTAGACTGCTCTATTTTAGTGTCTCATGTAGATAATGCTTTGAAATAAATATTTTCAAGAGTTACTATTTTACTTAATGTGGGCAATAATGGAAGTGGTGGGTGATATAAAGGCAGTTTATGAGCGCTCGAATTAGCAATCTTAGAAATGGCAAGCTATTTGTATTGATCAAAAAGGCAGTCTCCTTGTTTATTATTATTTGTTTGACTGTTTCACCAGTATGCTACGCTGATCCAGCAAGTGAAATTAACAATGAGAGTCCAAATACAAATAATGTCAATTTAGACTTATCTTCTACAGCAGCCAACGTAGCAACAACGCATTTATTTGATAGTCATCCGGACGTTTCACAATTAGTAATAGATGTTGGTTCACAAGTAACAACAATTACTAGTGCCTCATTAGTTACACCAGCTCAATTAATAGCTGCCTACCAAGTATTAAATGGTCAACAATCTATTATTATGGATGCAAATGGTGCTGCTATTGGTGGCTCTTTTAATTTACCTGCTCACGTCAGTCAATACTTATCTAATTTAATTGTGCCAGCTGGCGTTACTGGCGCTATCAATTTTTCTAATACACCTGCATTCAATATTCCTGGCAATATTACTAATTCTGGTAATTTGTATGCATTTTCTACTAATGCTCAAAATATAGATGCCACCATTTCTGCTAATAATATTGCCAATAATCAAAGTGCACTATTATCGACAGTATTACCTAATTCAGGATTATTGGGTGTGAATAATGCTATTAATAGTTTGAATCTCAATCTCATTTCTGTTGCTGATATTGTTAATGCGGGAGCAATAACTAGCAGTGGCAATTTAAATTTAACTGCTGGTGGATCAATTATCAATGCTTTACCAGCTGGTGCAATTGGCAATGCGCCAATTATGCAAGCAATGGGAGCAGTCAATCTCATTGCTAATTCTGGTAATTTAGTAAATGCTGGTATTATTTCGTCTCTTAATTCACTAATTAGCGTCAATGCGCTCGCCTCTGTACCAATACTAGTAAATAATACAGCTGGTGAATTTCAAGCCATAAATTCAGCTATAAATTTTAGGGATGATGATTTTATTGAAAAGATAGATTTGCGCATTATTGGTGGAGACTTATTGAGCCAAGAACTCAATCTTTATTCTGGTGATGGACATGTATATGTGGACGCTAATAATATAACTGGCACAATAAATGTAAAAGCGGGAACATCAATTGTTAATGCATCAACTGAAAATTTAAATATTGGCAATATATGTTTATCAGGAGACCCAGCTTTTTACAACACAGCAGGCAATATAACAATTATTAATTCGCTTGTATTTTCTGGACAAAATCTAGCTATTGTCGCTTCAGGAAATATCACAACGGGAGCCGGTGGCTTATCATTTAATACATCTTCTGCTAATGGCAGTGGTGGCAATATTACAATAATTGCCGGTGCTGCTTTTACTGCTCAATCATCTTCTGGTCCAGCAGCCCCTGGATCTGTTTTGCCGCCAACACCAGATCCAAATGATGCCAATATTACGCTTACAATTACTGGTGCCTCAGGTACAGGTGGAAATATAAATTTAACTGGTAGTGGTGGTGTTGCAACAATTGATACACGCGCAACCGGTACAACAGGCTCTGGAGGTGATGTAGTATTAGCAGCATTTGCTAGTGGGGCTAATAATGGTTCTATTACTTTAAATACAACCTCAAATATATTTACTGGTGGATCAGCTGCTAGCAATAATGGCACAGTATTAGTAATGGCAGGTGAAGATGCTGGTACTGGCATAGTATTAGGTAATATCAATACAACTGGTTCGCCAAATACATTTTTTAGTACAAATCCGTTAACTTCAGGATTGCCTACTGGCAGTATACAAATATTATCTCGTGGACCGTCAGCTTCTGTCGGCACTCCAATAATAATTACAGCTGGTAATCCTGTGTCTGGGAATATAATGGCTGCTACAAATTATCAAGCAGCTGATGTTTCAACTAGTCAGCTAACAATTAATGGTGCAGCAACAGAGGCTAGTCCAGCTACTATTACTATTAATTCTGGTGGAGATATTATTATCAATAATAATATTACTACAACAGGTAATGGGGTTATTCGTTTATCAGCTGGACTAAATGCAGCTGGTACTTTAAATAATCGCGCTGGTGATATTATCATTCAGAACGCAACCGCTGTAAATACTAATTTTGCCCCTGGTGGCTTGATTGCTATTGCTGGTTATGATGGGGCTTCTGGTGGACGTTTTTTTGCTACACAACCATTAGGGCAAACATTGATTTTCAATCCTGGTGTAACAAGTTCTATTTTAGGTACACCAATTATTACTGCTTTAAATGCCACTATCGATGAACAGACTGTTCTTATTGGTGGATTAGATGGTTCTTTTGTTGCCAGTGGTCCTTTAAATTATTCTGGAAACTTAGATGTGCAAATGGTTTCTGGTGTAAGTGCTGCTTTTTTTAATGGAACAATAATAACTATACCTTCTGGTTCAACCATTAATGGAAAAGCCTCAGGTAATAGTGGCATAGCTTTACTTGCTAGTGAAACTATCCATAATTCTGGAATTATTAGTGCAGAAAACAATGTTGCAGCTATACTTGGAATAGGTCCTAATCTTACAATTGATGGTGGTGGAACTTTCGCTGGGTTAGGAGTTGATGGTTTAGTTATTGTAGTTAATATACAGCCTACACCTACTATAACTTTTACTGGTAATCAAACATTCATATCTTCTAACGCTGTTGTTACAAATGGTTTTGGAGAACCTTGGGATATTGGCACGATTAATTCTGGTGTGACAGTAAATATTAGTGCGCCACAAGTAAATATGACATTTCAAAACTTTGTAAATAGTGGTGTACTTTCTATTAATTCTGCAAATGGTGCTAATGCTTCACTAACATCTACTGGTGCTAGTAGTTTTAATATTAGTGGTGGTGGTTCTATTATTTTGCAAAATCCACTTTCTGTTTTATTATTAGGTATTAGTAGTGGTAACAGCAATCAAACTGTTACTTTTACTGGTAATCAAGCTTTTTTTGGTAGTACATTTGTCAATTCACCAGGAGCTACTGGCAGTATTGTAATTAACCCAGGTGTTGAAATAACTTCATTTCATGGCAATGGTCAGATTTTAATTGGCAATGTTACACCAGTAACACTACAAAGCAGTTCCAATTCAGGAGTCTATGTAGCACAAAGTTCTGATGGTGGAATAATTATCAATTCTATTACTGGCACTTTGAATTTTGATAATACTATGACATTTAGAGGAAACACTCAAATGTATGCTACTGGTGGTGGGGGTAGTATTAATTTTACTGGCTCTACGGTAAATGTTGTTGGTACTGCTCAATTATTTACACCTACGGTCGTTGCTTTATCTAATTTAAATGCTAGCGGTGGTGCTTCATTGTCTCCCACGGGTACCGCCCCAGACAGTAGTGCTTCGACTGCTTTAGTGCTTTTAGCTAGCATTATAAATAATAATGGCATAGTGACTGCTTATGCGCTACCTGCATCGGCAAGTACAACAATACCTACAAGTGCTGCCCCATTTTTGTTTATTCCATCATCTAATTTGAATTTTTCAGCTATTGGCACAAGAATAGCCACTGACTATACGCCAATAGAGACGTCCAATGATACTTTATATGGTTATGCTGCAATTACACAAACAATGCCTGCTGCAACAATTGCTTTATTTAGGACAAGTTTATTTGATGAGACATCAATAAATCAGCTAACAGCAAGCGGCGCTATTATTGGTGGAGATTCTCGTGGTAATTATCTTGTTTTAGAAAAAGGAAAAATATTATTTTCACCTACTCAAGATATAGTTGTAAAAACAAAAGAAGGAAATGTACTCATTGCTGCGCATTCCGTAGCTTATGTGATAGAAACAGGCAATGATGTTGCTGTTTATAATTTATGCAGCTCCAGACCACAAGCTGTACGTGTACTAGTAGGCAAAAAGGTAATTGATGTTGGTCCAGGTAGACAAATAGTATTAACTAAAAAGAAAAATCCAATATTTGAACAAGTTAATCCTGCTACAAGTATTGCTTATAGAAATGTGCGTTTGGAAGAAGTAGAAAATGGAGTAACAGCATTTGGTTCTGATTTTTCTATACCTTCAGCTATATCTCAAATAACACCACTAAAAACAATGCTTGTATCATCTGAAAAAGAAGATAGTAAAGTACTGCGAAGAGTATTGAAAAGCTCAGTCATACTTTCGCAATTAACTGGCAGCAATGGAATTTTTAAAACAGCTAACTAAGAAGCTTTTATCAAACCAAAACGTTTTAATAACATTATTGGCTCATTTAATTTAAACAATAAGCATATGATTGTATAAACTCCCAGCCCAGCAATTGATGCTAATGCTACTGATACAAATAACATAAGCCAGCCTTGGTAATGTATGTTTGCATGGACAAAGCTTTGTGTGTGATATGAAATTAGCCCACAAATAAATGATGCTAGAAACATAATTGATACAGGTTTTATAAGCTTGCTAAAACCAAGCATACCAACTTTTTTTCTGATGAAAAAAGTTAATAGACTTAAATTGAATATAGTAATTAAAGTAGTAGCAAGTGAAATGCCAGCAATGCCTAGTTTTAAATACCATACTAAAACAGCATCAAAAATAAAGTGAACAATAATGGCAATAATAGCTATATTATAAGGTGTTTTTGAATCTTGATAGGCATAAAAAACACGAGTAATTAAATCACGTGCTACATAGAAAAATATTGTTGGTGCTAAGAATAATAATGCAGTAGTGACTAATTGACGTGAATATTCATCAAATTGTCCTCTTTCATATAGTGTTTGAATAATTGGTGATGGAATAGCTAATAAAATAGCTGATATTGGTAAAGCAAGAAACCAAAGAAATCGTAATGCCCGTCTTAATTCTTCGCGCAGGTCATCAATTTTATTGTTTGAAACATGTTCTGTAAAACGTGGCAATATGGGTACAAGCATAGCCGTAAGCAATACACCTAAAGGAAGCTGTACTAAACGATTAGCATTAATAATAGCTGTCCAAGCACCTTTTTCTAAAGACGACGTAAAATAACTATCAACATAAATATTTAATTGTCCTATAGACGTACTTAGTACAGCTGGCCAAAGCATACCTGTATATTCTTTATATCCTGGTGTTGGACTAAAAGAAAAACTAGCTTTTAATTTGGTTTTAAATAAATCAGGAATTTGGGCAATTAATTGACCAATTGCACCAATCAAAGTACCTATAGCTAAGGGCAAGCCAGTACTGTGATCTTGTATGAAAACAATGGCAGCAATAATAGCAATGCTGGCAATAGCTGGAGAAAGTGATGGCCAAAAAACATAATTATAAACATTCAAAACACCATATGATATGCCTACCAGTCCAGCAATAATAATTAAGGGAGACATTATTTGTAATTGTTTGCTTGTCTCCAAAACAAATCTTTGATGTTCTGCTGGTGAACTTCCATAACTTGATGCTAATATTGAGACTAAATTAGGAGCAAATATAAATGTGATTATGGCTATAGTAAGTAATACAGCGCTTGTAGCTAGTGTAATTTGTGATATTAATGTTCCAGAATTTTCGTTGTTTTTTCTTGGCGTTAAAATAGCAACAGTTGCTGAATGAAATGGTCCGCCTAGCCCACCAAATAATATAAGTATGTTGCCTGTTAATAAATATGCATAATTATAAGCATCAGATAATAAGCTGGTTCCATAAGCTTGAGCTACAACAATGTCGCGAGCAAGACCAGCAAATTTTGAAACTACAGTCAAAAGTGCAACTAGTCCAAAAGTTTTTCCAAGGCTCATTAGGTTTAATTCTACTCTTTTGTTTTTAGTTCACTAGCGTATTTTACAGATGGTGGTACAAAATGAGCATTGCTTGCTTTAGCATCTATATCAACTCGGGTCGATGGTGGGATGCCCAAATAACGAGCTGATTCCATGGCAATGGCATTGAATACTGGACCAGCTACTGTGTTGCCCCAGCGTCCATCAGTTTGTGGACTGTCGACAACTACTATGCAAGCAAATTGTGGATTGTCATAAGGGAGAAATCCAACAAATGATGCAATTGTTTGTCCTGCTATGTAGCCGCGTCCAGAAGCTGTAACTTTTTGAGCTGTTCCAGTTTTGCCAGCAACACGGTAGCTGGGAACTTTTCCTGCTATTTGTGTTCCACGACTAATACTTTCAGATAATAAGGATGCTACTAAGCTAGCAGTTTCACTGGATATAACACGTGTTTTTTGTGGGTTGCTCCATGATTCAGTAACTGCTGTTCTTGGGTCATAAATTCGCCTCACTAAATGTGGTTGTATTCTCATGCCATTATTAGCAACAGTGCTAACTGCTGATAGTAATTGTAATGGGGTGACAGCAATAGCACCTTGCCCAAATCCAGTGGTTGCTTGATCAATTGGTTTCCATAAATTTGCTGGTAATAATAAGCCTGCTGATTCACCTGGCAATTCCACACCTGTTTTATGTCCTAATCCAAATTCACTTAGTTTTTTGTGAAATAATTTTGGTGGCATCAACAAACCAATTTGAGCAGAAGCAACATTGCTTGAATGAATGAATAAATGCAATAAATCTAAAGCGCCATGGCCACCTGGTTCGTGATTATGCAATACGCGATTACCAACTCTTAAACTGCCATTGTCTACAAAGGTAGAATTAGGTTTGATTACGCCTAAATCAAGGGCTGAGGCAACTGTAATAATTTTAAATGTTGAGCCTGGCTGATACACATCTACCATTGCCCAGTTTTTAGTAATTTCATATGGATAGCGAGAATATTCGTTGGGATCATATTTGGGCCAATTTGCCCAAGCTAGAATTTCACCATTTTGAGGATCCATGACAATAGCTGTGCCTTTTAAGGCTTGGGAATGTTTGCACATGGCACTTAGTTCTTTTTCTGCCAAGTGTTGTAAATAATTATCTATAGTCAATTCAACATGACGTCCCATGGGAGGAGTGATATCCCATATGTGATACGCATTCTTCACCAAAATTGGATGTCCACGTCCATCAACTTGAGGTTTTTCCACGCGTCCAATACTGCGCAATAATGATTCTTCTATTTGCTCAACCCCAGCTTGACCTTTTGTATCAAAATTGACATAGCCTAATATATGAGAAGCTAATGTGCCTTCTGGATAATGACGAAAAGATCGTGGCACAATATCAATACCTGCCCAATTCAATGCTTGCAATTCATCTATAGATTCACGGCTTAAATGTCGAGCTAAAGTAATTACTGGATAATTACTATTCATGAGTTTGGCAATTTTTTCTTTGTTTTGTCCAGTGATTGTAGAGAATGTGTCTATTGCTTTTGGCACACTAACTTTAAGTAAACCTGGATGGACATAAACATCATAGCGGGTGGTGTCAATAGCTAAAGGCAATCCATGACGATCAGTAATGGCGCCACGATGGACCAGAACATTATTTTGCTGTCTTTGAACAGTTGCCCGTTTAGTTAATTGTGGGCCTTTTATAATTTGTAGATAATAAAGTCTCATGGCAATAATGAGCAATCCGCAAAAGATAAATAATTGCCACATTCTCAAACGCCATAAAGGTGAGCGTGGTTTTTTAACTCTTCTTGATTCAGATCTTTTGACAGTTACATCTTCTTTTGGGAACACAGACATTGCCTAAAAATTTCCAGAGCCGAAACTTATTGATTTTATGTCAATTTTCAATAGCCTGACATGAGAGGCAAAAAAGATTTTTCTGGTTCAAAAGGTCTTAAGCTCATAGGCTTTACTTCCTTTACGATTAACACATGTTCAGGAACGTGTAATCTAGAAAGACCAATTACATTTGTCTGAATGCCTTGAAAAGAAATTACTTTTAAAAGTTGAGCTGATAATTCTGTATTTTGTTCGCCTAGTCTACGAGCTTCATCCTGTAGCTTACTTACATCGTTGGAGCTAGCAACATCTAAGCCATAACCAAGAATGGTCAAGCCACATAAAGTAATCAATACCGTTTTTAGTACTCTATTTAAACGAACAACAAATGGAATTCGGCGAGTATATCCACTGAATTGCCATTCTGGTGCTAATTTTATTGGGGTAGAATTAGAATCTAAAATATTATTTTCAGGCAAACTGTTTCGAGTATGCGCGGTTGAAACCCAATTAGGTAAATCATAAGCAGGTTTTACACCTTGCATGCTCATCTCTGATCTCCTATTTATAGCGCCCACTAATGACTACTTGCTTTTAAAGCTTTTCAACAGCTCTCAGTTTAGCACTACGACTTAGGGGATTGGCAAGTACTTCTAATGTATCTGGTATTAAAGCTTTAGGGGTTAGTATCTTGACAAGCGCTTTGTGATTGCATGTGCATATTGGATAGCGAGGTGGACAAATACAATTGATAGAGCTTTGTTTAAAAACTTGTTTAACTAATCTATCTTCCAAGCTATGGAAAGTAATTACTACTAATCTTGCTTTCGGTGCTAAAACTGAAATTGCCTCAGATAAAAACTGCTCCAATATTTGCAATTCATCATTTACAGCAATCCGAATTGCTTGAAATGTACGAGTAGCCGGGTGAACTTTATGTTTGCCCTTATAGCGTGATACCACATTTGCTACCACATCCGCCAATTGCAGGGTGCTTTCTATGGGGCGAGCGTTTATGATAGCGCGAGCAATTGGTCTGCTCATTCTTTCTTCGCCATATTCAAATATGATTTTTGCCAGATCGTATTCATTAGCTTCATTGACAAAATAACTGGCAGTTTTTTTATTGTTTTGATTCATGCGCATATCAAGTGGTCCGTCCATCATAAAACTAAAACCGCGATTGGCATTTTTCAACTGCATTGTTGATATGCCTAAATCAGCTAAAATTCCACCACTTACAAATTGAATATTTAAATTGTGTAGTGTTTCTTCCAACTGAGAAAAATTGGCATGAACCAAATGTACATTTGATGTAAGCAATGATTGTTCTCTCAAATTTTGTTTTACTAAATTCAATGCGCTCAAATCGCAATCTAAGCCAATAAATTGTGCTTTATTACCAGACTTATGGATAATTGCTTTTAAATGACCGCCAGCACCAGCTGTAGCATCAAGCCAAATCAAGTCATTATTTGGTTGAATATTTAAACACTGAATAGATTCTTGAACCATGACAGGAACATGTGATGAATATTCCCCATCTTCAATTTTTTTGTTGCCTTCCATACTTTTCAGTTGTTTTCTGACTTTAGCCTATCTACAAAGCACAATCAGGCAATGTTAGCACAAAGCAGAAATTTTCTATTTGCAACTAAGATTTTACTTTACGCTTATTTTTCAATGAATAAAAATCAAAGTCCCAACAGGATAAATATATTAATTGCAATGAAAATAACCAAGCAATTGACGCAAATAAAGCTGGTAAATATCCTTTAGGTACCGTTTCTGTCCACCAATGTGGATTTATTTGTGCAGCTACTAAAATTGCTAATACAGGTACTAGACTGAGTAAAGTAATAATTGTTAATTGTTTGGTAGAAGCTGTGGTTCGATCGCGATGCCAGCGAAATCCGTCCCACCAGAATGTTGGTGCAATTTTCCACCCTAGTTGATTAGCTGGATATAGAAATCTACCGCTTTTTAAGGGTACAAAACTTCTCTCACAACTATCACATTTTAAAGTTTCAGTTAGTCCAAAAACCTCTAAACTGCCGATGGGACAACGGGGACAAGGATATCCTTGGTTTAGAGATATTATCTGTTGCCTAAATGAAATATGTTGTGAAGATGGATGGAACATTGGCAATATGTCCTATTGAGCACAAGGAAACACTAAAATTACGCTTGTTGTAATTTGGTCTAAAGCGATTATTTGTTCTATTTGTGATCGCCAGACAATGTTTAAATACCCGCGCCAATGGCTAGTCCATCAGCTTAAGAGCGAAATATACAAAATTTAATCCTGGTTTAATGGAAGTATTAGTCTTGATGCCAATACCAGCCAATGTCAAGAGAATAAAGTTATAGTCTTTCTACCTTAATAGTTACCTTAAACAAAGGTTTTTACGAAAAGTAAAGCTCGCTACTCTAAACACAAATATGAATATTGTAGATTCAACAGATTCCATCCCGTTTACCAAAATGCAAGCTTTAGGCAATGATTTTGTCGTTATTGACCAAAAAGATATAAAAAACTTGGCTCTAAGCTTGGAAAAACTAGCCAAGCTTGTGTGTGATAGGCATTTTGGCATTGGGGCCGATGGGCTAATTATTGTTCAAGCCACTAATAGATCTGATTGCCAATTGGCTTGGTCTTATATTAACAATGATGGCTCTTTTTCTAATATGTGTGGTAATGGCATACGTTGCTTGGCTTTATGGGCAAAAGAGCATAATTTGACTGTTAATAATAAGCTCAATGTAGAGACTACCCATGGAAAAGTGGAAGTTTTAATTGAAAACGACAATCATATAACCAGTGATTTAGGAGAGCCAATATTAGAAAGTACTGCTATCCCGGTGTCCGGAAAATCAAGGAAAGTAGTTTTAAAAGAAAAAATCTTAATTGATAACAAAGAGCTTATTATTACCTGTGTAAGTATGGGTAATCCTCATTGTGTAATTTTCAATAGCAATTTGTCCTCTGACGAACAATTAGCTATTAGCCCATTAATACAACAAAATGATTTTTTCCCCGAAAAGGTAAATGTAGAATTTGCTCAATTAATTGATGCAAAAAACGTTAATGTATTTGTTTATGAAAGAGGTTGTGGTCCGACTTTAGCTTGTGCAAGTGGTGCAGCAGCGACACTTGTGGCTGGTGTAATGGCAGGCTTATTAGATAGGCAAGCCAATATTAAGCTTCCTGGCGGAACACTATCTGTTAATTGGCTTAAGACTAATAATCATGTTTTAATTACAGGACCAGCAAAAATAGTTTATCAAGGCGCTCTTAGTAAATTTGCTTTAAATGGAATCAATGGGAAATAAACAGATGAAAGCACATTTGAAGCAACGCCAAGAAACGATAAAAAGCAGAAGACAAAAGAGAAAGATAGCTAGACAAGCTAGGCTTAGGCGCCAAATATTGCGTTATTCTTCGCTTTTAATCCTAATTAGTTTAGGTGCTAGCTGTCTTATTTTTCTGCCTTGGAAAATGAAAGATATTAATCAAGATATACATATAAATGGAAATATAGTCACGAGCGACAAACAAATAAAAAATGTTCTAGCTAATTATGCTGGTATATCAATTCAAAACATACCTATTTATAAATTAGATCCACAAAAGTTAGAAAAAGAAATTTGTTCTTTAGAATCAGTCAATCATGCTTTTGTAAGGAGATACTTATTTCCTTGCCCACATTTAGAAATAGTAATTTTAGAAGAATTTCCTTGGGCAAGTTATGCAGACGCGCCAGATCAAAATATAAGTGGTGTGATTGCACAAACTGGACGTTTTGTACCTGTATCCAAATTTCCTCAAGTTATACAACCCAATTTAAAATTTATTGGCAAAAAAGCATCCCATATGAAAGAATCTGATATAAAACAATGGGCTCTTTGGACAAATTATATTGTTGACGAAACAGGTCAAAGCGTCAAATATGTTGACTTAAGAGAAGAAGATAATATTTGGGTAGAGACAGATAATTTACGCTTAAAACTTGGTAGCGCTGATATAAATTTGAATAAACGATTAGGCAGATTAGCATCCGTGCTGCCGTCACTTAACACAATAAATCAACATGTAGACTATATTGATTTAAGTCTTGATAGTAATGTACCAGTTAAAGTTAGCAAAAAAACCAATAGTCCTATTTTAGGTAATTAATTTGGCGTTCGGCTCAGTTCAATTCTTTTATTTTTGCTAGATCTTGAGCTGCTAGATCTTCTCTGCCAATCTTTTTATAAGCTTTTGCTCTATTTTTATATGCTTCTATATATTGTGGATCAAGCTCAATTGCTTTGGAAAAATCAGCTATTTCTTCTTTGTATTGTTCTTGCTGGCTATAAATAATTCCCCTGTTATTGTAAATCCGGGCATCATTAGGGCTTAAGCTAATAGCTTTTGAAAAATCATCTAATGCCTGATTGTATTTTTGTAAGCACATATAGGCAACAGCCCTATTCCAATAAGCATTGGCATAATTAGAATTGATCTTAATGGCTTCGTTTAAATCATTTATTGCTTTTATATACTGACCTAAATGTAGATAAGCTATTCCACGCTCGTAATAGACTTTCTCATCAATTTCTTTTTTATCTGAAGAACTTGATTCTATTTTTTGAGATAGTTCTTTTATTGTTTTCCTGTACTGACTTAATTTGCCAGAAATTATGCTAAAACCTAAATTTAAGATAGAACTCAATAATTTCAAAGGACTTACTCCCCCTCGATTGTTTTTGCCTTTTGCCAAAGTCCTGCCCATTCAGATTTTGAAAGTTCTGATAATTGTTTTTGAGCGTGATCTTCCATACTGGCAAAACGTTTTTGAAATTTAGAAATTGTAGCTGACAAACAATCTTCTGGATTTAATTTATGCCAACGAGCTAAATTTACTAATGAAAATAATACATCGCCAATTTCAAGTTCTATTTCTTCTTTTGTATGTTTTTTCTCTATGGAATCTTTTAATTCATTTAATTCGCTATAAATTTGTTGCCAAACTTCTTCTTCATTGCTCCATTCAAAACCAACGCTAACCGCTGCCTCGGAAACTTTTAAAGCTTTAAGTAGTGCAGGAAATGTTTTTGGTACACGATCTACTATGGATGCTGAGCGTGTGGATTTATTATGTTGATTTGCTGCTGCTGCTTCCTCTTCTTTAAGCTTTTCCCATTGAGTAACAACATCTTTTGCTGAATTTACTTTGCTATCACCAAATACATGAGGATGACGATTGATCATTTTATTATCAATAGCTTCTGCAATATTCTGTATATCAAATTCGCCATTGTCTTTTGCTATTTGAGCATGTAACACAACTTGTAATAACAAATCACCCAATTCTTCTTTCAATTGATTAGGATCATTGCTGTCTATTGCCTCTAGCACTTCATAAGCTTCTTCAAGCAAGTATCGCTTTAAGCTATTATGATCTTGCTCTTTATCCCAAGGGCATCCGTCTGGGCTTCTAAGCTTGGCTATAGTATTAACAAATTTGGAAAGTTTATCGTTCATTTGCAATTAATTTGCATCACATTCAAGAAGTTACATATTGCACTTAAATCTAACATTTTAGATCTATATTATTGTTATATTGGGACAATAAATACACAATCGAGTTGTAAGAAGAAACTTATTACGCTGGTATAATAGAGCAACAAATAAAGAAAAGGCTAAACTGTGGACATTTGTGTAATTGGTGCGGGTTATGTAGGTCTAGTTACTAGCTTATGTTTGGCTTACTTAGGCAATAAAGTTGTTGTTGTTGAGTCCGATAAGAATAAGTTAGTAGAACTAAATAAAGGCAATGTGCCTTTTTATGAACCAGGGCTCAAAGAATTATTGAGTGAACTCATATCGCAAAGAGCACTTGAATTTACTGAAAGCATTGATAAAGGTGTTAAAGCAGCCGAAATAGTTTTTATTGCTGTTGGCACACCATCTCTTGCCAACGGCGAGCCTGACATGTCTCAGGTTGTAAATGTGGCTACTGCCATTGGTGGTAGTTTAGATACAAAACGCACACGCATCATCGTGAATAAGTCTACTGTGCCGGTTGGCTCTGGTAATTGGGTAGAAATGCTTGTAAATCAAGGTATGAAAGCAATGCAGGCAGTTCCTGCTCGCAGTGCTATTGCGCAAGCACCAAAATTTTATGTGGTAAGTAATCCAGAATTTTTACGTGAGGGATCTGCTTTATTAGATTCATTCTACCCAGATCGTATTGTTATTGGTGCAAATAGCGAAGAGTCTGTTGCTACTATGAAAACATTATACAAATCAATTATTGAACAAAGCTTTGCTGCTCCCAACGTTGCTCAAAGACCAATAGATTGCAAACGTGTACCTTTTGTTGTTACTGATTTAGCATCGGCAGAAATGATTAAATATTCTGCTAATGCTTTTTTAGCTATGAAAATTAGTTTTGCCAATGAAATTGCCTCATTGTGTGAAAAAGTAGGAGCTGATATTCGCCAAGTTGTAGATGGCATTGGTTTTGATAAACGTATTGGTAGAAGTTTTTTAAATGCTGGTATTGGTTGGGGCGGCAGTTGTTTTGGTAAAGATGTTAATGCGCTTATTGATGTAGCAAATGAATATAACTCTTCAACTCATTTGTTGGAAGCAACAATTGCTGTTAATAAACAACAGAGACTTTCTGTGATTACAAAATTGCAAGAAGAATTGAAAATTGTAAAAGGCAGAACCATTAGTTTGATGGGACTATCGTTTAAACCAAATACAGATGATTTGCGTGATGCTCCTAGTTTAACAATAGCCTCCCAGCTAAACAAAATGGGAGCACATGTAAAAGCATATGATCCTGTTTCCATGAATAATTGTGCTCGTTTATACAGCGATCTTAAAATTGAATACTGCCATGACTTATTACAATTAGCTGATAATTCAGATGCTTTAGTACTTGTTACTGAATGGGATGAATTTAAAAATGCTAATTGGATAGAAATGGCAAAACGTATGAAAAATAAAGTGATAATTGATGGTAGAAATTGTTTGGATGAAGCAAGAATAATTCAGGCAGGATTTACATACAAAGGAGTTGGGCATTGAAGGTACTTATTACCGGAGGAGCTGGATTTATTGGCTCACACCTGACTGATAGGCTGATTGCTGACGGACATAATGTTTTTGTCATGGATAATTTAGTCACCGGTAATTTAAGCAATATCCATCAGCATGAATCAAATAAATGTTTTAAATTCATTCATCATAATGTTTCTAATTATATTGAAATAAAAGATGACTTAGACTGGATAATTCATTTTGCTAGCCCTGCTAGCCCAGTTGATTATTTGCAATTGTCTATTGAAACTCTGAAGGTTAATTCGCTTGGTACACATAATACGCTTGGTGTAGCAAGAGGAAAATCCGCAAAATATTTGCTTGCTAGCACCTCAGAGGTTTATGGTGATCCAACTGTTCATCCACAACCAGAAACTTATTGGGGCAATGTAAATCCTATTGGTCCCCGTGGTGTATATGATGAATCAAAACGTTTTGCTGAAGCACTAGTTATGGCATATCATCACAAACATAATTTAGATTCTCGTATTGTGAGAATCTTCAATTGTTATGGTCCAAGGCTTCGTCCTGATGATGGTCGTGTTGTTTCCAATTTTATAAAACAAGCGCTTGCAGGTGATCCTCTTACTATTTATGGAGATGGTAAACAAACACGTAGCTTCCAATATGTTACTGATTTGATTGATGGCATAGTTGCTTTAATGAATGCGGATTATCATGAACCAATAAACATAGGCAATCCAATAGAAAAAACTGTTTTGGAATTAGCTCAAATTATTAAAGAATTGACTAATTCCAAAAGTGAAATTGTCTACAAACCATTACCGGTAGATGATCCACACAGACGTTTGCCAGATATTACTCGCGCCAAAGAAATACTAAAATGGTCACCAAAAGTTGATTTGAAAACAGGCTTAAGCAACACAATTGCCTGGTATCAAAAACAAAAAGCTAGACAAACAGCATTATAGATTTAAAAATCTAATTTGTTATTGTTGCCATTGATAAGTATATTTAATTGTTAATCCGCCAATAAAAAAATCAATGTATGGTTGAGATTTATCTACTCTATCTACTTTAAAAACCAATTCTTGTTCAGACTTATCTTTTGTACCAAAAGAAGCATTCTCCTGTCTTGTTGTTAGATTTGTGCCAATAGAACAATATTCATCTCTATACGGACTAGGGTCTCTTTGTGTTACTGTTAGCTTTAGCTTAACTGCATCGCCCAGATGAATAGTGGCCGGTGGTGGTGTAAAAGCAATAACTGTACTTCCCCAAGAATTTGATCCTATAGACTTCGTGTAAATACTAACTTTATTGCCGCTAGCTACTGCTTTTTTATATTTTGCTTGGGAAGCTAAATCATTAGATATTGTAACTGTCGGCGCGCTACATTTATAAACACCGGACTCGGGAGAAGTCTGACTTGTAAGTTGTGGGGGTTCTATAGTCTTGTTGGTGACAACAAATGCAATAGAATTTGCAAGTGACATGTCTTTAGCTCGAATGACATAACTGTATTCATAATTACCTGCTGGAAATTTTCTAAATTTCCAGAATTTTTTCATTAGTGGCTTTGTACCTGCAATTTCAACTTCCTCATTGGAAACAACTTGTTTTACAGGACCTGAGATGACAACTCTTTCGCTAACTTTAATTTTGTCAGTTTCACTCATTCCATTTATTTGATACTGTAGGCGGAAAGTATAATCATCAGCGCTTGTACCTTTGTTTGGACTTACATCTGCTAATACTAATTGAAGATTGGCTTCGTCAAGTTTTAAATAAACATCTTTGCTTTCTTGATCTAAATTTATTTCTGTTTTTCCACAAGGACTTTGTCTGCGATAAGCTTCAATAAGCAAATTGCCCACTGGTAAATTATTGAATGTAGCTGGCTCATTAAAAACAGTAATTGCCCGATTGGCAATAGCTAAGGCATTTTCACCTTGGCGTGTTGGGGCTTGCTTAATTACAATTGTAACTGGTGATTTGTCAGAGCCAGGATTAACTGATAATTTTAATTGTCCATATAAAACAAAATTATCAGTTAATCCATAACCAACATTGCCGGCACTATCAAAAATATAATTGTATGGATCGCTAGGAAATGGCTTTATTTCTCGTTGGCTGTTTAAAACTGTTGCTAGAATAGCATTAGCTTTTTCAGTACTTGGCTGTTCGGTAATACGATATGGTAAATCAGCAATGCTGCGAGAAGTAGGATTGGCAGCAATTAGTTTTTCCAATACTGGCCAAATTTCATTATTCCAATTTATTGTTCGTATATTTTTAAATTGAGCTGGACAAGCTCTGCGCATAAATTGCTTTAGCCTACTTACTGTAGCTAATACCATTGCTTGATGACGTTCTTTTGTATAAGAACTAAGGAAGTCACAATATGCACCTAATGGAAGCGGTGCATTCCAATAGGCCGATGGCGAAGCCCAGTGTCCAGCAAAACTTGAATAACCTTCGTGTGATGTTTCATCTTGCAAAAAATGTAAAAAGACACCTGGATTTTTTATTTGAAAAGCATTATTCCAGAGAATATTGCGTTGGGCAATAATATCGTTTTTGGCGCTATTTGCTTCAGCCTCGCTGCTTAGACAATTTGGATATTTTATCGAATCCATAAAAGCATGGAATAAAATTCTTGGACGTTGTGCGCTTTGATCCGTCCCTACTGCGACATTATAATATTGATTTGGTTCTGTTAGCCTTGATCGGTCAATATCTACACAAGCACTAGCTATTCTTTGTGCTTGTTCTGGAGTATAACCACATGTTCGAGCTAAGTAATAATTGAAGCTGTAATGAGTATCATCATAGTAAGCGTAGGCAACATTTGAAAAACCAAGTAAGCATATAAAAGCGGCAATAAATAGCAAAAGGAATTTTTTCATTTAACACCATTAGCTTCAAGGATTGCTTGTTGAGCAGGATCTAGCTTTCCTTTTATTTCCAGGGCTTTATTGTAATCTGTCTTTGCTAAATCAAGTTTGCCTAGTTTTTTGTAAGCCAAAGCTCGATTGTAATAAGACGTTGCATCATTAGAATTAAGACTAATTGCTTTATCAAAATTATTAATTGCTTTATCGTATTCTTTAAGTAGAACAAAAATATTTCCGCGCTCAAAAAAACCTATATCATTTTGAGGAGCAAGCTCAATTGCCTTATTGCAATCTTGTAGTGCTTCTTCATATTTACGCAAATCTCTAAATAAAGATGCTCGAGCTGTATAAGATTGAGCATCTTTTGAATTGAGAGATATTGCTTGGTTAAAATCAGCTAGTGCTTGCGGATAAAGTCCAATTTTTTGATAAGCAAGTGCACGAGTGTAATAAGCATTGATATGTCTGGGATTTAGCTGCAAAGATTGATTTATATCATCTATAGCTAATTCTGGTTGCCTCATGCGATAAAAACAAAGTCCCCGCCCAAAATGTGCCATATAATCTTTGGGATTTATTTTAATTGCTGCTTCAAAATATGAAATAGCCTCTTGATACTTCTGTTTTTCAAAAAGGGCACTGGCCTTATCGTAATTTTCTTGAGCGCTTTGACATAAGGCGGATGAATCAGTTAATACTAATAATAAGATGTATGAGACAAATATCAATCTAATTATTACGTTCATTGATTCAAATCCTATTAATTTTATCAAGCTAATTTTATCAAGATTTATTTGCCAAAACTCTCTTGAAATCGACTTGTTTGACATGTTTTCCAATTTCTGGCATCCTGGAGCACATGCTGCCAAAACTAATTTTGGTTTTTTATTTAGTAATAGCTTTTTCATTGAGTCATGTGGCAAGTGCGCAATTTGATTCGCCTGCCTTGCCTTCAGAATCAGAAAAATTAAGTTTGAAATATTTGAACAGTTTGAATTTAGTTGGTTGGGAAGGTGAACCAGCAAATGTGTCAGCGCTAGCTAGTCACGAACAAAATAATTTTTTGAAAGAATTTGGTTGTGAGAGTTTTGTTCAGCGCATTTTTAAGCGTGGCAATCGTTATATCAATATCAATTTATATGCTTTTGCTAATAGCGAGGGCGCTTATGGCTCTTATTCAATTATGCGTGAAGGTGCAACAACAGTTGTGATTCGTGGCGATGCCTCCTCTGAAGATGATGACAGTATTTCTTTTTGGCAAGGCAAATATTTTATTTATTGTCATATGACTTCTCAAGATGATGAGGAGAGTAAAGATGCAATTTCTTCTTTAGCCAATGAACTCAGTACTCTTATTGCCGCCCATGCTCAATTACCTGACATCGTGAGTAAATTACCTAAAATTGATCGAGTAATCGGTACTGAAAAATTGCTAATGGGAGTAAATGCTTTTAAGCGTTATACAAATTTGCCTTATGCCAATTCATTGCGTATAGATGCAACTATGAGATGTGCTTCAGCTGATTATCATTTTGAACCACCTAATAGCGAAAGAATGAAACTGACAGTCATTGAATATGAAAGTCCTCAGTTGGCAAATGATGTTTTCAATAATTACAAAGCCAATGTTTCTTTATCGCATGAACCTATTCAAGATTTTGGTGGGCAGCTTTTGTATCGCATATCTGACAATTATTTGTTATGCCAATTGAAAGATAATCGAATTGTTATTATTTCTGGAGCAAAGCGAAAATATTCTCCTTCTATCCTTTTGCGCCTAATAAGTTTTTAGTGATTCAAGTTCACAGAGCTTAGTAAAAAAAGTTAGCTCTATATTATTATTTTGAAAATCATGACTGGCCCAATTTCTTCGGCTTATATAAGTTGTGCTTAATTGCCATAACCTATATATAAAGTAGCTCTATACATAGGTATAAACCAACTATTAAAGAATCATTCAGACAAATATTGGCGAAAACTATCAAAATCCTTATGTAGTGAGTGTTCTACAAATTTGACACTTAGCAAGTCACATTGCTATTATGTTTAATTGTGCTGCCAATTCCGGCAGTACTTTATATATCGAACCCTGATAACTGAATAGCCATATAAGGCGCCTGTCAAAAATTTGAGTAGGCAAACTAGACGTTTTTAAACAACTCATTTGTATTCCAAATGAGTTCTAGTAACGGAGAGTTTGATCCTGGCTCAGGACGAACGCTGGCGGTGTGCTTCACACATGCAAGTCGAACGAGGTAGCAATACCTAGTGGCGGACGGGTGAGTA
>JAGVLS010000035.1 GCA_020054205.1 Candidatus Obscuribacterales bacterium | reverse complement strand
TAATAGCTATTTTGGCCAGACCCAAAACAAAAAAATCTGAAAATGGCACAGGTTTAAACTACTCTACCAACTACATGGTTTAGTGAACTAATACTGAAATAAAATCAGCAAGAGAAGTAATCGCTCTTCTCTTGCTGAAAAAAAACATATTTAAGTTAACAGACTAAGTCAATAGCACTACTGACTATCAAACACACATGCGCTGTGTTTTTTATGCTTGCTCACACGGAACTACAGTCACGATACCAAGAATATCGGGGTTGGTTTGGATGCCAGCACGAGCACGAATTTTTGCATCGATACTTGAGCAAGTCAATGTATCTCTCATTTCCCGTTCAGTCCAGAGTGATTCTTCTACGACATTTCCACTTGCATCTTGTAATGCCGTAAAGACATAGTATGAGTTTTGTGCTTGCAAAAATTTGACATAAACTTCACCAGTTGGCAGTCCCGGCTCCGAATTAGAAATGGAAAAGGAGGACAGCGCGCTTTGACTTATTACTTGCTTTCCGTCCTGGCAGGCAGGGATATTCCCGCTCCCACGAGTACTCCTGAAAAGCAAGTCAAAGCGAAAGCTCCACCCAAAACACCAGTATCCACATAATCATTCTGAAAAGTAGCTGCAGCCAAAACAGCGCTAGCAATACCAATGATTATGCCAGATATAATTAGCATTTTCCTCATGATTCGGTCTCCTTCTTTCTTTGTGTTGTTGTAGTTTTGCTTTCACTTGATTGCTTTACGAGTATGATGATTGACATTGGAGACAATGCGCTCGGCTATGGATACAAAAACACCTTTGGCAGTCGCTAAGTCTGTTTCTGCAGAACACCAATTCTCGTTTTCTTTGCCATCGTTAGTCTCTTCAACAACTCGCACTTGCTTCAAGACTGCAGCTGGCTTCTTAACATACATCATCAAAAGCAATTCATTTTCAACACCTGGGTCTGCTTGGCTATAGTCCATGTAATAACCAAGACTAAACCAACTATATTTACTGCCCGATGCATATAGACAATAATTTATTAGACAGCCCATTTTTGCTGATGCATATGGCTTGTCTTCATACTCATCCAAAATAGACTGCATAAGAGACAAATTGCCGGTACACATAGCAGTAATGATCTTTTCTGCTTGTTCACGCTCGGCATCAGTGACAATACCTACGTTGCGATCATCCGCCCAAGAATTTGGATGTTCATCTTTAGCACCGAAGGCGACTTCTACCGTGAAGTATTGCGCATCTTTATCAGCAAGATGGCTACAGATAGAGGTAATGGCAGAATTAATTTCTTGGTATTGCTTATGGTGGGTATCTGTTATCGCTCGGTGGTAATTAACAAAGCTAATTGTTGTAGCAATAGCCAGTAAAGTAAGAACAAAAACATATCGATTTGTGCTATTAGATTTGCGCAGACATATGCAAGCTATGAATGTGCAAGCAAAACCAAGGGCTAATACGAGAGAAAATAGAGAAGACAAATTGCCTGCATATGTTTTATGCCTATTGACGTCAGCAATAATTTGATCACTTAGCGATACTAGTGCGCCTCGAGCAGTGATCAAATTAGTAGGATCATAACTCCAGTGATCATTTTCTTTACCATCTTTATCTTCAACAGTGATTTTAGTGCGCAGTTTTGCCACCGGTGCTTCATTAATGAGCCATGTCAAAATCAGTTCATCATTATCCTGAAGTTCTTTCTTCTCTAATTCCATAAAATTTGCATAGCCCAGTAGACGATGCTTGCTGCCAGCTAGGCGAAAACAATGACTTACCAAATGACAGACTTTGGTCAAAGCAAATGGTTTATCTTCATATTCATTTAGCGTGTCAGCTAAATCATCAATATTGCCAGTACAAATATCAACAATTATTCTTTTAGCTTGGCTTCGATCGTACCTGCTTGCATATCGCCTTTTGTCTTCTACTTCCGGCACATTACGATCTTCGGGCTCGTCTTTTGGACCAGGTACAATATGCGACTGACAATATTGTACTTCTTCATCATTGATATGACTGGTAATAGCATCAATTGCTGAATTAACGCTACCGTTGCTACGGTATTCTATCGCTGTTACCCAATAACTATGAACATTAATGGTAGTAGCAATAGCAATTAAAGCCAGAACAAAAATCCACCGACTTGTACTGTTGGACTTGCGCAAACACAGACAAGCAATTAAGGTGCACGCAACACTAAGAGCAAGAATAATCTGTTGGGCGAGAGGTGACATAGACTTTTCTCTTTTGTTTTATTGCATTGTTTTGAAATTGTTATTTAGTTGGGCTGTGTTGACCGCTTAAGGTCGTGAATGCGAGCTTCAAGTCGGCGTGCTTCTTCATGCCGATAAGTCTGATGCAAAAACTTAGCGTAATTTTCTAACGCCTCAATGCGGATATGTTGTTCTGGGCAAGTATCCGTATCCAAAATTTCTAAAGCTCTTTCAAATTCAGGCTGGGCAAGCTTCGGCATATTCTGGCAAGCATACAAATTAGCAAGTGTGGCATAACACATTGCCGTTATGTGATGTTTCTCACCAAAAAGACGCCGGGCAGCATTAGTAGCAGAGTCTATGTATTTTGGATAAAGATGTCCTGAAGCTGCAGGAAACAAGCCCATTTCAATTTCGATTGCAGCTAGATCATTGACCAAACGAATATATTCTTCATCTTGTGGAAACAAATTGTGCTCGTCATATAAACCCATAGCTGTTTCAAGCAGGGTTTTTGCAATAGCAGGGCGCTTTGCTTTGAGATGCCTAACTGCACCAGCATGTAGCGAAATTACTAAAGCATGATCTAATCCAATTGGATATTCATGTGTGGGATCGGATTCGAAACACATAAGGATGCCCTTTCTTTTGTGTTTGTGTTTGAAATCAAAAACCCCAGCGTGCAGCAAATTGATCTGTCTTATGAGCACAAGGCTCAATTCAAGCGATCAATTCTGCTGCAACACTGGGGAAAGTTTTAACGCGTGTCAGCCAAAGAGCTGGTTAGAAAAAATCTGGTTGGAAAAAGTAATGACTACTTCTTTGCACCATGTGCGCCTTCAGCTGCAAAACGATTGACTTCTTCAAGTTCATGCTCATTGCTAAGCCGATAAGCATCAAGCGTCACAGCATCAACTAAAGCAGTCATGACATAAGCTTGGCTTTCCGGATGATCTGGATCATGCAATGTCACGCCCGGCATCCAGAACGTGCCGCCCGGACCCTTCACAAGACGCACTTCACGAGTACGCCTATTTGTCCAAGAAACCCCAGGGTCGCACTTGTAAGTATTTTCCAGGGCTTTTCTAGGAGCATTTAGATGTGCATGTTCTGGGACAACATACACACGTGGCTTGCCAATCGCGTCAAAGAAAAGAACTTCTACCAGAGCATAGTTTGGACCTTGTGGTTCAAGAGGAAGATATGCTTGCAAGCCAATATCTTTGAACTCTTGAATATAAGGTAATCGATTACCAGTTTCTTCTGCGTTTGGCTCTTCAGAAATTTCTAAGTAACCCTTTTCAGTAGCAATGCTTTTTATGCCATCATGCCAGGCACAATAAGCTTCACTAAGTTCTCTGACAGTTTCATCTGGCATAAAAAATACGCCAGGAAATTGTTTGACAGCGTCTTCTGGGCTATGGTCAGTAACCCAGCAAAACTTTGAGATTTCCAGTACACCATACAAACCAGGAATCATTGTTCCCCACTTGGAAGGCATAGTACCGATATAGGGAATAAGGGTTACCCATTCACCATTTTCTTTACGATAGCAAGAAGCTTCACCCATTTTGCTAAACGGATGTCTGACGTTAAAAGCAGCATTGACCACCCAGCTATTTTCGCCGCAAAGGAAAAATGCCTTTTCACCATCAAGAGTATCAACATGCATTTTCACCTTATCAGCATCAGTATGAATTACTTGCGATGTTGTGCCAAGAATACGGCCGTAACGAGTATCTAGCTGCAAGCTAGACTGCCAATACAGCGTATTGCTATTCGGGAGCTTCACCACATGAGGCTCTAGCACACGCAATGTATTGTCTTTGCTTGCGTTTTGGATAAACTCACGAGCATTATCGCGCAGCAAAATACGATTATTAACCGTGTCTGGAATTTCTGCCAAAACTTCAGGACGAACTGACCAACGCTTTTGCCAGGTGACAAACATAGGCACATGATTGGTGAAAAGTGTGCAAAATGCAAGCAAGAGAGCAAGAGCACTCACTGCCAACTGCAAGCGCGTGCGGCGTGATGTTTCCAGGGATGCCTGAGTATTTTCAGCCTTTTTGGATTTGATTTTAAGTAGAGCAAGCAGCCTGTTTAAAAGCACGCCAACAAGCAGGACAGTAATTGTTGGCATAAACCATTTCCAGGTGTAATATGTCAGCACATGCAAAAATGGCATGACATACAATGCTACTAAGGTATAGAAGGCTAAATACAACACAAAAACCAACAAAGTGAAAAGCACAGTGCGACCAAGGCTGTTCTTAGCCATCACACATCGACACAATGTGTAAAGAGCAAATGCGCCGGCAGCCACTAAAGTTGTTTGAGGTTGCATGAATGAATAAGTAACTAAAGCAAGAGTGATCAAAGCCATGACCATGCGCCAAATTTTCGATGCTTTACTTTGACCAGCTGCAAAATAGCCTCTAATAGGTGCCGTTAATTTGCTAACGAATTTCATGTTTTACATCCTTTCCTTTTTGTTTGCAAACAGAAGTGATGCCGCTATCGATGAAAGAAGAATGCCAATTACAATCAACAAAGATAGTGCAACCGATATGTGAATATGGGGAATGCTATGAGCAATTTCAGTTAATCCGAAAGATTGAAGCAAAATAGCAAGGTTTTCAGCAATCATTTTGGTGCCGATGAAGCCAAGAATGAGAGCTAGACCATAGCGCAAATAAATAAATTTGTGCATGATATTTGCCAAAAGGAAATACATTGAGCGCAAACCAAGAATTGCCATGACATTTGATGTGACCAAAATAAATGTGTTGTCGCTGATAGCAAGCACTGCTGGAATGCTATCTACTGCAAACAACAAATCAACAAATTGAATCAAAATCAAAACTAGGAATAACGGTGTTGCATGGAGAACTAAACCGCTATTGGGTTTTGCCACACGCACGAAAAAGTGGTGATCGTGATGATCGTCAGTAAAACGCAAACAACGTTGGGCTAGTTTTACTATCCACTTTTCTTTCAATTCTTTTGGGCTATCTTCGTGGCGCAACATTTTAATTGCTGGGTAAAACAAAAACAAACCCATGCAAGGAATTAGCCATTGCCAGCGTTGCACAAGTGCTGCACCTAATGCTAGCAAACTGCCGCGCATGAGTATAGCACCAATTATTCCCCAGAACAAAACCCGATGTTGATATGCTTGCTTGACGTGGAAATAGGAGAAAATGACCAAGAATACAAACAAGTTGTCGACTGAAAGTGCTTCTTCAATCAAATAACCTGTGATGTATTGCAAAGCCATTTCTTTACCCATGTAAAAATACACGCCAGCTCCAAAGGCAAAAGCAAGTGATACCCAAAGGCATGTCCAGATGCTTGCTTCTTTAAATGTTATTGTGTGTGCTTTTCTGTTGAATACACCCAAGTCTAGAGCAAGCATGAAAGCAATGAAGGTAAAAAACCCTACCCACAACCAAATCGGCTGCATTGAATTACCTGCTATCTTTGTGTTTTTGGTTGTTTTGAAATTAGTAATGAACTAGATTGGATTGCAACGAATTAACAGCCCAAGCGTGCAATACAAAACAAATTGCCGTATTGCTTACCTGACAAAAATGGTCCACCAGGAGCATCATTGGTTCCTTCAATCAGGCAAATGCGTTCGGCGTCACAAGGATCGCCATCTGGTGATAAAATATATCGCCATTTCTGAATACCGTTTTCACCGACAAGAATAATTTCATCCTGCGATGTAAATTCGATATGATGAAGAATATCACCCAATCCTGCATCAATGATAATTATCTTGTTAGTCTCGACATTGGCAAGCCAAAATTCACTTGAAGTTCCACAAAATGCTAACAAAGGCTTACTTGAATGTACAGCGAGTGATTGCCATTTGACGCCAACCACTTGTCTATTTTCATCATGATTGCGTAGAGCCAAATGTCTTGCCGCTTGCCTTGTGCGCATAACACAGCCAATTTTGTTGTAATTGGTGGCAGCAAAAACACATTTGCTTTCTGGGCTGAAAGCTAATTGTGTGATTGCTCCTGATAGTGTCGAAAGAGATTCTCGCAACGGCTTTTTTGACGTATCGGCGAGACGATAAGTTAAAATATCACCGTTGCAGCCACCCACTGCCACAAAATCACCGTCTCGACTATATGCAATTGCACTTGGCTCTTGTGCGGATATGCCAGGCAATTCATGAACTGTGTTGAGGTTAACCCGATGAACTTCAAAATCACCTTCGCCAAAACAAAAAGCAATTTCCTCGAGTGGATTTCCTTCATCGTCTTTTCTTATCACAGCACCACTGGTCATGGTTGGCCTAAAGGCAATTGCTGTAGCTGGGCACATGATAGGCAGTTTAATTTCGCTTCTCTCATCAAGTTTGATAACAGGGACGCGCCCGTTACCTGTTTCGTATTCTCGAGCAGCTTGTGCAATAGGGGTACGTTTCAAATCAAATATTCGTGGACGATAATTTGTGTACATAACACCGACATGGTTAGGACTCATGGGTGAAAAAACAAGTTTTGGCGGATCATCATCCATTTGCGGAACGGCAATCTGACAGAATGCCAATTGCTTTGTGGCAGTCATAAAAGTTCCTTTGCTGAGGCATTTATGCCAACAAATGAAATTTTAGAAATGATTGTTTACTGGGGTGACGGTGGTCTGTTGGAAATGACGGTGGTTTATTGGTAGTGACGATAGTTTGTTCGGAGTCTAGCGATAAGACCAAATTCAGCTGAAATGTGCAGGAAGGAAGTGTGTTTGTAGACTTTTGACCTAATGCTATAAAAAAGAAAACTTATACGTCCACAGTATAAATATTGAGATCCTCATCTCAAGAAGTATGTACTTTATTGAAGCATTGATCTAGTAATATGGAAAATAATTCATGACAATATTCCTCGCGCGACCTAGTCTAAGAGCAATTATTACCAGGAGATCACAAATGGATTTTATTAGTAGCCGATAAGAAAATATCTGCTAAACTCGACAACATGAATTATAGTCAAGCAATCGAATATGTTTTGTCCTTCCCTGACAAGGAACGTTTTAGTCAGGGACCACAGGCTTTTTCAATGAGTGTTGATTGTATGCGCTCATTACTTTCTCGTTTGGGCAACCCGGAAAAAGATAGGAAAACAATTCATGTAACCGGTTCAAAAGGAAAAGGCAGCATATGTAATTATATTGCCTCAATTTTAAGAGCGATTGGTACAAACGTTGCCACTTTTACTAGCCCGCACTTAAATTCTTTTTGCGAACGTATTGCTGTTAACAGACATCCAATTTCAGAGGAAGACTTTGCGAATGCGCTGTCTCAAATACGTGAAAATATTGAAGCTGAGCATAATAATATTAATGGACCAGTAAGCACTTTTGGCATTTTAACAGCACTGTTTTTTCATGTAGCGAACAAACAAAAAGTAGACTGGCAAGTGGTTGAAGTTGGTTGTGGTGGCAGGGACGATGCTACTAATATTTTTGATCAGAAAAAATTAGCTATTATTTCACCAATTAGTTTAGAACACACTAAAATTTTAGGTAAAACTACAGCTGAAATAGCTGCTAATAAAGCAGGAATTATTACCAATGGGTGCACAACAATTCTTGCTCCCCAAAATGATCCTTCCGTAAAACCAGTTATTGCTCGACATTGTTTGGAAATAGGAGCGGAGCTTATTGATGTTGATAGTGTATATCGTCCGCACTTAATTGAAAGTAGTTTACTTGGACAACTATTTGCAATTAGCAGTACGCGGGGTACACAAAAATGGCATATTTCTATGCTTGGGCAGCATCAAATGGTAAATGCTGTTACTGCTTTTGCAGCAATTGATACTTTAACCAGACAAGGACTAAAAGTAAGCCAAAATTCTATGAAAGAAGGCTTAGGCAGTGTCAAATTTCCTGGTCGTTTTGAAATTGTTAGCGAAAAACCAACAATTGTACTTGATGGCGCCCATAATGACGAATCAGTTAAAGCATTGGTGAAAACTTTAAAACAACATTTTAGCGATAGAAATTTTATTTTGATAATTGGAGTCAATGACGATAAAGATATTAAAGGCATGATGCGTAATTTTGCTGACCTTTCTCCGAGGGTTATTGCTACTAAATCACAAAATATCAAAGCTTTGGATGTTGAGACGATAATTAGCAATGGACAAACTTATCGTATGGAAAGTACCTCTAGCAATTCAGTTGAAGAAGCACTAAAAAAAGCTGCCCTTATTGCAACAGCTAATGATGTTATTTGTATCACTGGCTCACTTTATGTTGTTGGTGAGGCACGCGAAATATTGCTAAGCGAAAAAGCATTAGCTGGCAAAGGTATCTGAAAATATTGACAACCAGAATGGGTATTTCCGTAATAGGTGCTTAATAACTAGTTAGTAACAGTATTTACAGCAATGGCTGAAAAACGCTTAGCCGCTTGAGTCAATTCCTCCACGCGCCTAATTATGTCGTCGTCAGTGATATTAGCATTATCAAAAGCGGATCCATCAGCATAGACAAAACGTGGAATAATCACACAGCGAAAATCCAACATTAAACTATTAGCTACACTCATCACAGACATATAACTTGAATGACCACCAGCTGCACAAAGGAAACCAACTATTTTTTCACTCCAAGCTTTACCAGTCAACTCAATTAAATTTTTTGCGGCAGCCGAGACATCGTAATTATAAATAGGGACAGCCATGAGAATGCAATGAGCTTCTTTTATTTTTTTGCTTAATTCAGGTAAGCTGACATGCCCATAAGCTTCTGCTCCGTCGCAAATGGGCAATGCATGTTGGCGCAAATCTAACAGTTCAACATTTTCCGTTTTTTTTAGCAATTCATATGCTTTACTGGCTAGAATTCTGCTATTGCTTTGTGGATTTAAACTGCAGCTGATTATAAGATAATTTGCTTTGCTCATAAATTTTTCCCTGCCAAGCACTTGCTTAAGTGCGTTGACTATCATACTCTCTTGTCAGCACAATTTTATTTTTTTTGACCATTCATGACAAATGCACTAATAGCAATTTACATTTTTATTTACATAATTTGGAGCATTGCTGCAATTATTAGCGACTTCAATGAAGAGTATTCAGGCTGGGTAATAGCTTTGAATATTATAGTCAGTGTATTTGGCGTTTTTGGTATGATTTGTTATCTGGCACATGTGCAAAACATCGCTATTTCTATTATTTGGAAAGGCGTGTTCTTTGGTATTATCATTGGTCAAACAGGATTATTTGGCATTGATTTTTATGATCAATGGAAAGATGAAAACACTAATTTATACATTGCTTTGTTAAGTATATATTTTGCTATTTTGTTTGAAATACCGTGCCTAGTTTTAAATTATTTGGTGGCTTTTAGAATTTAGCTTCTTACTGACAAGGCTTTGTTGTTGTGCAGTAAATTGTGCAGCAAACATTCACTTAAATCAGGCATGATGTCGTAGGTTGTAAACACAAATAAGCTTTCCAACATTTTTCATATTTCTCAAAGTTTTAGTAGAGCCAAAAAGTTCAAAAAATGGCAATGAAATTAAAAGAATTAATCATCCACCATGGACTACCCTATTTGGGTACATGGAAAAAGGTCAGAAAAATTTCAATTTTTCTGACCTTTTTGTTATGTGTGGCAACAGCATGGTTGTGGCAGTAAGTATTTTGGCAGATATTAATTTAACTGCTGTCGTTAGGCTTCCAATTCTATGGTAAGAAGTTTTTGATTTAGGAAGGACCATCTTGATACTATATACGGTGCTGAAAAACAAGAAAAAAAGAAGGGCACGCCTGACATGTCCTTCAGTGAATATTTACATTGTGCACCTTGATACACTATCTGTTATAGTAATAAATAAGAAAAGATGAAGCGGTTAGGAAAGGAGGTTTTAATCCCTTCAGCCTAACCGCTTCTTGAAGTTCAATTAGTTGGATGAGATTGATTGCACAGATCAGTCTTGAGCACAGATTAGTCTCATCACCGATTAGACGGCTGGGGTTGGTTACCTAAGTTGGCGAACCACTCACACTCACCCAACCACCCAATTCACCCAACTCACCCATTTAGCCCACTAAGAATACTCATAAAACAAATACCACCCACGAATAATGCAAGGAGCGCCAGAAGACATGCTCCGAAATTTCGGCTACACCAAAGTTCGATATCGCGCAGAAGACAGCGCATTTTAGTTGTCCTTTCTTTTTTTGTTACATGTATTTGTTTTGTTCCCCGCATTGTTTTGTGTTTTGGGACGGGGTACTGTTTGTCATACGTAGCGCAGTCTGTCCCAGCTGCGCATAGTTTGGTGGCATTTTTCAATTCGTGACACCGGCAGACTAAGAGCATTAGCAATGGTCCTGTCACAGAATTCTGGCAGATCGAATGTGATGGCAGTATTATCGCGTTGGTCAAAAGCACGTTCTGCCACTTCAAGGCAAAACTTAGCGTGATCATTTTTAACCAACAAGATGACAATCAAAGCTATTTCACCCAGGCAATACAAGGCTGATAAGCCTGCAATTGCAGCCATGCTTAGATTGCTATCGGGGATCACCAGAATAAAATAGAGAAAAATTGCCATACTGCCATATGTCTGCAACAAGTCACGAGCTCTACGCCTGGCGAACTTTGGCGCGCTCGTATCATCACGGCGTTTGTTCGATGGAGTCTTGCGATCCCAGGGACGGTCATAACGTAAGAGATAACGATAGACATTGGTTAGATACTGGTGCAAGCAATACACCAGTGGCCAAGCAAGCAGAACAAACAAAATGATGAATACAATTACTAAAGGCAACATCTTGTTCTCCTCCGTGGTCTTGTCTTGAAGTGTTTTGTCTTGGATTTTGGCGAAATTGGCTCAGGCAAGCATCGCACTTTGTACACAATGCACTTTGTACGCAATGCATTTAGGCAAGCAGCGATCCTTGACCAAGAAGAAATTGCATGTTCAAGAAATCACCAGGCTTGACAGTCAGCCAATTGGGATCGGCTGAATTGAGATATGCCGGGACACGTTGTGGCTTTGCTGTGTAAACACCCATCGGTGTGGTGAAATCATGAAACTGAAGAGCAAATGTATCGCTGACATTACCCAAGGGCCAGTGCTCCAAATAAGTAATGCAAGCGCTATTGTATCGGACTAACACGCAGTCCGGGCCAGCATCAACATTGGCAGTGTGCGCAAGCAAATTTGCAATGTGCTTCACGCAAGTAGCAACGTGGTTGACAAAAGAGGGAGCGGCTTCGTCTGGACGCCGAATAAAAATATGCAGGCGAGTTGTGCCAAGCTGCCATTGCGGCTGTTGATGAACAAGGTAATAAGGCGTATCAGGAGTAAGCAGACCGTCTTCAGGCAAGGCTTGTGGAAAGTTGCGACTATTACTTGCCAGTGGTTCGAAGACGCTGTCGTGCAGTAATTGATAAGCGCGGCCGCCAAGCAATTGGTTGTGGGCGCGGTGGTAATCGCTCAAGCTGCGATACACAACAACTGCTATCTCATCCGGGACCCAGGGGCTCATTTGTGTATCGATGACAGCAGGCAAATAAGCCTCAAGAGCCGACGCATCGTTCATCACGGAGACGGTAGAAGGAATAAAAACCGAGCCTAACGCTTGAAAGAATTTCTCTTGGCTAACTTCTCGTCGACGGAATCCCCAAAAGAGGCGAACAGGAATTGCACTTTGAGGAATTTGGTCTAGAATGCTGCCTGACATAGGCTTGTCCTCCATGTTTGTATTGATTTGATTGTTGTGCTTGCTTTTGTGTTGCTGTGGGACAAAGAAGGGAAATGGAAATGCTTCGGCGGGGAAGGGAGACAATTTCGTGAAAAATAAAAATTTTGTGAAAAAAGGTGGACTCGCTTTGACAGTGGACACGCCTTTCTGTATGACTAAATACAGTTGCGTGCCTGAGATTGAGTTGCTTAGCGGATTTGCCGGGTTATGCTACTTGATTTATAAACGAGTGTGTAAACAAAAGACTATTTAAACTAACAAAACAAATAAAACACGTACAAGCATTTATTAAGATCTAGCAAAATATAGTCTGGATAAAGAAAGTAGACTCTAATAGCTATTAAAGATAGATGTTTTTAAATGATTTAGATAATAAATCTCATCAGTAGAGATCATAAATATAAGGAAAAATCGCCTTAGCGCTGCTAGCGCGGCACGCTGACTTAGCTGTGCGAGCGACCTAGTTCCGTGCAAATTAACTCAGTCCTGTGCAATCTAACTTAACCCAATGTACGACCTAATTGTGCTTTCATTACACAACGTTTGCCTTGTGCTTTAGCAGTTTTTAGTGATTGTTCTGCCATGCGTCGCCAGCGTTCTAAATCCATTACTTTGGGATCAAAACTAGTTACACCAGCACTAAATGATGCAACAAAAGAACTATTGCCATAAGTATTATGTTTAATCGTACAAAAATCTTCCAACAAACGACTAGCAAGACAAACTGCATCAAATTCTTCCAAATCTTCAACAACAATTGCTAATTCATCGCCGCCATAACGTCCGACTTTGTCCGATTGGCGCAAACGTTGTTTTATCAATGTTGATAAATTAGATAAAACCCTGTCACCAGCTGCGTAGCCATATGTGTCATTTATGGTTTGAATATTATCAATATCTAAAATTATCATGGATGCTAAGCGTTCAGGGTTACGTTTGCATTGAGCAACTGTAGCTTGTGCTGATTCCATGAATGCAGCATGAGTTAAAAACCTTGTTAAACCATCACGATGTAATAAAGCTTTTAAAAAGCGTGCACGCTCTAAGCGTGACGAAACAGCAGATAGTAATAGTGCAGGATCAACTGGTTTGACTAAATGATCATCGACACCAGACCTTGCTGATTCTATGTGAGCTGCCAATTGATTTTGTGTAGTAAGAAATAAAATAGGTAATGTGGCATATCTTTCGTCTTGACGCAAATAACGAGCTAGTTCATAGCCTGATATTTCTGGCAAAACTATATCTAGTAAAACCAAATCTGGTTTTACTGATATCAAATATTCTTCAAATTCTTTTGGGTTTATACAGCTACTTGTTTTATAACCAACTGTATCTAAAACAGCTTTGATATAAGCTGCTTGATCTGGATCATCTTCAACAGAGAGTATTCGATATAAACTTGGCTTATTGCGGTCAAGCAATAGAGAAAGCCTTTGTATCATTGCTTCCCAATCAACAGGTGTTTCGTAAAATCCATCAGAGCCGCAATGAATTGCTTGCACTTTGTCTAAGAAACCTGTTTCTTTAGCAATCATGAAAATAACTGGCTCTTCGCCATGTGGCATTTCTCTGATTTTTTCTACAAATTCATAACCAGAATTATCTGATAATGGCAAACAAAGAATAAATGCTTTTGGTAATTCACTGCCAATATAATGCAATGCAGCTGATGTAGAATTAACTAGCTTAACAGATATTTGATGTTCTTCTAATAAGCGAGTAATTCTGAGTGTATTTGTATCATCGGAATCAATAACAACAACATTAGCTAGAGCTGGCGCGTCTTTAGTAATTTGTTTTTGTATTGTTGCTCTTTGTGGATCTTCACCTTCATTGAAAGCAGCCCGCAAAGCATCTAGTAAAGCTTTAAATTTATCCCAGTCAGATCTATTTATTGGTTTTGCTTCTTGTAATATTTGCTCACATATTTGTTCGCCGTGTGTGCCTAATTTACTTATTTGTGAAAATCCGTATATGCCACCAGAGCCTGCTAACCAGTGGAATTGACGCATCAAATCACGCAGCATGGTAATATCATCAGGTTTTTTAGAAAGACCAGATAAACGTTCTTCAATTTGATCCAATCTTTGTATTGATCGGGTCAAATATTGTGTTTTTAATTCGTTAAATGTATCTTGCCAAATCTTCATTTCTTTTTCTCTCTATTTTATCCTCTGTTTAATCGTCCACTCTGTGTTCAGTATCTGTTAGATTCCCTGCTCTATTTTTGCCTGATTTTTCTGCGTTGTCAAAATATTTTTTACTTGTGAGGCAAGTGTTTCTGGATCAAAAGGTTTGGTTAATATACCTGCCGCTCCCATATTTTTTAAACGTTCTACTTCAGCTGTCATCGCGCGTGCTGTCAAAAATATTACTGGAATAGTTTTTGTATTAGGATTGTCACGCAATGCAGCCAGTGTAGATGGGCCATCCATAACCGGCATTGTCATATCCAGCAAAATGGCATCAGGTTTTTCAACAGATGCTTTGTTTACGCCTTCTTCACCTGATTCAGCTTCCAAAACATCTATTTGACCAAAATGATTTAAGCTGAGCGAAACCACAGCGCGAATATCTTCTTCATCGTCAATAATTAAAACCTTCATACTTTCTCCAATCGATTTTCTTTTACTTTGCTAGATTTATGTATTTTGTTTATATTTTCAATTATTTGTTCTGGTGCTACTGAGGATACCGCAGTTTTTAGAGGCAATATAAACCAAAATGTGCTGCCTTTGCCTTCTTCGCTATCAACACCAATTGTGCCACCATGTTCTTCGATGATAGCTTTACAGATGGCTAATCCTAAACCAGTACCACCTTTTTGTTTTGCATCAGCTGCTTCTACTTGTTGAAAACGTTCAAATACTTTGTCTTTAAAATCAGTTGGAATGCCGCGTCCACGATCGGTAATGCCAATTTTTATAAAATCATTGGTTTCATCAATTGATAATTTCACTGTGCCGTTGCGTGGTGAATATTTAACTGCATTTGATAATAAATTGACTAGCACTTGCACAAGCCTGTCGCCGTCAGCATAAACAACAGTATTTGTTTGGGCAGTTTCAAAAGTAATATTATATTGCTCGGCAAATGATCTTACTGATTCAAGCGCTCTTTCAATGATATTGGCAAAAGGCACATTATCAAAAACCATTTCTAATTTGCCAGCCTCTAGTTTTTCTACATCCAATAAGTCATTGATTAGATTTATAAGTCTTATTGTATTGCGCTCAGCAATTTTTATCACTTTGCCTGCTTGTTCTGAAACCGAACCTAATGCACCAAGGGCAAGCAATGAAAGCGAACCACGAATTGATGTCAACGGAGTACGCAATTCATGACTGACTGTAGAGACAAATTCACGTTTCAATCTTTCAATTTCGTGACGTTCGGTGACATCCAATATGTTACACAAATAACGATCACCTTCTTTGTATTTAAAGCTTGTTAAAGTAAGCTGTACTGGAAAAACTTCACCTGTCCAACGCTGAGCATCTAACTCGCGCACGTGACCAATTAATTTTTCGTATATATTTTCACTTGTAGAATTTTTTTGATCATGTTTTGCTGAATCCAATTTTATTGGATCAAATCTTTGCTCAAATTCTGTGGCTTTAGTAAATAAAGTACTTATGTGTTTGCCAATTAAATCATTGTCTTTGTAGGCAAACATTGTAGCCATAGTAGGATTAATCAATTCAATTATGCCATTGTTATTGATAATGAATAAACCAACTGGCATGGTTTCTACAATTGAACGTTGTTTTTGAATAGCTTCTTCTAAGGCACGTGCCATTTCGTGGAATACTTTATCGAGGCTAGCAATTTCATCATTACCAGTTAGTGATTCATTCAATGGTTCTGATTTAGCTAAACGAACAGCATTGTCAGATAATGTGCTAAGGCGACCAGTAATACCTGTGAAAAACAAATGTGCCATTACAAGCGCAAGTAAAATATTTAGTACTAAACCTACCCAAAGAAATATATGCACATAAGAACGTGCGCGCGCTTGTGCTTGCGGGCTTGTTCTTTCAATACGTCTTTCTTCTTCAACAAATCCGTTTAAATCAGACTCTACTTGTTCAATTAGTCCTTTTAGTTCTTTGTAGACTCTATGGCTACCAATTAGTGAACTAATACGGGAGCCTTCATCCGTAGAAATTTTGATTTTGTTGAGCAAGTCTAGTCCACGGCGAGCAGAAACTTCAATGTGTTCTAAATTTGCTAATTGTCTCGGATTATCTTTGACAAGCATTTTTAAATCTTTTAGCTCTTGTTCCATTTGTGCCACTGCTAATTCATAATGCTCACCAAAATCAGGATTTTTGCTAACACTATAAGCGCCGACTGATGCACCAGCATCAATAAAAATTTTAGTAAGGGTATTTGTTTTAGTGATAATGGCTTTGGAATGAGCTTCGCGCAATGCTTCTTGCTCTGCTTGATGCAAAAGGCAAGCTAATATAATTACGAATATCAATTCAAAAGCTAAAGGCGCAAACACTAAAATAAAACCTTTATGGAAAAGGTTTAGATTCAAGCGCTGGAAAGCATTTAACTGGAATGCATTTAATCTGAATTTAGTAAGCAAGCTGCCTCTTCTTATAAGTATTATGTATAAATAAGAGATAACACTTATATAAGTGCCCATTTACAACGCTTAATACTCGTTTTTAAGTGATTAAGTTGTGATATTTAGTAGGAATGAATTCTTTTTGTCTCGATATTTAATGTTATATTTGAAATAGCCTATTATCGTAGAAGCAAATTAGCTATGGAAGGGAAAAAATGAAAAGCAAAATGGCGTTCGCCGTGGCAGTATCAATTATCATGATTAGTCATTCTCAATTTGATATTTCTTGTGCAGCAGCTGATAATACAACGGCTTTAAACAAAGGCATGAGTTTATATAATGCTGGCAAATATCAACAAGCTTTGCCACTTTTAAATAGCGCTGTTAAACAAAGTCCAGCCGAACCCCTTGCCCATTATTATTTAGCTAATTGTTATATGGCAATGAAACAAGCAGCTAAAGCTAAATCCCATTATCAACAAGTAGTAAATGTTGCTCCATATAGCACATGTGCTCAATATGCTCAGATGGCTTTGGATAATATGCCTGGTAATAACTCTAACAGAACAATAGCAACGCCAGCAACTAGTATTGATCCGGATACAGCAATTTCACGCATGAAAATGCAAGCAGAAGAAGCAACCAGAAGGAATAGTGATGTGTTTAAAGACTTATCTGGTAGAGCTAACACACAAATTGAAGCTAAGATCAAACAATTAAAAACAGAGGAAGAAGAAAGAATTAAAGCCGTACCAGAGACTATATTGGGTGGACGGCCAAATCCAGAATACCAACCAAGTGTAGATGCTATTAAAGCTGATGTAAAAGCACGATTGGAAGAACTAAATAAAAAACGTGATTCGCAAAAATCTACTTATGATAAAGCAACTAATCAACGCAGCAATAGTTATGATGCTATGGTGGATAATTTAAAAAGCCAAATGGATAATAGTGGTAGATCGGGTGTGCGTTTAAAACCTGAAGGTACAAATATTTATATTCGTAATTATGGGCAGTAAATAATTATTCGACAATAAAATTGCTTGGGGCACAGGGAAGATCATGATTGTCTCTAGTTGGTTGCATTAAAATCTCGGGTTGCTAAGTACATCATTTTGACGTACAATATTATTTATTGGCTGGTGTGTTTGGATTATGAAATGAATAATAAGAACAAAAAAAATGAAGATAGACTTGGCATGAGACTAAATTCTGAATTGAAGTCTAGGATTGACTATGCAGCTGAGCTGAAAGGGACAACAACAGCTGGTTTTGTCAAGGAAACACTTATTGAAGCAGCAAATAAGACAATAGAAGAGCATGAATTTATTAAATTAACTAGATTAGATAAAGAAGCTTTTGTGCAGTCCTTGTTAAATCCACCTGAGCCATCTAAAAACTCAATCAAAGCCGCTCGTCGATATAAGAAAAAGCTTGGACTTTGATAGTGGATAAATTTACGCTCAAAGCTACTGAGCCGTTAAATACAAACAAACACGACCGCAAAGACTTTAGCTCAGGTGTTGTGAAACTTGATACTTATTTGTGGCAACAAGCGGACAAAGAATCTAAGCAAAATATTTCTCAAACATTTGTACTTACAAGCCACGAAAAGCCAAATTCTATAATGGGCTATTATACTTTGTCAGCCAGCAGCATCCAGATAGATAATTTACCTGATGAAATTGCTATTCGATTGCCAAAATATAAACATGTGGGTGTTACTCTTTTAGGGAGATTTGCTATTGCCGAACAATTTCAGAAAAAGGGCTTAAAACTGGGAGAGCATTTGTTGGTAGATGCGAAGTTAAAAACATGGAAAGCATCGCAAGTGGTGGCATCTTTTGCTCTTGTAGTGGATATTTTGACAGCAGAAAAAGGAGATCCTACGGACTTTTACTTGAAATATGATTTTATTGCTTTTCCAAAGACAAACAATAAGTTATATCTTCCAATGAAAACAATTGAAAGAATGCTAAAAGCAAATGGATTGATTAAATAGAACAGTTATTAATTTGGTGGTTGATTTTTGCAAATTAAAAAAGCGCTTTATTAACGGCTGAACGTGAACCATAATTTAAAAGATCACGCGTAGTAAATATCTCGCCCGGTTTGCAAATGTCCTACCCTACTTTGGTATCCCGAAAAAGGTCAGAAAAATAAACAAAATTCTGACCTTTTTCATTATGCTTGTAATTCCTGCCATGACATCTCATTCAGTGAATATCTGCATGTTGTATTTGATAATACTATAAAGTTTAGTATAAACAAAGTGAAGACAAAAGGATAGAGGTTGAATTCTATCCTTCTGCCAAGCCGCCATCACGCTAGTGTTTAGCTGAGACAGCATAGACAACGCAGCACGCATGCCATATAGCTTGCGTGGATTTAACTACGCAGCGGCTGCGACTGCCTCTTCGATGCTGGCGCCACTCTGCATGAGCTCGAGTACCGCAGGCATGTCCTTGCTCTTCAGTTTTACCTTCTGGCTGGCTGCTGCCACCAAAATGTCGATGAGCTGGGTGTAGGTGAGCAAGTTCTCCATGTCGACCAGGTAAAGGAAATCACCGAGCTTGGCGAAATCCACGCCCTTTTCGATTGCTTCTTGCACCTTACGCATTGCTTCCGTGAGTGCGCACTTGTTCTCAGCTTGCAGCCTCACCACTGCCATCGCTTGCTGCAGGTTGAGACTGGACAAGAGCTTCATCTCTTCTTCGTCCTGTGTCGCTACCGCACAAATGGCAATCATGCTGGGTGCGGCACCCAAGAAAAGTCCGGCGGAATGCGTTACGAATAACGCATTCCCGCCTACGGATTCTGGTAGCTTGCCGAGAGCATTGGCTGCTCCTTCGATGATTGCGTCCTTGTGAACATGCATCACGTGCGCGGCGGCAGCCGCCGCTAAGTAAAGTGGACGCATTTCTTCGACGCTGCCTGTGAAGACGGTGCGGTCCTTGCAGCTCATGATGTCCGTCTTCACCTCGACTGATGTCTCGGAAAGAGCGGATATGTGGCCGCCGTAGGCGATCTCATAAAGGATAAGCGACGTGAGCGCAGCCATCTGGCTTTGCTCGAATCTCGACATTTCCACTTCGCCCTGGCCGCTGTGGTTGCGGTAGTTGATGTGGGTGATGGACATTTTCATGTCTCCTTCTTGCGTTGGTTGTGTTTGTGAATCTTGAAATTCAAATCAGACTCAGACCGGACTAGAACTCTGTTGGAACACCATCAGGACCATAAACAACACGGCTACCGTCAGCATATTCGACGATAAGCTCGCCTGTTTCACGGTTGCGGGTTGTTCTCATCGATGGCATTATGCCTTCGGGGTGACTCGGCAAAGATGGTCTTGCGTAAGACGCATCTTCGTCTTCAGCTGCCTCGCAATCGTAACTACCAGATGTACTTACGTAAGTTTCTCTGGCAGAACGATTTCTATTTCGATTGCGACCATCTCGAACATTCTCGTGAGTGTTTGCCCATGGTCGGTTTTGTCTTCGTCTCTCCATCGCTGCCGCTGGTCCTTCAAACAGTGGATCAAACTGTATGTAGGCAATAGCAGCACAAGAAAGAGATATGGTAATCAACACCAAAAACACGAGCCCCAGCCCAACGTATTTAGCAATGGGCAATGTCCAGGCAACGACAATGCCCCATAGTCCTTCAACTAATGGGGCAATGCCTGGCACATCCAACCAATACATGAGGGCGAGAAGCTGAATGGTGCCGATCACAAAGAGAAGTACCTGAAAAGCGTTTTTCAGCTTTTCCATCAGGTTGGCTACACCGGGTAGCATGTGTAGATCTCCTTGGGTTTATTTCAGCGCTTTCAATTTCTCTTCGATTTCAGCAATGAGATTTGTCAGCGGCTCTTTGTCTTCGAAACCATAAAAAGGCTTACAACTAACGAGATGTGGAATGACACGACTGGCAAAATCAGCTATTGCTGCGGCGCAAACGTCCGCATTTGCTGATCTGTAGTCAGGAGAGATCTCTACTCCTAAACGTTTCACTTTGTGAATGATTCCCTCATCAGTAAGTTTGAGATCAACCGCATTGATCTTGAGATCATCCACTAAAAGCCAACGTTCAGGAATGAGAAGTCCCCGGTCAAATCCATAAATCTCACCAGTCAAATGATCGATGCCGTGTTTGCACAAAACAATCGTCTGAAAACTGGTGCGACCGCTGGTGAGAACGGAGACATCTCCCAGTAATTGCAGTGCCTCCAAAAACGGCCGAGCACTAGGACGTAATATAGTCTCGTAGCGCTGACCATCGAGGGCAGTGACTGTTTCCACTTGCTGGTTCAAGTCTTCCTGTCTGAACCAACGTTTCGTCTACATCGACGAATATGGGTGGTCTTGGTTGTTTCATGTGATTTGTCCTTGTCACGGGTCTATTTCGATGATGTTTCCGTCTGGCCCGAAAGTACAAACTGAGCCATCAGGATATGTGTGAACGACATAGCCAAACGTGTCCGCTTGGCAAAAACTGGGAGGAGCTACAATGCGATTGCCTTGTGCATCGTAACGTATTCCTAACGCATGCGCCTGAGCATGCGGCGAATACATGTCTTCTTCTTGCATGTAGCCGTCATAGCCTTCTGCAAATTCAAACTCATCATCCCAGTCGTTGCAACCTGAATGTTGATATTCTCCATAGTCAGGTGGCATTGTGTATGGGACATATGTTGCAGCGTATCCGACAAGTGGTGGCTGCAAATTGAGTGGGATGCCATTTCCTGCGCCATCGCCATAAGCGTCGTATCCTAGATGTGGATCTTCTGGATACGGATATGGATGGGTATACGGATTGTCTTTTGCTTGTTCACTTGCTTGCATCTTCTGGTTGACTTTGAACCATTGCAAGTAAATCAAGACGATGACACCAATGGCTGTGATGTCCCCGGCAATTTGGTGAAAGCCAGCGGCGGCATAGAGGGCAATTGCCGTTGTTTTCTCGGTGAGAAATTGCAGCAATTCATCGGCACCGGCAACGCCGACGAGTGCAAGAACACCAAGAACTGACATGGTAAAAATCACCCAGGTGGAAAAGGCAGCTGCCAATCGATAGAGGATGTTTGTCATGGTCATGGCTTTTGTTCCTTTTGTTTGAGATCTATGGGTTAGAAATTCGCTTTGTGTGCTTTTAGTTAGGGAATTGCTAACCTGTAGATCTCAGAGATCTCGTTTGACGAGATCATGTCTGGTGAGGTGTTGGAAGTGGTGACAAGAAAAACAAGAAAACAGCAGAGCATGTCGCAGCTTTGTCGGCGACGGCATGCTCTGCTGAGATGATGAGTAAGCAATACTTTACTCGTTTCTTTCTGCTTGGGTTGGTTATTGATCATGCATGGTCATGGAGGTCAACTGACACAAAGACCAGGTTGCCCTCCATAGCCAGATGATACGCTGTGGTCATTTTGATGCGTAGCTGGTCCAGCGCATCGTTGCTGGCGGATTCAGCCGTGTCTTGGTGCCCTTGTTGCACCAAATCCAACTGGAACCTTCGGCGCTGTTGATGCGCGAAGTTGAGCGCAGCAACGACGAGATCCAGTTCGGCTTCGCTGAACTGCAAATCTGGATTGACATCGGATTGCGTATTGGTCTGACACATAGAACTTCCTTTTGGTTGCATCTCATGCGTGGTGCTGCAGCGAGCAGCTAGTGCCACGCATGAGATGGATGGATCCGCTCTTGCTAGTCATTCATTCTGTCCGGTGGACAAAAATGAATTTGTTTCGGTTTCTTCCACCAATCCGGCAGGCTGCCTCTACTTGTGAGTAAGGGACATAGCCGTCAGCTTTGTAGAAATGAAGCTTCTTGTAACCAAGGCGGCTCAGAAATTCGCTGAGCATATCCCAGGTTAGATAGCCCAGTCCGGACGAGCTATCGCCGCCGTTGTTGGCCCAGCAAATACGTTCTTCTTGCTCGGCTTTGAGCATGGCGTCGGCGAGTTTGGCATGGGCTTCTGAGCGACCACGAAAGTAGTCAATCCATTTTCTGGTGCAAGCCAGGAAAAAGAGTCCCATGTCCAGGTCGCCATCCTCGATGGCGTTAGCAGGCAGTTTTATCCCCCTGCTTTGACACTGCATGGTGGACTTGAGACGATTGAGCGTCTCGGAGATTGACAAAAAAAACATTCTCGGTTTTGCGTCGCTTGTGTTCATGGTGATGTCCTTTAAACCTTTTGAACTGATTGTCTTACGCTGTTTGCCCCTGACCTACGAAGATTGTGGTTCTGGTTCTTCCCCATGGCTTTTGGAATTCCCTTTTGTGTCGAAGGGAAAAACAAAGTCACCATCGGGGGTGAAGACAATCTTAAAACCGTCATTGTAAGTGTGCAGCGTGTTGCCGTATTCGTCCGTGGTTGTAATGGGAATTGACCGCAAACTTGGACGAATATTTCCTGAGGACACAGGCTTTCGAAAAGTAACAGGTGCACGATCGTCGGGACTTGTGTATTCGTACCCGTCGTTCTCCTCTGATCCTGTCGTTGCCGCCGATGAAGACCATTGACCTTGATTGTAGACCTGGCTCGGTCTTGTATTACCGTTGCCGTATCCAGGTCCACGCCCATATCCTTCGCGCATATCATTCAATTGCCTCAGCCCAGAAGTGAGCGAGGTAACAAATGAGCGCAAGAAGAACACGAGGTAAACGGCGCATGCCGCAATTATTGTTGTCGACCAATTGCGGAATGTGTTGAACGCCCAGCCGACGATGGCGAACGTGGTGCTGAAGGTCCAGCTCACAACACCAAAGACGATATCGACCGGCGTTGTCCAGATGCCGGTGAACCAAAGCACGAGCGTGATGATTGTCGTGCCTAAGACGTACAGTGACGGGCGGCTCGGCATGCGGGGGAAACGGAATGAAATTGGTAACATGGTTATTCTCCTGTTACACATTTGTGTTCGCTGTAAACAGCGGTGTTTGTAAACGCAAAACGAATGCACGTACGAAATGAAATGAAACACAAGGGGACGCTTTGCTTTCCTTATTTAGGATTGCTCAGATATCCCCTGTGTTTCACGTCATCGAGATTGTGCCAATTAGCTAGAGTTCTGAGAGAACTAAACTAATTGGCACTATTGCAGGCAGCGTCGACCAGAGCTTCGAGCTCGGACATGAGCCCATAAGCCTCATCGATTTTGCTTGCATTATCACTTTCGTCCTCGTCCTGGGACTCGGTGGTATCACTGGAGGCAGCTGATTTTCCTTCTTGAATCAGCTGTTCGACACGCTCGAGCATATTGCTAGCATCTTGCAGTGCTTGTTCGTTGCTTCCATCCGATTCGATTAATCGTTCGGTAAGGGCAACAAGCTTGGGCTGCATTTCAGCCAACTGACGCTCGTGTCGTTTTTCTTCGACGACAGTTTCGGCTCTGTCCAACACATTCATGTTGTCATCGAGCCATTTCTTCAGGGCATCTTCTCCCTTCGGACGAGCCTGCGCGCCAAGCATTTTCAGCTTAGTACTGAGCAGCCCGGCGTCCTGCACATCTTTGTCCTCAGCAAGCTCAAGCATGCGAGCTTGGGCTGCTTTGAACTTAGTGCTGGGTGCGTCTGCGCCAGGGCCTTTCTTTCCCCAACGCATGCGCCGCATTGATGAAACTGCCGAATATCCATATCCGGTAGAACGAGATGGCGACCGTCCGAGACCAGTTGAACGGACGCTGTAGGGATTTAACCCGAGCGAACTCGACTGGTAGGACGGGGTTCTGGCAGCAGCCAGACGAGATTCCATTCTCTTTATCTCTTCCTTGTACTCGGCAAGCTTGCTGATGGCAGCTTCACGAGCAGCTTCGGCATTGCTTCTGTCAGTAAACCACAGCACCTGAAAGTAAGGTCTGTAGCAACCAACAGCTTCGACAGTGCCGAACACAGGACCGGTAACACCGTGATCGCCAGCCAGCTCGACAATGTCTGCAACAACAGAGTCGGGCTTATTGGGATCTGGTAGGGTGACATCTTGGTTGTGGGCACGCTTGAAAGCGTCCCACTTCAGAGCGTTAAGCTTTTGTCCCACAGATTGTTTCAACAGTGGGACATTGGTGCCCGATGTCCAGTCGTACAGGTTGCCGTTGTAATAGACAACCAATTCAACTGGTGTGCCGTCAGGCAGAACGACGCCGCCATCAGGCAGATTGAGATACGCGCCGGCAGCAGCTTGCTCCGGTGTGTACTGAATCCTCACCTGTGGACGAGCGCGTTCTGTCGACCCCGATCCTATATATTGGACCGGAATTTGTTCGCCGCCGATTTCAATCTCGTCCGGTGCTTCAGCAAGCACTTGCAAAACGAGATGTTCATCGAGTGGCGGCAGCATGAGCTGGGCACTATCGGCGATCTCAGCTCCGCGACGTGCACCCTTGAGCTGTGCCAGCAAAATGCAAGCAACTTCTTCGATGCTTTGCGGAAACACTCTTCTGCCAACACGCTCATTAAGCTCACGAGCGCGACGCAGTAATGCGTGTCCAGCCTCAGCAACTGCTGAAAGCTTTTCCAAAAGAATTGCCATGTCAGTCAACTCCTGTTAGTCAGCAGTGTGTGAGTCCTGCTGTTTGTTGTTGTAAAAACAAGCAGACACTAGCAAGTTGTACTTTCAGGTACTTCCTACTAGTGTCTGCCTATTTGTCATGACAAACGTCTTACGCGACGCCGGCGGCTTGGCACAGCTGTGTCGCCACGAAAGTGGCTAAAAGCTGTGCTGCTTCCGGGTGTTCCGGGTCGTCAGCGTATCCTTCGCTCACCAGTTGGTCAGCAAAGTAAACACGCTGGATCGACTCGATGCAGTCACGCTCGACATTAAACCGTGGGCAGTCACCCTGTTCAACACGGATAAGATGCGGAGCTACTTCCACAAGCAAGTCAGCTGTTACCTGAGTGGCTAAGCTAACGAGCGGAATAGTAATCTCGCTACCCCATCTGTTTTTCCCAGGGACACCGATTGGCTTTCCAACAATGATTTGAGCACCGCGCACGATCGATTCTTTCGACAGCTGCCGGGTTTGACCGTTGCTGCCGACATAACCACCGTACCTGTTGCAAAAGACATTGTTCATCATGCCGGCACAAATGGCCTTTATGATGTCTTGCCTGTTACCAGTGGAGCCAAAGCGGATTTTGCTGTTACGCAACGCATCCACAATTGTTTGCCGCTGACGCAAGGCCTTGAAGAAAGCATTCGGATTGACGCCTTGAGCTTCCATGTCCTCCCGCTTTAAGTGCAGCCGGCGGACATAGTTGAAGACAACTAGCTGAGCGAGCAGGTCGCATTCGCTTTCCATTTCGCCCATTTCTTCATTCACGATCCTATACCAAGCAATACTCTTGCGCTTGGTAATGCCGTCTGCTCCCATGATGGCGGCAATGGTGACAACATCATCCGTGACACCAAGTTCTGCAGCTTTGAGCACCATGACCCCGTACTCCGGCGTCAGTGGCAAGCGCACCACTTTCTTGCCGAATTCCGTGATCTTGCCATCAGCGGAGAGACAGCCGTGCGCCTTCAGATTCACCTTTGCTTGGTGAATCGAACCTTCCGGTGGCAGCGCAATGAAAGGCAGTTCTTCTGCGTCCAAGCCAACCATGGCCAAACGCAGGACGGTCTTGTCGAGATTCATACGCTGGATGTCCGGAATTGGGAAATCCGGACGCGCATCGTATGCCACTTCACAGCGGTCGGTGTAATATCCTATTCCAACTCGACCAGTGCGACCCCGACGTTGTTTGCCACGCGACTTAGCAATTGGTCGCGTAACCAGCGTCTCGACCGAGCCGTCAAGCTCGATCAAACGCTCTTCGCCGCTGTCCACCACCGCCAGTTTACGTCCCGGCGATGGCAAAAGAGTTCGCCCTGTTTCCAGAGCGTTGGTTGACACAATCACTCTCGGGCGCTGAGAGAATTCATACGCCCGGTTTTTCTCGGCGCGAGAAAGCTGTCCATGAAATGGAATCAACTCTGCGTCGAGATGACCGATTGCTTCCAAGCACTCATCAATCTCCTTTTTACCTGGCACAAACACCAACACGTCACATCCTTCATGGACATAACTGGTGATGTCTGCTGCCATAGTGCTCAGAGGTGCTCGGTCTTCAATTTCAAACTGTCGACCGGGAATGGTGAACACCGGCGCATTGCCTCGCGCTTGCGAGATCTTTTCTGCGTCGATGGTGGCAGACATGACCAACACGTGCTTGAAAGGAGCCGTGCCGTCTTCTATCTGCTTCCAAGCCCACGCCTCTAGCGTGTGCTGGTCGATTTTTCCTTCGTGAAACTCGTCAATGACGAGCACGTCGAATTGGCCATTGTGTCCGAAGAGATCTCGGATCAAAGCCAGCTCCGTCGTGCAGTACATGAGACGAGTGTCACGGCTGCTCAGTTTCTCTTCGCCGGTGCGATAACCGACTTTGGTGCCGACCTCGCAGCCTTCTAATGAGGCGACGTATTCGGCTAGACCAATGACGGTCTCGACCAGCGGCTGCGCGGACAGAACACGGTAGCCGCGTTCTAATAACCAGCACATGATCTTGGTCGATTTGCCGCTGCCAGTATCAGCCTGAATGATGATATACGGGCTTTGGCAAGCCATGATCTCACCTTTGTAGGCCGCGACCGGGAGGGCTTCTTGTTGCTGTTGAACGGACATGGTCAATCTCCTTAATGGGAGGTTTTGTTTTCGTTCTAGTCACGTCACGCAAATGTGCACACGTTCTAAGCCGTTGAAGACTTCTTGAGCCGTGTAGCCGTCGTAGTCATTGCATGCATCTGCAGCCACTTCGACATGGCATTCGTAAAAGATTTCGCGCAACTCGTCGCCGGTATGGGCTACACAAGCAGCAGTGTTGACACCACAAACACGGAACAAAGAAGTACCAAATTGGTTTTGATGGCAAGTGTTACGTACAGCTTCACCACCGCCCGTGCTTGCTTTTATTACTCTTGCTGCGCGGCTGTAATCTGCGAGTGCTTGCATGAGCTCATCGTGCGTATCGCCAAATTTGTCATTTGGCGCCGGTCCGTAAAATTCAACAATAACAATTGGACAATTGTCATCGACAGCGGCCAATATTTCGCGCTTGACGGCGGCAATTGTTGCTTTGTCGTTTGCTGCGCGAAAACCTGGTTGCATGTCGATCACAACCAAGGTTGGAAGCGAATGATTGAAAGCAATCATTGTTTTGCTCCTTGCTTATATTGAGTTTGTTATATGTGTTCAGATGAAAAACCCCGGGCAGGAGTTGAACCTGCCTGTTGCGATGACCATCGCCATAGATGATCACTCAACACTTCACCTATGAAGTAGGGTTCCTGCAAATTTGGACGTTCAGTTACGTCTGAGGCGGCATCTCGGTGACCTCGCCGAGATTGTACTCCTCACTCTCGGTGGCAACAACCACGTACTTATCGAGAGCGTGATCGTAGACGGCTACGGTAGCTGGCAGTGCTGCGATGGCAAAGGCGAACGCCGCCGGCTGGTAGTCGGAATTGACCCGGACATACCAGACGACGTTTGCTGGTCCTTCCCAGGCTAAATTTGCTAGCCTGAGAATCGCCGCCGTCAGCACTTCCTTGTAATTGAAGTTTGGCAAATTGTCCTCATACGGACGGATGCGAAGCACTTCCGTCCGCTTGCCGTTGTCGTCGATGGAAGTGACGACAATGTCGTGTTTTTCAACGACAAGAGAAAAGGCGTTGATGAACATGTTTTTGTCCTTCTTTCTTTGGCAGCATGTTGAAATACTAACCAGTGTGCTGCTGCCGCGAGCACACTGGTTAGAGGGGAACAAAAGCAGCCGATCCAGATCCAACGTTTGAGCCCTACTTGTAGCAGGTAATTACTGCTGTCGTAAGAGCCTGGTAGATGTTCGGCGGTAAAAGGATCAGTTTTCCTTCGTCGTCCAAGAAGCCGACTGGGATAAAGCAGATGGAAGTTTGGGATTTTCCGATCTCCCGAACGTAGTAGCTGATCTCTTGAAACACGATGTCGCCACAGGACTCAAACTCGGTTGACGTGTCGAGAAAATGTAAGCGCGGCGTGTGGCAATCTTCATCTTTGCGTCGCGTCAACCGTGGTGTTTGATGCTGAACTATGCAATCCGAGCCACAAGCAAGGTCGAGCAGCTTAGCCGTCAGAGCGGAGATGTCGTTGGCATCTTCTTCCTGGTGGTATGCTGGAGAGATGCCGTGATTGGCGGCTGTGTAGACCCTCGTTGGGTCGGTTGCGTCTGAGATGACGCCTCTGTTTATTGAAGAATGCTCTTCTCCAAAAGAAACATCTTCAACTGCTCTTGGGTTCATTTTGAGTGAACCTTTGAGCTGTCTCAGATGGACAGCAACGTGTAATGGAGTTGTTTTCGACATATCAAAATCTCCAACGAAATCGAAAAGAAAGGCAGGCAAGGAGGACGAAATCCCTGCCTAAAGACGATTAGGTGATGCAGGCAGATTACTCTCCGCCGCAATCATCTATGGGCGTGGGCAATCTTTTCTGCCCTGGCTGTACATCCGGAATGGGAAAATCCAAAACGTACAGCTTTGACGAATGGACAATTCTCACTTGCGACAATTCACACAGACCCACAATGTAGCGAGCCAGATCAAAAAGCAATTCCGTTTGCTCTACTTCATCACCGTCAGCTGGCAAGTAGCCTTGCAAACACCACCCGGCATGAACCTCCGAGGACACGGCATCGATCCGTTTGCCACCAGATAAGCTGAGTGTGCAGCGAGAAACCGTCCCCTCGATGGTAACGGCTTTGATGCGCCGATAATGAAACAGAAGGGCAGCAATGTCTTGTTCGTTGAACTCGACACGCTGTCCCTCTGCTATATGTCCCAAGGCACCAAAGAGCTTGTACGTGACCACTCGTGTCACGTTTGCTTTGATCTCTTTCATTTCTTTGCCCCTTTCTCAAACTACTAGTCAAATCCAGAATTGCCCAGACCGTCCAGGCAATTTCTAGTTTTTACTAGTTTGGTTTTTGCTCCTACTAACTTCAATTACGGTACTTGACGTTTTTCCAAACATGCACCGTGTTCTTCTTCGAACGAACATTGGCATCCTCGAATTGCCAGTAAGCCTGGGAGAATCCAGGCTGTGTCGTCCAGCTTTCCGCCGGCACACAGCAAGGCATGGCGATGGCGTGCACCGTGCCGTTGGTTGCCGGAACGCGCAGCGACGACACGACGCTTGCGTGCGAATGCGGCATGAAGACAATTGCTTCGCGCCCATCGCATGGCACGTGCATCTCTTCGGCTTTGCAGCGGTGAAGAGAAAGGCGCTTTATGGGACTGCCGGCACGTGCTCGTTCAACTTCAATGGTCTCGTACCAGTTGAGGTCGAGCTGCGGATCGATGCTGTGGCAATCCCAGCTCGTCAGATGCGCAAGTAGCGCTGCCGTGCGGGGCGTTCTGCCATCGCCGACGACAATTGCTACCAGATTCTCCTTGCCGGTGACGAGCAAGTATTTTCTGGCGGCAACCCAGAGCGACATGGACTCTTCAATTTCCTTGTCGCGTCGCGAAGTGGCCTGGAAAAACGGCAACAGCTCTGGTGCACAGCGCAAGTCGAGGAATCTTGATAGATACGACATGGTTTTTTCTCTCTTTCATCTTGTTGGTGTTGTTTGATTTACCAGTGATACTTGGCGATGGGAAAATCTCCCAAAATCTCCGCTCGCTCTTTTACGGAGATCAACTTATTCCTGACACCTGCGAGAAGCCAGGATTTCAACGTGCTCTCACAACTGACAATGTCATCCCAAGAGACACTATCTGCAAGTGGCATCAGCTCCTCGAGCGTGTCGAGAATTTCAGCGTTTGCAGCTGGAATAAAAGCAGGCATCTTTAGCAGTTTACGCCATGAAACGCAGCCTCCTTCCTTGAGCTGAGCGTCCCTGTCAGCTTTGGCTTGCCTATCGGTTTCGGCAATTTTTGCCAATTCTTCGGCGTGTTTGTGGCAATAAGGATTTCCGTCAGCGAAAACAATAGCTTGCTCGTTGCAGAATTCCATTTTCCACTCACGCACGCCTTCCCATGTGCATTGGCAAATGCCACCATTTCGTGCGTGGTCATCTGCCGTCACTGCCATTACTGCGGGTGGCCCACCCCAAAGGGCGGTGAGCCTTTCGATGACACTCATGCAGTTTTCTCCTTGGTTGCGGTACGCAATTGTCTCAGCTTGTGGAGACGCGCGTACCTGGCTTGGGTTTCGACAAAATTACTCATATAGGCAAGTTTGTTGGCGAGGTAAGCAGCTATGCCAGCATTTTCTGTATCAGGCTCAGCGTTTACAATGGACTGGCCAGTCACTATCTGGTTGGCCAATTCCGCAATTAGGTGACTGTCTTCAATCCTTCCTTCTGCAAAGACAGTCTGACAATGAGCTGCCATATCGGTGACGAAAACAGACAACGCTTCATACGCGGCTGCAATGCGCGCGTGTAGGCGTTGAGCCCGTTCACGCCGTACTATCTCGTCAGATGTGGCAATTACCATCTGAATCATGTCATCCAAGCTGCCAGCTAGACTAGTCATTGGTAAACGCAAGTCAATGACATTTAGTGGCGACGTGTCTACTTGATTGCAAATCCTGGCAAAGCGTCCATGGATGACTTTCTCCAACGAATAAAGCGCAGAACCTATTCCATGTTGTCGCAGGTTATGCGCAAACATGGGATCGAAAACCACACCTTGTTGCCGGAGACGGCAGAGTCCGTCGCTGCCTTTTTCTCGACATGAACAGTCAAGCATTACAAACCGTCCTGATCTATTGTCCACGACAAGGAAGTCGCCACCAACCATGTCGATGACACTTCCTTGTGGAATGGCAATCAAGACAAGTTCGCGATCGCATGGTTTGCGTCCGTCGAGAATGGGCTTTTTCATAAGCCCACGCAAAACTTGTGCTGTTGCCTCCTGCATGACAGCGCCCAGAGTTTTTCCTACAGTCTGTTTGGTAGTCAGACTTTCGGAAACTGGCTCTTGTCTTTGCAGAAGAGCAATGACTGTCGCGATATGTGCTGAGATCAAAGGCCTTTTTGCCCGGAACTCGGCACGGACATCTGGCTCGATTTCCTTATCGGGCTCTTCTGCCATACGACGATGAATTCCCAGACAAAAGCGATATGCTTGCCGGAGATTTGTGTGGATGCTGGCAGGCATAATAGCTGTGCCAGTTGTAGCTTTGGTTATCATCATTACCTCCACAAACGAAGTGTTTGCAGCTTCGTTTGTATACTCGTTGTTGAAACGTTGAAATGGTTACACACTGAGCTTGTCACCAAAGTGCTCGCGCACCCAGTCACTTGCTCCCGCACTGTCGGTGAATGCACCTTCACGCTGGGCTTCCATACTCGTGCCCTTGATCTCTCGAAAGAGAGGACCAGGAGTAAAACCCATAGTGATAAGCATGTCACCGTCAACTAATGCCGTTGCCCCTGCTCGCTTGGAAGCAACCTTCTCTTCTTCCATGTCACGCAATTTCCCGTTGAGGAATTCGCGGAACGTGGATGCACCCGATCCACAACCCATTGCATCAGCATGTTGCAGAGCGATGAGGTCCTGGATATACGGATGCTCAAGAAGAACTGCCAATTTGCCTGGGCGCATTTGCCGCACTTCGTGCATGCGCATGTGTTGATGAACTAGCTCGCATACATGGCGAGTTTGTTCGTTGCTCAACTTCAGCCGGCGGCAGATGACGTCTGCCATCTGAGCACCAACTTTGTCATGCTCATGATTGGAAATACGGTTTCTTGGCCAACGCTTTTGTGTTGCTGGCTTGCCCACATCATGCAGCAAAGTAGCCAGCAAAAGCTCGAACGAGGCGTCCGGATAACAAGACTTGAGCGCCATGAGAACAAAGCGCGTGTGAATCCATGTCCTACCTTCCGGGTGCCAGATGCGATCTTGATCTCCCAGTTTCGTGTTGAGTACGACGATTTCCGGAAGAATGATTTTCATGAGCCTGGTCGACATCATCAGATCAAGTCCCGTCAGAGGATAGGGACTGACCAAGATGCCTTCGAGCTCATTGCGAATGCGCTCAGCTGACACGCTGCTGATTTTCTTGGCGTGGCGCTTGATCGCTTGGATCATGGCGTCATCAATGATAAATCCATAGCGTGAAGCGAAGCGAAGAGCGCGCATCATGCGCAACTTGTCCTCGCCGATGCGCTTGTTGGCGTCGCCAACTGCACGGATGATGCCCGCTTTGAGATCTTGCTCTCCGCCGAAGAAGTCGTGAATTTCCCCAGAGACAGGATCTTGAAACATGGCGTTCATCGTGAAGTCGCGGCGTGCCGCATCTTCTTGCAAGGACGTGACAAAATGTACAGCATCCGGACGTCGTCCGTCACTGTATTGTCCATCGTTGCGCAGGGTAGCAACTTCGGTTTGAATCTTGCCATTGTCGTTGACGACGACAATTACTCCGAAGCTTTTGCCGAGCGCTAAGGTTTTCGGAAAGAGCCGCTCCACTTGATCTGGCGTTGCAGAAGTGGCAACGTCATAATCTTTTGGCTTGCGGCCAAGCAGCTGATCTCGTACACAACCGCCTGCTAAGACGGCAATGTGTCCGGCAGCCTGTAAAGCGCGGCAGATGGAAACAGCCGCGTCAAGATTAGAGCAGGACATGTTTGTCCTCCTATTAAAGTCAGCTGAAAACCGAAACTTGTAAGACTAGGCTGGGGCGCCTAGCTAGTCACTTTGGTTGTAGGCAATTTGCTTTTGATAACAAGCGCTATCCATGTAGCAATTACAAAAGGCGCGGTCAAGGCAGTGATGCCTATTTGTCCGCAAGCGCTTGTCAAAAATACAGTGCCTACAGTGGCAGCAATTGGATAAATCGGATTTTTGTTAGCCAAGGCAATTGCGCACAAGGCAGCATTGTATCCGAATAATCCAGCTGAGATTTTTTCTTGCGAATAGCCAACGGCAAGAGCGATTAACATTGCTGCTGCCGATGCAGAAAAAGCCCAGAGAGCTTCTTTTCTGCTGTTGATGCTGAGCCCGAGCAGAATGAACAGCCCGGACAATGTGTTATCTTGGAACATCACTTGTCCAAGTCCTTCTAAGATACCCCAACTTTGTGACATGCTTGATGCATGATTGGCGACTGCCAATGTTTGAGCAAAGTAAAGGAGTACCCAAGTGACTAGGATAAATGGTGCTGTGAACGCAGGGACATTGCTGCGCAGGAATCCTTTCATTACTAATGACGACATGGCGCTGCCACCAACAGCAAGTAACAACGTAACTGGCTGCGGTTGCAAAAAGAAGAACATGGCCATGCCAACCAACGAGCCGTTGAATCCATACAATCCGTTGGTAATTTCTTGTCGGTTGCATTTGAAGATAAACGCGGCGGTCGTACCAGAAATTACACCAACGATTGCGCCTATGGCAACGGGCATGCTGCCAATGGCAATGCCAACCAAGAAAAGCAAGCCGGTGTAGGGATTGTTCTGGAGCATGATTTGCCCCAGTCCTACTAGCCAGCATCTTAACAAGTTTTGAATCATCTGTTGCGGTTTCATGAATTTTGCCCTTCTGATTAGATTGGATTGTATCAGTTAAATGCGCCTGGTAGGACTCGAACCTACAACCGGCGGATTAGAAATCCGCTGCTCTATCCGTTGAGCTACAGGCGCACACTCAGTTTATTGACTTGAGTAAGTCAGCGGTTGTCTTATCCGAGAACGCCGGCTGGCGTTTTGTCGGATTTCCATTGGCGAACTGTCTCTTGAAGAAGAAGTGGTTCTCCTTCTGAGACAATGCAGTACCTACCAGACTGATTTGATTCTGATTGCGATTCAGATTCCGATTGCCTGATGATTGTCAGTCTTCCCTCTTCAGGTTGTGGAAAACCTGCTGAGAAAAGAGCATCTGCCAGTCCACACATCCACCAGTCGGGGATTTGGCGGGAGCGTTTATTGTTGCGTTCAAGACAGTCAGCAAATGAGACATCAAGGAAGACGATTTCTAATTTGCATCCGTACAACTTTGCACGTTCGATGATCGGCAGACGCGCTGTATCATCAAGATGCATGTTGTCCACCACTACTCTTTGCCCAGCCGTGAGCGCTGCCTCGAAGCGAGCGTGAAGGATGTCGATTTCGTCTTGTCCATAGACTGTCTCACTGCCGTAAATCTCCTGCCGGATGCTATCTGCGTTGAGGCGCAAGTAGTCATATCCTGCAACTTCGGCTATCTGCTTTGCCAAAGTACTTTTTCCTGATGCGGGTATACCCATGAGCATGATCACTCGCGGTATACCCAGCATCTCGATAAGTTGGGTAGGGCTCAGCAACTGCCTGTCAGAATTTAGGAACATATGTCTTCACTCCGTTGTCGCTGGGAGTTGAACCCAGAATAGTTTCTCGTTTCTCGACAAACGAGATGCGAGAAACGAGAAACTATTTACCAAGGGTTTCTGGTTGACTCACTTGTTAATCCGTTTAACCGACGTCAGGCACGAGTGCTGATGAGATCTTCAGGGGGCGAGTCTTTGCTGTAGTCGTGATTGGGCACCGGCTGGGGATGGAAGTCGCGCCTCCAGGCAGCAAGGACTTCCGCCACATAGCGCGCGGCGTCCTCGGCGTCGATGCCGGGGACGCTGGCATCGATGATTCTTACAGGCAAGCCGCTGTCGAGTGACGTGCGGTTTTCCAGTTCGCCCGTGCGCATTTCACCGAATGCGTACTTCGGGCGGCTTAAGTACACGATAGCCACTTTTGGACGATCACCGTCATGAGTAGGCTTGATAGTGATCGTTAAGTGTGTTGCGCACACGTGGTCCCACGGACGGTGGTAATGGCAGTCGATGATGACCTTGGAGCGGACCTGTTGGAACTGAAAAACGTCTACCGGTTCATTTCCCCTGGGAGCGCTCATGCTCCACTGTGAGTAGCCCAGCAAGCGCAGTGTTGCGAGTTCTTCCTCGTATAGATAGGGCTTGATGTTCATCGTTTCTCTTTCTTTTGTTGTTATGATCGATGAATGCAGGCATTAATGCCTGCATTCATCTGATCGTGGGCGTTGTGGTTGTTGTTGAAAGTCGAACTGCTGCTACTCAACTTCGTGTGAGAGCAGGGCGTTGAGGTCGTCGAAGCGGACAGTTGCTTCTTCGCTCTGTTCGACTGGACAAGTGCCCCAGCCGTTGTCGACTAGGTAGCAGATTTTGTCCATGACCTCACCAAGATCACCGCCCTCGAGAGCAGTTTCACGAAACTGCTCCCAGGTCGCAGGTGACTTGGGCATATCACGGACAATGCCGTGCGTCGCTGGTTCGAGGAAGTCGCCATTGACGGTGACATACGTTTCAGCTTCCTGGTCCTTTGCCTTGTAGACGAGGACCAAGATGACGTGCTCGCACGCATGCTGGGTGCCGGGAAAAGTGGTGCCCTTCACGACTTGCACTTTGCACGGCTGGAACTCTTCCCAGCAGTCGAGCCCGCACACAGTGCCGATGCCTGCCCGCTGGCAAGCATCCTCGATGCTATTGCCAGAGACCACTGCTTTTCTGCCATCGAGCCATGTGAGTAGGAACTTTTTCATCGGTTTTCTCCCTGTGGAATTGAACTTGATTGAATGTCGAGATTGGAAATCAGGCGACCGAACTGGTGCTATGCACCTTCATGTACCATGCCTCTCCCCGCTCGGGTAGAGACATGTCTCCGCTTGAGAGATTCACCTGGACTGTTTCGCTCACACCGAAAACTCGCAACACGCGAAATGCCAGATCGCACCCGATGCGATATTGGCAGTTGATGTATGTGGTCGAGTTGCTTGCTTCCGCTTGCGTATCAGCACAAGCTTTTTTCAGCTCGACAACGAACTTGCCAAACGCGCACAGTATTGTGTACAGTGCGAGTTTTTCGCGGCCTATGGTCAAGTCTCCTTGACGGATGCGCGCTATGTCCTCATCGGCAAGAACTATCTCGCCTTGGGGACATGCTTTTTTGTAATGCTTGATCAGCCCTTTGTTGAGGCTGACACAAGCAATGAGTTGCATGAGCATGCCAGGCAGAGCCGGCATTTTCTGGGATGAGTTTTGTATCTCAACCCAGAGCTCTTGTTTTCGTTCACGTTTGGATGACATGGCTTTTCTCCATTTGGCGCTGAGCTAACCGTTCGTGCAATCCGTGCGCAACCTTCACGGTGCTTGTGACTGCGTTGGCGTTGACATGATTTCGCTGCGCAAACGCAAATTCGTCTCCCTCAGTGCAGGCAGTGCCGTATCCACAGATTTCGAGCCTGTAGATCGGCTGATCGCGTCTGCGCCCGTCGTCACCGACGTAGCTCGCGCACTTGCGGGCACGCTTATCGTCCAAACGCTCTTGCTCTTCCATGTGGTATGCCACATCCCAGCGACGTGTGTAGGCAGGCGTGCCGGGACACTGGTTGCGACGTCCCCGATATGTCCTGCCTTTCCAATGGCGAAGGTTGTTCTTGCCACTGGTATTGCGTGGTTGAAATCTTCTTTGATGACGAATCCGATCCAAATCCTTTTGATGGGGCTTGTCTATTTCAATCGGCTCGGGCTCGTAGCAGGCACTGCTCGCGAACAGCTCGGCGACAAAGAGGTAGTCCTCGTCGTCGTCGAAATAACCGTCGCAATAGCTCCGGAGCATCGCGTCCTCGCCTTCCATGAACAAGGTGATGCGAGCGCGCAGCGGATCTTGTTGAACAGGCTTCAGATCCGGCAAAAGAATTATCCCGTTGCGAGTGTACCGGACATGGGTGCGCGTCTTGGTGTGGTGAGTAGCTTGCATCGCAATTCTCCTGTGGCATCCAAGGCTTTGACAAAACTACCAGATGCCGTGGATAGTTTTGTTTATCGAAATCTGAAAAACCCACAATCAAACTCAAAGCCCTTAACTTTCCAGGGCGGCGAACGCATCGCGATCTGTTTGGGTAGCAGCTTCGCGAAGCGCAATCTGCAGTCGGTCTCTCTCTGACTGCGTTAGCAGCCCTTTTTCACAGCAGCGATTGAGCCAGCCGACGAAGATGAGGACCAACAATGATGAGCCGATTCTGGGAAATTCTCCCAGTTGTTCGAGAGTGTCGAGCTGAGCAGCGATGCTTTCTTCGACGAGTTCTGGGCGTTTGATCAAAACGCGCCAGCTTTCGGGATTTGGAGTTGTGGACATGATGATGTTTCCTTCAATGCGCGCGTACCAGGTGTTCGCCTGTCAGATGCGCGCGACGTGTGCTCGCATCAGGTCTTTTTGGGCGGACAATTGTAGCCGCCGCAATTTCATCGCCATCCTTGCTACGAGCAACGCGGCGGTGAGCAGCAGGTGCTTTTTCGTGCCCGGCTTGCATTGCCGCAGCTGCAGATTGATTTTGATGATGCGATCACATGCGTCAAGCAAGCGTTGGCAGTTGTCCAACGCCGCTTGCATGCTGGCTGTGGTCGGCAGCTGAGTCGGATATGGGTAAGTGTGAGCGGTTTTCATGATCATCTCTTTCTTTCTCTGACATGCTACCGGGCTAGCATGTCTACGTGTGTGTGACCATATTCCCGGGGTCACCTATATCTATCAAAGGGCTTTTGAAAACACTAACCAGGCTGAATGTTCAGAAACCCAACTCGGAGATCTTCACCGCGTTCACCGCCTGCGCATCGAAGTACTGAGGCAAGGTGTAAACGGCGGTGATGTGCTTTCCATCAGCGTGCCAACTTGTGTCAGGGCTCCAGTAAAGGACTTCGAGGTTGCCGCTCACTGTCATCAGCCTGTTGCCATAGCTGATGCTGAAACCATTCGGCACATAACCTTCGTAGGTATGTGCGCCAATGCCCATGCCACGTTCGCAGTGGACCATGAGAATTGGCTTTTTGTCCAGCTGCTGCACGCGGCGCAGCAGGTTAATAGCTTCCTCTCCTTGGAAAACCAACCAGTGACGCTCGAGGTCTTCGACGGCATCGGCAATTTGACCTGCCATGCGTATCGTCGCTTCGGTGCCGGACATCCAGTCGGAGAGAGTCACCCACTTCTGTGAGTTCTTGGCGGCGTTCACATGATGTGCACGATGCCATAGGACCCGGGAAAGTCGTCCGCGGACGTGTTGCTCGAGATGAGCTCGCTCGGCGACTTGTGCTCTGAATATTCTTTCCTCACCTTCTTGCTGCGCAAATGCCATGAAGGCAGGCAAGTTCTCGACCGGCACCTCGACGTATCCGTGCTTGTTGGTGTCGAAGATGAAGCGACGATTGCTAGCCCTGCCGCTGACTGTGGTTAAGCCAGCTTCTGTCGCTGAGTCTCGGAATGAAAGCGTTGCTGTCGTCATCGGAAAGGTTCCTTTTTAGGCGGTAAGTTTTTAAACACTAATTGCGTAGGCATTAGCAATTAGTGTTTGTGTCTTTCTGGTTTGTGCTAGTTCTGCAGTACCCCATCATGCAACAGGCAAAAAACCGCCATCAGCACAAGGGTAGCCGAGATGCAAAGTGATTCCAACCCGCCCTTTATGAACCTGTCAGCGTCTTCGTTGTGTTTGCAGCGAACTACCTTGATGAAAAAGACCACGGCAACGGCTGCTATCACAAGGGCTGTCGTGCAAGTTACGGTGAAAAAGTTTATCTTACCTAAGAACCAAATGGGAAACATGGCCAAGACCAGACCAAAAATTCCACCGACTAGCATCAGCACAAAGCCGCGCACCACCAGATCTTCTGAGCGTTGGCTGTCGCGGCAGAAGCACACTCCGTTTATTACCAAGCCGAGTCCGAAGAAGATCAAACCGAACGCGCACAGACAAACCACAACGAACATAGCGATGAAAGTGAACACGTTTCTTTGTTCTTTCTTTTGTTTTGTCCATCATCCTTCAGTCAAATTTGTGACCGGAGGACAATAGACGTGGTTGATTAGAGCAAATGCCCTAGCGGTGTCCGCTCGCCAGGCGCCCTGGAGCTTCCCCAGAGAATTGTAGCCACTTTTTATGACATTGGTTGGTCAGGTCAACTTCACGAAGAGTCGTCAGATCACACGAGCGCAAGCTCATGTTCTTCCGGCGACCACACATCATCTTCGACGACCGTGCCGTTCCAGTCGACGAACTGATGGCAGGCGTTATCGTGCACGATGGGGAAGTGGATGACGCCCTGCGCGTCGACCACAGCCGGGCGACCAGGATCTTCTTCGGTATCGGGGTCGATGTTGGTGTCGCCTTCGCCAACAAATTCCCAATTCCAGTTACGCAGTTGGTCTTCCGTCGCGCCTTCTCCGCGATAGTCGCGGTCGTTGTTGGGGTAATGTGCTTTTTGGTTTGGAACTGTGCAACACATGTTAACCTCTTTCTAGGCAAATTTTGCCTACTGAAAAACTGTGCCAGTTTGCGAAGTGCAAACTGCACGCTGTGAAAAACACTGCAGACTCAGACTCGAATTACGGCTCAAGAATAATTGAGCCACGCGTTGGTGGTTAGTTGTTCCACCACCTTTGTTGCAGGTTCCCGTTGCCGAACAAGGCGAGCACGCCCTGGTCGGCATGGCGGCGGTCGGGTTGCCGTTGGATACGCCGCACTTGCTGGCGACGTCGCGGGCTGCCGTTGCTACAAACGTGAACAATAGTGCCAACGGCGATGCCGGCAGCGGATACCAGCACGATCGTCCCCACTGCGTTGGCGAGCTTGGTGAAGAACATGACACACTTCTTTCCAGGCAAATTTTGCCTACTGAAAAACTGCGTCAGTCTGCGAAATGCAAACTGCACGCCATACAAGGAACAGTTACCGAAGTGGGATTTGAACCCACGACCTCCTGCGTGTAAAGCAGGCGCTCTAACCAGCTGAGCTATTCGGCAGGGTGATGGGGCGGTAAATAAAGATGTTGTATAATGTCCCGGCAATGAGCAAATTTGACTTGAAAACAATCCGTGAACAGTTTGACTTGCAGGGAAAACGCTACCCGAAAGCAGCTGACATTTACCACACATCAGAGACTATCGCAGGAGTTGATTGTCACTGGTATGGAAAGCAAAACCTCGACTATAACGAGATATTGGTATATGTGCATGGAGGTGGCTTTTTCTTAGGCTCTAACCGGACGCATGGTCCTTGGGCCAGTCACCTTGCTCATCAGATTGGAAAAAGCGTTTTGCTCATCGACTATTCACTAGCGCCAGAAAATCCTTTTCCAATTGCACTTGATGAAGTTTTGCGCGTTATTACTTCCTTGCAAGAGCGTTATCCGTCAGCAAAAATTGGTCTTCTGGGAGACAGTGCTGGCGGCAATATTGCTTTGTCATCTGGAATTTCCCTCAGAGATTCTTACCGTAAGCAGCCTGCTTATTACATTTTTATTTCCCCATGGTTGGACTTAGAATGTAAAAGCTCTGCTTTTGAGAGAAATCAAGCTTTGGATTTAGACCTGACGCGCGATGGTCTACAAGAGTGCGCGCGTATGTACGCCAATGGCAAGTCATTGCAAGAACCGCTCATATCTCCTCTTTACGCAAATTTTGCTAAGCTAAGCCCAACGCTTATCATGTGTGGAACACATGAAATTCTGGAAGATGATTCCCAGATTTTGTATCAGCGTTTGCAAGCAGAAAATATTCGCGTGACCTTTGAGCAGTTCAAGGACCAAGGACATAGCTGGTCATTTTATGATGTTAATTGTCCAGCCTCCTTAAGAGCTTTGGCTCTTATCAAAGAATTTGTTCATTCTTCGTCAACATAACGCAGGACACGTACTGGATTACCAGCAACAATTGCGCGTGCCGGCACATCTTTGGTGACTACTGAGCCGCAGCCAATTATAGCGCCATCGCCAATAGTAACACCATGCATAATGCATGTGTTGCCACCCACCCAGACATCCTTGCCAATGCGGATCGGCAACTTTGTGGCAAATTCGCTGCGGCGGCGAATTGGGTCCAATGGATGATTGGCACCGTACAGATGCACGTTGGGTCCAAATATCGTGTAGTCACCAATTTCAATTGCTACCCAATCGAGGAAGACGCAATTGTAATTGATGAAGATGTTTCTGCCGGCTCTGATGTTGGTGCCAACATCGCAGCGAAACCCTGGCAGGATGGTGCTATTTTCTCCAATCGAGCCAAAGAGACGCTCAGCCAATTTCTGGCGTTTGGCGACTTTGCTCATTGGAATAGCATCGAGTTGTCTGCAAAGCTTGTTTGCCCGTACTATTTCCGAGAAGTAGTACAGATTCTTGTTTCTGGTGGTCCAAGGAAGCAGACCGACTAATGAATTAAGCCAGCTTGTCATTTTGCATCTCCTTTGCTGGTTTGTTTTCATTTGAATGTTTGCGATGACAATGAAAGGGATAGAACGACACGCACTCGATGGGGTTTGAACCCATAGCCTCCAGGCTCTTTTTGGATATAAAAGTCCGTTGCTCTGCCGATTGAGCTACGAGTGCGCTACAACTCTTGTGTGAGAATCGAACTCACGTCAAATGCTAATTGGTTTATTAGCTATGACTTCCTAACAAGAGTTGTTTTCGGACAACGTCGTTTTACTGGCTGTCGGGATGTCCTTTGACAAAGCCGGCAGCTTGGAAAGCGGCATCGACTTCATTGCAGGACATCTTCAATGCCACATCCAAGCTCAGTTGCAGCTGACCCCTGTTCCAGGTGGCAATCCCGAAACTGAGATTTGCTGCGTCAGGACCCTTGTCGGTAAACTCGATGTTATGCTGGCAGAGTTTCTGTCGCAGCGTCTCGAGCAATTCATTAGCAGCAGTGACACTCTTGCTGTAGTGCGCTGCCACCACGCAGAGTGTGCAATTGGTGCCACCATCCTGGTTGCGACCACCAGGTCCGATGTAAAAAAATCTTTCGCGTGATCCTGAGGACATAGATGTTTCCTTACAGATACAGAGTTTTGAAATTACTGAATGTTCGATTCCGGCTTGTCTTTTGCTAGTTGGGCGAGCTAGCTTTTGCTGTGCTAGTTGAGCCGTTCCGGTAAGAGAACTTTTTCCAAGTTCTTCACCCTCCCAGTGACTGTGTTGTGAATGAATTTTACCTGATCACCTTCTTTCAAGAGGCGCAGTGAGTCGTCCCAGCCGCGCTGGTTGCTGTTGGTCGTGAAGGTCTCTGTGTGACCTTCGAGTTGAAAAACCACCTGATAGGTGGTTTTGTAACTGCGATAGGGATTTGTCGCATCGCAGCTGTAACTGGAAATGACTCCTTCGACTGGCACGAGATTTTCTGGACTGCTATGCCACCACTCGTATGCGGCCGGCGCCAAGAGCGCCAGTATTATGCCGACGATGGCGAGTATGACTAACAGTTCAACGAGGGTGAAGCCGTTGTTGCGGATGTTTTTGCTAAGCTTTGTCATGATCAAGTTCCTTTTTTCAATCTTTGTTAGAAATCCAACAATTCAGACAGTGAACCAATCACTGTCACTTTCGGGTCGAGGTCGGCAGGCAATGGGGTTGCGTGATTGCGCTTAATCAGAACTGGCTTCATGCCCATAGCAAGCGCACCTTTGATGTCGGTGGCAAGACTGTCACCAACCATGTAACAATCACAAGCTTCAACACCTGCGCGTGTGATGGCATCTTCAAAAATGACCTGGTCGGGTTTGGCTGCGCCAACCTGATAGGACAATATCTGAAGTTGTGGCTGAAACAAATTCGGCAAAAGAGCACCGAATATGCGTTTTGTGCAGAATGGCCACAAATTGGAAATGACGCCGATTTTTCTTGACTGTGCCCGCAAAGCAGCAAGTGTAGGCAGGCTGTCATCAAACAAATAAACTGCCTTCTTTTCTGCTTTTGTAAGCTCGGCGAAATCGGCGTGCATCTTGTCTGTCAGCTCAATGCCGAATTGGCGAGTGACAGATTGCAAGAACGTTCTTTCATCTTCTGCCCAAAGCGTCGAGCAAAAGTTAAGAAAGACCGGGTCGACTTTGGTTGGCGGCTCGCAACGATCTGAATCTGGATCATTCGGGTTGTAACCGACGATGCGTTGCAGCGAGAGAATTGGGTCGGTGGTGAGTCCGCCGATTAACGTAAACCACAGATCGAAGAAGAACATGTTACGTGCCTTCATGAGAATGCCCTTTCTGTTTTCGTTGTTGCAAACAATCAGAGGTGTGCTGCTCAAGATGAGTTTGCTCAGACAAAGAGCATGGGTAAAATGGATGACGGCAAGCTAGGTAGCGAGGTAACGCTCTGGTGAAATTGAGTTTTTGCTTTTGCTACTTAGCTTTTGGCTTTGTTTTTCTTCAAGTGAGAGGTATAAATATACTGTGATCTGACCTTAATTCTTGGAGAGATACTAAGTCAATAAGACTAGATCATATGAAATTAGAGTATTTACCACGTGCGCTTGTGATTAAGATAGACAGTATGACTACTTTTGGGGTATTTAACTAATAGAGATCTAAAATCATGCGCAAGCTTTGCTATCGTATTTACCGCATTAATTCAAAGTTTCAAGCGTTCATGAAGTTAGCGTAGTCTCTAATCTTTCTGCTAGTAATGGCTTGCAGACAGGCATTTAATCATTAACATGAAATGGGAAAATTCCTTGTTTAATATAATTTGCTTGTGATTATTGCTATCTGTATTGTCTATTATATCAAATAGTATAAAGCGATATTACAATAAAAAGGCAGATGGATTTAATGTCTGTGTCGACATACCACCTGCCTTTTTATTAAATGAAAATGCTACGAGCTAACCAAGCAAATTAGCTGCTTAAATTAAAAGTGTTTTGTTGATTGCTTGTTTTTGACTGTCTTACTTTTCATCGCAATCATTTTTGTAAGCAGCAAAAGCTTCCGCCACAGCATCAAAATAAACTTGCCGCGCTGGACGAACCACAGCACGATAAGCATTTACTGCTTCGTCGGTCTTAGCCCTAAAAGCAGCAACAAGAGCTTGGTCTTGTGCTTCGTATTGGTCTGACGGCAAATCATCATCCCTGCTAGCTGCAAGTTGCGCAAGCGCAGCATCCAGTTCATCGGCAGCTGGTTCATAAACAATATTGAGCGTTGCATGTGCTGGCTCTTCAACGGCATTGAAAGCAGTCTCGGCAGCCAAAACAGCTTCTTCAAAAGCAATCTCTTCAGCTTCTGCTTGTGCATCATCTACATTATTGCCGCCAGCATAATGAGCAACAAAATCATCGAACAAATCTCTCAGGTAAGCATAATCTTCATAGCCTACTTCTGTCTGTACGACTTCGCCATTATGGAAAAAGAGTAGAGTTGGTACACTGGTAATTTCAAAACCTTCTGCTGTTGCCTTGCAATCAGGCAAACGCATTTTTACAACGGTAACTTTATGGCGATGCTGCCAGGCTAGCTTTTCCAAAACTGTACCCATCATTAGGCAAGGTGGACATGTATCAGAATAAAAATCGAGAAGTACGGGCTTGTCGGAACCAAGCACAGCTGATTCAAACTGGTCATCACCAATATGAACAATTGCGCTATCTTGATGCGTGTTTGTCATGGAAGTCTCCTTTTTTCATGCTGCCATGTTTTTTTTTACTTTAAAGAGGATGTTATTTAGTAGGGTTCGTAGTCCCATTCGGCACGAAGAAATTCTATGCCACAATTGTTAAAGATGGACATCCTTATTGGGTCAATTTCTGTTTGAGACCAGCGCAAGAAAAGATCAATTTGATAAGGAAGTGGATCATAAAGACGTGCAGTGTAATATGGGATGTAGGCGTATGTGCGTTGACTTTCTGGAATTTCATCAAGGCTTATTCTTTTGCCAGATGCATCTAATTGTTCTACACTTTCTACTTTGTCATCACTGTTTATATGTTTAACAGAGACACTGCCATCGCTATTTGTTGGATAATAAATTTCAGATGGTTTTGCTTCAGCCAGGCTTTCCGTAGGCTTAGACATGATGATTTTTTCAATGACGTTTTTGCCTTCAGCATCATATCTTTCTATTTGCGTTAAAGTCTTGAAATTGCCACCGTTTTTGCACAACCATACATAATTTTGTGTATGACTGATTGTTCCGTTGATGCGATAGAAAACTTTTTGGTGTAGATCTCCAGAAAGTACACGGTCTACGAAAATAATTTGACCTCTTTTATTGAAATAAGTTTCTTCTTTTATTTCAGTTTGTGGATCAAATTCTTGGTAATACGTATGAGGATATTTACGACCAAGATTAATACCAAATTTTTTAGACCAAATTTTACCCTCAGGATGATAATACGAGACTTCAAATGAATTATCTGGTTGGCAAATGACTATGGAGAAAACATTTTGTGCATCGGTTGTAGAATCATTGCTGTGCCAATAAGTGGTAATCTTACGGCTGCTATCAGCTTGCGTCTCAATGACTTGTTTTATTGTGCCATTAGAGCGAAACTCTTTGCCTGAAGCGATGGTCATGCCATCATCAGCAAATGAATATTCTATTAACAGCTTACCCTCATTGTTGGTAACAGTAGCACGATCGGCAGTGCCATTTGATCGTAACCATATGTGTCCTTTGTCTTCGTTTTGATATTCGATTAAAGTTTCAATTTCTTTACCGGTATCATCACAAATGTGTGTGCGAAGTTTTTCCCCGGATGCCTCGTCCATGATTTCCAAATTTGTGTCAGCAGCAATTTGATCTTTTCTATCAGGTTCCTCTGACTTGTTCAAATTATTATTGCTAATATTTGCCTCATTAGGAGGCAAAGGTATTTGAGTTGGTGAACAGCCTGCTGTTAAAGCCATAAAACTCAATAGAAAAACAAGCAAAGCAATTAGGGCTGTTTTTCTAGACATAATTATTGTTTTATCCTTATCCTGCTTGTTCGATTGCATAGAGCAAATTTAAGAAAGCATCATCGACACTTGTATCATTGTCCATTGTTACTCTCACAACATTGCGTGCATGCGCATAGAACGCCTGAATTTCAGCAGCGTTAGCATTGAAAATCGCTAGGCGGTCACTGACAATTTCTGGTCTGTCATCTGGACGTTGTTCCAGTGCGCTGCCGCATTTGTCACAAATGCCTGCAACTTTTGAAGGGTTTAATTTCAGGTGATAAGTTCTACCACAATCTTTATTGCTGCAAATGCGTCTATTTGGTAGACGCTCTAGCAAATCTGCTTCGCTTACTTCCAGAATGGCAATGGTGTCAATTTTATGACCCCAGAAAAGCAAAAGCAGTTCTAGCTTTTTAGCTTGAATTAAAGTGCGTGGTACGCCTTCAATAATTGCACCATTGCAATATTCGCGCTTTCTCATCTCGCGATATAATAAGCGGAAAGTATGCCAGTCAGAAGCTAGCTTTCCTGATGCAACGTTGGCTTTAGTGGCACGACCAATAGCAGTATTGTTTCTGATTTCACGACGGAATAAATCACCCATGGGCAAATGCTTGATGCCAAGTCTGGCTTCTAGCCTTGATGCCATAGTGCTTTTGCCTGAGCCCGGACCGCCAATAATGAGGATATATCTAGCGTTATACCAGCGGAAGTACAAAATACGAGCTAAGAAAAACCATACTTCTAAGATATATCGGCCAAGCGTACCCAATCTAGCTAGCATGTGCTTAACCCTCCTTATTTTATGTGGCCTTATCTTGCAGGGTCTGATTTTGAAAAGAAAAAGAGGTGCTGGCCGGCTGGAACCAGTACCTCACATTTTGTTATCTCATTTAAAAATACATGTGTTCAGGACACATGTATTTTTGCTGGACTACGTATTTCTATTAGTTGCTCACTTCCAAGGTGAATTCGAAATTTTGCTTGCCTTGCTTGCCTACAGTCTGCTTGGCTGATGCTTTATTGGCATTGTCTTCGCTGAGTGCGGGTGTTGACGAGACAATAGTGGTATTACCAGCTTGTTTGGTTAGTTCAAGCGTGACTTCAACATCCCTATCTTTGTAATTGTGGACAGTAACCTGATGTTGGTAACGCCACACTGACTTTTGTCGATAGTTGGGAGTTGGGTTAGCCGGAGGCTGCGGCGAAAGATCTTCGCTCTTCACTAAAGTGTGAGTGAACTTAACATCAGATGTCCTGCCAATTTCAAGATCAAAACATTCACCAGCAGCCTTTTCGGAAAGATAAGCACTGGCAGTAAGCTGTAGATTCTGGGTGGAATTATACTGATAAACTTTCACTGGTCCAGACGGAATAGCTCTGCCAGGTCCAGCTGTTTGATCATTTGTAAAATGCAAACGCACTGCAGCTGAGATAGGCTTATCATTTGACTGATCCCAACTGGAAGCCGATGCAATATACGAGCGAGCAACTGATACATTGGTGGCAGCAAGAAGCTGGGTTTGCCTAATTTGTCCATTGGCAAGATTGACTTTGCCAGGGATAGTATATTGCTTTTGTTCGCCAACGGATTCAACAGCCGCCTCTTGCGGTAGCCTCAATTCTTTTTGACTGTCGGAGAAGCTTTGCGGCGAGTAGCGGAGTCCGCCAGGGGCATCGTCATCGGCAACGCTGCCGGTGATCAAATGCACGTTAGCATTTTTAAAGTCTGTGCCACTATCGTTATAGAGCGAAACAAACGTATCAAAATTGAGTACTTTTGATACATTGTCGTCATAGACAAGTGAGTGCTTGATACTATAGGTGACGCCAGTCGTTTCGTACATAAACTTAATGGTATAAGTGCCAGCAGTGGAAGCATTTACTTCCATAACCAGTGAGGCGGAACTAGTAAGATTGCTAGGTAAATTGTCGACCGTAACGCTATCGGTTTTGGATACAACTTGTACCTTACCTTCACTTGTAACAATAACTAGCTCATCACCGCCGTTTACTGCTTTAAGCGTGCCAGTAATATCTTTACCGTCTTGGCGTACTGTTACTTGTTTGCCAATAGATTGGCTAAGTAATTGGTACTTATTGAGATTTGCTTGCTGGTATACAGCGGAGTTGAATACAAGCTGGCTAGGTCCTGCAACTGAAATTAGACGCAAACTATCGGGTCGATAGTTTTGTGCAATGCCTTCCAGTTGAATTGTATTTTCACCAGCTAAGAGATCAACTTGTCGCACTTCTTCAACTTGTGCGTAACGATTGCCGTAAATGGTCAAATCAATTGCCGAGGCAGGCTTAGCTTGAGCGGTATTGGCAGCGTATGCATTTGTTGGGAAAAGTGATGTAAACGCAAAAGTACTTGCTATCAAAAGCAGTGCAAATGAGCTACCGCTTAATGCCAAGTGTGTATTGCGTAAGTTTGTACGTATCGGTGAAATTGTTCTTTCTGTGTTTCGATTCACAGTATTTCTCCATTTCCGTTTGTGGTTTGAAATTTGTGCAATGCATAGAGAATCAATACCAATACCAAGTGAATTTAGTTAAAACTAAACCCCTCCAGCCGTTTGGATAGTGTTGGTACTGAAAAGTTAGTAATAAATGGGTTCTAGAAGTTCTTACTCGATATAAATAAATAACAAAATGACTAACTCAACATATTTCTTTTTATATGGTGATATCAAGCAATTTTTGCTTTTACTGAGTAAAAATCTAGCTGGCTTAAGTGCATTTAGTATGGAATTGGGCAAAAAAAGCAAAGGCAGCTAGTGAATCTAGCTCAACTTGGCAACCGGTGTCCATACGTACTTTATTTAACTCAACGTCAACCAAATGCTAACGCAGTGTCAATGCGCAATGTAACCCGTAAACATTCAGTGAAGGGCATGGTTAAACGTGTACCGCAATTTAAAAGATCATGCATGGTAAATATCTCGCCTGGTTTGCAAGAAGCAACCAATCTTTTGATGAATGAAGTAGTGGGCATTTTACTGCCTATTTATTTGTTTCCTAATAAAGGTTCAAAAAATGGCAATAAAATCAGAATAATTAATCAACCACCATGGACTACCCTATTTGGGTACATGGAAAAAGGTCAGAAAAATTTCAATTTTTCTGACCTTTTTCATTATGGTTGTAATTCCTGCCATGATATGTCATTCAGTGAATATTTAATTTACTACCACACCGCGTAACAACTATATAACATAGTATAAACTAGGCAAAAAGACTTGTTGCGAGGGACCATAAGATCTATGTCCTTTGTTGGTTAGCAAAGGGGCTAACCAATGGCAACAAGTCTAAGTAGCTGAGTCCATTCTTGTCCTTTCTTTTCAATCTAAGGTTATCTAGTGAATCCGGTGCAGGATGTTACCGGGTCAAGTTCGCGATCTGATTTACCTACCGGACTCAACGCCTACTTCAGCTTGTTGTTGGGCATTGCCCTGGTTGCAACAAGCTGAAGTTAGGCGTGCAAGGCGGCTTCAAATTTCTCTAGCAAAGCTCCATCCCGAAAATGGTCCTTTGCAAATTCTGCCATCTCTGCTTGCAATGCCGGATCAGTAAAATCCATTTTGCTAATTGGCATTTCACCAACTATGACCACAAGCAGGTCGGGCTTGGTGATAACGTAAATTGCGCCAGCGCTCACCATTTTGTCGTTAATCGACGCAAAAGATGAAACGCCCATGCAATGAATGATTTCACCAATCAAGCTCACGATCTCTGGTCCTAACAAAGATCCCTTTTCTGGCTGTCCGTCAACAAAAGCAAGATCGAATTTGCTCAAGTCAACAGTTACATCCTCAGGATTCCAGAACCACGTTGCAGTAGTTTTGCCTGCAAACGTGTAGTTTTGGTAGGCTCCCTTGGGGCTCATACCGACAGCTGCCTTTCCATTGACAGCCTTCACGCCAACGATCCAGGTCACTGTGTGACCGTGCCGCTCTGACCACTCTTTGATCAGCCGACCGAAACATGGATCGTCTTCGATGAGAAGGATGTTCATGGCATGTCTCCCTCTTTCTAAGACTTGACGCTCCTGTTGCGTCTATTTAAAAAACGATGAGCTTAGTACAGGAAGTCTAAGCACATTGAAACTCAATCGTATTGAAACGCAAGCACCTTCATGGTGGTTATTTGTTTGCTCTGTTTGTTTTTGGGAATTGGTTTTTTCTTGTTGCTGTTGACTTTGTTTGTTTATAAAAAGGAAAAGATAGTACCTGATAGAGTAATTATTGACATCGAGTAAAAGCAATAGGTATCTATTTTTTCTATATAGGCAAGAATTTGTCCAAAATATATATTTAAACCATATATCGATCTATACAATTTCTTTATTATTTGGCTGTTTCCGGTTTTTTTGCTTCAAAAAAAGTCTGTATTAAGGGGGATTCTTGGCTATGTTTTTGTTAGCATTTTTCTCTTGAATTTAAGCATGCAAATATATGGCGCAGCTAGCGCTGGTATAAAACAGACGATAAAAATCAATCGGCTGCCAAAGGTGATTGATTTGCTTGTATAAGAGAAACAATTTTGTTTAAGGTAAAGCATATTCTTAATTTTCAATTTTTACTAAATACAGACTACCCAATATCAATTGACTCACTAATTTAATGAAACAGATAAGCAATTTCTCTTTGTTAGAGATAACAGGCTTATCGTAATTTTTGGCAGGGGAGGGATCTATGCAACTTCTCAAGGACTTATTTCCGATTGAAGACTTTAATAATTGGTATGCATCGCTTAGCATGGCTGATCCTTATGTACAACACACTTTATTTGCTTTAGGCACTCTTGTTCTTGGTTTGATTGGTTATATTTCTGGACAACGCTTGGCTAATTACGGAAAACTTTGCATGGTAATTGGCTTAATTCTTGGCGGCTTATTAACCTTTCTCTTTGTTAGTCCTTATGGATATTTTGCTCCTGGAATTGGCATTGTATTTCTTGTCACATTTTTAGGAAGTGGATTGCTCGCCCAATTAGCTTCTCATGGCAATAGCGCTGAAGATGCAAGCAAATAAAACAATAAGGGGCAATTCTCAAAACGAGACAATTCAAATTTCAATTTCAAAATCAATGAAAGGAAAAGCTTATGGTCCAGACATTTGGAACGGTAAGTGAAGGTAGCGGTAGCAAAACTGGTAGAGGAAGAAAGCCATTTAGACCGCCAGATACAGATGTAATGCTCATTTTGCCAGCCGATAAGGCTCGTGAATTGGGTGTGAAAGAAATACCATTGTTGCCAGTTTTAGCTCAAATGCTAAATTGGCCCATGGCTGAGTAGGCTAGCCTGGTTCTATTGGCTTTGCTTTGTGCTGGTCAAATTCTAACTGCTCTCTTTTGCTTATTTTTGGGTATCACGCGTCACGTGTCACGTGACGCGTGATACATTTAAAAAGATAAGTTTAACAAGCGTGTAAGCTAATACATAACTAAGCCCAATCAGCAATAGATAATTTCTCAACACGGCTGAATTCGCGTGTATTGTTTGTTATAAGTGTTAATCCCAACGATAATGCATGAGCAGCAATAAGCATGTCCATACTGCCAATTAGTTTGCCTAAATGCTCAAGAGCAGTGCGGATAGAACCATAAGTTTGTGCTGCCATATCATCAAATGGCACAATCTCGAATGGAAGTAAAAAACCCGTTAGAGCTTCTAAGTTTTTTTCTTTGTATTGACTTTTTTCAATTCCATAATGTAATTCAGAGAGAGTAATTGTTGATATGCCAATGTCGCCAATTCGTTGCTTTATAATTTTATTTAAAAGACGATCAGACTTGCGATTAATGATCATAATGCAAGTATTCGTATCAAGCATGTACTTCATTTACCAATACGCTTACGTAATTGCAAAGGAATTTGTTTTCTATCAAGCATGAAGCTAGATGAAAATTTGTCTAAACTTTCTATTAGTGAATTCCAGCCTATATCGGTGGGAATTAAAAGTACAGCAGCTCCCATTTTTTTTACAAAAACCTCTTTGCCAGACAATCTAAACTCTTTTGGCAATCGTACAGCTTGGCTGCGTCCATTCTCAAATATCTTTGCTGTTTTCATATTGTTTTTCCAAAAGATCTATATTAATAAGTATATATCAAATAGTATGAGTTGTCAAAAGTTTTTTACGGATCTATACGACTTGTTATAGTAAGAAGGGGTGCATGCGTAAGCAAGAATGCGCAAAGAAAGAGGCAATAAGGAAACATGAGAAAGCTGCACCAGATTACAGTGTCACTTTTTCTTTTTTCTCAGTGCTATTGTTTTGAGGATTGTCGTTGGGTTGTTCTTCCAACCATTCGCGAATTAAATAAAGCTTGTCATTCTCAACTAAATAAACCATTGGCACAATAGTTAATCCTCTATATAAAATGCGCAAACGAATTGCTTCTTTTAAAGCAAAATCAATTGCATCATCAATAGCGCGACTAGTTGCATTTTTATCAAAAAATGTAGCTGCCTGCTCTTCGGTCCAACCATGATTTTGGGCTAGATTATTAATGAATACTTCACGCCTTGCTTCAGGTATGGACATTAGGCATTGATTGTGAGTAATTAATGCCATGTGCTTTATACCACTAGATAATGCTAAGGCAATTGAAAATTCGTAGTCTCTCATATTGGCACCAGCACTTCTAATTATATAAGCACAATTTCTTGGTAAATTTAATTGCTTACGATAATCAATACACATACCAATTAAAAGATTAGGTGTATCTGTTTGTGTATCTACTAAAGCAAAATTTTGACATTTAATCAGTTCTTCCACTGGCGTATTGAGAAGACATGTAGGAATATCTTCTTGTGATTTTATAGGATAAAGCCGTGCTAATTGTGTAGCAATACGATATTCTGCTGTCTTGGTTAGTTCTTTATGTCTACCAATAAATGTTTCAAACTTTTGTACAACATTATTAGCATTGAGTAAAATGGCATTACGCAAATTACAATCTTTTTGTCCAGAGATTCTCAGACTTGTAGATAACTTAGCAGTTGCTTTAAGATCTTTGGATTCAGTAGTTGGACAAGGAGGTAAATCCAGTCCTTTAGCGCATCCGGCACAAGTTGTTTGCAACATATTTGTATTTATAGTTAGCAATGCTTCTTGATAGTCTTTGAAAAAATTGTCTGCACCAATTTTTTCCACAGCACCATGGCGCTTCAACAAATCAAATGGTTGCAAGGGCAATTCAGCCAATACAAGCCTGATGCCATTTCTACTAAGTTGTGTGTGAATGGAGAGAATTGTTTCAGCTCCAGTTAAGTCTAAAACATCAACTTCTCTCATATGCAGAATCACAACTTTAACATCTTGAGTATATAAAATAGTTTCAGCAAATCTTTCTGCTGCACCAAAAAAGAGTGGTCCATCAATCAAAAATGTTCTGACAAATTTGCAAGATGGTATTGGTTGGCGAGCAGTTGATCGTCTATCATTTGTTTCGTCTGTAGGCAATATTTTTACTGAAGACATTTGTTTTATAAACAAGCCACAAGTAAGAAATAATCCAATGATTACGCCGGCTGTCAGGTCCACTGCTACTGAAGCAATTGTAGTCAATAAAACAACATATCCTTCAGTGCGCGATGCTTTCCAGATTTGTTTTGTTGCTTCCCATTCAAATAAGCGATAGCCAGTTAATATCAATATGCCGGATAAGGCTGCCAGTGGAATTTGTTCTGCTAATTTAGCAAAGATAAAAGCTAAAGCCATTAAGACTAAAGAATGAACAATAGCTGATAAACGTGTTTTAGCGCCAGCTCGAATATTGACAGCAGTTCTGGCGATAACACCAGTAACAGGAATGCCACCAAAAAATGGCACAATGACATTTGCTAATCCTTGTCCAATTAGTTCTTGATCGGAGTGATGGCGTTTGGACATTGTCATACCATCGGCGACAGAAGCTGATAATAATGATTCAATTGAACCTAACATAAATACAGTAACGGCAGAAGCAAATAAAACGCCAAACTGTTCCCAAGGCAAACTAGGAATAGTTGGTAAGGGTATAGAAGTTGGAATTCTACTTATGTCAATGATTTTGGGTAAATCAAAATGCATAAAATAAGCAAATAAAGATGCTACTACTATAGCTATTAATTGCCCGGGGATGGCTTTTGCTATTTTCGGTAATACAGCAGCAATGACAATTACAATTGTGCCTACAAGAACAGCAATTAAATTACCTTCGCCGTGCATAATGATTCGCCAAATTAAATTAGTCATATCTCGAATAAATTCAGGTATAACTGGATGTCCAGCAAATGGTGCCTGGGAAGCTGCGTGAGCAATTGATTTAGTAGGCAAACCAAAAAAGTCATCTAAAGCGTTAAACAATACAAGAATGCCAATTGCGTTTGCAAAACCAACAATGACAGGCATAGGTATATATGAAATAACTTTTCCTAGCCTAAAAAAGCCAGAAACCATTTGTAATATTCCTGCCACCAAACCTACTAACCATATGGCAGCAATACCATATGTTTGGGCAATTTCAATTAGGACTACAGCCATTGCGGCTGCTGGTCCTGTTACTGCATAGCGTTGTCCACCGAAAAAAGCACTTATGATACCGGCAACTATACCAGTGATAATGCCAACACCTGGCTCTACGCCAGCAGCAATAGCCAAAGCTAAGTTTAAAGGTAATGCAACTAAAGCAACTGTAATCCCAGCAAATAAATCTGGCATAACGGTTGCCGGATTAAGCATTGCTTTCCATTCAGAAATTAAATAAGGAATATCAAACCCAAAAAAACGTTTGTGATTAATTTGAGAAACCGACATTTAATTACCTCGATTAATAATTACCTTAGAAATATGTGTCTAAAAATATATGCAGAGTTGTCACGTCTTTTATAAGAGGCGCAAAGCAATACATAGTTTCTGATCATAGTTGTATCAGTTTTGTTCCATATTGAAAACAGGGTGGATTTTAAGAGAAATTATGCCAATAATAATCTGAATTGCCGCAAAGCTAGTATTTATGAGCTTTTATGGCTTTTTAAAATGTACTATATTGAGTCGTAAACAAGCTATTTTTAATTAATGACAAGGGGTGGGGCGACACCCAGTAAATAAAGTCTCTTTAGTAGCGGTGAAAAACTTCATGATTTTTGGGCCCGGTTTCTAAGATCTTTGAAAAAGTCATGACGCCGACTAAAAATCATTTTTAGTCGGCGTCATGAAATAAGGATGAGGGCGAAGAAATTTTCACAGCTTATGAACTATGAATTCAATGCCCGCTTGCGCTCTTCTTTTTGAGCTGTGTTTCTAGTGAAAGAGCGGAATTTCACTGGCAGTTTTTCTACTAGCTGCAAATCGCTAGACGTAACAACGAATTGTCCACTTATTCCCAAAACCGTCATATTGGTTCCATTGCCTGTGTCTTGCAAATATTTTTGCTTGAACACGGCAGCCAAATCGGAAGTTTTCTTGCTTATAGCCGACTTGTTCTGTTTAAGTCTTCGCCGAGCACTATCGGACATATCATACACAACGAAAACAGGTTCCGATGCAATTTTTGGTGCATCTGCCTCTGGTGCCTCCTGCCTTTTTGTTCCTCCGCGCTTGAGTACCTTGCTTTTATCAATTGGTTGAAAAACCATAAAATGCCCCTTTCTTTTTTTAGCCTTGTTAATATTTCAAAGCAAAGCAAAAGCTAAATATACTGGCAAACCATAATAGTTTGCTATCGCCCTGCTTGTGTTCTGTGAGTAGCCAGGCAAGAAAGAAAATCAAACCTTGGAGTATAAGACTCATTCCCTTGCCTTCCGTGCTCAAAAAATTGTCAGCAAAAACAGTTGAAACCAAACAAGCAATAATTACCCAAGACGAAAATCTACAAGAGCTGACAAAACACCATATAAAAAACAATGCAAAAGCAAGGGCAAAGCCAGTAAAGACTGGATCAATATTTCCAATTGGTCTCATAAAGAACGCTCCTGAGGATGTGTGTGTATTAATTTGAGTGCTTATACAAAGCTAAAGATTGTCCATTGTTCTGTGAGTTTAAGATTAAGCACGTCGAATAGATTCGAGGTAAGGAGCTATATGTGATGGCTCACCGGCAAAATAATATTTAAGCCAAGAATATTTTGGAAAACGATTATTTCGCACAAACCAATTGGTTCTCATGACTAGACCGTCAACTTGCTCAGCAGAGAGAGGAAAATTTGTAAGAATTTCGGGATGATTTGCAAAAAGTTTTACAAAATCAAAAAGCAATTCCCGTGTGTCTTTGGGAATTGGTGTGTTTGAAAGTTTTCTGGCAACAAGACAATTTAAGAAGTTGTTGCCACCACGGCATCTACCCCAGATGGGTGTTTGTGGATTTTTCCTTTCTGAATCTGCTGGTAAGCAATATTCAAAATCAACATTACCTGCATAAATGAGTCCATTTACAGGTACAGCAAGGAAATTGCCGCAATGATTATCTACTTCACCTAAAACAAGTCGGCAAATAAAAGCTTCTTTCAAGCTTTTGAGCAAATTGGTGTCAGCAGCAATTAATTGCCAACAAGTTTTATCTCGATGATTGCCATAGCGAGATTGTGCCAATTCGCTCATGAAATCACCGAAATTACGTCCCCAAGCATCTTGAATCCAACCGTCATAAGTTTGTCCATTGAATGTGACAGAGCGCATTGTTGATGCTGGGACAGCGTATTGAAAGCCAATTAAACGACTGATGCGATATGCAAGTGTTGCCATAAAATATTTTTGCCAAATATCGTGTTTGCCAGTGAAACGACGATAGATAATGGGGCGCGGTTTTCCTTGTCTATCGGTGACAGTTCCATTTGAATCGCTATATTTATCAAATGTCACTGCCCTTAGCTCCAAAGGACAATTGGCAAGCATATTTTGTACATCATCAGTGGTGCCTAGCGTGGCAAGCGCTCTTTCCATCATGTCATTGGAAAGACAATAACCAGCTTGTTTCATTTGCTCGCGGGTAAGCATGAATATTCTGTGCTTTCATTGCTTTTTAAATATGCCATCCTCCAGAGTTCCATAACTCTGGAGGATGGACTTAACGAGGTCGAAGTTGAAAATATTTAGAATTTACGCTGCCCAGGCAGGCTTAATTCCACCCAAAGCCATTGCTTGTTCAAAAGACAATGCACCGATAATTTCTCGAGCGCGCTCAAGGGACATATCGCCATGACATTCAACTGTTTGATCACTTTGCGCTTGCGCAGCACCGCAGACCTGGTCATACATTGTCTTTACTTGTTTGGTGGTGTAATGACAGCTGCCGAAACGTGCTTGAGCTTGGTGATAGACACCCAACAAAATACTTTGGGCACCAGCAAAATCGCTAGCATCATATCGTGCGTTTGCAGCTCTTAATTGGCTCAACATATTCTGAACCTTTGGATTGAACGTGCTCCAAAATGGAATCTGTATATGGTTATTCATAGGAATTGCTCATTCATTGAAATATGCCATCCTCCAGAGTTCCATAACTCTGGAGGATGGACTTGATTAATTTGAAGTTGAAAGCTTAGTTAAATCTATTTGGAAGATTTAGGACTTGCTCACCTGGTTGGCACCGTCGCACGGGCAAGCCTTATTCGTACAAGGCGACACGCACTTGGGCTTGCAGACGCAGCCGGCACTGGCTACGTCCTTACTATTGTCACAGCCACAACCGTTGGGGCAAGGTGACGCACACGCGGCACCGCAATCACAGTCGGCCTTGGCGGTCTTGGCTGAATCACAGCCACAGCCGTTGGGGCAAGGCGACGCACACGCGGCACCGCAATCGCAATTACTTACAGCCGACGTCTTCTTGCAACAGTCACTATCCTTGTCCTTGCAACAATCGCCACCGCCGCGGCAGCCGGCGAGAGCCAAGCAAGAAATCAGCAAGAGGGGCATGGTAATCCAACGAACGAGAGGAGCCTTCGGGATTCTGTTTGCGTTCATGATTTTTCTCCGTTTTTTTTTGCTGACTACAGACTCTGCGCTCATACGAGAGAGTAGAAAAATCTGCAGTCGTGCAGTTTAATTGAGTTGCTGAAAGTCGCAAAAAAGGAGGTAATTACAAATTAGCTAAATATTTCATTAGCCAAACACTTCGCACTCGGCTAAATAACCGATGAGCATAGCTACGAAAAGAACGAATGCACCGGCAACGAGAAAGTATCCACTAATAAAAGAGACTAATGTGACAACTATGCTAAGCAAAAGAATAGCCAATAGCAAGAGCTTTGCTTCATTGCGCTGAAGATACCAATGCTTTGGCATATTCTTAGCAAGCAAATAACCAATGACATTGAAAATCACTGCCAATACCAATACCGAAAAGGCAACCGCAGCAGATTTTGCAGAAGCAGCAGAATTCACAGATACAACAAAATTTACAGGCAAGGCAAATTGTGCGGACAGAACAAAGTTTGAAAACATAGGCTAACTCCTATGAAGTTTACCGACCTGAATTATTGCTGCTGAAATTGTTTTAATTGTTGTCCTCGAGGGGAAAATATTTTGAGCCAATGCTAACTGTAATCATAACCGCAGCAACAAGTATGCATGTGCCAGCGGCCATAATTGAATTGGCTTCTGCCCAATCAGTAAAAAAAGTTCTTTCGCAGATAGGTACACTGTCGACATTGTACAAAGCCAGTCCAAAAATAGCGGCAAGAGTAAGGAAAACGAGAACGGCATTGGGCGTTCGGAACATTGATATTTTTCTTTCTTAGATTTGATTTTAGACTTTGGGGTGCGGTGCTGTGTTAGTTCTTCTCAGCAGGAGCAGGAGTGGCACCAGGAACTTGCAGAGGATCCATGTGCCCAGTGTTATACGCGTCACTGGTGCTCTGAGTGGTGACAATGAGCCACATTTGATTGCGAGCCTCTTCGCCTCTCTTCACGTTGGTGCCAATACGCGCTTCCAGGGCAGACGACGGGAAATATTTGCCAACGAACCAAGAACGAATGATGTCGTCAGTACGCCACGAATCATAGGCTTGCAACATGCCGAGCAACTTGGTCTGCTTTTGCTTGTAAGCTTCTCGACCAGCACGAATAAAGTCGACAATCTTATCGTAAATGTTCAAATTATTTTGCAAATCAGGATAAGCTTCGACGATGGCAGAAAAGAGTTGTCCTTGTCCAACTTGAGCTTTGCTGTCCTTACCGTCATAGCGACCCTTAACAGCATCCGTTAAGATTTTATCCATCTTGTCAGACTTCAAGTTAGCTACGCCTACTTGTTCATAGAAGCTGCTGATATAAGTAGACAGCTCATTTTGATTATCGAGATATTGAGTATTCAATCCAATTTCCAGATTCTTGCCAGCATTGTATTGGCTGTTCACATAGCCGTACAAACTAAATCCGCCTACGATAAGCGCAGCAAAGAGACCGCCGCCGATGATGAGAGCGATGAGGCTTTTCTTACCCATTGTAGTACCTTTCTGTTTCTGAATTGTTTTTCTGCTTTTTAGATTTCTTAACGAGAAGCGATTGTACGATTGATGATATTGTCCAGTTTGTTGGCAGCGGATGCTGTCATTTGAATTTGAACAAATTGTTGCTTTTCCCAATTAGCATAAGCAGTGTTAAGTTCGTCTACCAAGACTATTTGCTTTTGCAAAGTCTCTTCAAGTTTTGCCTCAGTGAAATGATAATTGATAGAAGTGCAAACAGCTAAGACACATATAACACCAGCAAAAGAAAGTGATGCATAAGCAATTAACTCAGCCATGCGCCGTGTTATGCGTGGAAGCACATAAATGTTGAAATAAGTCATGGCAATAGCAAAGATGAAAAGCTTGTACATAATGCTGCCCCTTTCGGTTGTTTTAGTGAAACCGATTACGATGCAATCTGGGAGTGCCAAAACCAATGCATGCTCCCCAAGCTACACCACTGAAAAGCGTGACGATTAAAAGAATGCCAACTTTTTGTCCGGTAGTTGGTTGTAATTCATGCATTAAGAAGCCAAAGCCTGGTGCTTCACCTTCATGGTCTCCCATGTGTATGCGCTTGAAAGTATTAGCACCCCAGAATATTTTTTCAAGGATAGATTTACTGCTGCGTACTTTTACTTGGTTGCCAATGATTATTGCTTGTGGATGACCAAGCAATGTTTCAGGATCAAGATTGCATTTGGGCAATTTATTTCTCAGCTCAAGCAAAAGCGCTTCATTGCCTAAAGGCATGCCGGTGTATGCGCGCGACCATTCAATTGTTTTCTTGTCACGCGTGCCAAGAATTAACAAAATGCCATTTTTGGATAAAGCATCTTTGCCAAATTCTACTGACTGCCAGTAAGCAATGACAGCCCCAGCATAATTATCAGGGTTGGGAATTTTAGCTGCATCCACAATAACAATATGTAGATCACCTTCAAGGCTAGCACCTAGGGCGCCATTGAAGCGATTAAGAGCTGTTTGCCAGCTGGGCATTGTTCCAACGCCAACAAAATAAACTCGATTACTATAGTAAAAATCATGAATTTTGCTGTTTATTTCCGGCAAAAGATTTTTTGTTTTATAGTCATCGATAGAATCATTGAAGCGCCGCAAAATTGTAGATTGACTGGCAAGGATGTAGTTGGTGTATGACTTGCGCACAGTAACAGGACCATTATCGCCACGCTCTATACGCGCTTTAGCATTGCTCCAAAATTCAGGAATGCCAGATGGTAAATTGTCAGGCACAGATACCCAAGCCCGATAACGATATTTATTGGGATTCGGTGGCAGATTGCGATCAGCAATTGTAAAATCACCCAAAGTTGTCTCAATGACAAAAGTCCATTCTTCGCTGCAATAAGGAATGTCGTGATAACGAGTTTCTTCGTGGCGCTCTTGCCCAATAACTTTGCCATCTTTATCTGTTATATCCGTATACCAGACATATTGATAAGGGTCACCTTTGTACGAATGCTTCACATTCCAGCCATCACGCTCGCACTGAGTTTTGATTAGTTTGGCATTAATTTCAAAACCACCCCAGTTCTCATTGAATGTGAGCTGATTCATCTTGGCTGCTTGAATGCCAAAATAAGAAGTAGCTGGAATAACAATTAAGACCATTACTAAGGCAGCTATACTGTATTCAATGCCAGTAATGCGGTATAGCGACTGCTTTCTGTCCAAAACAAATTTTGCAATTACGCCAACAGTAAGCGTAATTACAGCTCCCCAGAATACTAGACTAAACATAGCTTTCCTTTCTCTGGTGTATTAGCGAAGAAAAGCGTTGAAGATGCAAGTTAGTGAAGCACCTAATACATTACGCGTGTTTGAAAAACACATAAGAAAGACAGGAAAAGATGATTACTACTTAGTTATTAGTTACAGCTTGAAAATAAAAGAGATAAAAAACAGGATATTAAACTACATAGAATTTGTTATTGATCTCAAGAAACGTGTATTGATCTTTATATATTTATTGCTCATATGGCAAAAATAAAACCTGGACGTGTTAGCGCAAGTAGCGCAGTGGCAAAAATACGCTCTAAAACTACAGTTTTTACTTTAAATTAAAAGGCGTTTAGGATATAAATAAATAAGCTCCCAGGCTTAGCTTTATTAAAGCTAAGCTTTAGTTTTCCTGCATAAGGCAAGTATTTATATGCCTGAGTTTGAAACAACTGAAAGCCGGGAGCATTTAGATTTGCCAAAACCAGCAAATTTAAATCTAGTTAGTTTAAACTTGGCTTCTGCAACTGATGAAACAACTAGTGCTATTGGAAGAACTGCCTATGTGCTAGGTGATGGCATATCTGAGGGCTTTATAAATCGAGCTCATGAAGCATGGCAAAGTCCAATGGAAACAAGCTCTACTATTGCTGCTTCATTTGGTATTGGTTTAGGCTTGAAATTCTTGCAAAAGAAAGCAGGCGTATTGCAATTAGGCGGGCAAATAATTGCTGCTGGCATGGCATATGGTTATGGCAGAGATATGTATGGACGAGTAGAAAATACATATAAAGCAATTGCTGATACTTGGTCTAGTGCAAATAATATTGAAAGCAATAAAGCTGTTATAGCGCAAAGTTTAGGGTCATTTGCATTTGATTTTACACTTGGCTCTGTAAATTCTGGGCTTGGTGCGGGTGTATTAGGTTTATCAAATAGATTTATTGGCAATGGTATTAAGTCAGTTGATAATGGTAATTATTTGAGTCGTTTAAAACATATATCAAACGACCATTATTTATTGCCTAATATGAGAAGTTTTGATCATGCTAGCTCAAGATATTTACGTGGACTATGTGCCAGTCTTAGAGCTTATGATCCAGATACTTTTGCTCATTCAGCACGCGTCACAGAATTAAGTTTGCTTTTAGGCAAACGTATAGGACTATCTTCTCATGAAATAGGTCAATTATCTGTGGCTGGACCATTGCATGATGTTGGAAAAATTATGGTACCAAAACATATTTTAAATAAGCCAGATATTTTAACTCCTGGTGAATTGAAAGCCCTGAGAGAACATGCCGAAGCCAGTTATGCTTTATTATCTGCTATAAAATGGCCAAATAATTTTCGCGCAGTGCCTGACATAGCAGCATCACACCATGAACATTTAGATGGCACAGGATATTTTAGGCAATTGCAAGGGCATCAGTTATCAAAACCCGCCCGTGTATTATGTGTAGCAGATCAGCTAGATGCAATTGCTTCTCCCAGATCTTATAAAACAGCTAAACCATTGGATGAAGTCTTAGCTATATTGAAAGACAAGGCTGATAAAGGCAAATTGGATAGTGAAATAGTACAAGCAGTTTTTGATTTACCAGTAAGTAAAGTTTTACCAGTAATGCAAGCCGGTGGCTTTGTTTTACATAACCCAAACTTATTAGGTAATTATAGAAATATGAGCTTAGGACAATTAGCTCAAGTTTTACAAAAAGCAGGTTCTGATATTAAGCGTTCAATCAACTAAAAATTTACTTTAGTATTTTAGCGTGACTGGATGTTGTCTTTTTATCTAAAACCAACCAACGCTCAATTTTTTGTTTTAATTGCTCAATATTGACTGGTTTACTTAAATAATCATCCATGCCAGCAGCCATGCATCTTTCTGCATCTCCTTTCATGGCATGTGCTGTCATAGCAATTATTGGTGTATGTTTACCCGTTTCGGATTCTAATTGTCTAATTGCTTTTGTTGCATCAAAGCCATTCATTTCTGGCATGTGGCAATCCATCAAAATAAGATCAAAAGAAATTTCTTTCACAGCAGCTAATGCATCCTGTCCAGCCGCAACAGCTTGGGCATGTACACCTATATTTGCTAATTGTTTAATTGCCAATCGTTGTAAAACATCGTTATCTTCTACAACTAATACAAGCTTATCTGGACGAGTGGTGCTTGGCTCTGAAATTTTTTCAGAAGCAGCAAGCATTGATTCAGGTCTTATACGTTTGAATGTGAGTGTGAATCTTACGATTGTATCTGGGTCTTTGTCATTGCCAAGTTCAATTGTTCCACCCATCATAGAAACTAATTGCTTGCTTATATTTAAACCAAGTCCCATGCTTACATCAGTAGCAGAATTGTTTTTATTTCGTTCTACTTGCGTAAATGGCATGAATATGAGCTTTTTCTCTTCTTCAGAAATTCCATCTCCAGTATTTCTGACAATAAAGGTGATTGTGATGTTATCTATATCTTCTGATTCTACTACTGCTTCTATACAAATTTCTCCACGCTTAGTAAATCTAATTGTATTGCCAATTAAATTTACTAGCACTTCCCGAATATGTCCGGAGTCGCCATAAACTAATTCAGGAATATGTTGGTCGATATGAGTTGTTAGTTTTAAATTTTTAGTCTTAGCAGCATCTACTAAAAGTCTGGTAGCATCTTGAACCAAGAAAATGACATTGAATGGAATATTTTCAATATCCATTTTGCCCGATTCAATTTTGTCAATGTCTAGGATGCTATCGACCATATTGTGTAACGATTGGGCTGCTTCTTGTATGCCTTTGGCTAAATCTCTTTGTTCGGTAGTTAAAACTGTACATAACAATAATTCATTCATACCTAAAATTGCACTTAATGGCGTGCGCAATTCATGACTGACACTTGTAATAAAAGCCGATTTCATATGAGCAACGGTAATGGCGTTATCTCGTGTTGCTTGTAATTCAGCATTGATATTAGCTAAATCAATTAATTTGTTTCGTAATTCTTTAATTGTTTCATCAGTATTATCAATACCGTTGTCGCTATTGCTGCTGTTTTGCTCATTTCTATTTTGTTCGGTAACAGATTTATAGACTGAAAATTTTGCTACATTATCATCTAATATTGTGCTTTCTACTGGTTTTTCTTCTTGAGCTTTTTTTTCTAAATAATTAGCCATAGTTGTTTCAAAAGAAAGACGTTCGAGGGTTTTTTGTGCTCTATTATTCACATAAATATTTTCGTCTTCAGATAATTTCTTGAGAATGCTAACTGGCACATGTGGACATTCTGCTAATACATAACGTATGTCAGCATTTGTATCATTGGAAAGAGTCTCTAAATCTTTAGCACGTGTATTAGCATTTTCTGCAACAGCTAATCTGACACAAGCATCTTCATGCTGGGACAAAGCAGATAGTGTATCACTTGTTGTATTTGGATTTTCAGCAATACGTTCTAATATTTTTGGGGAGCCGTGTATAGCCAAATAGCTAAGCACATGACTAGGAACATTGGGGTTGCTGGCAATCAACAGTTTAATATCAGTAAAAGCTTCTTCTTTTAATAAATCTAAACCAAAATTAGATGATTGATTTAAATATTCAGACAATAGTTTGCTGACAGCATCCCGCAAATCGGTGATGCTGGGCCAATTTAAATTTAATAAAAACGATAAGCTATTTGTCTGTAAACTTTCCTGTAAATGCGCATTGTTGACGCTAGAATCAAATGACGACATACTCACTTCCTTAAGAAGTTAATCTTGAAAAATATTTGTGTGAAAAAAGACAGGTTTACTCTGTGGGCAGTAGATACTATTATTGTTTTCCTAACTGCTTATGCTCGTCAAGCAAAAGACCGTTATTTGCGAGCAAATGTGATGATTCTGTTAATTTCAGACACAGTTCTTAAAGATAACAAAAATGCGGGAACAATCTCGTGGCGCTAAACTTTTGTAGTTAGCCAATGTTCTATTTTTTGTTTTAGCTGATTAAGTGTATAAGGCTTACTAATATAATCATCCATTCCTGATTCCATGCACTTTTCATAATCACCACTCAGAGCACCTGCCGTCATAGCAATTATTGGAATATGTTCTTTGGTATTTTTTTCACGCTGCCTAATAATGCGTGTGACTTCAAATCCGTCAAGACCAGGCATGTGACAATCAAGCAATATTAAATTGTAATTGTGCCTATCTAGCTCCTCAATTACTGCTCGACCATCAGCAACAGCAAATGATTTGACGCCCAGATGTTCTAATTGTTTAGTAATTAAGTTTTGCAAAATAGAATTGTCTTCAGCTATCAAAATAATTTTATTGCTAGTAGCAGCTTGTTTGACAGATTCTGCTTTAGGAATTTCCGGTAGAGTCATATCGCCACGTTTAAAAGGCACAATAAACCAGAAAGATGCACCACTACCTTTTGTACTGGTCACACCAATTTCCCCACCCATTAATTCCACTAGATGCTTGCTTATTACTAAACCTAAACCGGTGCCACCATGTTGACGGGTTGTAGAATTATCTATTTGTGTAAATGGCTGAAATAAATATTTTTGCTCTTCATCAGAAAGCCCAACACCTGTATCGGAAACAATAAACTTTATATTTAATGTATTGCCATCTTCACTTTCAATGACTGCTCTAATAGTAATGCTGCCTATTTGGGTAAACTTAATGGCATTGCCAAATAAATTGAGCAAGACTTGATGTAAACGAACAGGGTCTCCATATAATTGACTAGGCAATCTTGCATCCAAATCAGTTTTTACCAATAATTTTTTCTTATTAGCTGTTGCTGCTAAGACTTGCACGCATTCATGGACAACAGCCACAGGGTTTAGCTGGACATTTTCTAAGTCCAATTTGCCAGCTTCAATTTTAGATAAGTCCAAAATATCATTGACAATGGCTAACAATGAGTGGGATGAATCTTGAATGGCATTTGCTAATTCATGTTGATTGGTATCTAATTTCGTTGCTAGAAGTAATTCATTCATGCCGAGTATTCCACTGATAGGAGTGCGCAACTCATGGCTAATATTGGCTACAAATGTTGATTTTAAATTTGATGCTTCTAAAGCTTGATCGCGAGCTGTTTGCAAGTCTCTATTTACAGCTGATAATTGTTGGTTAAGTGTGTTGAGTTGTTGATTGGTTGCTTCCAATTTTTCATTTACTGATGCCAATTCAATTGGACTGCGCAAAGATAATGCTTTTGGAATTAAAGGCCAAAATAAAAATGCTGTTGTTAATGAAACAATGGCAGTGAGCATATCAATAATTGCTTCTGGCCAATAAAAGGATGTATAAATAGTCAAAATTTTCATTAAATGAGACGTGCCGCAAGCAACAATGAATAAGCCAAATAATTTAAATAGCCAAGGATATGGTAAGTCTTTTCTGTTGCGCACAAAATAGATAAGCCCAGCTGGTATAGCAAAATAAGCTAAAGCAATGCCAGCATTAGCAGTGACCATAAGAGTTACTAATAAAGGATCCCAATTTAAACAAAATCCATGTGGCATAAATGTATCTGCGCCAAACAAATTTCGCAAAAACTCTAACATAAGCAAGCTCCCACACAACTGCAATATATAACTTAATTATACGCCTAAAGAAATTTTATTATCAGCGGCTGTAAAAGTGTAATTATTATGTAAACTAATCTTTTCATATATCGATAAATATTCTTTAGCCATTTGGGAGGCTGAAAATCGTTTTTCAAACTCTGCACGGCAGTGTTTACGATTAATACTTGGAATATAGGTCAAAGCTTCAACTGCTTCTTGGACACTGTTACAAATAAATCCACTGATGCCATTTTGTATAATTTCAGGTACGGAACCAGCATGAAAAGCAATTACTGGTGTGCCACAAGCCATTGATTCAATCATTACTAGTCCAAATGGTTCTGGCCAGTCTATAGGAAAAAGCATTGCATAAGCGTTTCCGATTAAATCATTTTTTTGATCTTGAAAAACTTCACCTAAATATTCGACATAAGGTTCTTGAATTAAGGGTGCAATTACTTCTTGGTAATATTTTTTATCCACTTCATCTATTTTCCCACCAACTTTTATGGGCATACCAAAACGTTTTGCTATTTCAATAGCACGATCGAGACGTTTTTCTGGTGATATGCGTCCTAAAAATAATAAGTAATTACCTTGCTTTTCGTGAAATGAATAAAGATCTTCTGGTAAACCATGATAAATAGTTGTTTGCCAATTTAGTTCTAATAAAGGCAAACGTTGAGAATTGGAAATTGAAACAAAAGGCATTTCACGGAATTCTCTAAATATATTTTTGGTTTCATTAATATCTAAACGTCCATGTAATGTAGTAAGGCACGGTACTGTTGATCTTCTTGCTAATGAAAATGGAAAATAATCTAGATGAGAATGAATAACATCAAACTCTTTTGCCAATTGAAAAACCTTCTCTACCATAAGCATATGAGGAGATATTTTATCTACATTCTCTGTATCTAGACGCAAAGCTTGTGGACAACCAGCAATTAATTCTGCTTTTGTTTGAGAATCACCAGAAGCAAATAAAATTACTTCGTGTCCTTGCTTAACTAATTCCTCAGTTAACCATGAGACAACACGCTCTGTTCCACCATAAGCTTTAGGTGGAACACATTCAATTAGAGGTGCTACTTGAGCTATCCGCATAGACGAAGCATAGAGTGTATGACATGTATTTAGCAATGTTTTGTCAGATTAAATTACAAAAGCAGAAGAATTAAGTATTAAGTGTAAACACTTTGTGATGTTTTATGATGTTTTGTGTTGTTTTGTGGAACAACTGTCATCCCTGTTGTATCTTCTAAGTAAGGTCTTAAACATAACCTTTATACCGGGTATAGGGAGCACTGACTCCTCATGAACATTATTTCTTATCGTGGACCAGGGATGGCTGGCGGAGTTTCGGCAGCGTTAGAACGCATTTGGAATAGTGAGAGTAGTTATGCTGATTCTCATTGGGCCTATTTATCTGACAGAGAAATTAAATATTTAAGCCATAACAAAATAAATAATGCAGAAATAAATAGCATTGCAAATTTATCCAGTGATTTTATAGATAAACATTATCGTTTTTGTAATGAATTTCTTTGGCCAGTTTTACATGATTTGCCGCAATATGCTAATTTTTGTCCTCACAATTTTCAAGCATATAAAAGTTTCAACGAAACATTTGCTTGGCTAATCATAAGAGCGGGGCTCAGTGGTGACTCATTTGTACAAGATTATCAAATGGCACTTGTACCTAGTCTTTTAAAAGATCATTTGCCAGGTGCAACATCTTTATTTTGGCATATTCCTTGGCCTAAAAATGTAAGCACTGATCATTTGGAGCCAATGAGATATGTGGCTGAAAAAATGCTTGCAGCTAACACAATAGGCTTTCATACCCAAGAATATGTAGATAATTTTTTACGCTTTGTCCGACAATATTTGCCTAATATTTCGCCAGAGATACTTAAAAGCAAAAATATTATTGCACATCCTTTAGGTGTTGATTTTAATTACTGGTCATCGCTTGTTGCATTGCATGAAAGTTTAAAATTGAATTTGCCAGTGCAAGACATACCTTTTATTCTGTCTGTCGATCGCGCTGATTATACCAAAGGTGTAAATGAAAGATTGGATGCAATAGATATTTTCTTTGAACAATTTCCTAATTGGCAAGAAAAAATTTCTTTTGTTCAAGTTACGGGTAAAACGCGTAAGAATATAGCTGCTTTTGATAATTATTGGCAAAATTGTCAAACTAAAGCACAAGCACTAAATGAAAAATGGCTACGTAAAAACAATAATATTTTTTGGCAACCATTAATATGGATTGAAGATTCTTTAACAAGCTTGGATTTAGCCGGTCTTTATCTCAAAACAAAAGTTATGTTAGTTAATCCAATTAGAGATGGTCTTAATTTAACAGCTAAAGAATTTGTTGCTTGTCAGAAATTTGATAATTCGTTTTATGATCCGGGTGTTTTGGTTCTATCAACAGGTGCTGGTGTAGTGCATGAATACAATAGCGAGGCTATAGTTATAGAATCTGGTTGTCCGCAAGAAATGGCTAACGCAATAATGACAGCGCTTAGTTTAAGCAGTTTTGAAAAGGCTTATCGCATGAAAGCGTTAAAAGATCGTCTTAAAGCTAATAGCCTCATGAATTGGTGGAATACGTTTGCTGACTCTAAAACAGCCGTTCCATCTATTACTGTCGCTGAAGCTATTACCGACGTTTATACTAGTGCCGCTCAAGCTACTAAAGAAGAGCCTCTTGTTTATGCGGTTGCAAATAGAGCTTCTCGCTAATTCATTGTTTTACTTCTTTATCTTTCTACTTATCTATTTTTCTGCTTATCAAGCGGGCTGTCAGTCTCATAATCTTGATATAAAACTGTATTTTTAGAGATTTGTGTTGCATCTCATAAATTAAATGGATAGTTTTTTATATTGTTTCGTCACAAGGGTAGATATAGAGTTAGAATCTCTTTACAGATAAAAATTTGAGTTTTAGAATGACATCTACTGACATAAAAAAGACAATTGAAATAGACGAATCTTTGGAATACGTTGTTGATAGCCGACCATTATGCCAGGGTATGCCATTTGTTTTGACTGATGCAGCACATCCCCGCTTAGTTTTAAAGCAAGGGAGTCATTTTTTAGTTCTTGATCAATCTGCTTATATTCCTGCCTGCAACACATTAGGTTATGGCTATTACCGCATGGACACACGCTATGTCAGCGAGTGGGAATTAACCATCAATGATGTTCAATTATCACTATTATCGAGCGATGTTGAAAAAGGTTATTGTGCAAATCTTCTTTATACCAATCCACAGACAGGTAATATTCCCCAACAAAAATTGACTGTTGAAAGAAAAATAGTACTTGATGATTTATTGTGGGAAGAACTTTCTTTTGAAAATTACAGCAAAGAAGCACATGATATAGAGCTTAAAATCAAATTCCAATCTGATTTTGCTGACATGTTTGAAGTAAGAGGCTTAAATCGACCTATACGTGGCGAACGTATGGTGCCAGTTGCTAGCCATGATCGACGCAAGATATTTCTCGCTTATCGTGGACTAGATAATGAATTGCTGGAGACAGAAATAGAAATATTTGGACTTGTACCAGACAAGATAGCCGATGGTATAGCTACTTTTAAAATCCATTTACCAGTAAGAAAAGTAATAAAGCTAGAAATGGCAATTGCTACCAAAGAGGGTGGTATTTTGATTGGTGGTAATGATTCAAAAATTGGTTTTCGTGCTGCTTATGAATCAGCAGAGAAAAAATTTAAAGAATGGAAAAGCCATGGTGCCTTAATTGAAACAGGGCATGAAATTGTCAATTTGGCTTTGGATAGAGGTTTGCGAGACATTTACATATTACGTCAGCCCACTCCCAAAGGTTACGGCATATCGGCAGGCATTCCATGGTATTGTGCGGTTTTTGGTCGGGATAGTGCCATTACTGGGCTACAAGTAATACCGTTTTTTCCAGAATTAGCAAAAGAAAGCATTGAAGTTTTAGCTGCTTACCAAGGACAAAAGAGAGATGATTATAAAGCAGAAGAGCCAGGCAGAATTATGCATGAAGTACGCTTTGGTGAATTAGCTCGTACAAAACAAATTCCACATAGTCCCTATTATGGAACTATTGATGCTACACAATTGTGGCTAATGCTTTTTTGTGAATATATAAAATGGAGTGGCGACTTAGAATTTGCTAAACAGTTATGGCCAGCTGTGAAATTAGCCCTTAGCTGGTTTGATAAATGTCTAGAGAAAGGCAATGGTTTTTTAACTTATAAACGTGTGAGCGAACATGGGCTGGAAAATCAAGGTTGGAAAGATTCTGGCGATTCGGTTATGTACGTGGATGGTACTTTGGCAAAACCACCAATTGCTATTTGCGAAGCACAAGGATATTTATACGCTGCTTATACTGGCTTAGTTGAAATTGCTGAGCTTCTAGAACAAAAGCGTTTGGCAAATAAATTACGTGCTGATGCTATTAAACTCAAAGAAGCTTTTCAAAGAGAATTTTGGATGCCTGATGAAAAATATATTGCTTTAGCTTTAGATGGTGATGGTAAGCAGGTTGGTGTAATTAGCTCTAACCCCGGGCATTGTCTTTGGACTGGAATTTTAGATGGGGACAAAGCGCAGGCTGTAGCCGATCGTTTAATGAATATTGAAATGCAATCAGGCTGGGGCATTAGAACCTTGTCTTCCAATACTGTTGCATATAATCCAATGAGTTATCACAATGGCACTATTTGGCCGCACGATAATGCAATTATTGGTGAAGGCATGCGTAAAATTGGCCGCACAAGTGATGTAGAAAAAGTTATGCAAGCTATTCTTGAAGTTGCACAAAGTCAACCTGATTACAGATTGCCAGAATTATTTTGTGGCTTTGATCGAATTGATACGAGAAAACCAACAGATTATCCTGTGTCGTGTTCGCCTCAAGCTTGGGCAGCTGGCAGTATGTTTCAGCTGATTAAAGCTTGTTTGAACTTTAGACCAGACGCTGTAAATAATTGTTTGCGTATTGTAGAACCAAATTTACCAGAATGGCTTGGTACGGTGATAATTCGCAAATTGCGTGTGGGAAAAGGTGTGGTTGATTTGGCATTTAGCAATCAAAATGGTTCAACATATTGTCAGATTTTAAATAAATCTGGCAATATCCGTGTGATTCTAGAAGGCTAAAAGCATGCGAATTGCTCAATTAGCACCACTAGCCGAGCCCGTGCCACCTGCTGGTTATGGTGGTACAGAATTAATTGTTAGTTTACTTACAGAAGAACTAATTAAGCGTGGACATGATGTGACTTTATTTGCCTCTGGAGACTCTAAAACAAATGCGAATTTAATTTCAGTGGCTAAGACATCATTGCGTGCTGATAATACTATTCCAATGAGACGCTGGTCTGCTTACGATATGCGTAATCTTTTAGAGCTTGAGGCTCGCCAAAATGAATTTGATATTGTCCATAATCATACGGGCTATCAAGCCTTATTAGGTCTGCGCCATTTACATATACCAAGTGTAAGCACAAATCATAATCAGGTAAAAGATTATTGTAAGTCTATTTATATGGCTTGCAGTAATTTGCCTTATGTCTCTATTAGCCAATCATATCAAAAGCTCAATTATCCAAATGATTTAAATTATGTTGCTACCATTTATAATGGCATAGATGTTGCCAATCATATTTTTAATTCTAATGATAAACGTGACTATCTTTTATTTTTAGGGCGCATTTGTCATGACAAAGGTACAGCAATAGCTATTGATATTGCAAATTCATTAGGGCTGCCTTTAAAAATTGCTGGCAAAATAGACAGTGCCGATGATAAATACTGGCAAGAAGAAGTAAAGCCAAAAGTAAAAGGGCCAAATATAGAATATCTGGGTGAAGTAAATTTTGATGAGAAAAATAAATTATATAGCAATGCCATTGCTCTTGTTTATCCCATTACTTTTTCTGAGCCATTTGGGCTGGTAATGGTGGAAGCATTGGCTTGTGGCACACCTGTATTAGCATTAGACAAAGGCTCTGTAAAAGAAATTCTTGTTGATGGCGAAATAGGTATAATTGCTAATTCAAAAGAAGAGATTGTGAAACGTTTTAAAGATATTGAAAAAATAGATAGAAATAAATGTCGACAACGTGTAGAAAAATTATTCAGCAAAGAACGTATGGCAAATGAGTACGAGGCGGTGTATAAACGTTTATGCAAGTAAATGATATTACTGATAAATATCAAAATAGACTAAAAGACGAAAATCTTTTTATTGTTCTTGATCGTGATGGTACAGTAGCACCAATTGTTGATGATCCAAAAACAGTTTTGCCAGAGACCACAAGAGAATCAGTAATTGCTTTAAGTAATTGCCCAGGTGTTTTAGTGGGTGTGCTTAGTGCTAGAAATTTAAATCAGCTGACTTTAGACTTTGGTAACAATAAAATAGTCTTAGCTGGTAATTATGGTCTGGAAATTGCTTATCCAGATGAAGGTGTATTTAAACATCCCAAAGCAGTAGCATCAATAGATAATTTACAACAAACAAGAGATTTTCTTAGTCAAGCTCTAAAAAAATATGAAGGTATTATTTTGGAAGATCATGGATTGACACTGTGTTTGCACTTTCATTTGTTTTTGCAACAAGATATTGAAATTGTGCATGCTGCTGTAAAAGAAGCAAAAGACAGATTCTCTAGTCTTATTTTTAGGCGTATGCCAACTAGCTATGAAGTTTTGCCAAATATGGACTGGAGCAAAGGCAAAGCTTTGGAGAAGCTAGATAATTGGGCTAAGAAGCATTTGGATAAATGGCTTTATATTTATGCAGGCGATTCTATTTCTGATCAACCTGCTTTTGCTTTTGTAAACCAAAAGTCTGGCATTAGTATTCAAATTGGTGAGCAAGAAAATTCAAAAGCTAAATATCAATTAGCCAATTCATTTGAATTGTTGAAATTAATTGAATATATTGCAGAGCTAAGAAATCCAATTGAATGTGTAGATAAGTATGGCTGCGCTAATGCTAAAAACCCAATTTAATTGACTACTTTAAATTATCATGATAAATTAAAGCATATGTTTAAAAGATCTTTACAATTGCCCTTGTCCTGCAAAGACAGTTTTTTCCTTTGGGGTGCACGCCAAAGCGGTAAAAGTGTATTGCTTAAAACAACATATCCAAATGCTTATTGGTACGATCTTTTAAACACAGATATTTATATTCAACTCTTGCAACAACCATCTCTTTTACGTGAGCAATTACTTACCAATGCAACCAAAAGCAATACCAACATTGTTGTTATAGATGAAATTCAAAAAATTCCGCTTCTGCTTGATGAAGTTCATTGGCTAATTGAAAATACAAATTATGTTTTTGCCTTATGCGGCTCTAGCGCTCGCAAAGTTAAAAGAGGGCATGCTAATTTATTAGGCGGGCGCGCAGTCAGATACGAATTATTTGGCTTTGTTTCACAAGAGTTAGGAAAAGATTTCAACCTGACTAAGATGTTAAACAATGGTTATTTGCCACGTCATTATTTAAGCTCATCTCCAGACAAACTAATTCGTTCTTACGTAGCTGATTATTTGACAGAAGAAATTGCTGCGGAAGCATTAGTAAGAAATTTGCCGGTGTTTTCTCAATTTCTGAAAGCAGCTGCCTTATCAGATACTGAATTAGTAAACTATTCTTCAATTGCACGAGAGTGTGGTGTTTCCGTACCATCGGTAAAAGAATATTTTCAAATTTTGATAGATACATTGTTAGCAAGATTGCTTCCTTCATACCAAAAACGACCCAAACGTCGTATTATTCATGCACCTAAATTTTATCTGGCTGATGTTGGCGTGGTAAATTATCTGGCCAAGCGCAAAAATTTAGAACCCGGCTCAGAACTTTTTGGCAAAGCTTTTGAAAATTGGGTATTCCATGAGTTAAGTGCTTACCGCGTCTACAGTGAGCTATATTATGATCTGAGCTACTGGCGCTTAACTACTGGTATGGAGGTTGATTTTATAATAAACGATATGGAATTAGCTATTGAAGCTAAATCAAGCAATAAAATTGTGAGCGACCATTTATATGGATTGCGAGAAATAATTAAAGATCATCCAAAACTAAAAAGACGAATTTTAGTATCGCTAGAAACTCGCTCGCGCAAAACAGCTGATGGCATTGAAATAATGTCCTATTCAGATTTTACTCAAATGCTATGGTCCGGGGCTTTAATCTAAATTTCTGAGCCTGCCTAATGCTTTAATTATAGCTCGCAGTAAGGTTTAAGATCCAAGCCATTTTTCTATTGGTAATTTAAGAAATTCCTCAATTGGAATTCCATCGCCTCCTATAAGTAAGGAGCGCTTAGGTTTGAATATATTGGTAAATGTGGCAATTCCAGGCAGTACTTGTCTTTTATGTCCACTTTTTACTTCAAGCGCTACCAGGGTGCGTCCTGCCTTCACAACAAAGTCTACTTCATGATTGCGTTCTCGCCAATAAAATAGTTTGTGTGATCCAACTGCTTCAGCATTAGCAAGATGTGCACCGACAGCTGATTCTACAAGATGTCCCCAAAATTCATGATTTTCCCTGGCCTCTGCAAAAGACATATCACATTGTGCAGACATAAGCGCTGTATTCAGTACTTGCAATTTTGGACTTGATGCTCTCAGTTGCATAGCGCGTTGTGTATACTTTGGCAATCCGACAAGCATGCCAGCAGCAGCAAGTAGATGTAGATAATGTGCCAGTGTAGTTGTATTGCCAGCGTCTTGTAATTGTCCTAACATTTTTGAATAAGATATAATTTGCCCAGAATACAAACAACCTAGTTCAAACAGTTGCCGCAAAAGAGCCGGTTTATCTACACGAGTAAGCAAAAGCACATCACGTGATATGGTGGTTTCAATCAAGGCATCGCGTATGTATCTTACCCAACGCTTTTGATCATTGATTAGTGGAGCTGCTCCTGGGTAGCCGCCAAAAAAAATATATTTCTCTATGTCAAAACCAAAAGCAGTATTCATTTCAGTAAATGACCAGTGCGGCAGATGAATAAGTTCAAAACGCCCAGATAAACTTTCAGTAAGTCCGTGCTGCAACAAAAGTGGTGCAGAACCCAGCAAAATTAATTTAAGTGGACGTCTTTTACGTGTATCTTCATCCCATAAGCGTTTCACTGTCTCTGTCCAGCCAATTACCTTTTGTATTTCATCGATTACTAGGATAGCCCCTTTTTGATTAAGCTTAATTCTTGCTGATTCCCATTGTTGGGCAATCCATTCAGGTCCTTTTAAAGTAGGCTCGTCAGCGCTGGCAAAAACAAAAGGAAGTCTTTGTGTTGAGCAAACTTGCTCGACTAGAGTAGTTTTGCCAACCTGCCTGGGACCAGTTATCACTTGAATGAGGTGTCGCGGCTCGCGCAAGCGAGAGGCAAGAATTTTTGCATATGGTCGTTTATAATTCATACAAATTACTCAATACATTGAGTAATTTTACTCAATGTATTGAGTAAATAGCAATAGACTGTAGGTAAAATTATACAGTTTATGAGACAGTATGCAAGCTTACGATAGGTATGAGTGGAATACCTTTAGTTGCTTAGCTTTGACAATGGTTGTAGATGTGCGCTTTTCGCGATTTTTTTAACCTATAGGCAAAATTACTCGCGAGTTTTTTTGACTATGGGCAAAAAATCTTGTATTATATTGCTATGAAATATCGTGAGCGTTATTTGACAAAACAGATAGAAAAAGACCTTTTAAAGAAGATGGTCTTTCTTGGTGGGCCAAGGCAGGTTGGTAAAACCACAATATCTCAGCATATTCTAGCTAAGAATATGCAAGGCTATCTCAATTGGGATAATGTAGAGCACCGAGAAAGGATTTTAAAGCAAGAGCTCCCGCCATCAAAACTTTGGGTGTTTGATGAAATTCACAAATATCGAGGTTGGAGAAATTATCTTAAAGGGCTTTACGATGTTTTTGGTAAAAAGCATAAAATTTTAGTGACAGGAAGTGCTAGGCTTGACTTTTATCGTCACGGAGGCGATTCCCTGCAGGGGAGATATCATTATTTGAGATTGCATCCTCTTTCTGTTGCTGAATTGAACATAACTTCTACTAAAGATTTTCAACTACTTCTCAATCTGAGTGGTTTTCCGGAGCCTTTTTTTGAAGGTTCTGAGGTAGAGGCTAGACGCTGGTCCAGGGAATATCGCCAACGGTTAATTCGAGAGGATGTGTTAAGTCTTGAGAGGGTAGAAGACTTAAGCCAGCTTGAACTTTTGATGTTGAGACTCCCATCTCTTGTTGGTTCACCGCTTTCTATTAATTCTCTTCGTGAAGATCTTCAAGTAAGTCATAAGGCTGTTTCTAATTGGCTGAACATCTTTGAAAGATTGTATGCAATTTTTCGAATTTCTCCTTTTGGAGCTGCCAAAATTCGTGCAGTTAAAAAAGAACAAAAGCATTATCATTTTGACTGGACTCTGGTTGAAGATGCTGGCTATCGTTTTGAGAATCTAGTGGCAAGCCATTTATTGAAGTGGGTGCACTACCAAGAGGATACGCAAGGACGCGATATTGAGCTGCGGTACTTTCGTGATGTGGATGGGCGGGAGGTGGATTTTATAGTTACTGAAAAGAAAAAAGTACTCTTTGCTATTGAATGTAAATGGGATGATGCAGAGATTAGCAAAGGGCTAAAATATTTCAAAGCACGATTTCCTTCCTGTGAGGCTTGGCAGATTTCTGCAATTGGAAAGAAAGATTATGTTTCAAAGGAAGATATACGTGCGGCCCCAGCCTTATCCTTTTTGCAAACTCTGATTTAGTCTTTTTTGTTGCTACGACTTCAATTTATTAGACAATATGTGAGCTTGCGATAGGCATGAGTGGAAATACGTATATGTAAGTTATGCTAGGACATTATTAGTTTAAATCTCAAAAGATGAAACGTATTGTCTTTATACATACGTAATATACCTTGATAGCTTTAATTGATTTGATCTAGGTTGGATTTATCTTCTATTTTCTTTGTTGTTATAAGGAGCCAAACACCTAAAACAGCCATTAGCCAACTAAAACAAGCGCACATTTTGTAGCAGGTAGCTGTTGTGTCGGTGCTTATATAAACCAATTTCGGTGAGTTCGCTTTTCAAAAGAGTCGGTGCGATGTTTTGCAACGTATCAAGCAAACACCAGCAGCTCTCAGAAAGCAAAGACTCATGTCTCGTATCGAATTGTCCACACAAATGTTGATTAACCTTCCCAAATGGCTTGTCGACGAGATCAAGAGCGGTCGTGTTCCAGAGTGTCTTCCTACGGTGGAGGAGCAAATGGAATATGCGATTAAGCTCTCGCGGCGCAATACGGAAGAGCAAACGGGGGGTCCCTTTGGCAGTGTGATCGTGGAAATTGTCACCGGGTTGGTGAAGGGCGTCGGTGTCAATCGTGTAGTGCCATTGTCCTGTCCGCTTTTGCATGGTGAGACAATGGCTATTGCCATGGCTACGACCAATCTGAAGAATTTCAATCTCGGGGCTGAAGGAATGCCAGCTCATAGCCTGGTTACTTCAGCTCAGCCCTGCGCCATGTGTTGTGGCGCTACCGCTTGGAGTGGAGTGAAGCGATTGGTTACCGGAGCAAGCGGTAGTGATGTCGAAAGTATTACCGGCTTCGACGAGGGTCCGATTCATCCCAACTGGCAGCGTCAACTGCGCCAACGTGGGATTGAAGTGGTCGAAGGTGTCTTGCGCAATGAGGCTTGTGAAGGCCTCGAATTCTACGTGGCAAGCGGTGGCTTCGTCTACAACGGCAGCAAGCGAAGGCGACGCTTTTAGTTTGTTGATAGTTGACTGATTACGTTGATCAGCAGCTTTTCTCATTGCTATTAGCATTTTGCTGGTGGCACAAACACTTTTGCAGAAGAAAGAAGGAGACAGAATCATGAGTCGTACTGAAATCAGTCCTGAGACTTATGCTCTTGCCTTAGAGCGAGCAGAAGTTTTGAAGCAACGGCTTGCAGAGAGACTGAATGGACAAAGTGCCCATGGCTGGAGTTGTGACTGTGGTGCCTGCAGTGCCGGTCCATCCAGGGTGGTAGGAGTCCACATGCCGACTACGTACAGGCAGCAGATTGCTATGTGGTTGCTTTGGACTTGCAATATGATTGACCATAAGGGTAAAGAATGGAGCCAAGGGATCAGTCAGTATATTCCTTGGACCGAACTTTATCCAATGTTCCGCAATCACTTTGCTGGTCTTGAAGTCCAGCTTGATCATCCGCATGCGGAAATGTATCGCGACAAGCCGCAAGATTTCTTTGGGGATCTGGCTGCTAAAGAAGGACGCCAGTTCATTAGCTCTGGGCGTACGGTTATTGTTAGCAACGAGAGCGCTGGCTACATCCGTCCAATTGGAGACTTGACCGATTCTGTTTGGGTGAATGCAGAGCTGCGCCTCGACAGTAACCTCGAACGGTATGCCACCAAGGGTTTGTTGCTTGCCTGCAATGTTGATCCTTTTGAGTTTGGGCAGAGCAAGGGACGCGGTGCTGGTCAATACTATGGACTGGGCGACACGTCTCAGCTGCCAACTTTCTACATTCGCATCTCTGGTGGAGGTCACGGCAAAGATCTTTATTTGCCAATGGCGAGACTGGTGGACGTAAACACAAACACCGGCGAAGCAACTTTCGAGTTGGATGAGTCGGTAGAGTCTTTCATTCCCGAAGGGAAATAGCTCAACTGCAACAACCTAGTTTGTGGTGGTGAAAGCCATACGACTAATGATTGTTGCGTAAGCGCAAGAAGCCAAAGCGCTTAGAGGGAACGACCATCGGGTCGATTCCCTTTTTGTTTTATTTATACTATATTACTTAGTAAATTCATAGATTGTATAAGTCGTAAAAAATTCTTGTGGGCATTCGTCAGGAAATGTTTTTATGGGTGTCAAATGTTTTTCAAAATCATTGCCCATATATCCACTGAGGCGAGCACAAGATGGAATTTGTTTTGGCCAGTCTGCTATGTATGTAATTTTTCGAGATTTTAAATAATCTAAAAACGCACCTTTTTTTGCATGTGTATAAATGTCGTTGTTCATTAGTCCATCGACATTTATAATAAAAACATTTTCGCCAGCAAAATATCCTGGAATGCCAGCACTCCAGCAACCAATGCGAGCTTTTGGATAATGCTCACTTATATAATTGGCTGCTTGCATAATGGCATTGTGCCAGGTATAAAGCCCGTGTGGTGATTTAAATATTACGCCTAATTGAAATGCAATTAAAAGCGTGCAAGCTAAATAAAATACGCTAGTTAATAGTTTTTGTTTGTTTAATTGAAAGAAAATAAAAGCAATGATGACAGTGAGCGGTACGAAAAAATTAGCTGTGTACCAGTAAGCAATGCCCATGCTGTTAAACATATAAAAAATCAAATAAGCAATTATTGTTGTAATTGAGCCGGTGAGCAAAATAATGTTTAGTATTTTGTTTTGCTCGTGAGCCACTTTTAAATAAAGTATTGATTGTTTGAAAGCTAAAACTAAGCCCGTAAAACCAAACAAAGCAAAAATTATCAAACTTGTTGTATGCAATAATTGATGATCAACTGCTAAATTACCTGGCAATATGCTTGTCACAAGTCTAACAATTGGTTCAATATTTTTACCACCAACTTCAGTCCAAAATGTTTTCATCAAAGCACTGCCTTGGACAATTTGACCAGTGCTTATTAGGCTATGAATAATGACCGCTATTACCCCTAATACCGAGCCTAATAATGTCATGCCTGATTGCAATAACAAAAGACGATTTTTATGAGCTTTATAAAAAACAAAAGCACTAATAAAAATACAAAATGGCATGAGACCAAAATCACTGCGAGCAAATGATCCAAAAATGCCAATGAATAAAAATAGAACAGGATTGATATTAATGGTAAAACGATAACAATAATAAAATAAACTGGCAAAAAGAATGACAAAAGGCCATTCGACAAGCGATGTCCAGGCGGACCAAGATGAGCTAGCAACAGCCAATAAAGAAAAAGCCAATAAAATAATTGGTGATTGAAAACGCATGGCTGCTTTGGCAATTATAAAAAAGCTTGCCATAAAACTAATAAGCTCAGCTACCAGAGCAGCTTGGATAAACTGTAATTGTCCAGGAAATATTTTGTATAAAAATACAAGCAAATAACCAAATAATAAATGAAAACCTGATGTAAAAGAAATGCCGTGATCAAAGGACCATTGATAAGACTGAGCAAAATTACGTGCTAATACTAAATAATAAAAACCATCATCAGCTAAAAATGTAATTTTAGTTGATAATGGCATGAAAATAAGACGCAAATAACAAGCTAATAAGCCCAATATAACTACAGCACCTAGCACAAATCCCCAGAAATTTATCAGACCCAATTTTTGTGGTAATTCTTTGTCCATCAGATAATTATAAAGACCAATCTTCAATACGTAAGTTTGGAACACGCCGGAACTCATTAGTATTACTTGTTACTAAAATCATATTTCGTGCCTTAGCTTGTCCAGCAATTAGAATATCATATGGTCCTATTATGGTTCCTTTTTTGGTCAGCATTGCTCTTATCTCACCAGCTGCTTGAGCATCTTCTCGATCAAAATCAATTACTTCCAAGAATATATTATCTATCAAATTGACGTTGTGTTCTAAGCGTTGACTTTTGAATGCACCATAATAAAGTTCATGCATAACTATTGATGATATAGCTACATCACTTGGTTTATGACGTCTGATGCGTTTAGCTAAATGCGTATCTTTGCTATTTAGCATGGCAATTATGACATTGGCATCCAAAAGATATCGCATTATTTGAAAAGCTTATCTAATTTGGGGCGTTTTTGTTGACCTGCTTTTTCATTTGCAGAATCTATAAAATCACTATCTAATTTTCCAGCTATAGCATCCAGCCATGTCCAATCAGTCACTATTGGTTCCAGAACAATAGAGCTGCCATGTCGCCTAATGCGAACTTCATCTGTTTTAAATCTAAAATCTTTAGGTAGGCGCACTGCTTGCGACCTTCCAGACCAGAATACTTTTGCTATATCCATGTTTCACCATTCTATATTTTGATATATACCAAAAGTATATCTCAAAATGCGAATGAGTGCATTAAACTATCTGTATGCATCAGGGAAGCATGTCGATATTTGTGTTAGAAATCGCCCAGCTTTTTGATACTTACCTTTGTTATAAACATCTGTGTCAGCGTCTACATAATTTTTCCAGGACGTATTATCAACCATAAGTTTGTGAGCGCGAGCTCGCGCTAGCTATTTATTAAATGCTTTTCAAAAATCTAGCATAGCTATGCTAAGCAATATATAAGCTTCAGGATGGAATTAATCACAAGACTGTTGTTTATGCTCCTATCTCTTTGCAACCATGGAGATACTTTTATCCATCTCTCAGTCAAAGAGGCATATCTACTTAATTCACATCTGAAGCCCAAAACCATCATTAGTGTTTCCGTAACCAGCGGACTCACTTAAACCGGGGCTATTCAGATTGGGTTTTTTAGTGTGTTTCGAGCTGGATAAATAGTTGAGCCAATAGTCCAGAGGTTGGCTGACATATGTGCATCATTCGGGTATTAATAATTCCCTGGTCAGGTACCTGTAAATGATGTGCATCTGGAATCTCTCAATGGAGAAGGTAGACGGCCCATTGAGAGCAATTAATATTAGTTTCAGTAAGTCCGAGTTCGAGCCGTCTCCGGCTCTCGCGTGGTATTTCCTATGAGACTAGGAAGTACCGGGAGCTTCCGCATGATGTTTCAACAATATATATATATTGTTGAAACATCGAACATATTTTATTAAGAAAATTACTTTGCCGCCGAGATCATGATTTGCTCTCTCCAAGCAAATCGTCTCATGAAGTAGGTGGTGTCTGAAGGCCGGATTGTCCCTGGCTGGAGGTCCGATACAGCTGTTTTGCTTACGATAGCTGTATTTAGGTGTGGATCTGGTTACACACATTACTTAGTAAGCTACTTAACTTAGATGAGACTAAGAGTTGAGGAATTTCGAGTCTCCCTCGTGTGACACGTGCGTTGAGGCAAAGACGTGTTGAGGAAAAGGAGAAAAAATGATTTATTGACTAAAAGTCAATAAATCCATCTAGATTTGTTGCAAGGTCGCCTCAGACTAAGCAATGGCTTGTCATCATAGTCCTTGGTGCAGGTCGGGTCAAAAAGCGATTCTGAAGTGGACATAGTTTTTCTTTAAAAAAAAGAAAAACTATGTCAGTGACGTGCGGGTGTTTTGGCAGCACCAGCATCACACACTTTAGTGTCTAACTTTTTCACTCAAAACCCAGTCCCGGTGACTGGGCTTGGACGACAGCGTCTAGCGAACGCGTCCGTGCTAGGACATAGTGCGGGGAAGTTCTAATTGAAAGCTTCAACTGAGGTAAGCAAGGTAAAACTTGCAAGCCTTAAAGACGACCAATTGAAGCAAGTAGAGGCTATCGAATAGGTGGTAGCTCGAACGTAGCTAAGGAGAAAACCTAGGCGGCGGAAACTCCTGCCGCGACAATCTCCTTTGTTTTGTACATTCACTAACCTTTGCAGAAAGGGAAGTACAATGCGCGTCAAGGCCAAAAGCCCTCGACGCCAAGTCGCTATCCCCTTCACTGATGCTAGACCCTTGTCCTCCGCGGTTCTCGGAGGCAAGGGTGCTGGCTTAGTGGAGCTAACGCGATTGGGCGTGCCGGTTCCTGCCGGCTTCACGCTTTCAACATCGGTTGCTCGTGCATACGCGCAACATGGTGTTTTGCCAAAGCGTGTGCAGTCGCAAGTCGACCAAGAATTAGCAGACATCGAACAGGCAACTGGACGAAAGTTTGCTAACTCACAGAATCCACTTTTAGTATCTGTCCGCTCTGGAGCAGCCGTATCTATGCCTGGGATGATGGACACTGTCCTTAACTTAGGTATGAATCCGGAAATTGTAAGCGGCATGGCAGCCAAGTACGGCAAGCGTTTTGCCTACGACTGCTACCGCCGTTTCATCCAGATGTTCGGACAAGTCGTGCTCGGTTTGCCTCGAGAAGGTTTTGAACAAATCCTCAATGAAGTGAAGATGGACTGTCACATCACTCAGGACAGTGAATTTGATGATCGCGGACTGGAATTGTTAGTGGTCCGTTATCGCAAATTCATTGAATTTGTCGGTCGCAATACCGACAAGCCGATGCTTGCTGTGCTTGATGATCCAAGAGCACAACTCGAGGCGGCCATTGTTGCAGTGCTTCGGTCTTGGAATAGCCCTCGTGCCAAAGAATATCGGCGGGTGCATCGCATCTCCGACGATTTAGGCACGGCGGTGAATGTCCAAGCCATGGTTTATGGCAACCATGACGAGAATTCGGCAACAGGTGTGGTTTTCAGTTGCGATGTCAACACTGGCAAGCGCGGTATCTGGGGTGAATACCTAGTAAACGCGCAAGGTGAAGACGTTGTAGCTGGCATTCGCACGCCCATGCCAATTGCGGCAATGCGTGAGTGGAACGCAACGCTGTTTGCAGAGCTAAGCGCTTGTGTGCAAGATTTGGATGTTCACTTTGGCTACGTTGTGGATGTTGAGTTCACAATTGAGTCGGGTAAGCTCTACATTCTGCAAGTGCGCAAGGCAAAGCCTTCAGCAGAAGCGGCCATGACTATTGCCGTAAGATCTGTCTGGGAAAAGAAAGTGACCAAGGAAGCGGCACTTTCAATGGTCTCTGACGCTCAGCTCCAGTTGATGGAGAATGTCGGCAGCTTTGAGCCAGCGGCAATTGAAGAGGCAAAAGCAAAGGGACGTGTTTTAGGCACTGGCATTGCAGTTTCTCCTGGGGCGGTGATTGGCAGAGTAGCTTTGAGCACTGAAGCTGCTGTGGCACTTGCTGCTGCCGGAGAAAAGGTAATTCTTGTTCGTCCGGACACATCACCTGATGATTTGCCTGGCATGCTTGCTGCTTCAGCCATTGTCACCATGACTGGCGGAGCAACAAGCCATGCGGCAGTTGTTGCACGTGCTTTGGGCAAACCGGCAGTCACCAATTGCAGCGGAATAGGAATAGATTGCCTTCTTTCTAGCGAGATCATCTCGGTCGATGGCACCAACGGTGTCGTTTATTCCGGCACGGTCGCGCTGGCAAAGACGGTCCAAGACAAAAAGGAGGTGAGTCTTTTCAAGAAATGGGCGAAGCAAGCCCAAGGCGCTGAGCCGCGACTTGTGTTTGAGATGTTTGAGCAGTCAGTTAATCTCGATCAGCTGATCTTCGACTTTTACCTTGTCGACCATATGGCTCGAGAAGCCAAAGGCACGGCATTGGCAGGCGAAGCCAAACATCTAAAAACACAAGTGCATGTCGAAACTGCAGAACGCATAGCTATGTATTTGGTGAGTGCAGTCTGTGGTGAAGTGCGACATGCGTATCTCCGTGCTAATTGGGATCCAAACACGGAAGCTGTGCTTGAGGGTAAACGTGCACTCGATGTCCTCAAAGCAGAGTTTGCTATTCAGATCGACGGCGATGATCGCGCCGAATCCCAGAAGGTGATTGTGGAAACGCTCAAAACCATGCCTCAGGAAAAGCACGTGCATTTCTTGAGGCTGGTAGCAGCTGTTTTCAATGCACCAGTTTGGAAAGGTAGCCACGGTGGAAAGAAATGGGGAAATATCGCACAGACAGCTCTAGCTTTTCTAACCAAACAACTAGACCATAGTGTGTTTGCCGATCATGCATTTGATCTGGAGCACAATGGTGGTATGGTGTTTGGCAAGAACAGAATGCTGCTTACGTATGATAGATCTCATTCTAGCCACTTGCTTGATCTCAAAAAGGGTGCAAAGTCTGCCCGTGAGATGTTTGATACATTTACCGGGACACGAGTGCAATTGCAGTGCTCGCCTAAGATAGGTGAGCTTTACGTAAAAGGCAAGGAACGCCGAATTTGGGTTTAGGTCAGGATGACGAGTTTTGAGTGTTCCTAGCAAGAAGTGCCTGAATGGCACTAGAAAGAAGGACTACCATGTCCAGCAACTACCCGAGTCTGACGAAGGATGGCAGCTTTTTCATGGCCGGCACCGAAGGCACCGGCGCCTACAAGCCCGTCGTGAAGACGAGCTTGGGGCAAGTGGGCGTGCGCGCGCTCGGCGACAGCTTCCGCGTGCGAGTCGAACCCGCGAACTCGGAGGCGGCGGCGGTGCTTGCCCCTTACTTCCCGGCTTCCCAGTGGAAGCAGCCCGAGTCCGGTGGGCAGGCGCGCTTTTCGTGCGTGGTCGACGGCAAAGGCAAGCTGAACGAGGTGATCACCAGCTTGCTCGATGCTTTCGTGACCGCCGATTGGGTGTGCGTGTGTGACAACACGACGCCCGAGATCCGTGCGCTCGTCGAGGGGAACTCCGAGGGCTTGAAGCTCGTGACCGGTGAGACGACGACTCCGGTTTCGTCGGCCGACGATCACGCGACGCTGGTTGCGCGCGTGAAGGAGCTCAAGCTGCCCGGTGCGAACTTCGCCAGCAAGTGGAGCCTCGTCACCCTGCGTGCCAAGCTCGAGGCGGCGACGAGCTAAGGCGACTCTTTCCCTGCCATCTCAATTGACTCACTAGTGATGAAAGAAAGGCTTGCGCCCATCGATAGGTGCAAGGACTCCTCTCTTAACTGATAATCTCAATCATGCATGTTGTACACGTACAGAAGCAACCCTGAAGAGGTTGTCACCTCTAACGTGTCGCTCAAAGAAGCTGGAAGCATTGTTTGTTTCCAGCTTTCTGCGAGTACCTGCTAGCAGCGCAATGCTGCTGGCAGGACAATTGCATGAAAGGAGAAAGTTATGTTACGGGACTTTGATCAATTGGTGGGTTACGTGTTTAATTTCTATGGTGTCACGGATGACTGGTATCCGAACTATGTCTTCGACTACACGCCCAAGCCAAACCATGAGTAACCACATGGTTTCATCATCTAGCTCTAAGCAATGCAAGGAAGGATTTTTGCATTGAATCGAAAAGAACTGGGAGGTGGACAACAAATCCACCAACCAGTTCTTTTTTTGTAAGGATAGTAACTATAGAATATCGTAGAAATGGTGGGAAAAAAAGTAAAGTTCAAGTCAGCAACTTGTTATTGAAGTAGAGTGGCAGGTATCCCGACAAGAATATCGGATATCGATTATCGATATCCGATATTTAAACGAGTAGCTCACTAGCCTGCGATGTTCGAACATCTGACACCAGATACTGGGCGCCGGATAGCAGACACTCAAGATCACCAGTGAATATTTATGGAAAAAAGCAAGATGGAGATGTTAGGCTTGCGCACTAACAAAATCCATCTTGCTTATATTACTTACTGATATTTGTTCAATGTTTATAGATTAGCTGACGATTGAATTGCCTACCTTAGCCTTCGCCGCCATGGTCTTCCCATAGCTCACGCATCTCTTCGGGTGAACTATCATCATTCCTTCGATCAATTTCAATGTAGTCTTCATCTAGGTCGTCAGGAAAACCACTCTGACTAATATCTTCATCGTCACCTCCTTCATCCTCCTCGTCATCCTCCCAATCCCAATCATCTTCATCATCCTCGAGTTCGTCATCATCACCCCAGTCGTCATCACTGTCGTCTTCATCGTCTGGATCTTCATCAAGCTCTACTTCAAGTTCAGTTTCTTCGTCAACGAAATCATCCTCTTCGATATCGTTTGCATGGTCTTGTCTGTTATCTGTCATAACAACTCTCCTTCCGTGTTTTTTATTTGAAAATTTAGTCGCAATTAAATTAAGGAGTTATTTTGTAATTACAGTTAACTCCTGGCTTGCACGGCTTCTCCTTTAAGCAGTTAAATCTATCGCCAAGTCAGATGTTTTTGGCATGAAGATGTAATCACATAATTTCATGAAAGGCAGATCACCAGTGCTATCGCCAAAGCCAATTGTCACTCTGTCTTTAGGAGCAATATTATTCAGGAAATACATAACTGCATTTTCTTTTGATAAATATGGTGGGCAAACTAAAATTGCTTTGCCATTAAAACGTATTTGCCAACCAGGAAGTAATTGCTCAGCTAGGGCACTGAGAAATTCATGGCGTAAATCATCTGTTTTATTATCATTATCAATTTTGATTTTTAGATATAGCAACATATCAGCTTCACCAATTAATTTGCTGCTAAATCCTTCTCGGGTACCATACTGACTGCATGACCAGATCAATAACCGAGACAATTCACTTTCAGCTGTTTTGGCCTGAGGAAGAATTATGTCTAGATAGTTTTGATCAAAATTTCCGGCAGGCGTTAAAATCACACCGCCATAACCAAGTATTGCGTATCCGGGGTGAAACGATATTTTGATTTGTTTGAACAGATGAAGATTGCGGGCAGTGGTTGGTACTAACATATCGCATTGCCCAAGCATGTCTAATACGCGCGCCTGTCCACTGTCTAAAAACATTGTTGCTTCACCGCACGGTTTTACACAGGCTGGTTTTAAATCTGATCCCTGACAATATTGAGGACAGAAGATTAAGGTGCCGTCGATATCGGACAACCCAATTAAGGATGTCGTCATTGTGCCTCCGTTCGCTTTGGCAGGGCATTAAGCATCAGTTGGAGCTTCTATTGGCGCGTCAGCCGTGGCTGTGATTGGTGCATCGGCGTTGATACGCTTTGCCTCACAAGAAATTTCATACAAAGGATGATTTGGATCATCAATTGAAAAGTTTTGCTCGCTAAGCCAGCGGGCATATGCTTTTGACATGCCGTCTAAAGTGTAGGGACGACTTGCAGTAATGGCTTCAAGCCCATTGAATTGCACTATTAAACTCGTAGTAATTCCTGTGCCATCAGGATTACTAGGATGATTATAAACATTGCCAGCTAACCTAATGTCTGATGCACTTGGAATTGCTATGCCACTACCCTTGGATGGTATATGCATAATGCACCAATTTCTGAGGACGACTTGTGGTGCGGATGAAGAAGACATGTTTGTCTCCTTTACTTTTTTGTTATTGAATTATTTCTGTTTAGGTTAAATCAAAATCAATTTCTTTTTTGCTCAACCAATCTAAAGCTGTTTTGTACAAAAGTTGATTGCGGATGTCTGTGCTCAAAGTAGACAACGACTCGATTAATTGACCAGGATGTTCTTCTCCCAGGGGAAAAGGATAGTCGCTGCCTAAGGCAATGCGATTAGCACCAAATGTATCAATAATAAATTGCAGGGTGGATGCTTCGTGGACAAGTGAGTCAACGTAAAAGTGTCCTAAGTATGATTTAGGATTTGCTTTATTGTCCACAGCGCATAAGTCAGGGCGGCAATTAAAACCATGTGCAATACGCCCTATGGTAGCAGCAAAACTACAAGCACCATGAGCAAATGCTACACGTAATTTTGGCAAACGTTCAAACACGCCGCCAAATATCATTGAGCATATTGCCCGGCTCACTTCTGCTGGCATGCCAACTAGCCAGGGTAGCCAGTACTTTTGCATACTAGCTTCACCCATCATGTCCCAAGGATGAACAAAAATAGCTGCTCCTAAATTTGATGCTGCTTCAAAAATAGGAAATAGTTTTTCATCACTTAAATTTAAATCGCCTATATGAGAGCCAATTTGTATGCCAGCAAGTTTTAGCTCTTTCATGCAACGCTCAAGCTCTTTTATTGCTAAATCTGGTGCTTGCATAGGTAATGTGCCCAAGCCAACAAAACGCTTTGGATTTACCCTTACTACTTGAGCAATATGATCGTTGAGAAATCGTGATGTTTGTAAGCAATCTTTGGCTTGTGCCCAATAACTAAACATTATTGGCACAGTAGAAATTACTTGCACATTGACATTATCTGCATCACATTCAGATAAGCGTACAGCTGGGTCCCAACAATTACTTTCAATTTCACGAAAAAATTTACCATCATCACGAAGCATTTTAGCTTTATTGGGTGCATGATGATCTAACTGAATGAAACCACCATAACCAAATTGGCTTTTAAAATCCGGGATGTCAGACGGGAGTATATGTGTGTGGATATCAATTTTGGGCATTTACATATCTCCGTTTCAGCAATAAAGAAATTGTACTATGCTGCCTCTAAGGTAGAAAGCACTTGCGATATCTCGTCAGTACTTAGATTGCGCCAAGCAGAGTTGCGTGCTTGAGTAAGGGTGTCAATGAACATACTAGCTTTTTCTAGACCCGGGTCAGCCATTAATGCAGCAAAATAAATATCTCCACTAGGAATACTTTTGGCTATTTGCACCTGGGACATAATTTCAGATGGCGAGTTGCAAAGCAAAGGGCTTTTCGTAAGTCGGCAATAATCACAAGCGGTTATTTTACGCACTATGTTTAGAGCTTGAAAAATTGGGAAATATGAAAATTGGCTATCTTGCTTGTTTAGCCCAGCATTTTCCAAGCAACGACTAATTTCAGCTTGAAATTTTTCTTGTTGCTTTCGTTCATTTTCATCGTTAGTATTGTTTAGCTTAGCCAATGCCAACATGTTTTCTGCTTTGACAATCAACAATTCAATATGGGCATCAACTAAATTACGCCCTGATGGAATAGACCAGCCGCTTACATGAAATGGAACATGAGTATGTGGTCCTTCAAAATATTGGCTATATGTTCTTGCCCAGCCAATAGGATCTGCTTCGATAGCATCCAAATAATCTTCAGCTTCTTTGCTTACTAGTTCGCGAAGGTAATTCCATGTACCATCAGAGATCCTTTCAATTATTAAACAGGTTTCTATAAACTGAAGCTTATCCAATAGCTTTTCAAATTTTTCTTGACGCTCTAGAAGCCATTTGTTAGCTACCTTTTGAGCAATAGCACTTCTTTCACTTGTGTGATAAAGAGCATATCGCTCTTTCTTTTCACGTGCTAAATATAATTGTTGTTTTATTTGCATAATTATCAGGAAACTCAGAATAACAATAAGGATAATGAAACCGTTCATTATCTGCCTCTTTCTATTTAGTTATTGACACTTATTAAAAACTAGTATTGTCCCAATGCTTGTTTTCGACTAGCAATAAACATATCAGTGAGCCACTTATGCCTTCCACACCAGCGATTAACAATTGGTGCTGCTCGATTTACAATAAAGATAGCTTTGTCTTTATCGCCCATGCGTCTTTTACAAACTGCCCATTCACAAAATACACCACCTAAAACCCAATGTCCCTCGCCTAATTTATTGCATATATAGCGACCAGCGATTTCATATAATGCATCAGCTAAATTACGTTCGCCACGACGAGCATAACGTTCTGCTCTTTGTAATCGCTGAATAATTTCATCAGGCAGCTTATGTTTTACTTGGGCTTTATCTAAATTAGTAAGAATTACTTGTGTAAGTTCATTGTCTAGCTCGCCAGTACTTAGAGCATCTTCATCATCATATTGATATTCAAGCCAGCCTAATGCTCTCTGTAAACAAGTCAAGGCTTCTTGGTAGCGGTTTTTAGCAAAATAACGGCAAGCTAAATTATTTTGCAAACGAGCAATTAAATCTGCTTGCCCATATTCCATTGCTTCAGATAATGCAAAATGATATTCAGCAATTGTAATACGGCGCTCACCTAAAAAGGTAAGCCCTGAAACATCAAGTGTCTGTAAGCCAGAAGCAAGAACTATTCTTTGATAAATAGTATTGTATTCTCTATCCGTGGGCTGACTATTATCAATTGTCGAAATTGACATTCAGGCATCCTTTCTTTAGTCAGGATATTTATACTTACTTGAGAATAGAAGTCGACTGTCCAGCAGCATCAAGTGCTACATAAGTGACTTCTGCCTTTGTCACGGCGATAGTCTCGCCAGGTCTAATAGCTTCCACCTCCACTAGTACAGTGACAGCAGTTTGGCCAATTGAAACAACTGTGCCATAACAAGTAATCAAATCATTTACATGGACCGGGCGCTTAAACTCTACCTTTTTCATGGCTCTAGTTACACATGTGGCAATTTGTCTATTGGTGCAAGCTAGCTGAGCAACATAAAATCCAGCCAAGTCCATATCACTTAAAAGCACACCACCAAATATATTGCCCATGCCGTTTAGCTCAAATGGCATCATGGCTTTCTTTAAAGCAATGACACGACAAAGCTTTTTGCTCACTGGCTTTGCTTGAGTCAATTTAGCCATTACCGCTGCTTTTTCTGCGGGCGTTCTATTAGCTAAAAGAGCTCTGTAAAACTCTTCAGTGGGAAAAGTTGATGTAGCAGAGATAGCAGGAGGACCAGATAATTTTTCAAGCTCAGATTTGTGATGGGTACGCCGCTTTTTGTCCCCAGCGTTACCACAAGTCAATGCACATGGTTTGCCATTGGAGTTAACAGCCACATATGTTACTTCTGCTTGTGTAACTGGACTGACCACACCATTGCGTTCTACTTCAACATCTACATGTACTGAAATAGATGTATGTCCAGTTTTAGTTACATGCCCATAACAAGAGAGAATATCATTAACCAAAACAGGTTTTTCAAATTCAATATCGTCCATAGCTCGTGTAACTATGCGATTAACTAAGGTGCTAGAACAAAATCCACGTGCAACAACTGCGCCAGCAATATCAATCTGGCTTAGAAGTACGCCACCAGATATTTTGCCATGCCCATTAGTATCTTTAGGCAACATAATTAAGCGAGTAGCTAATTGTTTGCCTTTAACACGGCGAACCATGATAGCCTCCTTCGAAATTAAGCATTTGCAAATAAATTATTTAGGCTTGGGAGCTGGCTTAACACTAAAGCTGGTTATGCTAGCAATAATTAGTCCAATGAAGAACAAAGCAATGCCTGGTGGTGCATCAGAAATTACCAAGCCAAGCGCATTGGCTGACCATTTGCCGCCACCAATAATGCCATTTAGAATTAAGGTAATGCCACTTAAAATACATGATAAAGCTGAGACTAAACCAAACATGGAATACCAAAATTGATAACGTACAACAATTTGCCAAAATTCTTTATCTGCTACTTCAGCTGGAATCTCTACTCCATTATTGATGATGTTTCTGCCAATAATTACCCCTTGCCGAGTTTCATCGCCGATAGCTTTATCGGTATTGGACATATTGACCTTTCTTGCGATTTATTTTATTAGCGTGCATTTACCGCTTTTTGCCAGAAGTCTAATGTTCTGGCTCCAATGTGCTTAATTTCTTCAGGGTACAGTGTATTTTCTAGGAAATGAAGAAATGACTTTGCTTCTTCTTCTAGTCCAAGTATGCTTAAGCAAGCAAGGATACGGCTGACACGCAAAAGATTGTGATTGAGATAACCTTCTTTGGGTGAATCCACCCATACGGGTTTACGCTCTGGATAATCTTCATTTTTAGAAGTTACAAGCGTATTATCGACTTTAACTTGCTTAAGTCCAAAGAAGTCCAACATCAAATCAAATGAATATAAGAGCTTATCTCTCAAACTCTTATCCTCACGAAAAGCTGCTATTACTTCATCGGTAAGCAGAGGAGCATCAGGATTAAAACGGGAAGCTTCTCTAAGTGGAAATAACCATTGGATATAATCATGTACTGCTTCCAATTGTTCATTATCAAAATTCCAAATTTTGGCTAAAGTTCTGCCAGCTGCATCAGTAGCACCAGTTAATTGACGATAAAAGGCAAGAATTGGATGAATGTTTTGTGTGCCTTCTTCTTTGTCTGTCATTAAAACCCCCTATTTCTGCTTATTTATTTGTATGTGAAAGACCGAAGCCAATGGCAAAGAAGGAAGCAAGCATACCCAAAGGACCAATTAACATAGAAAGAAGAAAACTAAACATGCCATCTCCAGGTCCTAAAACTACTGAATGATGCAATAAACGTGCTGAAAATACAGGACAAATAATAAGTCCTAAAAGACCGCTTAGCGTTATTGTTGCCGAGTACAATAACCCTGAGCTAAGCATATTGATAATTGCTGTCATTGGGACTGCATTGTTTTTTTCTGTGTGGACCATGTGTTTCTCCTTAAATATTGAGCAGGTCGCGCATGCTTGGCATACGCATGATTTCAATTTGATAACTGACTGTAGCAATTGCTTGCAACAAGTCAGCACGAGTAAAAGGCAATGATAATGAGCGGTTAGTGTTTTTTACACGGGCAAGGGCAGCTATACCCAATTCTCTGGCTTTAATTAAAGCTGGGGTAGCTTGTGCATTATCGCCTTTTTCGACGTAGAGTAAGGCTTGCAATAAATAAGTACCAATCATTTGAGCTTCCAAATATCCTATAGCATCAGTTAATTGATCTTCGCACGCCTTAAGATTTCGCACTTCACTTTTACTTAATTGATTTGCCACTGTTGTGAGAATGAGATTGGACCTATCAATTTCCGTCGCCATGCCAGCATGTGTAAATTTCCTCAAGTTATCAGGCATGACTAATTCCATGTTATTTCTCCTGAATCTATCTAATGACCTAGTCTTGCATCATGCTACCTAAATAAAATTGTGCACAAGCGCACATTTGCATATTGGTATTTTTAAAGTCCAAGGCTAGAAGAAATCTAGCATGCAAATCATAAAGGCGCTTATCTACATTCATGCGTGAGCCAATTCTTGCTGTCTCTAGTAGCCAGCCTTGCTGATGAAACTCTTCATAATCAGCGCGTGTGCCATCTGCTTTGAGCTTAGTAAACCTGACTTCTGTGATAGATTTGGCAGCTAAAAGAACAGCTTTATGGCTAAGCCTACCCGAACTTAAATAACAAAAACATTCATATTCATATTTGTCATTAATTGGCTTATTAGGCTCAGAACATTTTTGTTCATAAACTAATTTGCCGGCAATGTCATACAAAGACACGTTGTTATAACACAGACTTCCATCTGGAGCCAATATATGTTGAGCAGGATATATATTAGGAGTGAGAAGCTCTTCGACGCATTGGTCAAAGCTGACTTTTGTATTACCGTTGCCATAATAAAAAGTCCAGTGTACATAATAGCTAGACTCATTTATATTGCAGACAGCTCGGCGGGTTTTTCCATCTTCATAAAAGAAAGTTATTTCATTATTTCCCATCTGGCAAAGGAGAGCTTGAGTATCGTAATGGAAAATGGAAACATCTCCTAATTCTCCTTTGTCATCAATTTTAGCTTTGACCTGAATTTGGTATTTTGGCTCTTTGATGTTTATTTCCAAAGCCTTAACAGTACCATCGGGATTGAGATGCTTAATACCTTTTGAACCATCCCGGAAATCAATTTCAATTTCCCGCTTTTTACCATCCAGTCCTACTTTATGTACACGCTGCAATTCAGATGAGTCTTCAGCTCTTATTTCAATGGTCGATAACAAATTATCTTTGTCTGAACTCTCATTTGCGACCGGCAGCTTTTCAGCTGGTGGCATATTTACGGACGGCGAACAACCAGTACCAAGAAGACAGGCAAATAACCATGCATAGTGGCATGCATAAAGAACAGAGGGCGTTCTGTACTTCATTGATTTTTTCCTTTTACTTAGCTCTTTGGTTTTTTTAGCTCAAAAAGGACTTCTTGTAAAAGACGATTGTTGTCTTCTAAAGATTTTTCTAGTCTATTTAAGCGTAATGTTTGATCGTTTTCTCGTTTGACTAGTTTGTTGTGTACTATTTGCGAAACTGTTCCAATAAAAAGGGCTGCTAAGCTAATTCCACTAATCATTAGCAACATGCCAATAATTCTTCCAGCTAGCGTACGTGGAACCAAGTCTCCATAACCAATGGTGGAGACAGTAACTACGCAATACCAAACAGCATCCATAAATGAACCAAATGTTTGTGGTTCTATTTCAGTCAATAGAGCTGAAGTAGAAGCTATGAGCACAATTGCTACTGAGCCAATAACAATTAGTGGATGTTCAGCTAAGTGCTTTAATGTCCAGCGCAATATAATCCAAACATTAGCAAGAGTACCAATGAGTTGAATCAATGTTATGGGAATGTCTTGAGCAATGACATGAATTAAACTCTCACTATATTGCGGAAACCAAGTGATGCAAACAATAAGCTCTAGAAAATGTGAGCTTATATATTTAAAACGCCGTTTGCTAACAGCTAAATACAATAATGATTTGCTGACAAATATTAGCCAAATAACAATACGAGCAATTATTTGCAATTGCACCCAACCGGTACTAGCATCAACCAATTCGTTGCTTAGCACTAAAGCTACTGCTAAGAATGAAAGAAGAGCTAAGCCTAATTCTACTTTGGGCTCGATTCTAGACAAGAAATTTCTTACATTCATAAGCAACCCCTTATTCCATGTTATGCAGCTGCCATTAAAGCTTCAATTTCAGAGATCGTTTTTGGTACAGCCCCGGTTAATACTTCACAGCCGTTTTCAGTAATCAGTACATCATCTTCAATGCGAATACCAATGCCACGATATCGCTTTGGTACGCGCTTGTCGTGAGCGTCCAAATATAAGCCTGGTTCAACAGTAAAGACCATGCCTGGCTCTAATAGGCGGGTCTTCTTTTTGCGACGATTATTGGAGCTAGCATAATTGTGAGTAGGCGTTATTGGTTGATAACTACCGACATCATGTACATCAATACCCATCCAATGGCTGGTGCCATGCATGAATAAATCAGATAAATCTAAAGGTGCTTTAGAATTTCCTGGCGCAATACCTAGCTTTTTCAATCCCCTATTTAAGACACGCTTAGCTACTTGATGGACATGATCTAAAGATGTATTTGGTTTGCAAGCTGCAATAGCAGCAAGCTCTGCATCAAGCACTAATTGATAAATTTGAGCTTGTGCTTGGCTAAACTTACCATTGGCTGGAAAGCAACGAGTGATATCAGCTGCATATCCACCATTGAGCCCACCAAGCTCACAAGCAGCATCAACAAGAATTAAATCACCATCTTTAATTACGCTGTCGTTATTTGTCCAGTGTAAGGTGATGGCATTATTGCCAGTAGCAACAATGCTTCCATAAGCAGGGCCGGTTGCACCATAATAACGAAAGACAAATTCTAAGATAGCTTGCAATTGATGTTCATACATGCCAGGTTTGCAATTACGCATGGCTTGCACATGAGCAAGAGCAGAAATTTTTGCAGCATGGCGAATCACTGCTAGTTCTTTTTTGCTCTTAAACAGACGCATTTCATGCAAAACTTCATTTGGATTACGCAAAGGCTTTTGATTTGTTTGCCAGGCTTTACGGAAAGTTTCATCTAGCTTTGGATTAATACCAAAAGCATAATAAACTTGATTTGCTTGCATCAGCAATTCAGTAATTTTTGTTTCAAACTGAGCAATATCAAATGCGCGATTGGCAAGATAATTTGCTTTAGCACCTTTAATTCCAGCTCTTGGTCCACCCCAAATTTCAGCTTGATGATCTTTAGGACGGACAAACATAATTACTTCATTGAGCACAGTTTTGTCAGTATTTCCTAATGTACTTATTACAATTACTGAATCTGGCTCCGGAAAGCCATTTAAATAGTAAAGATCTGACGCTTGGCGATAAAGAAATTCTGTATCATTGCTGCGAGTTTGTTCTGGATTACTGACAATCACAGCAATAGATTGTGGAGCTAGCGAATTAGCAAAGCGAGAAATGCGATCTACATATTGAAATGTATCAATATGTAGACCTGGCATAGAATTAGAATGAACAGCCAATGCCTGGGCGACATCAAGATTAAACAGATTCTGGTTCTGATTCAAATCCATGGCTTACACCTTTTCTTTGTTTCAGTTTTTGCTATTAATTTTGAATTGGATGCTTGCTAGCAAAATCCATAGCAACGCTTCTTAAATACCAAGCTTCATTGACAATGAAATAACAATTACCGCCTGTCAGGAAAAGTGATTTCATGGGTTCAGCCACTTTGTTTTCCCAGGTGTATGTATTGTTGCCATATTTAGCTTCACCAAATACTTCTTCTGCAACAATAGTTTTGCCATCGGCACCAATAGTCTTTAACCTGAGCAAACTACCAGCCCAACTATGAGCAAGTTGCTGAACTTTTTCACCTTCATGGGTAATTTGTCCATTATTGCCAAAAATCAAGCAATTATGTGTTTTCTCTGCTGTGAGGAAAATGGCATCGTCACGCAATGTTGTGTAATCAACATTGGAGCTAGTTTCTTTATAAACTAGCTTGCCATTTCTATCTAATACTTCCAATTCTTCATAGAACAAAGTCAGGAAGCATTGTAAACGAACTTGTGGAGTTGTGCCATCTTCAAAGTAAAGTGTCCAATGTTCAATATCTGGCATACTTGGATCGCTAGGATTATCAGTAAATGTACATGAGGCTGATGTCCATTGACAGCGTCCTATCTTTTTCAAATGGAGATTCAGCTTTTTGACTTCATTTGTTCTAGAGTCAATTTCAAGCACCATTTTCTCTAGATACTTACAATTGGTTTTATTTATTGTCAAAGTCTGAGTTTTGCTTTTAGGATCAATGACAAAGCTTAAGTCATGATCTTGATCCCAAAGCCGGGCTGCTACTAATTGACGAAGACCATTGAATTTATGAATGGCGTTAGCACCATCGCGATAACTAATATGAGTCTCAAGCAATTTGCCTGTAGCATCTTCTTTATGCTTACGCAAAAACTCATTGGAAGTATCTGGCTGTGGTTCATGGCGCCAAATAAATTCACTCTTATTTTCTGTCACAATATTGCTTTTAGCAGGTGGCATTTTAACTGAGGGCGAGCAACCTAATTCAAATAGCAGCACTAATGACAATGCAATGGCTACAATGTGCGGGCGTGTCATGCTCTTCCTTCTTACTGACTTAGTTTAGGAGACGATTTTTTGGCTGGAATATGGTACTCGATGGTGTAAGCACTGCTGCCAAATTCCATCAAGCCGTTTGTGCTTCCGTTTTGTAGCTGCCAACATCTACTAGCAGCAGTAAACAAAGTTTTCAAACTATCTTCAAGGTTGGCAATAGAGCCGATATTTACATTTAAGTTGCCGCTATTTTCATCAAATGATTGAGTGTTTGTGACACTACCGTCATCAGCAATTTCTTCTAATTTCCTTAACCAGCCAGCCCAATTAGAATAAGGACCTTCAATAATAGTAGCCTTGTGTGTAGGCTTACCTTCGCTATTAAAAACCGTACCAATGTATTCATTGATTTCACCCCATTTGCCATCAAGGTTGGCAAGCTTTTCTTCATAGATGAGCTTGCCGTCATTTGAAAACATTTCTAATTTTTGCCGATGTGAGCCACGCCCTTCTACCTTAATCTTAGGGGTTTTGCCATCTTCAAAGAAAAATATCCAAATAACTTTCATGGAATTATTTTCAGGACTAGTTTCCATGGAAAAAGCAGGAGATTTACCATCAGAAGATAATAGTGTTTGTTTAATATGATCTTGCCCGAGCAATTCATATTGATAAAGTGCAATTCCCTTATTATCGCTAACTGTTAATCTTGCAACTTTATCCTTTTCAACAAGAGCAGTAACTTTATAGCTAGTGTGATTCCAGTGCACTTCAGTTAATTTGCCTGATTCATTTAAATAATGAATCATTTCTGTGCCATCAAGTAAGTCAATATGTACTTCACGGATAACGCCATCTACGTCTTGTTTGGAACGGCGTAATTTTTCGCCAGTACTTTCTTCTTGAGGCTCAACAATCCATTTAACTTCTTCGGTCTTTGGCTTATCTGGATCTTTCACATTTGGTGGTGCGGGCGGGAGCTTGTTAGCAGACTCACTACATCCTAATACTGAAAATAAGCTAAACGATAGGCTGAATAAAATCACGACACGCAGAAATATATTTCGTGTAAAGACGGACATGTTTGTTTCTCCTTTTAAGTTATCTGCTTATAAAGCAGATAACTTTTTCTCCACTGCGTCTTTTGTGTCAGGAAAATATTTAGGAATATAAGGAGCAAGATGAGGGCGACTTACCCCACCATTTAAATAAGCAAAGATCTCAGCAAATGTTTCTGAACGTCCACCTTCGCCTGATTGCAAAAAGTATTTTAGTTTTTCTTGAACATCAGCTTGGGTAATTTTGGCAGTATCAGCATTATAAGCTTTGGTAAATGTGCGTGTATTGCAAAAACTACCAATCCAAGCATTGACGGCATGACCAATCTCGTGACGTGTTACACCTTCAACATCCTTGTTATCTGCTTCTTTCTTAGTGTCTTTATTTAAGTGATGCTCTGCAATAACAACAGTTTGCCAGCCTTGATATATGCCATCGACATTATCCCAAGTACTACCAGGTGGCCAGCCCCGTGGTTGTTGACCACGTAGACTTGGCAATGCATCAGTTAAATAATTAGCAGCTACAATTCTTACTTGATTGTCGTCAAGCAATTTTCTGACATTTGCTGGCAGAGCATTAACAGTTTTTTGTACCTTTTCTACAAATTCTTTAGATACATTGCCGGCACGATCAATATGTGATGTTTTAGGGGCTGTTTTGGAAATAGCTGCCGACAATATGTCAGCGGTTATTTCCGTATCACTGTTAGATTTGCTTATCCAAGATTTGACTAAAACTTCTATGTCTGGTGTAAAAGCTGTGCCAGGCTTTAGTCCATTTTGAATATGTGCTAAAACTTCTTGATAATGAGCATCATTTTTGTGATAAGTAAGTACTGCATCAACTGGTGTTGTGCCAGAATTACTTTTTAGCTTGAGGGTAATGCTGCCATTATTATCAATTACGGCTGAGCCAATATATTCATAATTAATGGCACTGGGCCGATTGCTGCTATTTAGCCGTACAACTGTATAAACAGCTGAACAAAGCGCAATAGCTAGGGCAATCCAAAGTGTGAGCTTGCGCATGTTTGCCCTTTCTTGATTTATTCAACGCAAATTGCAATTCAAGTAATTGGCAATAACATCATGAAAACGCAAACGAAACTTAGTGCTAAGAAAGAAAGCCCAAGCATGTCTAAAGGACAAGCAAAATAAAGCATCCAAAGATGTACATAAACAACTATGTACCAGGCTGACGTCATTCCAGCCATTCTGCCTTTACCGAGTCCTGTTGCTGAGCCGGCTCGGTTCAAGAAATTATCATAGGCTAGGGCATGTTTTTCCTGGCGGAAAAACCAAATCAAAAAGATGGGTAAGGCAATGTTAAATACAAACAGAAGATGGTAAAGCATTAGTAAGCGCTTTCTATATTTAGTTGGGTTGTGTTTTTAGTTTTGGAGACCTTCTTATTTTTTGAGGCTTACTTTTTTAAAGCTAATTACTTAGTAGTACGGCAAGATTCAGATGGTTGTTATATTGTGTTTGATATGTTTTGATTTGTTCAAAACATTTATCGCTTGCAAAATGCAATGCTTTAAATGAATTATCAATATCAATGTTTTTGCCTTCTTGGGCAAGCCAACCTACTAGAGTATTGAATGTGCGTGAAGCCTTAACAGTAATGCCATCATGTTCAAATTCGTCAAATTGGCGGATAGTACCAATTTTAGGCACATGGGCATCAAATGGAGCTTTAGTGATTATTGCTTTGTAGAGAGCTGTTTTATTAGCTGAATAAGTAAAACATTCATATTCACTTACAACTATTTCTGTATCATGATGCCGTTTAATTCCAGCAAATTTTTCTTCGTAAATTAAATACCCTTCAAAAGAAAACATTTGCTTATATGTATAAACATCCATTTGATAAATTGGCCAATAAGGAGTTGTTCCCTCTATTGCCACTAAACCATGATGAAAGTTATAGCGACTAATACCAAGTTTGATATATGGAGTTGTGCCATCGTTGTGAAAGAGTATCCATTCATTGCGAGCAAATGCTGGTTGGCAATCGATTTGATCTAAATCCGTTTGACTTGTAGCGGTACTGGCAGGACCCGATGGCTCTTCTGCCAAAATTGTTTCGCCTGTTACTTCAGCTAATTTGCATCCAGAATCTGGATGATAATAGGTTAGCTTTTCTGTGCCATCAGTAAGCTTTTCAAACCGTGAAAGCAATTTACCAGTCTTGCCATCTTTTTGGGTGAGAGACAATATATTTCGCTTTTGATCAAAAGTAACTGAAATGCTAGTTTCATCAGGAGCGCACTCAACAGAAAGAGTGGTAACACGTTTACCAAAAGCATCTAAATGTTGAATTGCTTTTGAGCCATCTTTCAAATCAATATGCACTTCTTCTCTTATACCAAGCGCATTTGTTTTATAGCGCCTAACTATTTCCTTTGAATCTTCTGGCTGAGGTTCAATTACCCATTTTGTATTATCGTCTTTTGAGGACAATGTTTTATGATTAGTAGATGCAGGGGGAAGTTCTGGCGATGAGTAACAACCGCTCATAAAAATAATACTTACCAAAGCCAAGCTAGCGATGTGTTTATGCAGCTGATGATATTGCATACATCATCCATCCCTTCTTTGATTATTCATTGAAGATTTTTTGTTAGTGATTTGGTTGGCGATGTGAACACATGTGTTCACATTTTCCCCGAAAGGCCGACAGGCAGCCGAACAGAGAGGACGCCAAGGCCGACACCCGTATGGCCTAAATATGTATGGCCTCAAACAATAATGCCAACCACAGCAGCAGCAAGCATGGAAGCCATGGTTGCTGCAATTAATGCTCTAAAGCCAAGCTTAGCAAAGTCCCTTGCCCTATCTGGTGCTAAGGCACTAAGCCCTGCTATGTTAATGCCAACAGAGGCAATATTGGCAAAGCTACAAAGATAAACACTCAACATTTTTACTGTGCGATCAGAAAGTTTATAATCAGCTTGTCCTTGAATTACACTAGATAATTCTTGATAGGCAGGTAATTCTGTAAGCAATAATTTCATAGCCATTAGTCTTCCAGCATGAAATGATTCATCCCAAGGAATGCCCATCAGCCAAGCAAATGGTTGAAAGACAATACCACCTAGATCAACAAGTGTGTAATTGTAACCATAAGATGCCAAAAGTCGTGCACTTTCACCATCGATGAATTTTACGAGAGCATAAGTTGCACCGACTGAAAGCATTACATAGCCAGCAAGTGCTGCTCCCCGTTGTGCACCGAGCAAAAATGCATGGAATATATTTTGTGCTTCTTGTGATGTATTCATTTCTGCTTTTTCGCTAAGCACAGCAAGATTTGTCTCAGGGTAATGCATTTTTGCAATAGCGACCGCAAGAAAAGCAGTAATGAATGTGCCAATCATGATGCTTACTGGGTCAACACCAAAACCAAGATAAGTAATAAGAATAGAGCCTGCTACCGTAGCCATGCCTAAAGTCATAATGCCAAATATTTCTGACAAAGTCAGCTTTTTCACATAGGCAACAATGACAAGCATAGCCTCTACTTGTCCAAGAAAAATTTCTGCTGCTGCACAAAGCGCTTCTCTACCACTTACATGCATGCGGCGAAAAACAATAGCAAATGTTCTTACAATTATCGGCATGATTTTGCAGTAATAGCCGACAGCCATAAGCCCAGACATAAATGTAATTGAGGCAAATACTTGAAAGATAAATGACCCTATAAGCATATCCACAATTGCTTCTGGTAAACCACTAAGCACAAAACGCTCACCTTCCTGAGCATAAGCAAATAGACGTTTGAGAAAATTGCCTACGCCATCTAAGATTTCTTCACTACCAGGTGTTTTATGCATGAGAATGGTAATGCCAAATGAAATGGCAAGCCCAGTAAATACTACTCGCCATTTAATTAGTCGCCGGTTATTACTGATGAGATATGACAAGGCAATTATTACTGCAATGCCCATGAAGCCAGTAAATCTTTCCATGTGATTCTCCTTGTTGGGGATTTAAATCATGGAGGCTTGTTTTTGCTGGTTAAAAACCTATGCCACCGCCGGCGGTGGCATAGGTTTTTCGCTGATTGAGCCGAGTTTAGTTTGTAATGTCCTTACAGCGCTTTCGTTATCCAAGATGCCAAGACTTGATATCAATTCAGGCAAAGAGTGATAATTCTCATTGCTATGGGCAGAGCAAGGTAAAGACAACACACATGCAGTCGGCAAAGAAAGATAATTCCAAGTTCTGGATTTTATTTTCAAAAGTGGCAGCACTGTCTCTTTTAATGGCAGCACTGGCTGTTAACCTTTTTTTGCCTAAAGTCTTGTTTTCATCAGACTTTGCTAGTGCTTTTTGGATAGCTGGTGAAATGCTTAATAATGGACAAGCATCATTGCTTTATCCAAATAGTGGACAAACCACTTTTATTGGTGCACCATTTGATCTATATACACATGAGCGATTTCAAGAACTACCAAAAACTTTCACAGCCTTGTTTATGTATAGTCCATTGACGGCGCTGCTTTTTGTGCCATTTAGTTTTATGCCAGTGAAACTAGCCATGTTGTCCTGGCAAATAATTTCCATTTTGGCTTTAGCGCTTTCAGCCTGGTTATTTGCTCGTACAGCAAAACAGAAATTTTCTAATTTGTTTTTCCTTTCGCTTTTATTTATGCCCATATTTCATGCTTTGTCTGTTGGACAAATCACGCTAGTCTGTGGACTATTGCCAATGTATTTAAGTTATTATTGTATAAGTCAAAACTTAAATTTTTGGGCTGGAATATGTTTTGCATTTTTGATTTTGAAACCACAGTTTTTACCTGTTGCAGGTTTCGTTTCAATAGTCATAGCTCTTGTTAATGAGAAACGTTTACCAATCTTAGCTGGTATTTTGTTGGGGATGACAATGCTAATAGCACTCACCTTTTTTGTCTTTTCACCAGCACTTGTGATTTCATGGCTAAAATCACTTCAATTAAGCGATGCTATTTATTCAAGTGGACATTATGCATACAACGAATACATGATGTCTTCATTGCAAGCATCTTTATTGCAATTGTTTCCGCAATCATGGCGGGAATGGATAAAAATACCAGCTTATATTATTTCATTCACCATAGCCTTCCATGCACTTTTGCTTTCGATAAAGCTCATGAAAACAAATGGATTAAGCTTTCGTCAGGCAATATCATTTGTTTTTGTAATTACAATTTTGACACTGCCTTTAATCGTTCCCCATTTTGTCTTTTATGATCTAAGTGCATTTGTTTTGGCTGGCATGATCATATATCAGCATGTGGATAGTTTTAAATCTGCAACTGAACTTAAATACGAGCGCGCGCAACTAGAAAAGTTGACGCGATTTATTTGGATTAGCATCAATATTTATTTCTTGCTATTTGCTATCACTGGCATGAATATCATACCGCCAATTGTTTTGACAGTAATGCTATTTGAATTTTACAGGCGTGTTGCTTTGTACATAAATAGCTTATGCAATACTTTTGGTAGTACTGATAATGATTAGAATGAGCTGACAGAGCCACGTTGTTTGGCGCGATGCAATGCCCATTGAAACATCATAATTCCTAGTGTCAGGTAAAGGACACCGTTAGCTATGGCTAAACTACATGCCAACCAGTCAAAACGCTCTTGTACCATGAGTAGTCTCAGGGCAATTGCACTTGGTGCAATTGGCAAGATACTGCTTCCAAAAATGCCAGTCAGTCCCCAATTTTCAAATGGTGTAGCAATCAAGAACAAGAGAGCAAAGACAAAGAATGAACGAGCTACTTCCAATCTTCTAAATATAATAATTAGAGAGCCAAGCAAATAGCCTAAACCGTTTGATGCTAGGATTACAGTGAATACTGGCAAACAAATTGCCCATGAAAAATGCAATACGCTGCCAGTGAGCCAGCTGAGTATAACTGTCAGTACAAGACATTGCACAAATGTAAAAATTAATTCTACCCAGGTTCTTACCAGCAAAATAGTAGTTATACCGTAAGAAGTCATCATTAATTGTTCCATTGTGCCGTGTGAGCGCTCAGATTCTAAGTCACGTCCTGCTATATTCATCGTACTTTGGATAATAATCCAAAGAATATAAGCTAAGACTATGCCATCTAAGCGATCACCAAATGATGCTGTTGGTCCAGCCATATAGCTTGCACCAAGAAATAATATATAAAACAATATTGCCATGAATATGCTGAACAATATACATTGGGCTGGATAGACACAAAGGTAATTCCAAAACCGTTTTGATTCTGCTTTTAACAAGTTATACATGATTTACTCCTGTGCGCTTTTGGGCTCGGGTTTATTACCCTTAACGAGTCGCATAAACACATTGGTCAAATTAGCATTATCTTGTTCAATTTTCAGAAGCGGATTCGGATGGATAAGAGCAATGACATTATACAAACCAAGATTATCACCGCTGTAGATGATCTGCTTAGGTGTTACTGTACAACCAGAATCTTGTAACTGTTTTACCTTTTCAGCTGAGAGTTCACCACCATAATCAATTGTGTATGTATCTCCAGAAAATGCTTCAATTAAACGAGTTGTAGCATCTTCAGCAATAATACTGCCATTATTAATAATTGCTACCCGATGTGATAATGCTTCTGCTACTTCTAGCTGATGAGTAGTGAGCAAAATTGCATGACCATTTTGAGCTAAGTTTTTCAACAAGTCTTTAATGGTTTCAGCAGCCTCTATATCGACACCATTAGTTGGCTCATCTAAAAGAAGTAGTTTAGGACGATGCATTAGAGCAACAGCAATGGCAACCTTTTGTTGCATACCGCGTGATAGTTTTTGTACTTGCTCTTTTGCTTTATGAGCTAGTCCAAATTCTTCAAGCAATGCTATTGCTCTTTGTCTAGCTATTTTGGTGGACATGCCTTTCAATGCACCAAAATATTCAAGATTGGTTTGTGCAGATAATTCAAAATATACATTCCGTGAACCTTCAAACACACTACCAATTTCTTGGAATATGGAAGGAGTATTTAAAGGATTAGAACCTAAGACATCAACTGAACCAGAATCAGGTGCAATTAAACCAGCAATTATTTTTATTGTAGTGGTTTTACCGGCACCGTTTGGGCCAAGAAAAGCAAGTATTTCTCCGGCATCAATAGCTAGTGATACATTTTGAACTGCGTCTACTCTTTTGTCACCCGAGCCAAATGACTTATGTAAATTGGAGGCTAATAGAACAGGCATTTCCCAAGTCCTTTCTACTATGAATTACAGAGAAATTTAGGCTGCTTTTGTTCTAGGACGAGCTGCTCTTACTATGTCAATTAATTTTTGAGCTCTTTTGCTAGGAAGATTTGCCTTAAACCTATGGCGCTCACCATTTTCATAAGGTACAGGTGTTTTAAACTGAGCAGCAGTAAAATCGTAAGTTTTACCAGTATTTATATCCTGCAAATAATAATGTATATCATCACCATCAGCTCCTGGTTCATGGCGTACTTTGCAAGGTCGTAAGTTAGAACCATAACCACCAGCCATATGAAATACAACTTCTGAAACGAGATAACAAAAACCAGTTAGTGGATGTTTGCCTTCAGCAAACTTTCTCCATTTTGGTATAAGCAAATCAGGTGTCAGCTTACCAATCACTTTTTGACCAAGGCGTTCTATATCATCAAGCTTGCTTGCCGATTTTGCTTTGTGCTTTGCCATAGACTAGCTCCTTTGCACTAGCTAAAATTTACGCATATGCAAATTATTTGGAAGATAAAGTACCAGCAACAACAGTGATCAAGTTATCAGGATTGAAATATTTGGCAATAGCAGCATTTACTTCTTGTCTAGTAAGGGCTTGATAAATTTGCGGCATATTATCAAATTCAGCCATTGTGCGACCAGTAAATTCATAAGCATTTAAATATGCAGAAATACCTGTTGATGTACGCAATGAAACATTTTGCTCACCGATATAACGACCAATTTCATCTTCTAATTCTTCTTGTCCCATGCCATTTTGTTGATAGTCAGCTAACACTTCATGCACACGCAGAAGCGCTTCATCAACTTTGGCAGGATTTACTGACAAAGTAATTTGCCAAGCTGTTTCACCAAATGAAGCAGCATAAAACTGTGAATGAATTCCATAAGTCAAGCCATGTTTAATCCGGACAATTTTGCCCAGCCGGCTAGAAAGAGCATCAGCCCCCAATGCATTATTAGCAATATGTGCAGCTGGAAAATCTGGACTTGTTACAGACAACTTCAAAGGACGTCCAATCACAATACTAGCGTTCTTTTTATCAGCTAGAAAAACATTATGTCTTTGTGCCTGTTGTGGCAACAATAACTCAGATGGGAAATTGATTTCTCTGCGACTGACATTATTTGTCCAATTGCCAAAGCCATCGGTAATAAGCCTTATAGCTTCATCCGGATCAATATCACCAACTACAGTAATGATAGTTGTTTGAGGACCAATAGAGTTGCCATGATAATTTCTAATGTCTATTTCAGTCAAAAGATCTAAAGCAGGTAAAGCCTCACTATAAGGTCTTTCGTGAAAAAGATGCCCTAGTGGATATGCTTGCTGAAAAAACACATTGTATGCTTGTCTTTCAGTTGTATTTAACCACCGAGTCACGTCTGATTTTGTTTGTTCGCGGGTAAGATCGTATTCTCTTGGTAAAAACAACGGATGACAAATCATATCGGCAGTAATTGATACAAGCCGTCTGAAATCATCGCTTGTAACGTGAAATCTAAAACCTGTGTCAAATCTGTGGAAATGATATGAATAATTTGTACCCATTTCCTCAAAAATATTAGCCAAGGTTTGCTTAGAGTATTGCTCTGAACCTGCATTAAGCAAAGCAATATGTTGCCCGGCTAACGACTCGTGAATGGATGGATCTAAATTTCTGTTGAAATTTACACGCATGGATACTGTTTGGCTGCCACGATTTGCCATAGCCAATATGGTTAAGCCATTTGGTAAAACATGCCTTACTACTTGTGAGGCAAATGTATGCTTAAGGCAACGCGCCTTAGCAAGTTTTACTCTTCTTACTTTGGCTGGCTTTCTCTTGCTAATTTTAGCTTTTGCTTTTTCATTAGCACTTGTTTTTGTTTCTGATACAGCATCATCTGATTCATGGCTAGAGCTAGCCTCTGGAATAAAATGACCAACAGTTCTATTTCTACGCTGAAAATATTTTCTGGCTACACGCATAATATCTTCTGGTGTAACAGCTGAAAACTTATCATCATATTCAACTAGCCAGATCCAGTCAGCGCATGCTTCTGCTTCAACAAGCGAACTACTTAACCTTAAAGGATCAGCATTGCCCAGCACAGTATGCTTAAGATTTGCTGCTTTGCAAATTCTTAGCTCTTCATCTGATACAGGCGTGGTCGCTAAATTCTCTAGTTCTTCATAAATGGCTGTTTCAATTTGAGATAGGTCAATGCCCATATTAGCAGTAGCATAAACCATAAACAAACTTGGGTCACGAGCTGCATATTGTGCTGCTGAACATCCACTAACTAAATTTGTATCGACCAGTATTTTGTAAAGACGCGAAGATGCTTTATCGCTATCCCCAAGTAATGCTTGCAATACGTCTAATGCATAATGGTCGCCGTGTGTTGCCTCAGGAATATGATAACCAATTGTAAGACGAGGCAAATCACCATTACGCCTAATTTCAAAACGACGCTCGCCTTCTTGTGCTGGTTCTACTGTATAAACTGTCGGGATAGGCTCAGGCGAGCCAGAAATTTTGCCAAAATATTTGACATAGAGCTTGAGGGCAGCAAATGTATCAAAATCTCCCAGCAAAATAGATGTAGCATTATTTGGCCAATAATACGTATCGTAAAACTCACGTTGTTTGGCTAATGGTACACCTTCCACATCAGACTTCCAACCAATAGTTGGATGATGGTAAGGATGTTCACGAAATGCTACAGCAAAGAGTTCGTGATACAGAACATTATTAGGATCATTTTCTCCACGCTCAAACTCATTTCTCACCACAGTCATTTCTGAATCACGATCTGATTGTCTGAGCTTGAGATTACGCATGCGATCGGCTTCAATACGGATGCACAGCTCTAAATGTTCAGAGCCGGTACATTCGAAATAATTAGTGCGATCAAACCAGGTAGTAGCATTTGATATTGCTCCAATACGCGCGAGCGTTTCCATCACACCATTGCCGTAGCGAGGGCTAAATTTATCAGTGCCCTTAAACATCATATGTTCAAGGAAATGTGTAGCGCCAGTATGACCGACAGCTTCGTTGCGGCTACCAACTCGATACACTACTTGAAAGACCGTAACTGGTGCATTGTGATTTTCTTGGAGTAAAATCTTGAGACCATTTCCTAGTCTATATTCAGAAATACCAGCTTGCTTTTGTACAAAAGTAACATTATGTTCGCGCAACCAACGCGCTTGTTGGCTAGACGTGATCATACACATCTCCCTTTCGTTTGTTTTGCTTTTCAGTTAATTATCTGGATACTGCAACAGCTGTTTTTGATTTTTCTTTATTAGCTAATGTACCAGCAATAACAGTGACAGCTTTTTCAGGATGGAAATATTTTTGCATAGCGGCGTTTACTTCTACTTTGGTAACAGATAAGAAGCTATCAGCTAATTTATCCATTCCTTCTGTGCCTAGTCCCATGAACTCAAAACGTGTTAATGCTTGAGCAATGCCACCAGAAGATCTAAGTTGCACGTTGAAAGATCCAACAGCGCGACCAGCCTCGTCTTCCAGCTCTTCATCGGTTATGCCTTTTTGCATATATTCTGTCACTACATCATTGACCAATTCCAATGATTGATCAACAACGCTTGGGTTGACAGAAAGACCGATTGTCCAGGGAGATGCACCAAAAGTTGTGTCATCAAAGTAGGAGTAAATGCCGTATGTCAGACCATGTTGCACACGTAATACTTTTCCTAAGCGTGATGATATTGTATCTTGACCTAAAGCAGCATTAGCAATATAGGCAGCATAAAAGTCATCATTGGTACGAATTAAATTGGTTGGATGTCCTATGACAATATCAACATTCGCTTTATCAGCTAATTCTACTTCGATACGTTCTTTTTTACCTGGTAATTTTACTTCTGGCACTTTAATTGTTTTACGTGCTGATTCTGGATTTGAGATGGATTTTGGTCCCTTCCAATCCGAGAAATTATTCTGCACATAATCTATTGCTTGTTTTGGATCTATGTCACCGACTATTGTTAGTATTGTTGATGCTGGACCCATATAATCAGTAAAGAAAGACTTTAAGTCATCGGCTTTGGTTGTATCTAATTCATCAATGCGAGCTAAATATGTTTTTTCATAGAAAGGATGTTCTGGACTATAAATAGCTTGCATCAAAGCATTATGTGCCCTTTGCGATGTATTGTTATGAGCATTTAGCAAAGATGCATGTACTTCGCGCTTGGTTTGAATAAGTTCTTGCGTTAAGAAAAGTGGCTCACGCATAACATCAGCCATTACCGGGATAAACTGTTTGAAATCTTCGCTAGTAATGAGCGTACCAAAAGCACACTTGTAATTATCAGTGCTAAAACCAAAACGAGAACCCATCTCTTCTAAAACCTGGGCTAATTTAGTTTTAGAATATTTTTTGGAACCTTTAATCATCATGGCAGCAGTTAAAGCAGCCAATGCGCTTTTACTGAATGGAGCAAAATAATCACCAGCAACAATAGCGCCAGTTATAGCAACAGAGCCTGTGCCGCGATTGGGCATAACTAAAAGTGTAAGTCCATTAGGTAAAACTTCACGGACAACTTGCGAAGAAAATGATGCTCTATCTTTTTTGGGCTTTGCTAATTTCACTCTCTCTAAAGTAACTGTTGCTTTAGCCTTAGATGTTTTAGCAGGACTTATTGCAGTAACAGCAACAGCAGATTCAGCTTCATGAATTAGACTTTGATTTGCTTCAGTTAAAGCTGAAGCCCAGCTCGTTAAAATACCAGGTTCTCTATGAGTTGGAATGAAATAGCCAACTGTACGATTATCTTTATGGAAATATGTAGTTGCTACACGCATAATATCGTCTTTAGTAACAGCATCAAAATTGTCATCGTAATTAATTAACCAACGCCAATCAGCTGATGCTTCAGCTTGGCAAAGCATATTAGTAAATGCCATTGGATCAGCATTTGCTAATATAGTACCTTTGCGATTAGCAGATTTAGCTCGTTTTAGCTCATCAACTAAAACAGGTTCATGCGATAATTTATCTAGCTCATCATAAATGGCAGCTTCTACATCAACAAATGATGTATTTGGCGGCAATGTTGCACCAATTTCAAATAATGCTGGGTCGTGAAACTCACCGTTGCTAGAATAACAACTAGTCACTAGTCCTGTTTCCATTAAACGTTTGTATAAACGACTTGATGGTTTGCTAGCATCTCCTAAAATTGCTCGCAAGGCTGCTAATGCATAAGTGTCTTTGTGATCTGCTTGTGGGGTATGATAAGCAATTACAAGTAAAGGTAATTCGCCAGATCTTTTTAGCTCAAAACGACGCTCACCTTCTTGTGGTGGTTCCATTGTATAAACCAATGGAATTTGATGAGATGAGCTTGGAATCTTACCGAAATGTTTAGCAATTGTTTTTAGCGTATCGGCAGAATTAAAATCACCAACAGCAATTACTGTGGCATTATTTGGCCAATAATAAGTGTCGTAAAAATTGCGCAGTCTTTCCATTGGCACACCTTCTACGTCTGTGCGCCAGCCAATGGTTGGATGATGGTATGGATGTTCACGAAAAGCAATAGCATTTAATTCTTTATCAAGAGCATCGCCCGGATCGTTTTCACCGCGTTCAAATTCATTTCTTACTACAGTCATTTCTGAATCACGGTCTTCTTGGCGTAAACGCAAATTGCGCATGCGATCAGCTTCAATTTCAATGCAAAGCTCTAAGTGTTCGGAGCCAACACATTCAAAATAATTGGTGCGATCGAGCCAAGTAGTAGCATTTAATAATCCACCAACACGAGAAAATGTTTCCATGACGCCGTTGCCTTTTTCAGGGCTAAATTTATTGGTGCCTTTAAACATCATATGTTCAAGGAAATGTGTGGAACCAGTATTGCCGACAGCTTCGTTGCGACTGCCAACACGATAAACAATCATGAAAGAAATAACGGGAGCGCTGTGATTTTCTTTAAGCAAAACTTTTAGCCCATTAGCTAATTTATATTCGCTTATTCCTTTCGCTTCACCAATTAATTTAATTCCAAGAGTTTTAAGAGCATCGGGTGATGACTTAGTCATGTTTGGTACACTCCCTGTTGAGTGTACCAATTTTAAAGCAAATGACTTCTTCGCGAGTGAAAAGGCAATAAGAAAATTGTCTGCCCGGGAGCCCTAAGTTTACTTAGAAGCTACCCGGACAGACATATATACAAAAGCATCTTATTTAATTACGGATTTAACTTGGACTTCAAGAATTCAAGAGCAGCTTCCAGCTGATTGTCATTGAAGCTACCAAAAATGGAATTTTTGTTTCGTTCAATAACAATGTCTGGCTTCAATCCGTTAGCAACTGTAGCGCGTCCATCACCAAGCCAAGTACCATTAGGAGTGACACCATAAATGTTTGTAATATTGAGACGCACACCATTTCCCACTGGAATATATGTTTGTCCAATACCTTTACCAAACGTTTCGGTGCCAATCACAAAAGCAATTTTGTTATCTTTCAATGCTGCTGCAAATAGCTCAGCTGCACTAGCTGAGCCACCGTCAATGAGAAGTACAACTGGTCTTCCATTTGCTAAATTGTCTGGGCGGGGCCAAAGAATAGGTACATATCCTGCCCAAATGACTAGCATTTTAGAATTGACAGTTGCTTCCATTGTCACATAACCAGTTTTTGGTATGCGAACAGTTTCATTGCAAATGCTACCGCTATCCATAAACATAGCAGCAGTTCTTACTGCCGTATGAATAAAACCACCGTGATTACTGCGCACGTCGACAATCAAAGCCTGGCAATCAGCTAAAGTTTTTAGCGCTGCTTCAGCTTGACTATCAGTGTCAAGTTGATCAAAAGCCTCGATTCGCAAATAACCAACTTTGTAAGACTTTACTGAGAGAATTTTGGTAGATACGATAGGAATACTAATTGGTTTGCGATCTAGTACGAAAGTTTGTTCTTGGTTATTGCGTAACACAACAACAGTGACTTTACTGCCCTCGGCACCTTTCAGTTTGGTATCAATTTCTTTGATGGTGTGTCCAGCTGTAGATTCACCATCAATGCTAACAATTACATCATTGGGAAAAATGCCAGCATCATGAGCTGGACTGCCGCGCAAAGGAAGTTTTACTTTTGGTACGTATTGCTTTTGCGCATTTTCATCCTTGTTTGCCACCAATTGCAAATCTGGTTCGATACCAACACCAACGTATTTACCTTCAGCACTGACATAATTGTTTTCTACTTGGTCTGCGTCAAGCACAAAAGTGTAAGGATCGTTAATGGTTTTAATCATTTGACGAGCATACCTGACAGCATCAGCGTCAGTTTTGATCAAATGATCAAACTTGTGTTCCCAGCTTGCCCACTCTTTCAATTTTCTTTGATCGTAGATATTATCGGCAGCTCTTTGCCAGGTGTTGTGATAAATTTCAACTGGCGTCACTTGCGGATCTACCAGATAATAATTTATTGCTTCAAGTACTAAGCAACTAGTTACTGCTACCAACAATAACGAAATTAAAGTGAACCATTTAAGGGCTTTTCTAATTCGCCTATATTTGCGCACCGGCTTTTGGCTGGGCGCATTTAATCGCGCAGCTAAAATACGCATGGTAAACACCCTTTCTCTATGGTGGGTCAACCATAGTTTTTGAGAGCTATTAAGTTGCAGCAATGGCTAAAATTTCTTTTCAGCCATTGCTCGCTAGCAAATGGCTGTTACTTGCTGTTTAGCTTTTCCAGCAAGAATGTTTCAGCTGCTTTGAGCTGATTGTCCTGACTTGAGCCAGGCTTGAAAAATTTGTGCTCTGGCTCGACGACAATATCGGGATCAATTCCGTGGCATTCTGTGTTGCATCCATCACCAAGCCATGTGCCGTTTGGAGTGTAATAGCGAAAGGCAGTAATACGCAATATGGTTCCGTTAGCTAGTGGAACTAGGTGTTGCCCAATGCCTTTACCAAAAGTTTTGGTACCAATGACGGTGGCAACATCATTGTCATTTAACGCGCCAGTGAAAATTTCACTAGCAGAAGCAGAATGACCATTGACTAAAATTACAACCGGTCGTTTATTGGCTAGATAAGGCAATCTTTCGGACTCACTTAGCGTTATGCTCGGATTGTCTGTAGCAGTTTGACGTGAGTACAGCAATTTATTATCGACGCCATATGTTATTTCTTCGTATTCAGGATTTTGTGCATCTCCTGGAATACGTGTTTTTATAGAGACAATTGTCCCTTTTTCGATGAAAAGCGAGGCCATAAAAATAGCATTTGTCATGTCACCGCCAGGATTATTGCGTAAGTCAATTATCAAAGCTTTAGCATTTTTCAGATCTTCCATTGCTAACACAAACTCTACCGTGGCACTTCTTGCCATAAAGTCTGTCAGCCGAATATAACCAATCTCGTTATCCAAAAGTTTGGAAACAACACTTGGTCTATGTACATGTGCACGAATAAGTTGTACTGTCGTAGAAATGCCATTACGTGTATATGTCAAAGCAACTGGTTTGCCGACTGGACCAAGAATGAGTTTGACAATAGACTCACCATCCATGTCTTGAGTCGACTGACCATCAACCGCTGTAATGGCGTCACCAGCTTTGATTCCTCCGGTAGAAGCTGGACTATTAGCAAATATTTCTTGCACAATCGGATAGCCATCAGCATTTTCTGCCAATAACGGCTTCCCTAGCTTATCGAGGACAGGCTTATTGTCATTATCAAGCTGTGCCTCAAAAGCAATGCCTACACCTGCGTAATTACTTTCAAATCTTTCTTCCAGCGCCTTTACTTCTTCGCGAGAATGCAGGTGAGTGAATTTGTCACCATTTGCTGCAAGCATTTCGTTGGCGTATTTAACAGCATCAGCATCGTTCTTAATCAAGTGATTGAATTTATGTTCCCAACTTTGCCAGTTGGGAAGTGTTGCTGGATCAAAACATTGTCGAGATGTTTGTTCCCAAGCTCTGTGATATAGCTCAACAGAACTCACGCTTGTACTGAAAGCAAGGATGAGCCCAATGACAATAACTAGGGCAATGCCAGAAAATAGCAAGAAAAATGCAGCGCGTGTGCGCTCACGGCCCACATGTCCAGTCTTATCGTTGTCTGACGACATGATCAGTGCTCCTTAAGCAACAGTGCCTGTATACAACAGGGCATTTGTTGTCTCTAAGAATTTGAATGTTGGTTTTGAAAAGGTTTTGGGTTAGCGATATCCAGGCGCAATAAATGTCACCGCATTGTCGAATTTAAATTGTCAAATAGAGCTAGTTAGCTTGGTGGTAAATGTTCTTATATATAAAAAAGAGGCTTTATCTAAACACAAATGAAGTGCCAATAAAGGCTATATATTTAGTATTCAAATTAGATGTTGTTCTTGGTTCTATCTACGTTTTAAAAAGAAAAGATGACGTCCTCAAAAGAATAAGTAAAGTGATCTCAAGAATTCCAGGCCTTATTTACTTATGTGCATATAAATAGCTTTAAAGAAGAGTTTTCAAGAGGTGCTTGATTGGATGGGACAAACAAAAATAGTTTTGTTTTGAGCTTTGAAACAGCCTTGCTATGTATGTTTGAGCAAATGAGTATTTGTTGATTTTATAATTTGAATAAAAAAAATTGTTCGAGAATTTTTTTTGTATTGCCAATGCTTAGACCGTTTATATCTAGCGCAGCTGATCACATTTCCGGGTTTTCTTATGGGCAAATCTTCTTGACAAGTATTTTGAGTGGTTGTTATTTGTTGAATTACTCACTAGTACTTTTGTTAGTCTAGGCTTACGTTTTCTTTTTATTTTTTGAATCAGGAATTTTTTAGATCTAAAACAAAGCAAGCATTTTAACCATTTCAATTAGACATAGAGTCTTTTTTCCTATGCCGCCACAGCTGTGGTAGGAGGAGATTTATGTTGTCAGTTAGGGACATAATTAACTGGCTAGCATCAATGCCTGGACTGAAATCAGTTTTTGGATCAAAGTCAATTTTTGGATCTCAGTCGCGCTCCAAATTTTCTTTGCGCAGTCAAGATATCCGTGAATCAAATATTCGCGATGCAGCTCGACTTGTTGTGCAATTAAGTAATAAAAGACGCATTGTAAATCTAGGACAAGGACTGCCTGAATTTCCAGCTGATGACATTTTGAAACAAGCAGCAAAAGCAGCGCTTGATGCTAATTTCAATCAGTATTCAAATACATGGGGCTATATTGATTTGCGTCAAGCTGTAGCTAATAAGTTTCGCCGTTACAACAATATTGTTTGTGATCCAGAAACAGAAATTACAGTCACTTGTGGTGCTAGCGAAGCAATTCATGCTGCAATGCAAGCTATTGTTGATCCAAACGATGAAGTGATTATCATAGAGCCGTTTTATGAAAATTATTTGCCTGATGTACTTATGGCAGGGGCAATCCCACGTTATGTACGTTTGCAAGGTCCTAATTTTCTCCTTGATGAAGCTGAGCTTGCTCGTGCTTTCAATAAGCGCACTAGAGCAATATTAGTCAATACGCCTCATAATCCAACAGGGCGAGTTTTCACACAAGAAGAGCTTGCTCATATTGCTCGTCTTTGCCAAAAATGGAATGTAGTTGCTATAGCCGATGAAATTTACGAGTATATGATTTATGGAAATCATAAACATATAAGCCTTGCCACATTACCAGGCATGAAAGAACGGACAATTACAATTAGTGGTTTGTCCAAAACATTTAGTGTAACTGGTTGGCGTCTTGGTTATATGGCGGCACCAGCTGATTACACACGTCAAATTCGTAAATTGCATGATTACATTACTTTAGCTGCTCCTTCGCCATTGCAAATGGCTGGTATTACGGCACTAAATTTGCCCGATGATTTCTATCGGCAAATGTCAGCAAAATATCAAACAGCACGTGATCAGCTAATGGAGGCTGTGGGCAAAGCTGGCTTTAAATTTTCAATTCCTGAAGGGACTTATTATCTTTTCACGGATGCTAGCCATCTTGGTTTTGAAGATGATCGTGCTGCTTGGGAATATTTGTTGAAAGAACATGGTATTGCTACGGTTGCTGGATATTGCTTTTTCCGCCCAGAGGTAAAAACCAATTATTTGCGCTTTTGTTATGCTAAATATCCCTCCACGATTGAAGAAGGTGCAAAACGTTTGTTGCAATTGGTAGCAGCAAATTGCGAACAAGAAAAGTAATTGAACTAATTTTGCTTAGTAAGCTTGCGTGAATGGATGTGCAGGGTATAAACAAATACTTTGCACATCCATTTAATTAATGGGCAAATGGATTTATTGTTGAAAGTGGCTGATTATAAACAAGTTCCCCTTAAACCAACTTGATTATTCCCTCAAATAATGCTAGCACTATTTGGGTAGATTTTATGGCAAAAAAGCTAAAGGAGCTTGATTGACTTAAAACTAAAAAGAATGCCATAAGATTTGAGGAATTAATTAGAATCCTTAGAAAACATGGCTGGATTAAGAAAAACGTTCATGGTTCTCACTATATATTTAAAAAACATGGTTGCTTACCAATGTTAGTTGTAGAACCACACGGCGGAAAGAAATACTGCCATCCGTTAGACGTTGCCAAATTTATTGAAATGTTGGAGCGTAAATAATGAAAAGTACCCTATCACTTAATGATTATTTAAAAATGCCTTGGCATTATTGTACAGAACCAACTGAGTGGGAAGGAGAGTCTGGTTTTTGGGTATCTGTTGCTGAACTGCCGAGCTGTTCAACTTTCGCTCGATCTCTTGAAGAGGGTTTGTCTACCATTGCAAAATTGTTGAAAGAATATCTGCAAGTTGCTATTGACTCTCAAGCAGAAGTTTCTCTTCCTAAGCCAAATTCTTTTGATGAAAACATTGGTGGAAAACTTCTTTTACGTATTCCTAAATCTTTGCACATTGGCATTAAAAATGCAGCCAAACAAGAAAACGTCTCGATAAATAAATTTGCCGTTTATGCTTTAACACAAGCTGTCACTCAGTCTACTAAACCAAAATTTGACACACAGCATATCATTTCTGAGCACTTAGCTAAGTATTATGTTGAGAAAGACAACTCTAAGCAAAAACGCTCTCGGAAAAAATAACAAATCAATTGATTGCGTGCTGCTATGTAGTAGGCAAATTAGGAAGTCTTTTGTAAATATTCACCGAAAGACATGTCGGGACAGGCGTGTCTTTTTTTTTGTGGTTTTTGGGGCACCGTATATAGTATCAGGATAAATCTTGCTGATTTTCTTAGCCTGGGCATTTTAGTTCTACCTTTATTAACTGATTAAATGCAGAATGGATTTAT
>JAGVLS010000024.1 GCA_020054205.1 Candidatus Obscuribacterales bacterium | reverse complement strand
GCTACAAAATGACCTACACAGATGGACTGGCATAAATCCACATAGACCTATCATGGCAATTAATACAACATGAACGCACGCGCAGACACAGACTATCCCGATCATTGCAATCGGTGCAACGTGAATTCACACAAAGTTATATAACAATCAATATCTTTCTCTTGAAAATGATTTTGCAACATAACCGCTCGGTTGTAATGAAATGAATCGCTCGGACAAATTAGTACTAAACTTAGTCAAAACTTGAATTAATTCTCCTGGACCAATATCACCCTTACTTTTGTCACCACTTATTCCTAGTGGATCTTTCACAGTAAAATTTTGAGAAATATTGAGAATATTGCAAAGCTTGTTTGTGCTTACAACCCGCGACATCATACCAGGCTTTAAGTGAATATTTGCCTTGTCTAAAAGACTAAGCTCGTCTAAATAATCAATACTTCCATCAACCCATGTTGCCTTTTTAAATTGAGAATCCATTTGTCCAAGCAAAGCCAATCCATCTATCAAAGAATTTGTAGAATTATGTACCCATTCTTTTACATTGAGAATTCCATCTCGTGAATTTTTTAAATCAAATAAAATATAACCATCTTGGTGCAAAAACAATTTACCGCCAAAATCAGATTGCAATAATAATCGTTTCCAGCGAGTATCATTTCGTTTAATGCTTAAATTCCACTCTTGGCAGTGCCTTTCGTGAATATCAACTAGCCGATGATAATCCTGCAAGGCAATGCTTTTATAATTGCTGCTATTGCCTAGTTTGTGTAAACCTTGTAAGTCTAACTCGATTTGATATTGCCAATTAGTATTAGCCCAACCCATGCGTTCATAAAAAGAATAAGAAAATGGCCAGAGCGTTGAAATAGGAATTTTTTGTTCATTTAGATAATTAAGAGAATAAGATACCAGCTGGTTAACTGTATTTTGTCTTCTGTATTCTGGTGAAGTAGCAATAGCAGCAATGCCGCCACACTCTAACCATTGATCATTTAGTTTAATTTGAAAATTGATAATACCAGCAACGGCTGCTAATTCGCCTCCATGAAAGGCACCAAATAAATGAGATAATTGTTCTTTGGCATAATTTAAACCATCGTCAATATTGTAAGGGAAGTTAAAAGCCAAACTCCACAATTCAACTGCTTTATTTAAATGAGTTTCTGGAACAGCCTTAATTTCATATTGGGTTTTTACAGACATGGCATGACCTGCAACTAAGCTGATTTAGCTTAGCATAAAGGACTCTTTTAATTCGCGTTCTTTAATTTAAGAGTATACTTAATATATAAATTAATTGCGCCTGAAAAGTAAATCTTATGTCTAAGTCAATAAATCACGAAAGCCCTACAGATAAGGATAAGTTATATGAAAATTATCCTGGTAGATGGTGGCATCCAGTAGAAGAAGGAAAAATTTATTGTGATCTTTGCCCGAGAGCCTGTGTTCTTAAGGAAGGGGATAGGGGCTTTTGTTTTGTACGGCAAAATATTGACGGAAAAATGATTTTAACTACTTATGGTAAAAGCACTGGTTTTTGTGTTGATCCAATTGAAAAAAAACCACTTAACCATTTTTTGCCAGGTACTAGTATTTTTTCTTTTGGTACCGCTGGTTGCAATTTAGGCTGTCAGTTTTGTCAAAATTGGTCTATTAGTAAGTCTCGTGAAATAGAGCTTTTGAGTGAAAAAGCATCACCAGATGAAATTGCAGCAGCAGCAGAAAAGCTAGATTGCAAAAGCGTTGCCTTTACTTATAACGATCCTGTTATTTGGGCAGAATATGCAATCGATACAGCTAAAGCTTGTCACGAACGCGGGTTGAAAGCTGTTGCTGTGACAGCAGGTTATATAACTAATGAAGCACGCAAAGAATTTTACGAACATATTGATGCGGCCAATGTCGATTTAAAAGCATTTACCGAAGTGTTTTATAAACATCTTTCTTTAGCTAAACTTCAGCCAGTTTTAGATACTTTATGTTGGTTGAAAAAAGAAACGAATGTCTGGTTTGAAATTACAAATTTGATGATTCCTGGAGAAAATGATTCACCTGAAGAAACAAAACGTATGTGTAATTGGATTGTGGAAAATTTGGGTGATGAAGTTCCAGTACATTTTACTGCTTTTCACCCTGATTTTAAAATGCTGGATAAAACAGCAACACCTGCTGAAACACTCATTCGTGCTAGGCAACAAGCTATGGCAGCCGGAATTAAATACGCCTATACAGGTAATATTTTTGATCAAGAAACCCAAAGCACATACTGTCCTAGCTGTAAAAAATGTGTTATTGAAAGAGATTGGTACAAGCTTGGTGCATATCAAATTAAAAATGGTTGTTGTAATTATTGTGGAGCCAAAATTGCTGGTATATTTGATGATACTAAGGGAAGCTGGGGACGTCAGAGAGTAGCTGTGTCCATAAATAACCAAACTAAAAGAGAAACGTAATTTAAATGCATACATTGGAAATAGCATAAATCATGGATAGAATCTTAATATTTCTTGTTGGAGCAGTTTTTGCTATTGGTGGCTGTTATATTGCAAAATGTTCGCTTGAGGCAAAAAACTTTTTAGAAGTTGCTTTATTTGGCATTATGGGTTTTTCAATTGGTTTGTTTTTGGTGATTGTAGCAGTAACGGGACCACCTAATTATTAGCTGTCCTGTTTTAAAATGTTTGTTATTCAATTGCTATTCAAATACTATTCGAGCTATTATTTTACGCTTTGTCCTGGATGATTGCCTAAAGTAACTGGAATAGCTGAAAGAGTATTATCACGCAGGATTAACATATTTAGTTTTTCCCCTGGCTTATGACTGCGAATAATTTTTTGTACTTCTTTGCTTTCAGTAACTGATTTACCATCAATTTTTTGAATAACATCTCCCTGATTAATACCAGCTTTGTCGGCGGGGCTATTAGGGCCAACATGTGCAATTATTACTCCTTTGGTATTTGCTGCCAAGCCTAAAGACTGAGCTAATTCATCATTTATATCTTGCATATAAATTCCTAAATAAGGTCTGGCAATGCTACCATGAGCTAACAATTCTTCCGATGTTGTTTTTGCAATATCAATTGGAATTGCAAAACCAATATTTTGTCCATCTCCTCGAATAGCTACATTTAAGCCTATTACTTCACCGTGAATATTTAAAAGTGGACCACCGGAATTACCAGGGTTAATAGCGGCATCGGTTTGAATCAACTCAATACTGCTGGCAACACCACCTAATGAACGACCAATGGCACTAATTATGCCTAGCGTTACTGTATGGCTCAACCCAAGTGGGCTACCAATAGCGATAGCCCAATCTCCTGGGCGCAAACCTTTGCTTGAACCTAAACGAGCAACAGGTAAATTATTAGCTTCAATTTTCACAAGAGCCAAATCAGTGAAAGCATCCCGTCCAATTACTTTGCCTTGGAATGAGCTGTTATTATTGAGCGTAACTTTAATATTATCTGCTTTTTGTACAACATGATTATTGGTCAATATATAACCATCAGAACGTATTATTATTCCCGATCCAGCTCCCCTTTGTTCAAATTTACGTGGCAAGCTTGGTCCTTGAAATGGATTCATGCTTGGACCAAAAAAGAAATCAAATTCGTTCAAAGGATGATTGCTAAAGGGAGAATTAGCAATTGTTATGCTACTACTAGTGTCAATATTAACAACACTTTCTACTGCTTTACTAGCAATATCAGCAATGGTTGTTTCACCAAACGGTAATCGTTCAATATCAGGTTGATTTTTGCGGGGTAGACTGGAGATAATATTAGTTGCTTTATTTGCACTGTTTTGTGGCCAAAACTGATGACCAGCCCAAAAACATATACCACCAACTATTAACCCAACTAAAAAACTTGCTATTAAAGTTGTTGTAGAAGTTTGAGCAGAATCTTTTCTGACCATAAAGTTGTTCTTTTTCATTGTCATAATTTTTTCAGCTTTCCTCTAATCTTTGATGTAACTCTTACTATCCTACTAAATATAATTAAACACATTTTTTACTTGTTTGAGATGCGAGAATTTAAAATTGTTGCAAATGATCTACATTCCATTTCTACAAGCGTTAACCCTGTTTGTTTCAAATCAGTCTCTACAATTGCTCCACAGCTTAATCCTTTAAGAAAAAAATTGATTAATCCTTGTCCGGTAGCAGCATCATCAAATGTTTGCCCAGATAAACTTGCTTTGCTGGACATCTCCACGAAAGTCTTTAAGCGAGCTGCTGCAACATTTAAGTTATCCAAGAAAAAGACATATGATGCAGCATAACGAATTGGTAATTGTCCCGGATGTAAATCCCATCCTTGATAATAACCATTATGCAATGCATTTTTTATATGATTGTAATGAACTTTCCAGGCTTTATATATTGCATTTTTATTTTCAATAATTTGTTTTTCAGTCAATGACGACTCGTCGTTAATTGATTTATGAGGAACAATTGGCAAAATATTATTAATACTATCGGATAGTGAAATACCTGTTTCAGCTAGGATAATTTGAATTAGGTTTCTAACAAAATCACAAGCTGGATGATCTAAGTGTTGGGCATTGGCAGCAATATTTAAGGCAGATGTATAATCATATGCACCAAAATGTGCAGCAACACAACGTCCATTGGCAGCAGCAATTATGTCAGGCAGGATGATTTTTCCTTGTTTATTTACAACTGTTTGTGGTGCTTCAATCATTATTTCTAGCTTTAAGCTATTTGTTTTCAGCTCTGACTTGTGTTCTAATTTTTCTAATAAATTTACTAGTGCTTCAACTTGTTTAGGCAGGGTTATTTTAGGTAAAGTAATAACAAAATTATTTGGTAATTTACCCTTTGTATTTTCTAGTAAGGTGCTTAAAAATATATCTAAAGTACGCGCTGCACGTACTTTTAATTCTTCTGTAAATGGTTTTATACGCAAGCCAATAAACGGCGGCAATGTGTTATTTTGCAAGCCAAGAGCTAATTCTTTTGCAGATATTTGAGCATGATTGTCTTCTTCCTGCTCCGATCTACAACCATAACCATCCTCAAAGTCAATACGAAAATCTTCTACAGGTTCTTTTTTTAGTTTATCAATTATCCTTGAATAAACTATATCTGCTAGATCTTTGTTGGGGAGATTTAAAACTTTGGCAAAATCCATATAATTAGGCGCATACTCATTTAATATTTTAAGAGCAATATTGCCTAATTTTTGACTTGCGTTAGATTTGAATAAATGAGCACCTCCATATACGGTATGAATTGGTTGGCGCAAAGATGAATTACCCGGATAGCTTTTTTTAAATTCTGTATTGGCAGACTTTAGCGTATCAAGAATATCGTTTATATCATTGTCTGATAGTAATCTTTTCACCTGGTTTAACTGCCTCGATATGTTGAATAACCAAATGGGCTGATTAAAAGAGGAATATGATAATGTTGTTCGCTGTTTTGGATCTCAAATGTCACTGTTACAAAAGGGTAAAATGATTTAAGTCCTTGTTTAGCAAAATAGTGAGATGTCTCAAAAGTAAGTCTATAAATCCCAGATTCAAAAGGTTTTTCGGTTGACAACAAATCGGCAACTCGCCCATCAGTATTGGTTATGCCAGAAGCTAAATTTTGCCAATTTGTATTTATTTGTTTTTCTAGACTTATTTGTATGCCTTGCGCCGGGCAGCCTTTAGAAGTATCTAAAACGTGTGTGGTAATTGGGCTTCTTTGCATAGTTTCTCCAATCTTAGTTTTGTGATTTTTATGTTTTCTTCAGCTGCTTTTTTGATTTCAATTTCCGGATCATTCTTTATTCTCATCTTTAAAATCGATAACATTTCTTCTGCACTTTTACCAGTTGCGCAAACAATGAAAATATAACCAAACTTTTTTTCATAGGCGATATTATTATCATACAACGCTTTAATAATTGACTGATTAGCCTCGGCAACAGAGCCTTGTTCGGAAGAAGCCCAATTTTTTGTATTGGCAAATTTTGTTTCTAGAGTTTTAATATCCCCAATACGAGGATGATGAGAAAAGGCTTCTAGCCAATCAGCCTTGGATGCTGTCCACCAATTTTTTTCTACTTTTTGAAAAAAATCATTTTCATCTTTGTATGGTCTGTTCTTGATCATTTGTTTGACCCAAAAACTAGAACCACAACAACGTTCAAGTTCTTGTGAAAATTTTTCTTCCGATAGCGAATTTATCCAATTTATATTTATTTGTGTATTCATTGGTGTATTTTTGTACTTTATGCTGATTATATTTTACCGGCAACGGCTGTGTTTTTACTATGAGTTTCTTTAGCTAAATTAGCTAATTTGCCGTGCACACGCAAACGACTAATTCCACCGTCGGGTGCAATATTTATTTTTATATGTGTCCATGGTCCTGATGATAAAATTTCTTTGTCAAAATAATGTTGATGACTTGCTTGCAATTTTGTTTTAATTAAAATCTCTGTCCATGTAAATTCTGTGTGATTCAAATTGTCAATATTGCCTTTGTCGGCATAGCAAGCTTCCAGCCAACACGTATCAGGATAATTACCTTTAAAATGATTTGTATCTATTTCTATTTTTTCCAATATGCCAGCATGACCTAATTTCACAATTGCCCAGTCATTTCCTGGTCCACGACGACGACGGGTTTCCCAGCCATCACCCATATTGATAGCGCGTCCAGGCATGATCAAATTATCTTTGTTGCCAAAAAACATATCGCTAGCGGCAATTACGTAAGCACCATTTTCAATTGCTGCTAAATCAATACTTGTATTTGGATTATATCGGCTCCAATCTGGTACCACATCACCAAATACTCTTAATCTTGCTACTCCACCATCTGGATAAATATTTAAACGTATATGTGTCCAGCGCTCATTGCCTGCATTTGCTACAGCAAAAATATTTTGACTTCCTGGTTTCAGTAGAGATTTTGGCAAAACTTCAGTCCAATTATTGTTATTTGCCAGTGCTTCTAGAGAAAGATCATTTTCTAATTTGATAGCATCTATGGAAGCATAAGCAGGATTATTGCCAAGGAAATGATTTGTATCTATATCAACTCCTTTAATTATGCCAGCTACCCCTAATTTAACTATGCACCAGTCATAGCCAGCTACACGTTTGCGACGGGTTTCCCATCCATCCATCCATTTGCCTCTATCTGTAAATTTATCTGCTATGAAAATCCCTCGTCCTGGCTTGAGTAAATTTTCTTTTTCCGCAAAAAACTCATCACTTGCTATTAAAGCTTTGCCGCCAATTTTTTCTTGGGCTAAATCAATACAGCCAGCAAATATTGAAGGTTCTATATAATTATTTTTCTCTGTCATACTTCTACCTGTTTGCAGTACATGCGTCCTTTTGGACTTGTGTTTAATCCGTTATCTGTATCAAAAATTTTATGACCACGAAGGTAAGTTCTTTCTACCTTGCCAAAAACAATTTTGCCATCATATGGAGTTACTTTGTGTTTGTGCATGATAAGAGAAGGCTCAATTCTAAACCGTTTATCTGGATCAAAAACAATTATATCGGCATCGTATCCTGGTGATAATTTGCCTTTTGTTTTATCTAGCTTGAGAAATCTAGCGGTGTTTTGTGACATCCATTTTGAAACATCTAGAAGTGTCAACCCTCGTTTTTTGGCTTCTGTCCATATAACAGGCAAACCAAATTGAAGTGATGATATACCGCCCCAAGCAAGTTGTAAATTCCCCTCTTGTAAAAATTTTAAATCTGGTGTACAAGGTGAATGATCTGAGACTACAAAATCAATTGTCCCACTAATAAGAGCTTGCCATAGCGCATCTGAATTGCTTTTTTCTCTAATAGGCGGAGCGCATTTATAACGTGTGTCGCCATCTGGAATATCTTCTGCAAATAAAGACAAATAATGAGGACATGTCTCGACGGTAATCGGTAATTTTGCCTTTTTTGCTTTTTCAATTATTGGCAATGCTTCAGCTGAAGACAAATGTACAATGTGTATTGGACAATTAAATTCCTGGCAAAGTTTTATCATTAGCTCTATTGCTTTATTTTCCCAGTGCTTAGGTCTGGATTTTAAAAATTCTTGATAAGATTGGCTATTATTCCAAGTATGATTCACAGCATCGTCCGTGCAGCTTGTGTCATTTGTATCTAGCTCGGCATGTATTAAAAGTGGTGCATTCCGTTTGGCAAGAATGGGCATAGCTTGACGTAAATCGATCTCGCTTACGTTTGGAAAATCATCAATTCCTGAATGAATAAGGAAACATTTAAATCCTGCTACATCATGGTCCAATAATGGATTAAGTTCTGCGCTATTACCAGGAACAACGCCACCATAAAATCGACAATCAACCCAAAGCTTGTCTTTTGCTGCTTTACGCTTTTCATTGAATGCAACAACAGAAGTCGTGACTGGATTTGAATTTAAAGGCATATCGGCAATAGTGGTTATGCCACCTACAGCAGCAGCTTTTGTAGCTGTTTCAAAACCCTCCCACTCTGTTCTTCCTGGCTCATTAACATGAACGTGTGAGTCAATTAAACCTGGCATGATTACTAAATCACCTAAGTCTTCTAATTGATAACCATCTTTTTGTAAATTATCTAATTGAGTTTGAGTATAACTTACAAGGACGTCAAGGATACTGCCGTTTTTTATCAGTACACAGGCCGGTTCAACACCGTTTGTAGTGACGACACGCTTACTTATTAAACCAAACTTGTGATTGTTTACGTTCATGTTTAATTCCAATGTCAAGATTTTATTTTCGCACAAGCATAAATAAATAAAGCGAGATATATCTTAACTAATACTCTTGAAAAGTCATTTTCGTTTACTTTCGTTTCAGCTTGGCAAAGCTAATACTAGTAAAAGTGACATAATTATCGTTAAATTAAAGGTAGGACTATACTTGAGCAATAATAAGATGAGTAATGTACTAGAAGAAAAATGCTCGCGTTGCGGCACCCCTCTCAAGGGTGACATGTGCCCTGCCTGTACGGTAGTAGGTTTAGATACTTCTTCTCTTGTTGCTGATGGTGATTTATCTTCTAGTTCAGCAGTTAAATCTAAAACAGTCGATTCTTTGGTTAGTTTAGTTGACATTATGTCAAATGATGCTTTTCCTGTTGCATTGCCACTTTGTAAATTTGGTCGAGACGTTAGTAACGACATTATTATCAGCGAAGATAAATCAATTTCTCGTTTTCATTTACAAATTAAGCAACAAAATGACAGATATACTGTTGAAGATTTAGGTAGTAGAAATGGCACATTTCTAAATGGTACTCCTGTTAAGGAAGCTCGCACTATTGAAGATGGTGACATTTTAAGTGCAGGGATGTCGCGATTTCGTTTTGTAGTGAAGAAAAATAAACCAGTGTTTCGCTAAAACAAACAGTGAAAATTTCAATCAACAAAGAAAGTCCTGTAACAGTTCGGAATCAATTAATTGAACAAATTGGTTTGCAAATAGCATCTGGAACCTTAAAAGGTAATGAAAAACTACCAAGCATTCGTGCCTTAGCTCAAAGGCTAGGTATACATCCAAGTACTGTTACATCTGCTTATAATCACCTTTCCGAAGTAGGTCTTTTAGATATTAGACAAGGCAGTGGTGTGAGGGTAGCAATTCCTCCTTATGTTAATCCAAATGAGGCTGGTGAAAATAAACCTGATATACAAGTTTTATTTAAAAATTTTCTTGCTCAAATTGCTAATGCAGGTTATTCAAGGCAAGACCTAACTAAATGCTTTAAGTTTTTTGACAATAGAGAATCTCTTGAGCGTATTTTAGTCATTGATCGAAATAAAGATTTTCATCAGCTTTTATCTTACGAATTACAACCATATTTTAAATTGCCGGTAGAAATTACCACATATGAAGAGTTAACACAAAAAACAAATATCTTAGCTAATTCTTTAATAGTCACTAGCCTTTATCATGTTTTTGCTTTGCAAAATTTAGATATTGATCCAACTCGTTTTGTAGTTTGCAATATTGAACCAGCTCAGCAAGAAATTGAAACAATTTTGCAAGTGCCAGCTACCAGTATTGTAATGATTGTTTCATGCAGCCCAACTTTATTAAAAATGGCAACCAATATTATTGCAGCCGTGAGAGGCGAAGAAATTGCTGTGCGAACAATTTTACTTGATGATGAAAAAGAATTGTCTTATATGACCAAATACGCAAAAGTAATAATTTGTGATTTGGTATCCAAAGACAAAGTAATGAGTTTGGCTGGAAAAGTACCAGTTAATGTATTTAAACTCTTTGCTCAAACAACAATTGACACTATTTCTCATCGTATAGATAAATGGGGTTAAGATTAAGCATTAATTTTAGGAATTAATGCTTTTTGCTACCAATTATTAAATGGCTGAATTATTTGCAAATAAAGGCTTTGCTGGGGGAATATTCCCATTAAATAGATTGTGCTTTTATCTTTGCTCTGTCAAAATCCATACAGATTAAGGATATTACTTACTAAGCTAAGGCTATCAACCAGGTAAAACGCTCCCCTGTTTCACCTCATTCATCTAACTTTAAATAGGCGCAAGAATATATGCCAGCAAATGGCGAAGATAACATAAAAGAACCCCCAATTAATCCGGCTGAAACAGATAATGCTTCAGAAAACGATGATACTTCTGATTTGGCATATGGTGAGACTGACGGCAATGTTAGTGCTTCTCAGGAAGCTTGGGAAGGGCAAGGCAATCAATATCCGTCTGATTTCCGTGATCGAAACTTTATCCATCCAATACAAGTTTTAAGTGAAGCTTATGAAGCTCAAAAACTAGGCATGGAATTTGCTGAGCCTAAATATATTGAAGCAATTAAGAGAGCTGATGCTGTGGATCAAGAAATGGTTTCAGCATATTCTAAAGCGTTTGATCAACAAATTGTACCCTTGCAAGCAATGATTGCAAATGATAGCAGCGGTAGTTTAATTCGTGAGCGTAAGCAATGTGCTGATTTATTACTTAAGCAAGAAAGTTTATTTCAATTATCTATAGCGCCAGCCACTACTAGAATTAATTATGGTCTAGCGAGCATTGCTTCGGGGGACGCAGAAAAAGGAAATAGATTTATAGCTGAAGCTTTGCAAAATTATCCTGAATTAAAAAATTATTTGCAGGCATATATCAAAGATGCACAAGAAAAAAGATTTCGCAATTTAGCAAAACAAACAGATGTTAATCCTAATCCAGACTTACCTAATCCAGAAGTACCTCCCGCAGAGATACCTAATCCCGAGGTGCCGATAGTCACGCCTGACAAACCAGTTGCTGTCGACAAACCAGTAAGGCCAAACCCAATTGATCATGTTTATAGAATTCCTTATCCAGCAAATGATTTAGCAGCCAAAGCAAAAGCTTATCGTGAATATGTTCGCACGTTTGATGTACCTAATCAGCAATTGCCAGATTATCAACCTGTCATTGCACCAAATGATCCAGTAAAGCCAGATGATACAGTGCCGGTGAAACCAGCCGATCAAAAACCAATTATTGAAACACCGCCTACTCCTTCTAATACCGTTGATCCCGATGCATCAGTTGGTGATCTTATTAAACCAAAAACTGATTCTATAGATGAAAAATCAGACGATGATAAGAGTACGGTCAAACAAGTAATTGAAAACCCATGGGTGCAATTTGCTACTGCCATGGCTGCTATCGCCGCAGCAGCTGAAGGTGTAAGGCGATATGTAAATAATAGAGGAGCAATAGAAGATCCAATAAATGGTGTAGTGAATCGAGCACAAGTTGAGACACGCTCTAACATCGAAAAGCCACAAATTATAGTTAAAGATCCAGTTACTGGTAAAGATTTAAAAATAGAATCTTTTGACGGGAAAAACTTTAAAACAGAAGAAGGCAAAATAGTACCTGCTAAAGATGCAAATTATACTCTGGCTATTCCAGATAAAAAATCTGATGGTACTTTATTAACAGAAAATGAACGAAAACAACAAGCTGCTAAATTACGTTGCGAACTTAATTTGCTATTGAAAGGACAGCATCAAAACGCTCCACTTTTAGATAGTATCAGTGTGGCAGCCGATACTAATTTAAAAGGCAGTGAATCTAAATTGGTTCATATAGATGAAGCAAGCAAAGCAGAATTACCTGTTGTTGGAATTACTGAAGACGGAAAAATAAAAGTTAAAATTGGCGATACTGAAAGCGAAGTTCCAGCTGGTGAAGCTAAATTAGTAGTCAAAGTTTCATCAAATGCATATGACAAAGCTCAGAAAAATGGAAATTTAGAAATTCTTGGTATGCAAAAGCTAACTGAAGCTATAGCACCGCCAATGACGCGCGAGGAAATATTGCAACAGCAAGTAGCTGATTTACAAGAACAAAATATCGAGCTGAAAGAAGAATTACAAAAACAAGAACAACGTGGAAATGAAGCAGCACGTGCTGTAGAAGAATTACAACGACAAGCAAATGAATTAGAACGTGAATTGGAATTAGCTAAAGCTGATGATGCTAGCGATAAAGATGAAATTGCGAAACGACAAACTGAAATTGAAGGACAAAAAGAAGCTTTAAAAAAATTAGCTGATGAATTAACTGCTACACAAGAACAAAATGTAAAAACCACCTCACAATTGGATGACGTTAATAGAAAATTAGCAGAAGCACAAGCTAATGATACCAAAGATGCAAAAGCCATTTCTAACTTACAAAAAGAACAACAAAGACTACAAGATCAATTAGCACAAGCGGCTCAAGAGAGAGAAGTTAAACACCAAGAAATAGAAAAATTCAAAGTTCAATTAGCTGAAGCCAAAGCTAATGCAGCTACTGATGCGCTTAAAATCGATGCATTAACAAAACAAGTAGGTGAATTACAAACACAAGTAGCTGAAATATTAACAGCGAGAGAGCAAGCAGAACAAAGTATAAAAGATCAACAAGCTAAACTTGTTACTCAAGCAGAAGAAATTGAACAAGTAAAAACTCAACTAGAAACATCTCGCCAAGAATTAGCGGATAATAAAACTGCCTCTGAACAAGAAAGACAACAACACCAAGAAGCAATAAATGAGCTAGATACAAAATATAAGGCAGCTGTTGCAGCTCAAGAAGAATCAGAAAATAAATTAAGACTAGAAATTCAAGCTCGACAAGAAGCAGCTCAAAGTTTACAACAAACTCAAGCTGCTCTTGCTCAAGCACAAGAACAGTTAAGTACTGCTGGTGAAGAAATACGCACATTAAAAGAGCAATTAACAAGTACACATGGACGAGTTGGCGAATTAGAAATAGCAAAAAGGGAATCTGATCAACGTATAGCAGAACAAAGTCGGCTTTTAGTTGAAAAAACAGAGGCTCTATCAAATGTTGAAACAGAGCTTGAAACAGCACGTCGTGATATTCAAGATAAAACTCAAATAGAACAAAATCAAACCGATAAAATAGCTGAGTTAGAAGCACGCAAGCGAGAAGCCGAAACAGCATGGCGCACAGTTTCACAAGCTTTAACAACTGAAGCCGAAGCACGGACAAGAATCTCTCAGGAATTAGATGGTGCACGTCAGCAATTAGTACAAACTCAACAAAATTTAAGTACTGCTCAACAATCATTTGATGAACAACGAAATAGATTGCAAGCTGAAATTACCGAATTAAATAATCAAGTGACAAAATCTCAAGAAGCTTTAACCAAATCCAACGAAGCTTTAGAAGCAGAAGCTGAACGACATGCAGCAACAACAGAAGAACTGGAAAGAGCAAAAGCTGATTTTGCTAGTGCTCAAGAGCAAATTGCAGCTGATGCGCAACAAAAACAAGCATTACAAGACACAATTGATAAATTAACACAAGACTTAGAACAAGCAAATAAAGACAAAACAAATGCAGAGAGCAAAACAGCTGATGTTCAAACGAAACTTAATGAAGCTAAATCCACTTTAGAAAATTTGCGTACAGAATATGGTAAGGCTAAAACTGCATTGGAAGAAGCGAAGCAAGCATATGCTAATCTCGATAGCACGCGTCAGCAAGAAATTCGTGATGCCGCTGAAAGACTTCAAAAATTATCAAGAGATTATGATGCTCTCAGCCGAGCTCATATTGATGCAACAGAAAATTTAATTCAATCACAAAGGGAAAGAAATGTTTCTCTTGCTGAATTAGAACAAGCTAAACAAGAATTGGTTCGTATTAATGAAGCTATGAAATTAGAAGGTGAAAAATCTGCTGCTGAAAAGGCTCAAATGAATGAAGAAATTGCACGCTTAAATGCCGAAGCACAGCAAGCAAGCGAATATTTGACACAAGCAGATGCGAAGCTAGTTCGAGCAGCTGCGCAAACACAACAATTGCAACAAGCTTTAGCAAGTACACAAACGATGTTAACTGAGGCAATAAGAGATATTGAGCTTAAAGAAGCAAGTATTGAGTCTCTAGAAACACAAATTAAAGAATTAAATGAAAAAATGACTGAAGCTCAAGCAGCTCGTACAGCAGCTGATGAGAGAGCACAAGAATTAGATAATAAATTAAAAGCACAAACACAAGACATTAATCAAACAAAAGAAGATTTAGCAAGTGCAAAAGCTGAGCTGGAACTAGCACGCCAAGTATTAGCTGGTAAAGTAGATGTAGAAGAAAAACTAGCAAGTACAGAAGCTAGAATTAACGAATTAGAAACGAAATTAAGTACTGTTGAAGCTGAAAAACAACAATCAGAAAAACTATTAGCAAGCGAACAAACGGCTAAAAAAGAAATCATTGCTAGACTGGAGGAAGCTAAAACTTCTCTGCAACAATCTCAAACTAATTTAGCGCAAGCTCAAGCACAGGCTACTCAAGATAAAGCAGCTCTTGAGAAATTACAAACTGAAATACAAGACTCTGCTTCTAAAATAGAACGCCTAACAAATGAATTAAAACAAAATGAAACTCGTTTAAATGGTGAAATTGCAAGAAATGCTAAAACGGGAGAAGAGCTGGCAACTGCTAGAGAAAATTTAGCCAAAGCCCAAGCAGATATAGCTGCACTAAAAGATAATCTAGCAAAGACACAAAGTGAACTAGAACAAGCTCGTGAAATTCCAGTTAGATCTAAAGGTGCTCAAATTCAATTAGCTAAAGATGGTCCAGTTTGGGAAGTATTAGCGGCAGATAGTAATAATCCAAATGGTCTAGCAGTATTGCTTAAACAAGAGCCATCTGATGGTCGGCAAAAACTACAAACGATTGATGTTGCCAAATTAAAGAATGAATATGGCTCTGTTACCTTTGAAAAAGCTGATGGCTCCTCTGAAACACTTTATTTTAAAAACAATACTAGTGGTCCAGATAAAACACTTTATCGTTTAGCTGAACCTATGGCTGAAGGCGCTCAAGAAGCAACTTTAGAGACAATTGGCAATGGTAAAGTTGTTAAATTAAGTACGGTTGTATCAAATAAAACATATGCAGATCGAATTGCTGAAGCAGAAGCAACACAAGGAAAAACAGGTGAGTCTGCTAAATCTACAATTATAACTAATTTAGATATTACTGATAATACATTGCCAGATCATTTAGCTCAAGAATTAGCACAAAAAATGGCTCCCGAAGAATTAAAACCTAGGGAATTGAAAATTGATGCAGTAAGTGGTGATGTGAAACAAGCAATTGTTAGTTTATTGGAATCCAAGACTAGTGCGCTAGAAGCTGATCCAGAAAATGCACAGCTAAAAGCAGATGTAAAAGCCTTAGAACAATTAGAAAAACAATATGCTCGGGACAAAGCTGTAATGAGAGCTTTAAATACTCAGTTAGCTTCACAACATGCTTCACCAGCTACAAGCCACGTAGCGCTGCCATCTGCCAATTTATCCATAGTAGGCGATGTGCTTCCTGATCTGCTGGCAGGAGATGGTGAGATTGTCTTAGCTGGTGAATTAAAAGTACTGGCTGCTAATTTTGAACTTACTGAAGAGGCGCGTGCTGGCATGGCAGATGTAGTTTCTGCTCAAGAGGAAGAATTGCGGTCTGCTAGGAGTAGAGAAGGTACAGTTGATAGTAAAATATCTAAACTAAATAATAATATAGACCAATTACGTAGGCAGCGAGATCAAAAAGGTCCAGAAATGGCAGAGGACTTTGATAATAGAATTGCTGGAAAAGAACGTGAACGTCAAAACTTCATTGCTGAAAAACAAGAGCTTGAAGCAAAAATTGCTCAACTAGAAAGTGAAATCGTAATACGAAGAACTGTATTGGCTGAATTTGAATCTAATCGTGAATTTCGTGTAGCTGCAGCTGAAGCTGCCGGTGCTGAAATAGCTAGAGTAGAAGCAGAAGGTGTCGATGCTAAAAAAGGTGAAAAAGAACCTGGCAAAGGAAAACCAGGATCAGGTAAACCTGGTTCTCATGGTGCATCCAGAGCAATATTAGGCGGGATTTTACTTGCTATTGGTATGAAACTCTTAAAAGAAGAAAAACAAGCAGGTCCAATCACTACCATTCCTTATGAATACTAGAATGAATATTAGGAAGACAAATCTTAGAAGAGAATAAATATAAATGACTGATTCTTTATTAAAAAAGCTGGGACTTAAAGTTGGACATTATACTGATGAGATAAATTTGACTGGACTTACTGTTTTTATTGCTGAAGAGGGAGCCAATATTGGTGTTGATGTAAGGGGCTCTAATAGTGGAACTATAAATACTGCTGCTTTTTCTCCCACATCAGCCAATGATAGCGCACATGCTATTGTATTAACTGGTGGTAGTTTATTTGGATTGGAATCAAGTTTTGGCATAGTACAATATTTGGAAGAAAAAAGAATTGGTTTTTATACACCTGCTGGTGTAGTGCCGGGAATAACGGGCGCGGTCATATATGATTTAGTTGTCGGTAGTGCCAAAATTCGCCCTACGCATGCCGATGGTTATAATGCTGCTCAAAGTGCATCTTTTGATGATCCCGAGCAAGGTAATGTTGGTGTAGGTACAGGTGCTACTGCTGGCAAATGGCTCGCTGGAAAAAAAATGAAAGGTGGCTTTGGTTATGGCGTAAGCCATCTAGAAAAGGGTATTATTGTTGCTGCTTTTGTAGTTACTAATTCAGTTGGTGATATTGTAAATCCTAAAACTGATGAATTTTATTCTGATGCTGGACAATTTGAATTAGTAAATGATACGCTTAGTACAGATTTTGAACTTAAACGTTTGTATGGACTTATATCTAAACAACCTCTCAATACAACTTTAGCAGTTGTAGCAACAAATATTATGCTAAGCAAAGTACAGCTCATAAAAGTAGCTGAACTCTCACACAATGGAATGGCTCGAGCAATTCATCCTATTCATACAACGCTTGATGGTGATACTGTTTTTGCTTTGTCGTCTCATTCTTCAGAACAAAAAACACTTAAACACTTAAGTGATATAAGTATTGTTGATTTAATCGGACTAGCAGCAGCTAATGCCATGACAAAAGCTATTAAAAATAGCATTTTACATGCTACATCAATTGATCAATTTCCTTGTTATAAAGATATTTACAAAGAAAATTATTGACCACTTCTATCATGCCCATCCAATATAAGGAATGGACTGTGGTGATGTATGATTGGGTCTTGTTTTGTATTTGTTGGTTGAAATACAAAATTACCATTAGCATTTATAGACACAGTACCGGAAGCGTAACCCCATATTTGTGCATTATTTAATGCTGGTAAAGCTGAATGTACTCCAAGATTTTGGGCTATGTCACTTTTTTCTGCTGTTGAGTAAGCAGGAACTCTTATTTCCCAAAATGGTGGTTTTGTTTTATCCTCACCTTCTATTGGTCTATCAAAGCTAATGCCATTTTCACTAAAATGTACAATTTCTCGCTTGTACTCGCCATTTTGGCCTTCAATATTGCCATATTCAAAACTAAAAGCAGAAAAATCTACATCTACCTTATTTGTCCATATTGGATCATGTCGTTGGGCAAACTCAAAAAGATCGCGTAACGATGTAGGTTCCTCTTTTGATCTGACAGCATCCCTTAGTCCTGCAGCTATATCTTCTTGGTAAGTTGTTTTGTTGTAATAAATTGAACCAGTAATTTCATCACCTGTTTGTTCCAGAACACTAAATCGATAAGAATGTTTGTCTATAATACTTGTATGGATAGGCAAATTTTCATTAGGATATGCGACAGCAGGCTCTTGCCTAAAGATATACTTTCTTTCTGGACTAGAATCAGTAGCTGGAATGATTACTTCTCTTGTAGAAGCTTCTAGCATTAACTGCCCATCTTTTTGCCAATGACTTTCATTGTAATTGTCGCCATCTTGCAAACAATATTCAGACAATTTTTCTAAAGCTTCTGTACGATATGAATTATTAGTTGTTTCCATTGCTAAGTCGGCAAGCTTAGCTAAAGCTTGGTTCTGTAGCTCTGATCCAGGTGGTAAATTGCTTGTAGCATCTAAAGCGGCATAAGCAGCAGCTAATTGTACTCTTTCATTTTCTGAATTGAGCAAATTACCAAGGACATCAATTCCTGGATCTGTTTCATCTTTAAACTTATAATTTTTGTATGAATTAAATACTGACTGAACTAATTCACGGGCAGCTGCTTCTTGATCAACATTTCTATTTGTAGAATTTTGTTTGTACTGAGCTATGCCATTAGAAAGTTGATCTGCTCGTGTCTCAGCATCGGATAATTGGTCTGCTACCGTTCTAAAATACATACCCCCTACTCGGTGTTTAAGACTATCTAAAGCAAATTCTAGAACAGCTTCACCTTCTTTGCCTATTGGTGAATTAGTACGATTTCTATCATCAACAAATGCTTGTAATGTTGCAACAGCTGGGTAATGTTCTGCTCCTGCTAATTCTAAAGCAATCTGACTTAAATACAGATCTGAGTCAGACATTTTAGAATCTGACGTTTCTTTAGGTTTATTTTCTGATAGATGAGTAACTTGTTCTACTTGTAGCGCGCGCAACAAAACATCTGCATATTGTGCTTGGAATTGGTTTATTGTTACGTCGTCTTTGCTACCATTGGTAGGCTTAGCTGCTTTAATAAATGCATGTAGCAAAACGGACTTATTGTAATTAGAAATAGCAGTATTTGGTGTTGTAAGCAATTTACTTACATAATCTAAAGCTTGGGCGCGTCCTGGTGTACCTTCTTCACAACACTTTGCTAGTGTTTGAGCTGCTGCATTTTGCCATTCTTGTTGATTAGCAAAGCGAAATTCAGGCATTTCCAAATGCTTATAATATGGATTTGATTGTGCGCTTCCATCACTAAATGCTTCTGCTCCATGGGCTAGCATATCGTAAATAACTGTTTTAGCAAATGCAGATCCTATTTCTTTAAGCGTATTTGGATCATTTAAATTAGGAACATTTGCAATTTGTGCACGTAGATTAGTGATTTTTTGCTCAATATCAACTTTTGCACTATCTGGCATGCTAACCATTGATTCTTCTAACCTATGAATTTCTTCTTGTTTTTCTTGAATTGCTTTTTCTACATGAGGAGTAATAGCCCTAGCTAAAATGCTTAATTGTTGTGGATTATCAGTGTGTCCTAAAGTAGCTAATTGCACCAAGTCATCCCATTGATTTAATCTGGCCTTATCAGTTTTACCTGTGCCAGATGTCATAAATAAATGTGCTTCACCTTCTGGATCATTACCGGATAAAAGCCCAACTTTTTGAAACATTGATTCTAATTTAATAGCCCAATATGATGTTGAAGGCATATTATCATAGGCATCTTCTGCTGCTTGACTGCGCCTATCTTCCCAATTGCTTCTTGGTAATAAATTTCCAACTGTAGGCAAAAGATCCCTTACATCATCATGTGACAAAGCACTGCTTAGTAAATTGCTTATAGCTACTTGATAGTCATTCTCTTTTTTAGCTTCTTTTATTGATCTGGCGGTTTCTTTTGCATCAGCTGCTGCAGGATAGCTAGGAATTAGAGCTAAAATCTTATCTTTAACTGCTGGGTCTACTTCAGTAGCAAGTGATTCTTTTAGTATTATCGGTAATTTTTCTTTATCTCCTAAATGTACTAAAGCATCAAAAGCTGCTTGCCGCACGTCTCCGCTTACCTCACCAGCAAATAAATTTGTATGTGCAAGATAATCTGGTTTTGGAATTATTGATGTACGGGCTCGAATTAAATCCATTGCGCTACGATCACCAAATCTAGCTAATATTGTGCATGCTTCTGCTCGCATGCCAGCATAAGCACCAGCGAAATTTTCTTTATCAGATGTATTAAGCATGCTCTTTAACTTATTTGCTAATTCTATTTTTTGATCTTGTCCTGCCATGTCTATAACGTTTTGGGATGCATGCAACAGTGATATTAAGGCTGTTTCTTCTTCTCGGCTTTGTGGTTTGCGTACAAGGCCAATTGTTTGTGATGCCAAAGCAGATATAGTTGTTTGGTCAAAGCCAGATAATTGTTCGTTTTTAGATATGGCTTCAAAAACTCGTTTGTTTAAATCTAAAATCCGAGTATATAAGAGATGCTTTACGATATCATTGCCATGATTTTGTAAATCAGCTAATTCAGAAGTAGGAGTCATGCATGATGTAATTGTTTGCATAATTTCATTTTTTGTTTCTTCGGAATTATCTAATTTGCTTAGCATTAATGCTGCTGCTAATTTTTTGTCCCGCATAAAAAATGCTTGTTCTGCCGGTGTATTTTCTGGAATATCTGCATGCATATCTTCTTTGAGTGATGCAATTATTTGTTCTCTTGTTTTACCAGGGGCGTCATTTTGTACAGACTGCCAAATAGATTGATTGTCTTGTAAATAACTAGGTTTAAGCAAAGGATTATTAGACAAGGCTTGTTCTATATTTTGCCAACTTGCACTATTGGCTAAATCTGGTCTTGCTGCTTTGATATTATTTAAAAGTTTGACAAAATCAGAATGTCTTTCTTGTTCTTTTAGTCCATATAATGTTGCTGCTGCTAATGCACTTAAATCAGGATCGGCTTCGTTTGTAATCATATTCTCTAAAGTTTGTTTTAAATCAGCTGATGATGTGCCATAAAGTAAAGCAGAGGCTTTTGCAGCTTCGGTAGACGGACCAGCATGTGCTAAATTCTCAATGGCAGACAAATTTTGAATTATATTAATATATCTGAGCCCACCGGTGTCATTATCAACTAAAGCACGAAGTTTATCTGCTTTTGAAGTTTCAGGACTAGCTATGAAATCTTCTAGTCCTTGAACGTACGAAACACCACTTAAATCACCAGTGCGGGTAAGAAAATCTCCTAAAGAGATTGCATCATTATCTAAATTACGTAATGCATCCACAAAGTCTTTTTTAAGTGCACTTGTTAAACTAGAGCGATCAACTTGGAAATTTATTGAATGCTCGGGAATTGTAACCGTTGGATAAAGACGCATACCTGTTTCAGGGTCAGTTTCTATAACTTCATGTTTTATAGCGGGGACAGTAATACTTGTTTGAGCAATTGTCTCCGGTAATTGTCCGTTTTCATCTATTGAAAGCATTAATAATGCTAATGCTGCCGATGTGCGAATCTCATCATTACCTGCTTTTTGTGTTGTTGGATCAGGATAATCATCAGCTCTCATATACCAGCCTGTCCCTAAAACTTCTGGTATTGGCTTTTTGTCATGTGTTAAATCTGATAAATCGCCATCATTTATTTGAGCATCAGCACCCCTTGTGCCACGAGCCAATCTGCCTCTTTCAAATTCAGCAATATTTTCTGGTGTTAAAGTAAAATATCGAGCTAATGTGTGCTTAAACTCTTCTTTTTCGGCATTTAACTGTTTCTTTTCTTCTTCTGTAGCATCTGGTTTTTCTTGTAATAAATATTGAGCCCTATCTAAAATATGTGCTGCTTGATCACGTGTCTCACCATTTAGACCGTCAAGTAAAGTTGCACTATAGCCTTCTAAAATTTTGTCTAGTGAAGCTGGTTTTGTATCCGTTGGTACTATAAATTGACTGAAATCAGGAAGTGCTGCACTTTGTCCATCAGTACGTCTTTGTTTAGCTATATCAAAATGATTAGTTGAATCATGGTACCACTGGTCTTTTAATTCTATACCCATATGGGCAATAAGCCCATATCCTGTATATTGAGAAAGCCCATGTAATCCATTTTGCATAATATTTAGTCTGGGAAATTGTTTTATAAATTGACTAAATTTTTCAGTAGCTTTAGTGCTTTGAGCCATTGATTCGGCCATGCCTGGCAATTTTCCTACCAATGTATCGTATGTTGTACGAAATGCCCCTGAGCCACCATGTAAAATATCTTTTGTAAATAAAGCATGTCTTGTATTTAGCAATGCACCAATTACAGGATCATCAGCTGATCCTGCATAATCTAAAGCACCAGATGCACCTAATCCAAATTGGTATAAACCATGACGAAATACATGTGCTTGTTCGGCTGCTGTTAATCTAATGCCTTCTTTTAGTCCTTCTTTTGCTCCAAGTTTCATAGCGCTGCGAGCTGCTGCCATTTCAAAAGTGCCACTTAATACCATAGCTACATCCATGGAAACTTCAATGCCTTTGCCAGCCCAATATTTTAGTCTATCTGAAGAATTAAGAGCTTGTAGTTGCGAAGCCGTAAGTAAATACTCTTGATCGTGTGATTTTACTCTTATTAAGTCATCAGGATTATAAGCACGTGTTTCTGTATCAGGCTTGCCCACATTTTCCCAGATCAAGTTTTTATAACCAAGAGACATTTGTGCTTGTTTTGTTTGAGTAATTTCAATTTTGCCATCAGGTAATGTTTTTATATCTAAATCATTCCAAATTAGATTACTGTCAATGGTTGTTTCTCCATCTTTGATCTCTCTTGGATTACGGCTTGTTTTCCTTACAAATTCGCCACTTTCTTTGTCGAAAACAGTTTGCTCTTTGCTAGTAACTAATTCTTCACCCCAAGAATATGTTTTAGTATCAAGTACTTGATCAAGTTTTGTTTTATTTTCATCAAGCCATTTTTGATAACGTTCCATTTTGTCTATAGTGTCTGGATGGCTTAAAGATAAATGTGTTGGGAAAACAGCATTTTTATCAACTACCAAACGCTCGTGTCCACCATCTTGTTTTATGGAAAATCCTTCTGGCAAAGGAATTCTAGGAGTTTTTTCGTCCAAGCCTGCCTTATTAAGTTCATTAGCTACTAATGCATAATTTTTTAGTGTGTTGTAAAAATTGATAAATGTAGTTAATGTTTCTATTTGCCCAGGGGGATTTTCTCCGGGAAGCAGTTGTTCTTTCCAGGCGCTAGGCAATCCATTTTCTTCTATTAGTGATTTTTGTAATTCTATAGTATTTTTATTATGCTCAGTTTGAACTAATGTAGTGGTTTTTTCTAACCAACGAGCGCTTGTTGCTAATGAGACAAATTCACTTTGTCCAGGCATTTTGCTGCTGTCAATATTCATATCAAAGGATAATTCATGAGCCTCAATAGCTTCTCTAAATAATTCTGGGCTAATAAGAGCATTGCTATCCGTTCTTGGTAATTGCATAGGGCAATCTGTCTCAACCGGTAAGCCTAATTGAGACAATGTATTTATTCTTTGTGGTACGGCAGTACTAAATGTATTTACTAATGATTTAAATAATTCTTGTGATTGCTCACCCCAAACACCTGCTTCTTGTTCTCTTTTTAAATCTGCTAATTTTTGTCTAAAATCTTCTGGACTATTTTGTAATCTGGTCAAGTAAGCAGATATATCTTCACCAGGTTTTTGCAATAATAAATCCGTTTGCAAACTACCAAAATATTTGCTAAGCATCTTTTGTATTTCGCGAGTATAAACATGTTCGTTGCCAACAATGGATATGCCTTTTGGTTTTTCTAATTCTTTTTCTTTGGACGTGGGAGCTTCAGCGGCTTCTGGATTAGCCACGGGTTGATCTGAATTGTTCTCTGGTGCGGTATTAGCTTCTCGAGATAATTTTTCGCTTGCAGCTTCCGCTATATTCTCCCCGCTAGCTGCTTGTTCTTGGCTGTCTGTAGTGTCAGTAGCAGGACGAGAGTCTTCTGCCGTAGACTCTGGCTCAGAATTATTTTCCTCTTCTTCTACAGGGGGAGGATTTTTTAGAGTTTCACCTTCACTCATTTAGTTAATATCCGTCCATAAGAGAAACAGCAGGTAAGGGAAGTACCAATAATTTTGTACCCGGCTTAGCTACAGATTCTTTCTAAATTCATCTATATATGTGATTTTAAGCAAAAAACTGTTGCTTCTGGGAATATATACAAAAAAGGCATGTTTTTTGGCTGCTTTTTAGCCCAAAAACATTAAATTCAGGGTTAATATTGCCCTATTTTATTGGATTATTGCCAATAAAATTTTTATTTGCTGCTTCTTTGGCTTCAGTGATTAAATCAGCTTCTTGGGGATACATTTGCTCAATTTCTGTCAATATCGTTAATGCGTCATTAGCATTTTCAATAATTTGTGAATTGACAGCAATATCGGCAATGCTTTTTAATGCTTCTTGCCAAATTTGTCCTAATTCTGAAGAGCTTTGCATTATGGCGCGGGCAGCAGCTAGCCTGATTGCCTCATTTTCATTGTGAAGCGCAAATTCTAAATAAGGCAAACGTGGATCTTTATTGTCTTTAGCCGGAGAGCCTTTTGCATAATTGAAGATAGCTCGAATTAATTGTATTGCTGGCAAATCTTTATTGAAAGCATCTTTTAAATATTTGGCTTGAAATTTTTGATTAGCTATCACATCACAAATAGTTTCTTGCCAAATATATGTGACAGTTTCTTTTCTCTTATTAGACTGGAGAATGCTATTGCATTTGTTTTTTAATTCTTGATTTGGATGTGCTTTTTTTATAGCGTCAACTATTAACCAATAATCTTTATTTGGATAAAGTGCTAGTAAGCTTAAAATCTTTATTTGTAATTCAATGCTTTTTGCATCTTTATAATCTTGAAGATGAGCTTTTAGTATCGAAATTAGTAAATTACTTAAGTCATGATCAGAAATTATCCGATAACCATTTGATATGGGTTTAACTAATAATTCTAGAGATTCTAATAAACTAATTTTAGTTGAATAGCTTATCTGGCTAGTCTCTAAGAAAAGATATTTTACTATTTGCAATAAATGATAACGTACGGCATAACTATCGCTATGACATGTATTTATAAATGCATTTACAGCCTTTTTTATTGCATTTTCCGAAGACGAAAAATGATTACCTAAGCCTATATTTTTATTGTCGCAAATGAGCATACAAAGAGCGTTGCGAGCAATTTCGCCATCGGATAAATTAGTAAGAGCAATTTTTCCTAAATCTACAAACGAGTTGTAGCTTAATAACCATTTCTTTATATCATCATTTGTCATCTTATTAAGCATTGTCATTATTCATTTTGTCCTTCAATAAGATAAGGCAGACGTTCGACTTCGTCATCTGCTTGTACATCATTTTTTGGCATAAGCATTGCTGCTACAGTTACTAGTAATGTAATTTTACCCATAGTGGTTATGGCCGATTTTGCTTTGCCAGAATTAGGCTTGCCATTATTGCCTTTTTCCATTTCGCCAGCAATTTCTTTTAGTCCCTTGCTTGTTTCAATACCTTTATTTAAAGCAATTTGTTCTGCTTTAACAATTAAGTCATGTCGTACTGTGTCATTTTCAATAACTTGCTGTATCCTTGCTTTTTCTGCTAATAATGCCTCGCGCTCTGCAGGTTTTGGGTTGGCGGCAAGTTTGCTTTCAATTTCAGCTAAACTATTTCTAGCTTCATCAACATAACGTTTATTAATTGCCTCTGTAATATCACTAGCACTAAATACTTTAATACCGTCACCTTCAATTTTTGCACTAGTAGGCTCTATTGCTAATGCTTCTTGTCCGCTTTGCGCAATTGCCGGCTCTGGCAGCATTGCTGCACTGCCTTCTGTAATCGGACTATTTCCAGTAGCAAGTCTTTGTAAAGCTTGGCTTATTTGTGTTGCTGCCCCACTTCTTGGATTATTAGCACATAAATCTCTTAATGTAACTAGCTTTTGTCTTTCTGGTGAAGATAAATCATTACTTCCGTTAAGTACTCCATCAATTGCAGCAACTATTTTTTGATTTCTAGTAATCATATGTTCATCTATTGGCGATGGCGCTAATTGACTGCTTATACGCTCTATAAGAGACTGATCAATAACACCAGCATCTTTAGGCAAAACAACAGATATTGGGGTTTTCGGTTGTCCATAATGAGGCTGACCATTACTATCTGATAAATTACGTATAGCACTGCGCCAAAGACTTGCATTACTATGTAGGCTTAATTCAAAAGCTTCGACTTGATGTTGATTTCTAGCAAATTCTAATTCTAATTGTCTTTTGTGGCTAGGATTTGTTTCGGCTGCTATTTTTTTTGCATCTTCTTCTAGTACTGTCTTTTGCCATTCTAATTGATGTAAAACAGATTGTCTTACATGCTCTGGTACCTCTATGCGCTCATTAGTTTTTCTGTTTACAAGCACAATTTTATCTGTGCTTTCTAATGAACTTTCCACCTGCCAACTACTCTCTGGTTTGCTTGTAGTATCTGGTGCATGATCCATGTCGTGTAAATGATCTTGCCAGAATTTAGGATTATGCATGACGTCTCGTCTAAAAGCTTCTACTTTTCGTCTTGCTTCTTCAAACTCTATTGTTTCTTGTTGTGACATGTTGTCACCAGATCTTATTTCCCAGTCTAATAAATTAGCTTCTTGTATATGCAATTCTTCTAATATATGGGCACTTATTGACTCTGGCATTTTTATTCTTTCGCCAGATTTAGGATCAAATAGCCAGACTTGATGTCCTCTAATTTCAACTTGTGTTTTTGTTTTATCACTTCTAGCATCTCTTTCGTGGTTCAAATTAGCAGCCCCAGGCATTTTTTGATTTAGTCCTTCGTGAAGAGCTGCTCTTAAAGCAATGGCTTCAGCACTATTATTCTTGCTCGAATATAATGCTAATACTTGATTGATTTGTGTTGCTTTAGCTTCGCTGTGTGGTTGATTGCCATTAGTTCGATTGGCATGATAAGGATCACCATGTTCTAAGTATTGATAAATAGCCCTTGCTACTTCAGGATTGGCTGTATTTCCGTCAATAGGCTCAGATATATTTTTTATATGATTATAAATTCCAACTAAATCAGCCTCTGTTAACCCACCTATTTTGGTTTTTTCAATATTTGCTGCTTCTTCTACTTCACTGGCAGCATCCGCTTCTTCGATAGGAGAGTTAACATTTGCTCTTTTTTGTAAATTGGACACATATGCTCTAGCTGCATCAGTATTGGCAACAAATAATTGATGATCTCGTGCTAAATATGCGCCATCTGTTCCTTCTACTAAAATATAATTACGTCCAGAGCCCCATGTGCCCGCATCGCGTGTATCCGTATAGTATGGTTGTGCTCTGTATTCACTTGCTAAATGGCCGATTGCATTATCTGAATAATTTATTGCTTGATATGGTGAATTGCCAGATTTTAGTTGAGATAATTGTTCGGCTGTTAGAGAAATAATTTCTCTTGGTCCTTCTATGTCTCCGGAAATAAACATTGGTTTTCCGTCTGCATTCTGTCCTACATAAACAACACCAGTTAAACTCCTAGGAGGGCGAACATCGCCTACCACCGAGGGTTTGGGCCAAGGGTCTTGAGCAGGTTCTGCTGACTCTGCACCCGACCCCGAGCCTGATATAGATGATTCAGGAATTGCTGCTGCTTGCAATGTTTGTGCTTCAAAGTATGAATGTCTTGTTTTAACAACCTCATTTACTCCGTTTGGAGTTAAGTCTAAACGTGATGTATGCCGACTATCATAATTTTTATTGCCAAAGCTTACTTTAGAATCACTTGTTAGTAATACTTCTTCACCAGGTTTTAATCTCCTGCCATTAACATAGGTTCCATTTTTGGAATTATTATCACTTAAATATATTTTGCCAGTTTTTTCATCAGTCCATAATGTAGCATGATCTCTACTTACCTGTTCATTATCAATTAAATATTTACGATTTCCATCTGATGCTTCTTCTACAATTTGACCTGGAGAATTACGCCCAATATAAACCTTTTCTCCTGGCGCAAGCTCAATTTTAGTACTACCTAGCTGAATAGATAAACTAGATACTACTTGTTCAGAAACTTTAAATGGAATATCTTGGGCAGTACCAAGCAGGCGTACTGTATCATTAGGTCCAATAGGCACATGACCATTATCGAATGTGATTGAACTAAAGCCACTTGGTCTTTCCACAGCAAGAGTATATCCTTTCAAAGCAGAAACACAGGCTGTGCCATCCGGGTTTATGCCGAGCGTTCCAGCAATTGTCACTGGTTGAGGTACTCTTCCGATACCATAAATCTTTCCATCTGTGCCAATTGCCCAGCCAGTATTGCGAATTGCTTCAATATTAGCAAACGGTGCCTGACGAGAATTAGCAGGCTCTATTATTCTAATTGTATGAGGCTTATCTGTAGGCTCAGTGTTGGCAGCACGGGCTAATGCTTGCTTATCGGTATTTGCAACGGATAGCTCAATTGTAGTCATTTTTGGCTGTCTGCCAGTATCTTGCATATCGCCCGCTATCATAAACTTGTTCATATCTCGGACAATATCAATAGTGTCTTTAGTTGGATCTAGATAATGTTTTTCTCCTGGCTTTAATGCTTTGTTGTTTACATACACACCTTCAGTTATTCCATCAGGTGTCTGACTGGGAATTTTTGTTTTGTTAGTATCTAAAACATATAGCCCATTTTTATCCACACCAAATTCAACATTTATTCGACCCAAATTCCCCTCAGTAGAGGCTAGTGAGCCTTTTTCAACAAATTGCGCAGCATTACCACGATGATCAACACGCAATTCATATGTTCTAAAAGGATCAGCACTTAACTTTAAGTAAGCATCATTTGGATTGAGAGCCAAAATAGTATTTGGTGCAAAGGTTTTTTCATGAATATCAATAAAATTGTGACCGGTAGATATAGATTCACCAGCTTCTAATTTTACTTCAGCATTTGGATTGGCTGGATCATAGTGAATTTCTTTAATATTGCCGTCTTCACTTTTTACATAGACAGTATTGCCTTCTAAAACTTGTAAATAATTACCATCTGCGCCCCGTCGTAAAAGTGCACTAGCTTCAGATGAAGAATTTGCTTTTACGTGATATTCTCTGCCTTTTTTTTCAATGCCAGCATCTTTGGCTATTTCAATTTTTTCTCCATTTTCTAAAACTTGATCACCGATGATAGTGCAATCTCTTGGTGCAGCAAGCAAATTATTATTTGGTGTATTTCTAGCAAAAGCTCTTTCTAATGCCTCTTTTATTTCAGCACGAAAAGCCCAGGCAGTAAATCCTCCCGCAATTACAAGAGAACCAGCTGTAAGCTTAGCCATATCCGATACAAATTCTTTATTAGCTAAAGCTTCTTGTATAGTTTGAGGAGCATTATCGCTTTCGTCGCCAATAGTTAATTGCGGCAGATAAGCACTAGCTGTATCGGTTAGGGTAGGTAAATTACTGCCATCCCCATTTTGTCCTAACAAATTGAATTCAGGGGGTGAGTTATTAGCATCAGAACTTTCAGCTGGATTATCTGTACCATTGCTATCGCCAGCTGGAACTTGAGTTTCAACTTCTGGTTCTTCTTCTTCTTCTTCTGGTTTTTTTATATCTGGCCCTGTTTCCATAAAATCATATATTTAATAAATACTCTTCCTCGTATATACCCAGTGTCTACATATTAGATAAGAAGTCAAGGTGTAAATGTATAGAGAAAAAGAAAAAGGATGCTTTTTTACAGTCTTTTTACTGCCATAATGCTTTTGTTTATCGTTTAATCTTCAATTTAATCTGGAAAAAGGCATGACTAGAATCAATATTTCATCAAATACAAAATGGGAGCCTTTAGTTGGTTATTCTCGTGCAGTAAAAAGCGGACCATTTATTAGTGTTTCTGGTACTACAGCCACAAATGAAAAAGGCGAATTAATTGGTTATGAAATTAATGAGCCTTATCAACAAACAATACAAGTCATTAAAAATATTGAGGCAGCCTTAAAACAGGTTGGAGCAAATCTAAAAGACATTATTCGTACTCGCATTTATGTGTCTAATATTGATTTTTGGTCAGAAATTGGTAGAGCTCATGCTGAATATTTTTCGGAAATTCGCCCTGCTACATCTATGATAGAAGTAGTGCGATTTATTCATCCTGATATATTAGTTGAAATAGAAGCAGATGCTTATTTGGAAAATTAATTATTTGCCCATTGAATAAGTTCAATATCAACTAAATCATGAACATTTAATTTCTCTTTGTCGAGAGGGAAATGAATAAGACAATTGGCATTGCTAAGACCACTCAACATATGAGATTCCTGTCCTATGGTTGGACTTACTTTTAATTCTCCTTTTTCAACCATTAATCTACCGCGAACAAATTCCATTCGCCCAGGCTTTTTGGCAATGGCTTTAGTTAATTTTGCTGTAAATATTTTACTTTGTTCTCTAATATCTTCTTCTTTTAGTCCAATAATTTTTTGTAGAGCTGGTTTTACTAACTGATGATATGTAATAAGAGATGATACTGGATTGCCAGGCAATCCAAAAAATATTTTGCCTTTATTATTTAATTGTTTCCTGCCAAAATAAACGGGCTTACCGGGTTTAATTGCTATTTTCCAGATTAAAGTTTCAAAGCCTAATTCTTCAGAAACATCTTTTACAAAATCATAATCACCAACTGATACTCCACCGGCAGAAATAATCACATCTGCATATTTTGCTGCTGCTGCCAATATTTTATGAGTATGACTTTTATTTTCTTTAGCGTGATAATGCATGCAATCAACAATTCCTAATAAATTAATTGCTGACAGAAGAGCAAAAGAATTTGAGTCGTATATTTTTCCAGGTGCAATACCTCTACCTGGTTTCAATAATTCATCGCCAGTAGTAACAATAGCAATTTTAGGTTTTTTATAAACAGAAATTTTATTAATGCCTAATGTTGCCAAAAGTCCAATTACAGCAGGTGTTATTAGTGTGCCACTTTCAAGTATGGATTTGCCTTTTTTTAACTCCTCAGACTGTCTACGAATATTTTCACCATATTTAGGAGAATAAGCAATTGATATCACACTTTGTTTTTCATCACAATATTCACGCATCACTATAGCGTCTACTGATTTTGGAACTTTGGCACCGGTAAGAATTTTAACTGTGCATCCGCTATTGAGATAAATATTATTGTGATTACCTGCCCGAATAATGTCTTGCAAGGGTAAATTTACAGGTTTGTTTTTTGCTGCTTGTGAAACATCAGCTATTTTTACCCCATAACCATCTACAGATGAATTATCAAATAAGGGCAAATCAAAAGGTGCTTTTATATGTTCTGCTAAAACATAATTGAGTGCATCTTTGAGCAAAATTGATTTCGTGCCCAATGTTTTTACTGTCTCTAAAATAATTAGCTTTGCTTCGCTGTACGATATCATAAGTAAGGACCCATACCTAAAGGTTCTGTATTTACCGGCCAAACTGATACTTGAGTTTTTTGTTTTACTTCTTTATATTTTTGCTCCATTTCAATTGCTTTTAAAGGCTGATTGATTTTTTTCAATAATTTAGCATAATCATTATAAAGTTCTGGATCGCCTATACTATAAATTTTTTGTTGCTTTTCTTGAGAATAATACTTTTGCCATGATTCTATCGCTTTTGAATATGCTTTGTCAGCCAGATCATATTTTTTTGTTTTGCTGTATAAATTACCTAATGCATGTGAGAGTACGCCCGGGTCACTAAATCTAGCACCATTTTTAAGTAGAGCTTCCGCTTTATCATATTTACCTAAGTACATATAAGTCTGGGCTAATTCAATAACAATTTCTATGTCAGGCAAATTTGTCGTAGCAGAATTGCCGCTATCAATTTCTTTACATTTTTCTAAAACAATTTCTGCTTTTTTATATTCCCCAATTTTGTTATAACAATTTCCTAAATATTGCAATATCTGTGCAGGTGAATAATCTCTGGGCAGTCTTTCGTAATCGCTATTGGCAGAAATGTTTATAGTGTAATTTGTTTTCCAGGTCAAATTATCAGCTTGTTGCCAACATTTTGCAGCTGAAGCAAAATCTTCTAATTTCATTTTTGCTTGTCCTAAAAAGCATAAACATTTAAATTGTATATATGGATAGTTATTGTTTGGCTTGTAAGCAAGTGCTTCTAAAAATGATTGATAAGTAGCCATAGCTTCTTTATAATCACAAAAAAAATTACTGTAATCATAATAAAAAGTGGTTGTATAGTATGCAATTTCCATTTTCTTTTCGCTTACATTTTCTGGATCTTTTTTAAGTGATGATAAAATTGTAGTATTGTACTTTGCCAAAATTGGCATTAACGCTTTTCCTAAATCTTTTGATTGTTCACATTGTCCGTCATCTTTATGTGAAAAATTAAGATATGAGTCAATCAATACTTTTACAACATTTTCGTCAATATGTTCTGGGTGTTTTTGCAAAAACAATATGATTTCTTTTGTATTTTTATAGAGTGGATCTGTATTATGGTGATTGATATATGTTTTTGTTAAATCTAAAAGACTAGCTAAATACTGGCTACTATCAGAACCAAATGTACTTTTGATAAACCATACACTTGCATTTGCTGAGTATTCATCTATGGCATTAGGGCTAAGGCAAATTGTTGTAGCGAAAATGGCAATAATAAAAAAGCTTGCAATATATCTTTTACCAAGTCTAAATTTACCCGATACTTTTTTTGTTGGTTTAGCTAAACTTGTTTTCTTAGCTTCAGCACGAATTACAAAACAACCTGAAAACATATCATGTAAAGCTTGTTTTTTTTTCGAGCGAGTAATAGTAAATAAGCTAATTATTACTCCTAAAATTGGTGCAAATAAAGTTTTAAGCGCATATTTATTAAAAGAGCGAATAATTGTTATTTTCTTACCGGATTTATCTACAATTTTAATGCCAACTAGTTTTTTGCCTAGAGTGCCGTCAAAACAAGCATCACATGCAATTTGATATATGCAATCTAAAATATAAACTAGGAATATAAGAAAGAAATAGAATATCACCAAAGCCCCAACCGCATTATTATCAACATTAGGAAAAAAAGTATGAGCAATTGGCCAAACAGGTACGAACAAGGTTAAGGCACAGAGAAAAAATAAAGAAAATATTTTGACTAACATTATTGGTATGCATAGAAACAAAACAAATCTCCATATAGTTTCGTACTCGAATGCAGCAAATGGGATTTGCAATATATCAATTATGCTAGATCCAGTTAATACACTTCCTATGACAACGATGGTAAATAAAACCATGGGTACCAGAATAATGGCATCTATTAATGATGCTACTATTCTGCGCCATATGCTGGCGTATTCAAATGTGTTAGCAGCTGTTTCAGCTTTTTTATCTTTAGGCAGATCATTGTCTGGAGCTGGCAAATCAGACTGATTTAACTCAATATCAGAAGATATAAGCTTTTTTTGCTTTTCATTCTGTTTTTCGTTAATTTCTTCTTTAGCCAATTTCTAGCCACCTATTTCTACCATAGCCCTATTATCTAATTTTGCTAATTCTTCCATGGGCGGATGTGCTTCTGGCTTTTGTTTTACAACAGATAAAAATAATTGTTTAAGTTCATGATCAGAAATACCTGAGCGAAGCTCATCTCTTAAATTCATTTCTGGAGCATAAAACAAACATGATTTTATTGAACCATCTGCCATTAGTCTGAGTCTATTGCACGAGCTACAAAAACTATCTGTCATGGAAGTAATAAAGCTGACAGTGGCTGGATAATTAACTAACTGAAAGTCTTTAGCTACATCACCTTTATTAATTGGTAAAGGTGCAAGCTGATAACCTGTTTCAATGATTTTTTTCATTTGGGCATATGAATAAACAGATGAAGCATCCCATTGATTATCTTTAAATGGCATGTATTCAATAAAACGAACATTGATAGATTTGTTTTTAACAAATTCTATAAAATCTAAAATTTCATTGTCATTTTTATGGGCAATAATTACTACGTTTAACTTTAAAGAATCAAAATTAGCTTTGACAGCCATATCAATTGCTTCTAAAACATTATCTAAATCATCGCGCAGTGTAATTTCTTTAAAACGTTCTTTTTGTAATGAATCAATACTGATATTTAAAGCATTCAAGCCTAATTTTTTTAGTATTGATACTTTGTCTTTGAGCAAGACAGCATTGGTGGTCATAGCTAATACGTCAAGTCCTGGTAATGACTTAAGCTTTTCTACCAGCACTTCAAGATCTTTTCTTACTAAAGGCTCGCCGCCAGTTAAGCGAATTTTGTTAATACCCATCTCAACAAATGCTTTTGCTATGCGATAAATTTCTTCGTAAGTTAAAATTTCATCCTTACGCTTTAAAGCAATGCCTTCAGCTGGCATGCAATAAGTGCAGCGTAAATTACACCTGTCTGTTACTGATATGCGCAGATATGTATGAATTCTGCCAAAGCTATCTATTAATTGGTTCATGCAATAAATTTCCTTGCCACAGCGTCCATTCCACCTTCTACTGAATAGACATTTGTTAGTCCTTTATTGCGTAAATCTTGTACAAGTTTTTTGCTGCGTATACCTTTTTGACAAATCACTAAGTATTTATCTAGAGGGTTGAGAGCAAATTTATCCAGATCAAATTTGCTCAAAGGTATTTCCTGGCAAGAAACACCAAGTAATTGTTTTAAAAATGTATTCTTAATTTCATGCGGTTCACGAATATCAATTAATTGAAATTTTTTGATTTCACTTACTGCTAAATCTAAAATATTGATTTCCCATTTTTCTAAAATATTATTTTCTTGGTCTATTGCAGATTGTGATTGCCAATAAGAATTAAAGTCAGAATGTTTTTTTGAACATAAAGGACAATTTGTATTTTTATAACAATGGACTTTTCTTACACTGTAATCACTTAAATCAAAATATAAAACATGTTCTTTTATTGCACTCGGTAATTCAAGTATATGTTTTATTGCTTCTAGAGCTTGCATATTTCCTAGTATGCCAGCTACAGCGCCAATTATGCCAGCATCTACACACGAGGCAAAACAATTAGCATTTGGAATTTTAGCCCAAAAACATCTAAGACACTGACCTTTTTTATTTGGCAATGAAAGCATTAGCTGTCCAGAATATTGATAAATACTAGCTTGTATAACAGGTACTTGTGTAAAATATGCAATATCATTTAATAAAAACTTAGTTGTAAAATTATCACTGCAGTCTAAAACCAAATCATATTGTTTTACTAAACTTTGAACATTGATATCTGACAATCGGTCTTTATGAGTTATGATTTCAATGAATGGATTGATTTGCCTGAGACGTTCTGCTGCTAAATCAACTTTATTTTTACCTAAATCACCAAATTGATATAAAATTTGTCTGTTTAAATTACTTATTTCAAGCACATCAGATTCACAAATGCCAATTGTGCCAATACCAGCGGCTGCTAAATAAGTAAGAGCTGGGCTGCCTAAACCACCAGCGCCAACGACTAAAACACGAGAATTTTTTAGCTTGTTTTGTCCTTCTGTACCAATTTCTTCTAGGCATATTTGTTTGCTATAAAGACTTTGTTCTTCTAATTCAATTTCAATTGGTTCAAATGATTTAAACTCGGCATTTGTAGATATGTTTTTGTTTGGTGATTTGTGAGAGTGTGCTGTATTTAGCTTAAATTCAATACTAGGACCACCAGAATTAGTACTGTGAGCCATTTCATGATTTTGGCAGTTTACCCATGAACTGGTGCCATCAGCATAGAATTCTTTTTTCCAAATTGGCAATCTGTGTTTTACTTCATCAATTATATAGCGGCAAGCAGCAAATGCTTCAGCCCTATGCACAGCACTGACACCAACCCATACAGCAAGATCGCCTAAGCTTAATTGTCCTTCTCTATGTGTGCAAACAGCATTGATTAAAGCAAATTTTGTTTTTGCTTCTGCCAAAATGCGTGTCCCTTCTTCTATTGCTACAGCTTTCAAAATTTCATACTCAAGCAAACTAACTTTTTTATTGTCATTGAAATTACGAACTCTGCCTTCGAAACTAACGAAAGCTCCAGCTTGTTCATTAGTAAATAATTTTGTCAAAGAATCTTTGTCGATAAAATCAGATGCAATTGAAAACATATTAGCCTCCTGCTACAGGAGGGATAAATACAATTAAGTCACCTTCATTTATTGTGTCGTCCCATGAAACAAATCTATCATTGGCAACAACTTGCAATAAGTTAATAGGCAATGAAAATTGATATTTTTCTTTTAGCTCGTTATAAAGACCGGCTAAATTTAACGCACTAGTAGAATATGCTTCTGACGAAGTTCCCCTTTGTTCTCGTAAAAGGGCATAGTATTGAATTTGTATTGATTTGGTTGCAACCATGGTCTTCATTATCTATCAAAAGAGTTTGATTAACAATAAAATGTCATTGTATTACATTTAGTTCATTATTTGTTGGGTGCGTTTGTTTTTTCCTGTGCTTTTTTGTGTGGGCCGCTCTTATTTAAGTCAACCATCATATGAGTACTCATCATAATGGCAGCGGTTTGCCCATCTGATGTAAAAACTTTAGTTTCTACAACAGTCATTTTTCCTCTCCTCACAACTTTAGCTTCAGCAGTTAAAGGACCAACGGGATCATTAGTAAACAAATTAACGCTAAGTTGAACAGAATATGGAAATAATTTGTTTTTTCTAGATTCTTCTGTGTTTGCTTCCCCGTGTATTGCTGTGGATGCTACTTCGTCAGCCAGTGTAACTATGGCACCAGCATGAAATACTTTAGTTGGTTGCATGACTAGATCACTTAAAGGTAAAACTCCTTTGGCATAACCATCTTTCATTTCCAGCATGTCGCCGCCTAAAGCACTTAACATTGTCCATTTTTTTTCTTTATTCATTGTTTTCCAGTCTTATCTATTGATGGGGGAATTGTGGCAGTTGGGGGATTTGAGGTTGTTGAAGGAGTTATGGCAGGCGCGGCATTTTTTGCAGCTGAAGGATTTATTGTGGTTGTTTGCAGTGGAATTATTTTGTGGCGGCGAAAAAATCCCCATATCTCATCGGTAGCGGATAAATTAGGAAATGGTAGATCGGCTTTAATCCAGGTTCTTTGTCCGCCAGGCCAGGAATGCAATCCACCTTTTATTGTGTATACCACCACTTCTGAGTCTTCCTTGCCATGATTGAAAATCTCTTTAGTTACCAAATTTAGTTCTTCTTGTTTGCATTTGTCTTGGCATTCATTTGTTTTGGACCAAAATGATACTGCATACGGCACTGACATACTATTTACTGGATATCCCCATTTAGCTAGTTTGCCTACACCGCCTGTATAAGGCACATGTTTGTCTGCTGTACCATGAAAAATGATTACAGATACAGGTCTTTCCGGTGGCTTTTCCTTTCCGCTCATTGAACCACCAACACAGGCAATAGCAGCAACTTTATGCGAAAGTTTTGATGCTAATAGATATGCCAACATGCCGCCATTAGAATAGCCAGCAATATATACTCTAGATTTATCCACATTAAAGTCAGCGGATATTTTATCGATTAATGAGCTAATAAATTCAACATCATTAATCGTTTTTGACTTAGCATATCCACAACAATCGACAGCATTCCAGGTAAGCAAATGTCTCTTTAACAGACCGGTTCCATTAGGATAAGCAACAATAAATCCTTCTTTTTCAGCTTTTTCATTCATGCCTGATATACGACGAGCAAGATAAGAATTACCACCGCCTCCGTGTAGAACAAGTACTAAAGGAATGGCAGTGTTTCCTGTATAAGAGCTTGGCACATGCAATAAATAAGTTCTTGATAAGTTGCTAACTGAAATTTCAGAAAATTTGTCATTGGGCCATTCTTGTTTTTTAGGAGGTGCTTTTGCTTGTACTTCTGCAAATAGCAAAGTACTTATAAAATTGAAGAATTCCGAGGCAGGCTTATTTACTATTTGACTTGGTGAATGATCTAATCTCCAAAAATGAATACCAGACAAATAAATGGCGACAAAGCAGACGAGCATTAACTTTGGTCTGTGCTGGAGACTTTTTTTCTTTAAATTTTTTCCTGTTGGCAAGGAAGACACTCCTAATTTTTTAGAGGAAAAACATTAAGAACAAAAATGGCTGCCGTACAATTTATATATCAATTATGCTTTAAGCTGCAAATATTGGCTAATGGTCATTACCATTATATTAGTTTCTTCAAATGTCATTGGAGTCTATTGTTGTCTAATTCTCTTTGGAGGGAAAAACGTGGAAATGATTTTTCAACAACTTAATCCACAAGCATGTCTTTCTTATTTAATTGGTTCTACTGACTCAAATGAAGTTGCAATTGTTGATCCAGTTATTACGTATGTTGATGACTATATGAAATTGCTTGCTAAACACAATTATAAATTGACTTATGTTGTTGATACACACACCCATGCAGATCATATATCTGGGGCTCCTAAATTAATGGATTTAACTAGCTGCCAATACGTCATGCATCAATCTGCTGCACCCAAATGTGTCACATTAAGAGTTAAGGACTCTGAAGAAATTAAAGTTGGTAATCTACCAGTAAAAATATTGCATACACCAGGACATACAGAAGACTCGATTACATTAGTGTTTCCAGACCGTATATTAACTGGAGACGTATTATTTTTGGATGAAGGTGGAGCTGGTAGAGATGATTTACCAGGTGGTGATCCTGGTGAACATTGGCATAGTTTACAAAAGCTTTTAGCATTGCCTGATCATCTTATTGTCTATCCATGTCACGAATATCGCAATCGTAAACCGTCTTCGCTAGCTGTTCAAAAGAAAAGTAATCCATTTTTTGGTACTCATTCTAAGGCAGATTATATAGCGTTTTTAGAATCCCTTAGGCTGCAACCCGCAGAGTGGATGAAAGCAGTTTTACAGGTTAATAGTCAGTGTACGCGCGATCCTAAAGCAGCTTATATTCCAGGTGGAAGTCCTGCTTGTGAAATAACGGGTTCATTTTCTCGTACAGTTCCCTCATCTGGTGCTGATAAAATTGGTGTAATTGCTCCTGATGATGTGAACAAGATGATAAATGCCAAAGAACAAGTATTATTACTTGACGTAAGGGAATTGCCTGAATTGCATGGAGAATTAGGGCATATAAAAGGAATAATTCATATACCATTAGGTCAATTAGCTGAAAGAGTGTCCGAGCTAAATCAATATAAGGCACAAAAGGTTATCACTATATGTAAAATGGGCGGGCGAGCTACTAAGGCAGCGGATATACTCAGCAATCATGGCTTTAGTAATCTGCTAGTAATGGAAGGTGGCATGACTGGTTGGAATGAAAATGGCTTACCAGCTCAAACTAAAGAAACGGTTAGCTAAACCTGGCTTCTGTTACCATTCTCCTGTGTAACTCTGCTGTCACACTCAGCTAAGGTGTAAGAAATTTGTTCAAATATCTGATGAAGTTGCGATCATGCATTTATTATTAGGTTTTTTATTTAGTTTTTGAATGTAGCCTGCCGTGATTGGTAGCTTTTCAGAATCCAGTATGATTTTTTAGTTAATTGACCTTAAACTTTGCTGCAGAACTACACTTTTAATTTATTTATTTGAACTTTTTATCTCATTTTTACGTATCAAATAAAAGGATAAGATTTTTGACGAAATTTCTTACACCTTAGTTAGATTGAAAGAGGAGATATAGCAATGTGCACAAGTTCTTATATTAGGAGACATGTTTATAGGTTGAACCCAGATGAATTGTTTACTACAAGAGATTTATTGCATTATGGTCCAAGAGGAGCAATAGATCAGACAATACGCAGGCTTATTAAAGAAGAAACAATTGAAAGAGTAAGTAGAGGAGTCTTTGCTAGATCTGGAGGAAAAAACCAATTTTCTCCTTATGATATTGCAAAATTGAAAGCAGAATCATTTGGCAGAAAAATCATGGTACATGCTAAAGATGTCGCTTACAAAATGCAATTGACTGAAGAAGGTAATAAAGAAATTGTATTTGCCACTAATGGTAGTTCAAGTTCTTTCCTCTTCAATAATATAAGAATATATTTTAAAAAAACAAGTCCTCGCAATATGGAATTAGCGAGTTCATTGATAGGAGATATGATCAGATCTCTAGCTTATATGGGAAAAGAAACTTGTAATAAATCCACTATATACAGACTAATCCACGAAGCTAGTTACAAACCAATTAAAACAATGGCTGAAGTACACGATGCATTTCAAAAAACAAATTCATCTGCACCAATTTGGCTGGTAAATGCGTTTCCATGGTACAAAAACAGGGAATGTATTTGGCACCGAAACAAACAACACTAAACGAAATCGTGCTTCGCTTAATTAAGCAACATGTACAAAAGGACGTTTTTCCGGATTTTGTTCTGCTGCTCGTAAAACTTCTCTTGTCACAGGTGCTGTCTCACCTTCACCCCAAAATATGTATTTTAAAACGTACATAAGCGGATTACCTTCGGTCCAACCAAAATATACATGGGGTCGGTGTTTAGTTTTACTTCTAATATGTAATAGCAAAGCTGCGATAGCGTTTGGTACCGCGGGGCTATGACAAATTAAAACTTTAAATCTATCTTTTAAAACCCCTTTTACTTCTAAAACATCTTCAGTAAATTCAGAAGCATCTTGTAAATGGACTTCCAAAAAAATCAAAGAGCCATCGATATTGTGAGTGCGATGGGCTTCCCTTTCTTTGTTTTCATAATCAGTGCCTCCAGGGCGATGCGCTACGATACGGACAGTTGTTTTGTCAGCTTCTTCTATAAAATTCTTTGCTTGTTCATCAAGTACTACCTCACTGATTCTAAGCTCGGTTGCTCTTAGAGCGCGTGAAATAAATGAAGTAACAATTATTGTTGCTATAAAAAAGAAAGCAATTCTTATTCCTTCTGGACGACCAATAATGTTAGCAATAGTAGTGTATACAAAAGTAAGAAAAACAAGCAAGAAGTATATGCGCTCGAAAACATGCGATCGCCAGACAGAAATTGTCACAGCTAAAGCAGCTGAAGTAATTAATACTAATACGCCGGTAGCATAAGCTCCACCTTGAGCATCGACATCAGCATTGAAAATGACAGTTATTACAAAGCCAATAATACTAAAAAAGACTACCAAGGGGCGTATGGCATATGCCCAACTAGGAGCCATTCCATAACGAGGTAAATAGCGGGGTACAAGAGTTAGCAATCCAGCCATAGCAGAAGCGCCAGCAAACCATAGTATGGCAATTGTAGAAATGTCGTAAAACGTACCGAAGCCACTGCCAAAGTATAAATGAGCTAAATAAGCTAATGCTCGACCATTAGCAATACCGCCAGGTTGAAAAAGATTTTCTGGGATCAATAAAGTTGTTACCATACTACTGGTAAACAGAAATATGCTCATAATTATTGCCGCTAATGTTAGAAGCCATTTTGTATGTTTTATTCTGCCAATAGGAGATTGGTATGTATCACTTTTGTCTCCTTTTACCAGCGGCATAACAGCTACTCCAGTTTCAAAACCAGATAAACCCAATGCTAAACGAGGAAATAATATAAGGCAGGCTCCAAACATTGCTAATGGGCTGCTGTGTTGAGACATAAGAGCATGCTGCCATTGTGATAACAATTGTGGTTGTTGAAAAAGATGAGATAGTCCACCGATTATTACTACGGTATTCAGCACTAAATACAAACCAACTAATACTACAGAAATGCCAATTGCTTCACGGAAGCCTTTTAAGAAAACAAGTCCAAGCATAAATAATAAAAATAATGTAGCTCCCATTTTGCTGTGTAAAAAATATGGAACAAGTGGATTTTCAACAACGTGAGCAGCTGCATCAGCTGCTGATAACGTCATTGTAATCATAAAATCAGTAGCAGCAAATCCTAAAAGGCATAATACCAATAGCTTTCCTGACCAGCCACCAACTAATTGTTGAAGCATAGCTATACTGCCCTGTCCATTTGGGCTTTCACTTGCTACTTTTCGATAAATTGGCAATGCACCAAATAAAGTTAAAGCAATAAGTACTAAAGTAGCTAACGGAGAGAGCATGCCAGCTGCTAAAAAAGCAATACCGGGTTGATAACCAAGGGTAGAAAAATAATCGACACCTGTTAAGCACATTACTTTCCACCAAGTGTCGGTATGATGGTTGTTGGAAACAGGTTTTTTGCTTTCTTTTATTCCTTCGAAAAACCAGGATTTAAACTCATAGCTCAATTTAGTTTGCCGAGATGTCACTAGACTGCCACGATGTGAAGGAATACAGATCAATAATACATAAAGAATTATAGGTATGAGATCAAAATTGTATTATTTTCTTTGTTTGAAAATAAGTAATAACAGATAAATTGATGCAAAGTGCATTATTTACTAACGTGAGACAGCGCCGCGTAAAATACGTTCCATTTCACCTTTGTTCACGGCATAAGACTTTGCTGTTTCAGCATCAATTAGCCCTTGGCGAAAAACATCGTAGATAGCATTATCCATTGTTTGCATTCCATCATATGATCCATTTTTGATAAATTCATTTATAGAGTCGATATCACCACGTAAAATAGCCTCTTGTACAGTAGCAGTATTTATCAAAATCTCATTGACGGCAATCCGGCCGCCGCCGGTCAGTGGAATTAATTGCTGAGCAATGATAGCTTTTAATGTGTTTGCAAGCTGAATTCTAATTGTTTCTTGAGCAGCTGGCGTAAAAACACCAAGCAATCTTTGAATTGTTTTAGGTGCAGATTGTGTGTGTAAAGTTGAAAATACTAAATGTCCAGTTTCTGCTGCTCTAATACCCATTTGTACTGTAAAAGCATCGCGCATTTCACCAATCAAGAGAACATCTGGATCTGCTCGCATAGCTGCCTTTAAAGCATTGCCAAAACTTTTTGTAGTAAAACCAATTTCTCGCTGGGTAATAATTGAACATTTTGGTCTATGTACAAATTCAATTGGATCTTCCATTGTATAGACATGCAGCGCATCTCGTTCGTTAATAGAATTTATCATGGCAGCTAGTGTTGTAGACTTCCCTGTACCAGTTACACCGGTGACCAGAATTAAGCCTTGTCTATTATGTGTTAATTCATCAATTACAGGCGGCAATTGAAGTTCGCTAATTGTCGGCACTTCAATAGGAACGATACGCATGGCACAGCCAATGGAGTCAACATCAAGGTATACATTCAAACGTACACGAGCCTTGTCAGCAAATAATAAAGCTGTGTCTAGTTCATATGATTCTTCAAAAATTTGTTGTTGTCTTGGAGTTAATATGCTCATAATCATTGCTCTCAGCAAATCTGAGCTAAATGCTGGTAAATCAGGTATAGAACGAATCAAGCCATCTATTCTAAATACGGGTGGCATATTGGCTTTAAAGTGAATATCTGAAGCTTTGTATTCTAAGGCTAAATCTAAAATTTCATCTAGTGAAATCGGCCCATCTGTTTTGTTCATATAAAATTTGGTCCAATTATTGGGTTTAGTTTGGCACTATAAAGATTTCAGTCTAAAAGATTTCAGTTAAGAGGATTTCTTTTAATTTCTTAAGCGCGCTTTTGACTGCTCTTGATACTCCCATTTCAGATAAACCCAAAAGTTGAGCAGTTTCCTTCTGACTTAAGTCATAAAAGTAAACAAACTCAATAATTTGCCTTGTTTTTTCACCTAATTTAATGAGAGCTTGCCCTAAAACTTCCCTTTCTTCAGATTGAACTTGCTCATCCAGGTGTTTTTTATCAGCAATTAAATCCAAAAGCACCCTTGAATCTTCATCGGAATCATGATTGATTGCAGCATCAAATGACTCGTAATACTTACATATTTGCCATGACTGTTGGGCTTCAAGAATATCTGATGGGCATGATCCAGAATGTTCGGCTAATTCAGCGGGTGTTGGCGTATGAGCTAATTTTTTGGATAAAACCTCTTCCAAATGGACAATTTTATTGTTCAATTCACTTAAACGTCTTGGTATTTGAACAAGAGAGGCATGATCTCGCAAATAATGACGAATTTCACCTTTGATGTAAACAATTGCAACAGTCCTAAAACTTGCTTTTTTTTGCCTATTTGGGTCGTAATATCTAATAGCTTTTAGTAGTCCAAGGCAGCCTACTTGCGCTAAGTCATCGGCACATAAATTATTTGCCCGGCTATAACGTCTGGCAATTTTCTTTACCAAAGGCAAATATTCTCTTACAAGTGATTCTGTATCTAAGGATGCATTAAGATTAGCTGCAAAAGATGCTTGCTTCACTGTCTATAATCCCCAGTAAATTCGTGCCCCAACTAATTGTGCCCTTGAAAACCATCCGCTAAACTATTTGGGGCATATAGATGACAACTATTAAGAAGTTTATCGGGAAGCTCAATATTCGTTAGAATTAGCACTAGTAGGTTAGCCAACAAGAGTGGTAATAAGTAATAGAGGTACTTATTTGAAAAACTTGAATGTGCCACCATTAAAAAAAGGATTTATGCTTTCACATTTGTGGGGGCGCATTTCAACACAAAAAAGATTGTTATTGCTTGGCTTAATTTCCATATCTTCGGTTGTCACTTTTACAGCCTGGATTCTAGTTAGTTACACACAAAATTTAAAACAGCCTTCAATCAATCAATATGCTTTTGTAGTGGCACGAGCAATTGCTGCTGGCTTAACCGAATCATTTAATAGTCGCAGTTCAAAATCATCGGTACAAGATTATGTTCAAAAGCAAGTACAACAATCTTCTGCCATTGCTTATATTGCTTTTGTAAATAAAGAAAATAATTCAGTTGTCCAAGCAAAATCTGCTGATGATGTTTATCTTCCAGTATTTAAAGGGTTTAAAAGCGGTGACGAAACGGTTTTTGATAGTCCAAAAGGAAAAAAACAAATTCTGAGCATAGGTGTGCCAGTAACAAAAGATGGTCTATATGTTGGAATGTGTTGGGTTGGGCTTAACAAAGAAATTCTTGCTGTATTTAGTAATCCAGAAGAAACAAAAGTTTTTTTACTTTCCATTTTTGGTTTAGTTTGGTTTTTAGGTGCATTATGTTTAGCAGTGAACTATGCCCTTATTAATCGCCCTTTGAAAGCATTATCTTCTGGAGCTAGCCAAATTGCAGCTGGTCGTTTTGGACACCAAATACCAGGGCAAAGTGCGGGACGTGAAATAGATCAAGTAGTAAGCGCTTTTAACTATATGTCAAAACGTTTACAGCAATATGATAAACAAAATGTCGATAGTTTGATGGGAGAGCGTAATAAATATGTCTCTGAACGTAATAAATTAGAACTTGTACTTATGTCTATTGCTGATGGAGTTGTAGTTTGCGACCGAGATAATAAAGTGCAGATTGTTAATGCTGCCGCTACACAAGTCTTTGATAAAGAAGCAAAAGATTTATTAGGTAAGCCTTTAGTATTTTGTACGGAAGGTCCAGACAGCCCACAAATATGTAGGGTTATTCAAGCATTTACTGACACGCTTTCTCCAGGGAGTTTGGGTCCTGTTGTGCAACAAATTGCTTTGGGTGAACGCACAATTAGATTGCATATTGCGCCAATTTCTTTAAATCGTGAATTTCTTGGCTCAGTTATGATTATGCACGACATTACCAGGCAAGCTGAACTAGAAAAAATGAAGAATGAGTTTATTAGTAATGTCAGTCATGAATTAAGAACACCAATTACATCTATAAAAAGTTATGTAGATACTCTAGTTACGCATGGAGAAAAATTGGAAGCAGACACTTATCGTGAGTTTTTGCAGATTATAGACAGTGAAGCAGATAGATTGATGAGTCTTGTCAATGAAGTTCTTGAATTAAGCAAATTAGAAGAAGGTGATCGCGAATTAGAAATGGTGCCGCAAGATATTCGGCAAGCAGTGGAATATACAATTAGAGCTGTTCATTTAATGGCTAAAGAAAGAAATGTAGATATTTCGTTTGTAAGTGACAATGCTGTTCCGGTTGTTCAAATGAATCGTGAATCTGTAGAGCGTGTTGTAATCAATCTTGTTTCAAACGCTCTCAAATATACTCCTACTGGTGGCAAGATTGAACTTAGCGTTCGCCATAATAAAAACACTCAAGAAGTGGAAGTGGCTGTTAAAGACAATGGAATTGGTATCCCTGAAGAATGTTTGCCTCATATTTTTGATCGATTCTTTCGTGTGGAAAAAAAGGTACATACGATAAAAGGCACAGGACTTGGTTTAACGATTGTCAAACGCATTGTCGAGATGCACAACGGACGAATAACTTGTGAATCGCAGATTGGACAAGGATCAACATTTACTATTTTCTTGCCCGTATATGTGGAATCAGACTCCGCTGAGAATAATGGGCAGCCTGATATAGAAACTAGTGGCAATCAAATAGCTAATACAAAAACAAATTTAGTAAACTAAAAATCATAAACGAGGCAAAATATTTAACAGTACTAATATTTTATCTAGTGTAAACAAAATAATTTTTTTTAAAACATTAGAAGCTTATCGTCTTAGCTGTCATCGTTTACAAGATGCAAACGTGTTATTATTTGTGTTGACAAGGTTGAAGCTTGCCCAGCAAATTCATGCAGATTTAGTAGCAAGCTAATAAGTCTGGAGTTTTCCAGGAAAGGTCCTAGATTTGGTTAGAGCCATTTATCCAGGCTCATTTGACCCAATTACCCTTGGGCATCTTGATCTTATCCAGAGGGCTTCAAAGCTTTTCGACAGTGTCATGGTGGCAGTAGTAGGTAATCCACAAAAATCTGCGCTGTTACCCTTTGAAACTCGGGCTATGCTTATTGAGCGAGTAGTTTCAGATTTAAAAGGAGTGAGTGTTCGATATTTTCAAGGACTTACTGTTGATTTTGCCAAACAAAACAATGTCAGCATTTTGATCCGTGGGCTTAGAGCTATTTCAGATTATGAAGCTGAATTAGCAATGGCTCAAACCAATAAACAACTCTTTCCTGAACTAGAAACTATTTTTCTCATGACAAAACCAGAGTATTCTTTTATAAGTTCATCTACAGTAAAAGAAGTTGTCAGGTTGGGGGGGGACGTTTCTCATTTTGTTCCAGAATCGGTAAACTCTTATATCAGACAATATTTCAGCAGAGGCGCTGAATAATGACCACAACAATACCTTTAACACCAAATACACAAGCATATAAACAAACATCCATATACAAGCATCTAGATCTTCTCGAGCACTTGATTGAAGACGCTGCTGGTGTTTGGAAGTATAAATTCATCAATGCTGATCAATTCTTAGAAGTTCTCGACAAGGCACGTGCGCGATTGCCAGAAGAACTAAGAGAAGCAACTGATGTATTGCAGCAACGTGACGAAATCATTGCTGAAGCGCAGCGTCGAGCAGAGCAAGTTATTGCTACTTCTCGCCGTCAAGCAGAAACTTTATTGCACGAATCAGAACTATTGAAAGCAGTGCAATTGGAAGTAGAGCGTATTCGTAAACAAGTTGTTGCTGAAGTTGAGCAAATGCGCCGTGAAGCAATGGCGGAAGTGGAGCGCATTCGTTTGGAAGCAGAAGAAGAAGCGGCTCGTACCAAAGAAGGTGCCGATCACTATGCTGATGCTGTGCTTACCAGATTGGATCAAGACCTAACTAATTTAGGCGTCATTTTGGCTGAATCACAAGGCATTGTAAAAAATGGACAGCGTGTTCTTGGGCAAGTGAAACGTCATGGTGGTATCTCACCAACATTACTTAATAACCGTCCAGAATAATTAGTTGAAGTACTTATTTCAAAGCGTTGTGGATACCAGCCATATAATTATGTGAATGCCAATAAAGGCAAGCTAAACATCCAGCTAGAATTATATAAGCAGCGGATATGGTAATACGTTCTGACAAAGTAGCTTCTTTTTGCACCAGTGCAAATGGTGGAGCTTGTTCATGTCCGGCAATAGGCGTTGTACTATCTCTTCTTTGTGATAGTTCGGGAAATACAGATGCGTATGGATGATCTTTTTCTTTGATATGTTCATCTGCTAATGGATTACTTGATACTCTTTCTTTTATACCCTCTTCTTTGAATAATTTGTAAACTCTATAGATGCTAAAAGCACAAAGTATCATAAGAAGAAAGCTGTGCAAATAAATAGTCACTGCGATGAGTAATAGTGTGCCGGGAATTAAAAACCATTTTGAAACACATTCCACCACAAATCCACCATCAAAAGGTTTCACGGGTAGCAATTGTAATAAATTTAGGAAAAATCCTAAACTTGCTGCAGCAACTAAAAAATCATTATCAGTTTGTAGCCCAATATAATAAAAAGCAGCAGCTGCCATGCCGCCAACAAATGGTCCGGAATACCCCACCCAAGCATGAGTAGCTTTATTATCAGGTAGATTTTTCATTGCTACATATGCTCCTAAAAAAGGTACAAAAACGGGTGCATCTGGATGAAGCCCCTCTTTTTTCATGTATAAATAATGTCCCATTTCATGAATATATAAAAGCAGGATCAATGTAATAGCAAATTTCCAGCCGTAAATAGCAGTGTATAAACCAAGGGAAATAAATAAGGAAGAAAAACCTTTAAAGATTGAAAAAGCTTTTAAGAAAGAAAGTCCTTTTAAAGCACTAAAGGCTCCAAATATAAAAGCTTTGTATTTTAAAGCTAATAAACTGAGAAGACCAATGCCGCCTAACCAAGCCTTTTTGTTGACTTTTTCTTTTACATTTTCTTTATGACTCGGATCATCATCTTCAGTCATTTTGCATTAGTCCGTTATATACGGTTTTTGAAATATCTCTTATAAGCATATTAGCAGAACGATCATTATGTTTACGCTCAACTTGTACAGCAATAAAATAGCGTTTATTACTTAATTCTTTTAGTTTAGGCTCAATTATGCCAGCATCCCCAACTAAACTTGCTATGTCACCTGTTTTATGAATTATTTTTGTGTGAGCAGGTAGACCCATAGGTAATAACGTTCTTGTTCTGGTCCTAGCCATAATTTTATACATGAATGCTTTCATTTCTTGACTAATTAGTTCATCGTTATCTATTTTAGCCAGTAAAAAGACTAAGTCATAAGGACTGGTTTTGTTGGTGCCATCAAAATCAGGCAGCCAATTGGCAATTTGTGTTTTTTTCAAACCCCATTTTGAAAATTGTTCGTTTAATACGTTTTTCCCGCCAAGTAAATCGATAATTAAATTAGTGGCTGTATTGTCAGAAAATATAATCATTAACTCGGCTGCTTCTGCTACGGTAACTGTTGATTCGTGAGGGCGCCATTGCAAAAAACCTGACCCACCACCAATTAGAGAAGAATGAATTATTAGTTTGTCATTGAGAGAAACTCTTTTTTGATCTATTGCTTGCAAAAGGCTGACTAATACTGGGATTTTTATCAAAGATGCAGCTGGAAATTCTTTCATGCCGTTGATATTTATATACTCACCAGTTGTGGGAACAAATAAAAAGATCCCTGCTATAACTTTTTTATTACTATCAATCAAATACCTTAATTGATTTTGTAACGAAGGCATTGTTTTACTTAAAGTAAATGGAGCCGATATTGTTGTGTCTTCTGTTTCTGCTTGGGCTTGTTTGAAAATATTGAATGTATTAAAACTGAAAGAAAGGTTTGTAAATGCATTAAGCGAAAGAAAAACTATTGCCAAAGTAAAACATAGTAATAATAATTTTTGTCCTTGCGGCATTTTTTTTCGTCGCGAATTTTTCTTTTGTGATTTATTTGGCGCTAACCTGGTTTTCACGATCTCTCCATGATAAAGATAAATACAAACATTAAGTGCACTCTTATTATAATTAGTGCAATCAATTCTTTCTAGCAAGCCTAGCGTATATACAATTGTTTTTATGCTTTATTTCTTGGCACAAATAAATAAAGTAATAAGCAAACAAATGTAGCAAAACTTACCATGTACTTGGCTTCTGGTGAAATATCTACTCGTGGAGAAATAAATCCTTCTATGGCGCCAGCAATAAGCAATAAAGGAACACAACCAACGAAAATATGGAAGGCAGGTAAGGCATATCTTCTCAGAGCATCAACACGACTATACATGCCAGGAAATAACAATGCTCTAGCTATCATTAAACCGGCTCCACCACTAATAAATATTGATGAAAGCTCAAGTACTCCATGCCCCGATACAAAAGCAGCAAGAGCAGGGGCCAAGCCATATAATTGACATGCACCAAAAACGGTGCCTAAAAAAATCCCATTTTGCACAAGAACAAAAACTGTTCCCGCACCAAAAGTTATGCCTAATGCAAAAGCTAATATGGACACCTTGATATTATTAGTGGCAATAAAGCTAGAAGCTAAAGGACTCATGCCAGACACGCTGTCTGTCCACAATTTTCTATTTTCAATATAGCTCCACAACTCATCATCTATAATCGGTTTTCCTTGGATAAATTCCATGTTGCCAAAATCTCTATCTTGCACTTCACAGGACCATGAAGCAGCCATCGGAATGACAAACAAACAAAAAGAAATGCCTACGTAGATGAAGTTCTCTTGTACTAATTGGGGAAATGTATTGAAAAAAAAGTTCCAAATATCCAACCACCGATTGTGTTTCCTTTGATACACTTGGTTATGAGCTTTTACTACGAGATTATTTAGATATATGGTTACTTCGGAGCTTAAATTTAAAGCGCGGGCTCTGGATAAATCTGCAGACGTTAAGCGATATAATTTGCCCAAAGACTGTAATGCATCGGATTTTAAGCTTGACAATCCATTCTTGTCAATTTCATTTAGCAATTCTTCTAATTTATGCCAAAAATTTCTGCGGCTTGTTATCCAGCGTTCAATATTCATGGTTTAAAATTCACAGGTTCAAAATTCATGAGTTCAAAATCAGGCTAATACGTTAAATATGAGAGATTAAAATGAATCAGTCGGACTACTTTATTTCTACCCCGGAGAATGTTGATTTACACATTGAACTAGCTGGTATTGGTAATAGAGGTTTAGCCTGCTTAATTGATACCTTTATCTCTAGTTTAATGAATATTTTTGTAATTGTTATTGCCTTACTTTCGATTGCTTTCCTGGAAAGCCAAAATTCTTTTCCGCGTGATATTAAATCAGTTGTGGAAATTGCCGCAGTATCAATTGCTATTCTTGCATCATTTCTTATTACAGCTGGTTATTACATTTATTTTGAAGGGCGTTGGCATGGGCAAACTCCCGGCAAAAAATTTGCTGGTATTCGGGTTATTGATGCTAACGGTCAGCCGGCCACTTGGTCATCAATTTTTATTAGGAATCTAATTAGAAATGTAGACATGATTTTGTTTATAGGACTGTTGCCGATGTTAGTCGATAAACTAGAAAGACGCATTGGCGATTTTTCCGGCGGTACTATTGTTATTAGAGAAAGAAATTTAACAGATAATCAAACTCATTTAATTGACCACGCTAATAACAATCAGAATTTATTTAATGCTGGATTTGATATTGGACAAGTAAGTCCAGATGATTATCAGCTTTTGACTGAATTTTTAAAACGACGAGTACTGATGACTAAAAATAATCGGCTTGTTTTAGCCAATAAAATGCTTAGTTATTTTGAAAAGAAACTATCTACAAATTTTGACAAAATAAATCCCGAGCAAAAGCTGGAAGATATTTATTCGGCTTATTTAATTCAAGCTGGGCAATAATTTTTTGCCTATCTTTGTTGTATAGGTGCGTATTTTAAATTGTTTGGACCTATATAATCAGCTCTCGGACGTATAAGGCGATTATTGGATAATTGCTCCAATACATGAGCTGTCCAACCAGAAACACGACTCATCGCAAAAATAGGAGTAAACATATCCATTGGTATACCCAGCAAGAAATAAACAGAAGCAGAATAAAAATCAACATTGGCATAGAGGTGTTTTTCGCGGAAAACAGCCTCTTCAATTACTCTGCTCATTTCGAACCACTTAAGGTCATTGAATTGTTTGCCTAATTGTTCAGACATTTGTCTTAAATGCCAAGCTCTTGGATCTTCAGTTTTGTACACGCGATGGCCGAAGCCCATAATTTTTTTATGCTCTTCAAATGCTTTTTTAAGATAAGCATCCACGTTGTTTAACGAGCCAACTTCTTGTAGCATTTTCATTACTTCTTGGTTGGCGCCGCCATGTAATGGACCTTTCAAGGTACCAATAGCAGCTACTATAGCTGAATACATATCTGTCATTGTGCCAGCTGCCACACGAGCAGCAAATGTTGAAGCATTGAGCTCATGATCGGCATGCAAAATAAGAGCAATATCCAAAGATTTTGTACTTAACTCGTCTGGTTTTTGTTGTTTGAGCATGTACAAAAAGTTTGCTGCCAAATTTAAATCTTCACTTGGTGGCATTAGCTTTTTATTTGTGCGAATATTATCCCAATAAGCAATTATTGTGGGGATCTTAGCAGTCAAACGCATAGCTTTAGCAATATTTGCTTCTCTCGTATCGCTGCTGTGATCTGGATCATACATCGATAACATCGAAACAGCAGTACGCAAAACTTCCATTGGTTCTGAATTTTTTGGAAAAGTTTGCATAGTTTTTACAACATCATCAGGCAAAGCCCGATTTTGACGCAATTGTTTGGATAAAGTTTCGTACTCGGTTTTAGTTGGTAGTCGTCCATTCCACAAAAGGTAAACCACTTCTTCGAAATTAGAATGAGTGGCTAAATCATGGATGTCATACCCTTGATAAATCAGTCTACCTTCTTTGCCATCAACGTTACAAATAGATGAATCAGTTGCAACTACATCTTCAAGTCCTGCCTTGACCATATTCTGCTCCCAAAAGGCTTTTACAATAAACCTAGTAAGTCTCTAGTAATGGCTTTTATACACCAAATGACAACGATTTCTTGAGAAATAAAGGCTTATTTCATATCTGAATTGCAAATGTGTTACGAGAGGCGATTAGATTAGCACCGACTTAACAGCTTGGAGCAAAACTTGCTGTCGAACTTAAAGACATAAGTGTGTTGTCAATGTGAGCTACTTTGAAAACTTTATATATGCTGGGAGGGACATTTATCAAATTTATTTCTGTTTCGGCCAACTTAGCTTTATTTAAAAGTGTTTCTAACCACTCCAGTCCTTCTACGGTAATAAAATTGCATAAAGAAAAATCCAAACAAATAGATTTTTGTCCGCTTGCTAATGTTTCATCAACATCATTTTGAGCGCCGCGCAGAATAGTTGGTACTTTCAGTGTTATGTGTGTATTCATTTATGACTGCGTCCTCGGCTGATATGCACCAATAAATAATTCTTCTACTTCCTTTACTATTGGTGAGCGTGGATTTGTACGTAAGCTCATATCTGTTAATACCAATTCAATTAATTTAGGGAATTGTGCTTGCAATGCTTCAAGTTCAATACCTAATTCTTGAATACATGTTGGCTGACCGATTGATAAAAGAAGATCATAAATACCTTTTTTTAATGCATTTACTGCAACAGGTTCATCCACCTTGCTTGCATCGATAAAACCTAAAAATTGAGCAGCCCGACAATATTTCTTCGCAGCTGTATAGTGTGTGTAAACAGAACTAGGAGTGATTTTATATGGTATTGAAGCATTATAATCAATTGTTGATAATAAAAATATGCCATTAGCTTTGCCATGTGGAATATTGAAAACAGCTCCTAAGCTGTGTGCCAAGGCATGATTTATGCCCACTGATGCATTACCTATTGCCATGCCTGCTAAGCAAGCAGCGTTATGTAATTTATGTCTCAAAAGTACATCGTTGCCATTTTTTAAGGCTTGAGGCAAAGCTTCAAATATCAAACGCATTGATTCTAATGCCAGCCCGTCTGTGTAGTCTGAAGCTAAAATTGAAACCAATGATTCCAAACTATGAGTCAAAGCATCAATTGCTGTGTCAGCAGTAATTTCTCTCGGAAGACTTTTGGTTAATTGAGCATCGACAATCGCTACATCTGGTAATAAAGACTCATCTATCAAAGATAATTTACGATTATGCATAGAGTCTTTTAGTACAGCAAATGGTGTTACTTCAGAGCCTGTACCGGAGGTCGTTGGTATGGCAATTAATTGAGTTTTTAATTCTTTAGGAAATTCGGCAATGCGATGTCTAAAGTCCAAGAATGAAATTGAAATTTCACCAATTGCCAAATCTGGCCAATCATGAAACAAACGTATGATTTTTGCGGCATCTAAAACAGATCCACCACCAAGGGCTATTATTGTATCTGGCTGTGAATGTTTGGCGCTTGCTAGAGCCTTGCTAATTGTTGACCAGTCTGGCTCAACACCAACTTCATTGAATACAGTAACCTGGCAATTGGAAGATAATTTTTCTAGTACTAAAGAAAGATGTCCCCTTGCTGCTGTAGAGGGAGAAGTAACTATAAAAGCAGATTTAGTCCTGATATTGCGTAATTGGTCAATGCTACCTGGATTGATATAAATATTTTTCGTGGTTTGAAAAGAAAGAGTAAAATGTTTGCGTTTCGGTACCCGTTTGTAATTAATCAGATTTTTGATACCGACATTGTCTGTAGTAATATTGCCACCGCCAGTACCGCAACCAAAACTAAGTGTTGTATTTAAATTGTTGTATACACCGCCAAGTCCGCCAATTGAAGTTGGTGAATTAACGATTACCCGACCGGCATTAATAGCCTCAGCATATTTTTCGATTACATTATCGTCGGTAGAAAAAATTCCAGCAGTATGTCCTGTGCCGCCGGCGTAATTTACATCTAGAGCGCGATTTATACCTTCATCAACACTATCAACAGCGAGAAAGCCTAGTACAGGCATTAATTTTTCTACTATTAATTTGTTTTTCCTTAGTTCACCATTGATTGGACAAAGCAACATCTTGGTATTAGATGGTACTTTAATTCCAGCTGTCTCAGCAATAAGTGTTGCTGGTTGACCAACAAATTTATAATTCATGCCATTTGTTCTTGGATCAATAATTGCATCAGTAACTAAAGCAACTTCAGATTCAGAGCAAACATAACATCCAAGTTTTTTGAATTCCAGCAAAAGTTCGTCAATAACCGATCGGTCAACTACTAGAGTTTGTTCGGATGGGCATTCTGTTCCATTATCAAAAGTTTTAGAAATAACAATATCCATAGCAGCAGCAGCAATATCAGCTGATGAATGAACATAAACTGGAGTATTGCCTGCACCAACGCCTATGGCTGGTTTGCCAGAACTATGTGCTGCTCTTACCATTTGTGTGCCACCAGTAGCAAAAATCAAATCAACTTCAGGATGAACCATCATCAATTCTGTTTCACGGCGCAAGCGAGGAGATTTTTCAACCCAAGAAATAAAACCTTTTGGTGCGCCAGCAGACAATGCTGCCTCATACAAAATTTTTGCTGTTAAATTACAACAATTAGCTGATTTTAGGTGTGGGCTGAATATAATGCTATTGCGAGTCTTGGCCGCACATAAGCTTTTAAAAATTACTGTTGAAGTTGGATTGGTTACTGGAGAAAGAGCAAGAATTACTCCTACTGGCTCTGCTACTTCCACCATATTATCTTCAGGAAATTCTTTAATTACGCCTACTGTTCTTTTGTCTCTTATTTGATGATATAAAAATTCAGAAGCAACAAGATTTTTTAAAACTTTATCTTCCATGACACCCATACGTGTCTCTTCACAAGCAGCTTTAGCTAATTTATGAGCATTGTCGAGCGCTGCTAATGTCATGGCTTTTACAATGGCATCAACTTGAGCTTGTGAATATTGAGTGAATACAGCTGCCGCTAATCTTGCTTGTCTCACTAATGAATTAACCGAGTCATTTATTGATTGGCTATTGGAGCCAGGTTGAGCTGTTTTTGCCTCATGTAAATAATGCTCAGGTAACGCATTATTGATATTGTTTATGTCAATGGTTGGCTGGTCCATAACCGTGTCTTATCTCCAGCTAATAATCATGATAATTATTTCGGAATAACAGCATATTATAAGTAATAGTTCAGCTTAAGATATATCCTGGAACTTATCAAGAGTATGTAAGCAAATGTGTGGAAATGGCATTTGCTGCTTTTTGAGAATTAGTTTATCCATCCTTTTCCATTAAATCCTCTTGGAAAGTTGATAAAAGGCTATACAATGATACAAGGCAATTGGTAATTTGAACTTTATGAAATACGGTGCAAATCAATTACATCTACGTGAATGTAAGTTCTCTTGCTTATTACTCAGCTTAGCTTTTTGTTTGCAAACTAATAATCTTGCTTGGGGACACAGTTTTTCCCATGCTAAAAAAGTGTATGTGCCAGCATCTCTAATTGATAGAAGAGTGGACTATGATTTGTTCAACGAAAAAACAGCTACATCTAGTAGTGCGAATTCAACAAATCTAAACAAGCAACATAAAGTCTACAAAGGACATATAGATGCAGGGACGGACTTAAGTAATGCATATAAACAAAAACTTTCTCAGGCTAGCATAGTTAGAGCAAATACTTTTTTACGTAATCACGACTTAAATTCTGCTATAAAATCAGCTCGGCAAGCTGTATCTTTTAACCCTAACAACAAACAAGCACAAGACTTATTAAATAGGTTATTAGCTCAAACTGGAATTAATCCACGTGATGTGAAAGCTAGATTGAAAATGGCTCAGGAATTGGCTATGAAAGGGCAATTGGATGAGGCGTATATAGAATACACTTCGTTATTGAAATTACAACCTAAAGGTGACGATGCTTTTAATGTGCATTTAGGACTAGCAGATTTGGCAGTAAAAACAGGCTCAAAACAATTAGCATTTACTGAATATGAAAAGGCAATTGAACTCAATCCAAAATCAGTTTATGCATATAGACAGCTCGGACTTTTGAAATACGCTGAGGCGGATTTAAGAGCAGCTAATACAAATTTATCGAAAGCTTTAATGCTCAATCAGCATGATGAACCATCAGCAAAAACATTACTTGAATTATGGCAAAAACAAGTTGCTAAATTACCGACAGCAAACAGTCATATGGGTTTGGCTCGTGCATATCAACTAGTGGGTGATTTACCGGCAGCTCAAAATGAATATAGGCAAGCTGCTCATTTAGATCCAAATCATCCTCATTTGCCAGCTGCTAGGCAAAGTTTTAAGCATGCGTTGTCTAAGCAAGAAGCGGAAAGACTTATATCTGAATCTAATAATCTTTCTTCACAAGGAATGTATAAAGAAGCCTATGACAAAATGAGACAAGCTAATCAACTTAATCCATTCAATATACAAGCACATATAAGTGAAGGAGATCTTGCCCAAAAAATTGGTTTGTTTCCCGAGGCTAAAAAAGCATATTTAAATGGACTGAAACATGCTCCAGAAGATAATGAAATAGTTTCAAAAATTCAAGAATTAAGTAAGAATCCATTATTAATAGTTGCTGCACCCCAGGTAGCGCCACAATTGATAGCAACAAGTCAACCAGTTGCCGCTATTGTCTCTCCAGCTGATCTAGGAAAAAAATTATTTCCAAGCATTACCACCAGTCTACCAAGCTCTGAACCACTAACAAATATTAGTAATTTTAGTTATTCTTTGAGAAATTATATGTTAATTCAAAAAGATCAATTAGCACAAGCAGAAAGTTCTACTCAGCGGTTTTTAAGAGATATTGTATCTGCTGGCAAGGGTGAAAGTAATGAAGAAAGTTTAGCTTCAGCTGCTGATTTAACTAATATGCCAGTTTTGCGCGAGGCTATTTCTATGCCTGATGTAAAAATACCAGATATAGAAAAAACCTTATCCAAAGCAAAATTAGCTATGGCAGCTGCTATGCCTGAAGTAGCACCAGATCCCCTGCCTAGAATTAAAAATATTGCCACAGCGCCGAATATCGTAAAACAAAATCGTTTACTTAATACTAGTACTGTAAATCTTCAACTTAAAGCTGTAAAACCAAAAAATTCAGGAGTGGATTTGATAGTTGCTTTGCGTAACGATTCAGATAGTGAATTGAAATTACCTAATAAAATGAAAGCCATTATTAGGGGTAGTGACATGAAAAAATCAATAGTAAAAGTTTATTTTGATAACAACAAAGTTTTACCGCATACGGAAACAGAAGGTATCATATCAGTGCCATTCGATAAGGTTGATTCAAAAGCAGATCTATCAATTCCTGATTTATTGCCACAAGGAATTGCTAGCAATCGAGATATTCATCTAACAACTTCTATTGCTGCTAAACAACAAATTTTGCATTAATGTCGTGGCTCGGGCAAGAATGTCTTAATTTCATGCACTACACATTCTGTTTTTACTTTATGAATTGGACAATTTTTATTATTGCTGGTTTTTGCTTTCGTTTTTTGCTTGAGTCGGGACAAAGGCAATTTAATTACCTTTGCTAGCGGTGGGTCACAAACACAATTTTGTAGCATAAGTAAATAATTACTCCCGGTTAAATGTTGCCAGCTAATTAAATTTTGAAAAAAAGACACCTTAATGTCAATAGTAATTTCAACACTAATATCAACAAGTTACATAAGAAAATCTGGATTTTGTTGATATAAATATTTAAGTGTAGCTTTGTCAGCAGGTGACAAAAATTCTACAATGCGATTTTCATACATAAGATCATCTCGATATGGACTATGGGCCTTAATCCCGAGTGCATGACCAAATTCGTGAGCGGCATTAGCTGATAATTTCGTTAAATCACTTTCAATTGCTAATTCCATAACTACTGGTGTATTCGGCAAAATTGCTCCTTGTGCAATTGCTTGTCGAATATCATTTGTTCTATATAATCTAGCGCACGTAATGCCATGAACGCTCGTGCCACCAGGACCGTCGGCACCAACAAAACGATCTGTAAAAAATACCAGAACATTTGCTTTATGTGGATCTTCTACAAATCCAAAACTAATTACACCTTCATTTTCTAATTGTCGCCATTGTTCAAAACCAGCTGCCACCATCATATTTATGTCTGGTGTCCAACCTGGAGCTTGGCTTAAATTAGCTAATGAGTTTGACTCTTTTAAAAGTGAACTTACTAGATCAACTCGAGTATCTGGGATTGATTCAAAAGGACATTCTGGTAACTTTAAGCCAGGACTAATCCATATAAGTAAAGGCATTCTTCCCTTATCCCAACGAGCTAATTTCATGTTCTGGCTTGGCTCGCCTGGATTATATATTTGGCTATTATTATTTTTTGTATGCTCAAGTCCAGGACTTAGATGTAAACCACCAGAATAAGGTAAATCATCACCTGTAGTTCCTGCTTGCCGTGCATATGTTGGAAATGTTGCTTGTGGTAGTCCTTTACTTTGGGCATTAACTTTTGCGGCAAAGACAAAAACGCTAAATAAAAGGGCAATAGCAATAATGTGTCTTTTCACGCTAAAAATCCAATATTAAAGATGAGGAAATGTAACAAGTATATTTTCAAGCAATTCTTATTAGCTATTTTAGCGACAGAATAGATTTTGAGCTCATATAATTTAATCTATTCCTATTATTATTTTTGAAAGAGTCCTATTTAATTGAATTCTAACTCTTACCAACAACTGAGCTTTAATCTAGCTGAAACAATTAAGCAAGAGCTTTTAGCGAAACCTAATTGTAATTTAGGATTGCCAACTGGTAGAACACCACTACTGGGCTATAAGATTTTATGCCAATGGTCTTCTACTAATAATTTTGACTGGCAATTTGTAAAATGCTTTGCCTTAGATGAATATGTTGATGTACCTGAAGATAAGACCTTTCAATATTATTTGAACCAAAATCTGTATGTTCATACTAATATTCAAAAAAAGCATTGCTTTTCTCCTATTCAAGAATGTGATTATGACCAATTAATTGCTGAGCAGGGTGGTTTAGATTTAACTATATTAGGTATGGGACGCAATGGACATATTGCCTTTAATGAGCCTGGCACAGTCTTGCATACCTGGACACATTCAATTTGGTTAACTGAATCGACAAGGCTCGCTAACGCTGAGTTTTTTAAAAAAAGTGATGATATTCCTAAAAAAGCTGTTACTATTGGCATACAGACTATTTTAAATAGCCGCAAAATAGTACTAGTAGTAAGTGGAGAAAATAAAAAAGAAGTTCTACAAAAGGCATTATCTGGTCCGGTAACTAGTGAGATACCCGCTTCGTTTTTACAGACACATCAAAACTTACATGTTCTTGCTGATTTTGCTTATTAATCAACATACAAATGAATCAAACATCCAACTTTCATTTCAGTAATAAAATACTTTCATTACTAACTGCATTGATAATAGCGATTTTTGTCGTGCCATTTTTGCAAGCTGCTGAAATTGATTTCGATAATTTGCCTCCAGAAGTGATTTTATCTCCCAATCAACAAACACAACCAATTCCTTCTAGTCCAAGTGTTTTACCTCCTACAAATAATTTTCCTTCCGGGAGTTCCCGTTTTAGAAAGCAAGCACAGCCCCAATTAAATACGAATTCATTACCACCACCAGAAAATGCAAATCCCAATGCAGATAGTTCTAATGCAGCCAATGTTTTTGGTCCAGAGGCAAATTTAAAAACCAAATGTCCTACTTGTGGTAAAAAAGACCCGTTGGCTTTGATTGAGACTACAAAAGGACTTATTATCATCCGACTGTATCGAAAGTTGGCACCAAGAACAGTTGCTAATTTTATAGACTTAAGTCAAAAAGGATTTTATAACAATCTTACTTTTCATAGAGTAGTGCCAGGTTTTGTAATTCAGACAGGTTGTCCAAAAGGAGATGGAACTGGTGGCTATATTGAACCAGGCAGTGGTGCTGAACGACGACTAACACTAGAGCTCAGCGTTGGACTTAAACATAATGCCCCAGGTGTAGTAGCCATGGCTCATGCTGCTGATCCTAATTCAGCTAGCAGCCAATTTTATATTACTATGGCTGCACAACCAAATTTGGATAGCCAGTATGCAATTTTTGGTGGTGTAGTGCAAGGTATGGATGTTGTAAATCAAATTACATCAACCGATCGTGTAATTACTGTACAAGTGCAAGAAAGAGAATAAAAATATTAGCCAGGGGATGTGCTTCTCTTTAGTCTTGTAAATAAGGCATTATTTCTGTTAGCAATTTCTTGCCACCAGCATGATTAAGATGTGTTGTATCCCAAAAATCAGAACGATTAAATTTAGAATTCTCACCTAAATCTAGATATTTTGCTTGGTTTTCACTGGCAATATTGGCAATTTGTTTTGAGAAATTTTTATAAAATCCTTCTGGCAACAATTGAACATTTTCTTTAGTTAGTGGCAAATTTACTAGAATAACTTTTATATGACGATTATGACAAACAGAAAGTAGCTTCGAAAGAAATCCCATTTGTATACTGAGATCTTTTTCGGCAATATTGCGATAACGTCGCTTATATTCATTAAGGCTATTTTGAAAACGTACGTCTTCTGAGCCAGCTAGCATAAAACCAGCAGTATTTTCCGAGGGCTTTTTGCTATGAGAAATATTAATACCAAAAAAAGCATAAGCCTTATTTAAGGCTTTATCAATTTCATGTTGCAAACGCCAACGGCGGCTGTAGAAAAAACATAAATGGTTGACAGAAAAATCAATTTTGTCTTCTAATTTAGGTAAATATAAGAGTGCATAATGAGCAAAATTATTTAGCCCAATTAAACGCTTAAATGTTAGTGTGTCCATGGGTGCTGGCAAATCATAATCACTAAAATCTCTTGGTGCAATACCAAAAACTAAATATTGAGGTGTTTTGTTCTCTTTCAAATATTCATCAACATAAATATAAGCATCTGAAATCATTTGTCCAAAAATGGCAAAACTATAAACACATGGTTGTTTTACCCCGGCTTTGGATAATTCATCTTGCATGCTTAGTGAATAACGATGATGAAAAATGTCAGAAATTTGTGGATGCTTTTCTTTGTCCATAGCCCAGAATGGATACATCATTAAAGATGAACCCAGAAGGACAACATTTGGTTTTTCTGTCAATTGATTATATTGACCAATGGCCAAATCAATAGAACCAACTCCGCCCCACAAGTCTTTGGATAATTCTTTGTCCTCATGACTAATTTGCCAACAAAATATATTGATCAAAGCAAAACAAATAAAAGCAATTATCGAAATGCTCAAATATTTTATAGATAAATGAGTATTCTTATTGCGAAGAATATTATTCTGTCTATTTTGTTTATTATCGATAAGAACTTCTGGCAAAACCATTTCCCTGCTTTTAAGAAAAACACAATTCCTTAAAGATAATTCATCACCAAATACTAAGGCTCCAAATTATTTTATTGTGTTTCCATGAACTAAATCAGGTGAAGCTGTTAATTTTGTAATAGTTTTATCTATATGCTGTTGGGATCGGCGTAAGGAGGTAATTCTTGCATTTCGGGAGCTTTGAATTTCTTAAAAAATTGATTGGGGTTCTCTCCAGGCTGTCCACGTTGTCCATTATCATTTCCATCAAGTTTTTCCCAGGTCTGAGTTTGATTGTTGTAACGCCAGCTACCGGGACCAAGCTTTCTTAAAAGTTGCATTTGTTTATTCATATCAGAAAACATGCGTGCAAATTCACTATTCATTCCTTGAGGCATACCAAAATAATCAAATTCATTATTATTAGGGGCAGAACCAATAAAAGGATTATATAAATTCATATCATCAGAAAATGATGAGCGTGGTTTTGCTTTTGGCATTGGACCTAATTGTTTTGGTAATTTGGCTGAAAATGGAGACTGTGGTCCTAAATCCACTCCAATTCCTAAAGTACGTTTGATACGGTCAACTCTATCGATATAAGCCATGGTTTGACTTGGTTGACCAAATAATTTCGACTCTAGTCTCTCTAAACGCTTATCTAATGATTCGCCTGCAAAAGTCTTTTTGAAGGCTTTCCATTCAAGTGTATTGAGGACTGGATAATTATAAACAGAATCGGTTTTATTATTATTTGTAGAATCTTGTTTGTTCGCCTCTGCTGGCAATGGACTTTGTGAGCGTTTTGCTACTGCATCTTTTAATCTATTAAAGCGAGTAATATCATCCCCTGCTTGTGTTTGAGCAAATACCAGCAATTCAAGACGTTCTATACGTTTTGTGATTGGGTCGTTTGTATAAGTTCTAGAAAAATAACGGTTTTCTAAAAGTGCGACACTTTTGTTTAAATTAAGGGAAGGATTTGTGTTGCTTGCTAAAACGTCAGCATTAAGCCAAAAAGAAGCTAGTATGGCAATGACTGCTAAAAAAGATAATATGTCTTTTTTTTCCAAACGGTACATTTGTACTTCTACTCTCTCTGAAGCCATATCAAATATGGGAGACTATCAAATATGCAATAAGTTCCCTACTCATTGTTTTAATACTTGTAATCTCTAGTATAAACGAACTTAACTTATCCGCACCATAGGGATAATGATAGTTTTAAGGTTTATATGTAACAAATAGATTTAAATCTACTCGTCAGAAGCTCTAAATTCAGCATCTACAACATCATCTGTAGAACCACTGGCACTATAACCAGAGTCTGAAGGATTTGATGTTGCACCCGCGCCAACAGGCTCTTTAGTAGGAGAGTCTTGTTGGAGAAGTACGAGCATTCCTCTCAAGTCATTCATCAGATTTTTGATTGATTCAGCATCAGCGTCATCTTTAAGCTTTTGTCTTACATCAGCTACCAACATATCAGCACGTGCTTTGCTAGCAGGAGATACTGTATCACCCAATTCTCTCACCTGACGTTCAACAGCATAACAAAGGCTGTCTGCTTCGTTGCGTACATCAGCATCTTCTTTACGGCGACGGTCATCGGCAGCATGGGATTCAGCTTCTTTGACCATGCGTTCGATATCGTCTTTATTGAGATTGGTTGAAGCGGTAATTGTAATCTTTTGCTCTTTGCCAGTCGTTTGATCACGGGCAGTAACATTAAGAATACCATTGGCGTCAATATCAAATGTAACTTCTACTTTTGGTACTCCTCTTGGAGCTGGTGGAATACCATCCAGTCTGAAATTACCCAATAGCTTATTATCGCGAGCCATTGGTCTTTCGCCTTGGAAGACATAAATATCAACGGCTGTTTGATTATCGTCAGCAGTAGAAAATACTTCTGATTTGCGAGTTGGAATTGTTGTGTTTCTATCTACTAGTTTTGTAAACACACCACCCATGGTTTCAATACCAAGAGAAAGAGGTGTTACGTCTAAAAGAACAATTCCTTTAACCTCACCACCAAGTACACCAGCTTGAATAGCAGCACCAACAGCTACTACTTCATCTGGATTAACGCTTTGGTTAGGCTCTTTGCCGCCAGTTAAACTCTTAACCAATTCTTGTACGGCTGGCATTCTAGTGGAACCACCTACTAATACAACTTCATCAAGCTCGTTGTAAGTAAGTTTGGCATCTCTTAATGATTGTTCCATGGGTCCACGACAACGTTCAACTAATTCTCTAGTTAATTCGTTAAAACGAGCTCTGGTCAATTTCATTTCTAAATGCTTAGGACCAGTAGCATCAGCTGTAATAAATGGTAGAGAAACATTTGTCTCAGTTACAGAAGACAATTCAATTTTTGCTTTTTCAGCAGCTTCTGTAAGCCGCTGCAAAGCTTGTCTATCTTTGCGTAAATCAATGCCTTCTAGTTTCAAAAACTCATCAGCTAACCAATCAACTACACAATGGTCGAAATCGTCTCCACCTAAATGTGTGTCGCCGGAAGTAGACTTAACTTCAAATACACCGTCGCCAACTTCTAAAATGGAAACGTCGAATGTACCACCGCCTAAGTCAAACACTAAAATGGTTTCGTTAGCTTTATTATCTAAGCCATAAGCAAGTGCAGCAGCCGTAGGCTCATTTATAATTCTCAAAACTTCTAGACCAGCAATTGTGCCAGCATTTTTTGTGGATTGTCTTTGTGAATCATTGAAATAAGCAGGGACTGTAATAACAGCACTTGTTACTTTTTCACTTAAATATTTTTCTGCATCATCTTTTAATTTGCGCAGAATCATGGCTGAAATTTCTTCTGGGGTATAGTCTTTGCCTTGAATAGCAACTTTACAGCCACCATCAGGACCTTCTTTTACCTTATATGAAACGATGCGTCGCTCAGATTCAACTTCGCTATAGCGACGACCGATAAAACGTTTTATGGAATAAACTGTATTTTCTGGATTAAGAACGGCCTGACGTCTAGCTAGTTGACCAACCAGTCTTTCACCAGACTTAGTAAAAGCAACAACAGAAGGTGTTGTGCGTCCACCTTCAGCATTTGAAATGACAGTCGGCTTGCCGCCTTCCATAACTGCTACTACAGAGTTCGTGGTGCCTAGATCAATACCTACTGCCTTACCCATCTTTGAAACTCCCCTCTTTAACGTGGCTTTTAGCCTGAGAATTGGATTATACGCTTATACCGCTATACCGCGGCTAACTTATTGCCAAACATTAAACTTATTGTGAAATGAATATATGTATATTTCTATAATTACAAGGCGATGCAGGCATTGCTCCAAACATAAACAAAAGCTTTATTTTTGCAACCAGCAAAAATTAAATAGTGATGAAAATATCTTGGAAACAATGTAGGCAGTATATTAACTGATCACTTTAAAAGCAAAGGCTTTATCGGTTAGAAACAACTTCCATATCGTTTAAAACTTCACCGATAGCTAAAGGACAAACTTCTACTTTGCTCCCCGTTGATTTAGCTAATTTGACTAAGTGCGATGGTGCATAACGAAACGGTACTTGTTCTACCAATGGCTGCCAATGCATAGGAACAAGTCTTTTTGCTTTTATTTCTTCGGCAATTTTTAATGCGTCTTGTGGGTTAGCAATTTTGTATTTACCACCGATAGGCAGACAGGCTGTATGAATGTCCATGCCTTTTAAAGCCTTGGTTATTTCTTGTGTGTATACAGTATCGCCAGATTGATAATATCCTTCAAAATAATATCCATTTACTGGATTACCAGGAGCAGAAGTGCGCGCGTATAGACTTAAAATAGTTTTGCCCAATCTATTGGTTGGATGATGAGCTGGTATAGCAGTTATTTTGATTTTACCTAATTTTATTGACTCACCATGATTTAACGGAATAAGAGCATCAGCTGGAATTATTTTTTTATATTTTTTTGTCATCCAAGCAATGAGCTTTCTTGGTCCAACAAATTGGCATTTCCAATTCTCATAAAAAAAGCGCGACATTAGAACGCCATGATCAAAATGTCCATGTGTTAACAATACAATATTACCGACGGGTAAACGTTTTGGATCCATTGGCTCTTGAATATACGGATCACAATAAATGCGTAGTCCGGACAGTTCAAATTTAAATGCGCTGTGTCCTAAATATGTGAGACTCAAAGAAAAATTCCTGATTAGAGTGTGTGGGATTAGGCAAAATGTTTTAGCACTACTGCCTAATTTATCTCATTCGAGTTGTCAGGTTGATGATCTAATCATTTAATTTGCCTCAACTCTGGTTTTAAGCCCGTTTACTTGCTATAACATGACACCAATACATGAAAATTGAATTTGTCAGCAAGCAGTTTGGAGGAAAAATGCCACAAATGATTCGTCGTACATCCGTTGTTTCAGCCTTGCTGGCGGTAAGCTTTGCCATTGCTGCAAGTGACAATGTTCTTGCTAGCCCGGCCCCAGTTGAATATATGAAGTATTTCAGCCCATTGCCGCAAAAAAATTATGTTAATGAATCTCAAGATCGCATTATCAAGAAAAAATCATTTAAGCTTAATAAAGTTATTGAAACAAAAGCTGTTGCTAACAAAGAGCAAGGCTTCTTTGCAATTGTGCCAAATACAAAACTTACTGATTTGGAATATGTCAAGGGACTGCTTGAAAATCCCAAAGTAAACGGCATATCGGCAACAATTCCTTGGAAAATGGTGGAGCCTGGTGAAGGTGAATTTGATTGGTCAGCAGTAGATAATTTGCTTTCTTCCTGTGAAAAAAACCAAAAGTATTTGATTTTGCGTATATCCACATCTGGAGTTTCTGAAAATTCTGAAAATAATGAGCCGATAACAGATACTCCAAAATGGGTGTTTGATACTGGTGTGAAGTCTATTACTTATATTGGTGCAAACAACAAAGAATACAAAATGCCAATTTATTGGGATGATAATTACATGGCCCAATGGTCAAACTTTATTAGACAATTTGGTTCTCGTTATGACAAAAATCCTTATATTCATAGTATTGGTATTACTGGTGGTGGCGATGCGCATGGCACTTGTGTAACGCCAAATTTTGCTAAAGGGCAAACAACAAGTAAAGAAGCAACTACTATTTCTAATGCCAAACAAATGGTAGATGTTCTGAAAAAAGATCATGGCATGACACCAAAACAGCTGGTCGAACATTGGCAATATGTTGTTGATGCTTTTGCTAAGAGATTTCAGCACACTCGCCTCAACTTAAATATCAATCCACCTATTGCTAATCGTGGCGGGGAAGATTTATTGGATCATATTGTTGATTATGCTGTATATAAATACGGACAAAGAGTTTATGTTACCCGTGAAAATGAAAAATATGATCGTCATGGTTTTGATGATTACCGGGTGTTATTAAAATTCCGCAACGATACGATAACTGGTTTGCAATTATCGGAAGCTGTATCGGGTGAAGCGATGACAAAAATTGCTCGTTATGCATTAGACGATGGCATTAGCTTTATTGAAATACCAGAAAACATGCTCACTAGCAAAGAAGAAGCAACTGTAAGCACTTTGGATCGTTTGTCTCGACACTTAGGCTACAAACTAATTAGTGGAAAAGCTCAATTACCAACTGAGTCTTCTGTTGGTCAACCTCTTGCTGCTTCATTTGAATTTGCCAATATGGGAGATTCAAGTCCATTGCGTCCGGAAAGACAAATGGATAAAGATTTGCCTGTCAGCTATAAAATTCAAATTGAATTACGTGATAGTTCTGGCAAGCCAATTGTTCAGTCTTTGCACACACCTTCTACTCCCACAAATAAGTGGTTGCCTGGTGGCAAAGTTAGCTGGCAAGTAGATTTAAAAATGCCAGAATTGGCAACTGGTGAATATACCACTTGGATGTCTATCGTTGACCCAATATCCAAACAAAAAGTGAAATATATAAACGGTACCGCTGGTGATAATAAATTAGAATCAGTAGTTGACTTAGAACTTGGTAAATTAAAGATAGTACCAAAAACGAGTGCAGCTGCGATTCCTAAAACAACTGAATCTACTGCTAGCAAATCTATGGAAGCCAATTAGCATTAATTAGTAGATGCTATTTTTGCCACCATTGAAAATATTGTAGTCAAACGAAAATTTGACTTGAATTGAATCGGGAGAGCCCGCTGGCAATTGTGGTAATGGGGATACAGTTTCAATTGCAGCAATTGCAGCGTCGTCAGCTATAGTCAGTCCTGATGACTTCACAAGGTTTATATCGGAGACAGTACCGTTGCGACTAATTCTAAATGAAACCATAATTCGTTTTGATTCATTGCCCTTTGGTGGATACCAAGCTCGTTTTATGCGTTTTTGCATTTCAGCTAGGTAAGCACCAAAATCTATTTCGCCGTTGCCATTGCCATTGCCACTGCCTTCTCCTTGTCCATTGCCTGCACCGGTCCCAACACTATTTGTACTTGGAGTTGCTGCTTGCGGTTGTGTTGTTACTGGATCTGGCGTGGGTGTGTCAGTTGGAGTAGCAATTGCTACAGGAGTTGGTTGATTTACAACCTTTTGTGGAATTGGTTGAGGCTTTACAGGCGGCGGTATTACTTGCGCTTTTGGTGCGGCTTTTGCTGGTTCAGATTTGCGTGCTGGTTCTTCTGCAACTAATTCTATATCGGTTGCCTGTTCAATAGGTGGAGGCGGTGCAATAAAAAAGAGCACTAAAATAAAAAATATTGTTACGAGTGAAATGTGGAATAAATAAGATCCGCTAATTACCTCTGATAGAAGAAACGATTCTTTCGCAATAAGCTTACGCCATGGACGGGCAGCTGTAGCATATGCGTCTCTTGCAGCATAAAGAATAAATGAACTGAGAAGGATAATATAGAAAATAGCGGCTGGGCTGGACCAAGTTATGCCAGTGCCAAACAACCATTGAATAAGTTTTTCATTTAGACTAATGTGAAAACTTTGTGCTAAATCGCCTAAAGTTTTTAGAATTTGTTTACTAAACGGAATTGAGATTAGTAGTAATAAATTTGTTGCAGTAATGACAAGAAACAATATTCCTTTTAATTTTTGTCCTGCATAAATCTGTCCAAGTCCAGGCAATATAGATAAAAAAGCTGCTTTTTTTGCTTTTTTATAATCGACAGCAAAAATAGTCTCTGTCTGAGAAGACGAGGGACCAGGATGTGGAGGTATTTCTTTGGCGGGCTGAACTGTTTTCATTGCAAATAATGTAACCTATGCCAAAGCTTTGATCTACAAAGATTATTCTCTAATACAAATGAAGAGGTCATATTTACCTTATGTATTAATTAACTTAACAGTTTTCATGTGGTAAATCAAATATGAGTTTCTTGTTATGTATTTGCTAACACAAGAGAGCGAATTAAATTCTCGGATGCCCAGTAAATTAGGCCAGTTTCAAAAGCAGAATTTAAATCATTATGATAAGGCAATACTCTTACAGTAAGTCCGTGTCTGCCACTGCTTACATAACGAATCTTACCACTGAATAAACAAGATTTTTTCTCGTTATTATTTTCGCAATTCATCATAATTGCCTCACCATTGATTATATTGCCGTAGGCATCAATTGCTCCGTGATAAATTTGCACAGATATGTCTTCAGCTTTTAATTGCCCAAGATTGATCATGGCTTTTACTTTTAAGTCATCACCAACTCTAACAAATTTAGGCATATCAACTTCGACAGATTCTATTGATAAAGTTTTCCAGTCTAGAGTTAATTGTTTGCGCCATACCGACAATTGTTTTGCTTTTACAGCATCAGATTCAAGAAATTCATAATAACGTGAGCTGGCAGGAAAATATGTTTTCAAAGCATATTCTCGTACCATCCGATTTACATTGAATGTAGGGCATAATTTAAGCATTGCTGTTTTAAGTCTAGCAATCCAGCCGCGTGGTATACCATCTTTGTCGCGTTCATAAAAAAGAGGAGCAATTTCTTTTTCCAATAAATCATAGAGGGTATTTGATTCCACTTCGTCCTGGTAGGTAGTATCTGTGTAAACTTCTCCTCGTCCAATTGCCCAACCGCATTGTCCGTCGTAGGCTTCGTCCCACCATCCATCCAAAATGCTGCAATTGATACCACCATTGAAAACAACTTTCATGCCGCTTGTGCCACAAGCTTCCAAAAATCTACGTGGAGTATTAAGCCAAACATCCACCCCTTCCACCAGCCAACGTCCAACATTCATATCGTAATCTTCTATGAAAACAAATTTGCTTTTCATACCTTCTTGGCGAGAAAAATGAATAAGCTGTTTGATCAATTCTTTAGCTGGTGTATCTTCAGGGTGAGCTTTGCCAGCAATTATTATTTGTATTGGACGATCTTTGTTGCCTAACACTTCTGCTAATCTTTGTGCGTTTTTCAACAAAAGAGTTGCTCTTTTATAAGTAGCCACGCGTCTAGCAAAACCAATTGTCAGAGCTTCGGGATCTAAAATTGCAGCTGCTTCTTTGATTTCAGAGGACAAAGCACCTTTTTGTTCAAGCTGCTGTTTAACACGATTTCGACAGAATTTGACTAGGCGCTCTCTGCGTCTTGCTTGTATGCGCCAGAGTTCTTCATCGGGAATTTCTTCTACTTTTTTCCAGACATTTTGGTCGCCTAAATCTTCAAACCATTTTGTACCTAAATAACGATCATACAAGTCGGCCATCTCGTCTGAGATCCACGACTTGGTGTGTATGCCATTTGTAATATGAGTAATAGGAACTTCTGTCTCAGGAATATCTTTCCAAACCGATTGAAACAATTTACGTGATACTTGTCCATGTAATAAACTTACCGCATTGGTTTTTGCTGATAATTTTATTGCTAGGTTGGCCATTGAAAAAGGCTCATTGTTGTCTGATGCATTGGCTCGTCCGAGTGCAAAAAATTCTTCTTTTGATAAACCTAAACTGCGCCAATATTCACTAAAATAACGCTCTACCAAATCGGGTGAAAATTTATCAATGCCAGCCGGAACCGCTGTATGTGTTGTGAAAATGTGTCCAGCGGCAGCTACTTCTTTAGCTTCAAAGAAAGACAAATTATTCTCTTGCATAATTTGTCTAATTCTTTCCAACGCCATAAATGCAGAATGTCCTTCATTCATATGACAAACGCTAGGTTGTATACCGAGTGCTTTTAAAGCGCGCATTCCACCAATGCCAAGTACAATTTCTTGGCGAATACGGATATCTTGATCGGCATGATAAAGAGCGTCCGTGATGTCTTCATCCTCTTTGCGATTTTGTTGCATGTTTGTATCAAGCAAATAAAGAGGAACTCTACCAACTTGAGTTTTCCATATTTGAATAGTGACAGGACGTCCAGGTAAATCAACT
>JAGVLS010000031.1 GCA_020054205.1 Candidatus Obscuribacterales bacterium | reverse complement strand
TCCCCATCTCTTGTGCCAATGTTCCGCTTGTTTTTCTGCACTATCAAGTCTTGCCTCTAACCTTTCCAGTCGGGCATTCAAATCTATACATGATTGGCAATTAGATTTTTTCTTGCTCACATATCAATTCTAAGATCTAATAGCTATTTTGGCCAGACCCCAAACAAAAAAATCTGAAAATGGCACAGGTTTAAACTACTCTTCTTACTACATGGTTTAGTGAACTAATACAGAAAAAGAAATCACAGCGGGATAGGTGTCCGATCCCGCTGTGAGAATCGCTGAAATTTAGCTGGAAATGCCTGTAGCAAATCCAATCGATTGCTTAGTCAAACAATGATGAAAGCAGTGCTCTCTTAAGTCCTCCGCCTGTGCCGAGGGGGTTTGGCGTCAGCAGGAAAGACCATCTTCAAATGCACCGAACGAACTCCATACTCGAGACCGCCTCTTCCGCTTCTTCGAAGACCCCTTGCCTTGCGCAAAGCCTGCTTCCACGCCTGCTCCTCTGCGCTTGGACAAAACTCTTCATCGCGCGACTCATCCTTGTCAGCAAAAACCCGGCTGCGACCAAAGCTCTGAACCAACATCCAGTAGTTCTTCCGCTTCATCTCTCCCGGATAAAACCGCTCGGCTGCCTGCACCAAAGCAACCCGAAATTCACTACCCAAACCATTCGGCTTCCGCGTCCGCAGCACGCAAATCGTGTTGTCGATAGACATACTTATCCTCTTTTGCCTGTTGGTATTTGTAAATTGTGCACCGATGATTAAGCAGGTAATATCAATCACATATAAAATTAATTCGTTAAGTCAACTACAATACTAGCTAGCACAGATGTCTATAAACTCTTTCTGCATCACAAACATTAACGCCTGCATTTACCCTTACAAAACTGCTAATTCGTACATTTCGTCCAATCAAAACATTATCTGCAATTGTTGAATGCTCACCAATGCGTGTATTTGAGCCAATTTTTGTGCCAGAATAAATTTCTGTTTTGACACCCACCTTAACTCCACTTTCAAGACAAACACCGTTCATAATATAAGCACCTTCAGCAATTCTTACGTTTTGCTCGATAATAAGTCCTTCCGCAAATCTGCCCTCATCATCAGCAATAGCACAAGTGCCAATCGTAGCGTTTTTGCCAATCCAAGTGCCATCTCCAATAGTGACATTACTACCAATTTCTGCGCCCGCTTCAATTACTACATGCTTTCCTATCTTAGTGTTGCCACCTATAGACACATTCTCAGCTATATCAGTACCTTCACCAATTACAACATTCTCTCCAATATGAGCTTCATTACCAATATTGACAGCAAAATATATTTTTGTACGTGCTTTAATTCTCACGCCAGATTCAATTGCAACTGCATCACAAATTACAACCTCTTCTTCCATTATGCTACGTACACCAATTGAAATACTTCTACCCAATTGTACAGAAGGCTGAATCACAGCCCTAATATCATTTTTTCCAAGCATTACTTCCTCCTTTTTCTTAGATTCATTTTTATTCGAGGATTTTTCCTTCTTTAAGCAAAACACCAATTTCAAAGCTTTCATTTTCATTAGGGAAAACTATGCCTTTCCCTTTCTTATCATCATCAACAATGTACCAACCATTTTCTTTAAGTTTATTGTTGATCAGGGCAAACAGTTCCCCCTGATTCTCAAGAGTCAATTCTTTCACCGACTGAAGAATATTCGGTATGAATTCATCAACACAAACAATAGTACTCAATTTAAATATTTTCAGGTTTGACGATCTGCTTATTTTTCTAATAGTTTTTGCACAATGCTGCAATATTTTTTGAGCCAGCCTCGGCAATTGCGCTTTTTGCTTTTGATTTTTCTTTTCTTCCTTCAGCCTTCCTCTTTCCGTTAAAGCGGCTAGCAATTCTTCGGGAGACATCAATTTCAATGTTTCCGGACTTTGTGTCGTCGTACTCATTTTTTGTCCTCCATTTCAAACGAATTATTCGACTGGGCTAATAAGCAAAAAGCATTCATCGGATTTCAGATGTATTGATTTTCATTCACACAAATTTTGTCGGTATTGAAGAGCTTTTGCTATTATTTTTTACCTGAGACCGTAGGGATTCAACTACTGCAATTGTCGTCAAAACGTTCGCGGCTAAAGTGGCAACTAGAAATTGGATGTTGTGATTTGCGCCTAGCAAGCCAGCGAATAAAAGTCCTAAACAAAATCCAACTGGTGCACACCAAACAGCAACGGATACTGCTTGGACGTACCCATTGGTTAGATACCAATGCATGGCTCGGTTAATGCTGTTGATCCACTTATTCATGGTTGTTTCCTTTCTCGAAATTTATTTTGGTATTGGGGAAGAAGTGAAAAGCAAGTGGGCTGCTATTTCTAGCAGCCCACTTGCCCACGGGTTTTCAAAGAAGCCAGCGTGCATCATCAGATTCTCTTGTAGCTTCTGCCGCTGCCCAAAGAGCTTCGCTAAGGTAGTTAAAGAAGACTTTAACGTTTACTAGCGAGAGCTACTACAACAATGATTAGTAGTATAGCCAAGCCGGTCATAATTTCGCTCCTTTCTAATGCGTATTGCCCCAGCCTATAATTGCACCTGCGCAACTTGATAAAGCTAGAAGCGTACCAAACGCTCCAAGCGTCACGATACAAAGAATCGATGTACCAAGAACAAGCAATCCTAATTGCAAAGTCATGGTACGCTCATTATTGTTATAAAACAGTCTGCCCCCGCCTATATACATAAATCCACCACCAAACAGAGCTGCAATGAAACCAGCCGGATTGCCATAAGCAGAAAACGTAAACATCAGAATCACAGCAAACAAAAGCGTTCCAATAGTTCTTAAAAATGCACCCATTTTTCGCCCTCCCTTTAGTTTCTAAATTTTGTCTTTGTTTTCAATCCTCAATTGGAACCCCTAAGTCCCTTGCCCATCAACCCGCCGGCAAGCATTGCCATGGTTAACGCTACACCAAACATTTCCAGTGCACCAATATTCCCAAGTCCCACCACAACAAGCAGGAGTAATAGAAATTTGTCGTCAGAGTCAAAGCTAATTGTTATACAAACTACAACCAGTGCTATTATCGACACAAGTACTATACCAGAAAGAAAGCCACCAAAAAAACATCCCAAAACGATAGCGGAGACCCATAAAACCAAACCAATTTTTAGAAGCAATTTGGCGTCTTTTTCATTCATAGTTTGCACTTTCCTTTCAGATTTTCTTTTCTCCACAACTAATTCCTTCTTACGAATTCGTCCACACCATATCTCTACACAAAGAAGGAAGCATGAGATTCATTATAATTATCAAAAATATTCCAGCCACAAGCCACAAGAAGTTTACAAATAACACCAGCCCAAATAGCGAGAACGCTCCAAGAACCAAAATAGGGAAAACAATCAGCCCAGACAAAAAGCAGAATATAAAACAATTAGCACCAAATTTATCACCCATAGGTACGCACATAATTATCCAACGCTCAGAAAATAGGAATCGCATAGCAAGGCCAAAAACAACCCCAACAATTATTTTTTCCGGCAGTCCCCCGGAAATTGCAATTGCCCCGAATAACGGAAAAACGAAAATACAAATCAATGCCGGCAGAACAGCACTCAGCCATGCCGCAAGTACCCTAGCGTGGTGAATCAATATAGACTGCTGGCAATAAAAACAACTCAAATTGCTCAAAGTATTGCTGTAAGAATCTTCAAGTCCCTGAATCGTCTTTCGCATTTCTTCTTTTAACTTGTATTTCTCGTCCATAGGCATGTCAACCTGTGGCAAATCTTCAGACAGTTCCTTCAGTATGATTTTTCTTAGCAAAGTGGTGCTTTCTTGCAGCCATTTTCCTTCCTGAATGAACTGTTCAACTTGACGCATACTCAGCATTTTCATGGTTTGTTCCTTAAATAGAAAAGCTACTTTTTACTGAATAACAATTGTTCAAACTCTACTCCACACAATTTGCCTACTAAGCAAGACTCATGCGAACTTATGAATCTCAATAAATACTTTGACACCTTCAAATTCGTCCGGAATAGAAGGCATCGCTTGCTTCACCTCGTCAGTTTTGCAGAAGACTACAAGACAGGGCTTATTTTCCTTAAAGCCTACGCCGACACAAACCTCTTTCATTTCGCCGAGCTTATACTCATCAACAAAGCGTACTAGGATAGCCTGGATAACTTGCCTATTACTTTCATCCATTCGCAGCAGTCCCCATATTTCATCTATATTTCTTACAAATTCAACAAAGTCGGGATTATCCGAATAACGATTGTAATAAGCAGCTGCTTCCTGCGATTCCAAACCAAACTTCAACTTGAGGCTCATATATATTTCTATTATTTCCAGCGTATTAGCAGGCTCCTGTACAAAAGCTCTCTGCAGCAACGCCAGGCAAACAGAAGCATCTTCTTTTTGCTGAAGACACAATTTAGTCTCTTTATGATTTTCTTTTTCTCGCTCCAAAGCAATGAGACTGATGATAGCGATGACGCTTACCACGATAAAGAGTATGACCATTGTTGCCTTTCCTCTCTTCTATTTAATTGTGTTCAGGTAGAACAAAAATAAGCTATCAGTAAGAACAAAAGAGCAATTCGACCCCAAAGAATAAAGTCATCTGCGTCGTTATATTGCACAAGAACAAATAAAGCTCCTAACATATACATCAGAACGGTAACACTAAGCAACGAAAAGGCCAAAACAATGCAAGCCGCCCATAGCAATGCCCATAGCAATAATGCCTGCGTAGATCTATCCACTGTTTTTTCCTTTCTTAAGAATTTTCATTTTCAATTGGAACAAACTCCACCGGAATAGCTGGCATAACTTGTTTCACTTCTTCACTTTCACAAAATAGCTCCTGCAGAGTCATCTACCTCGTATTTTTCAATAAAACGCTGTTGAATTTCCCAGGTGTTTTTTGGGCTATTCACTGGTCACGATTTTACAGGAAAGAAACATCCTGAAACTGGCCAAATATTCTTGAATATCATATAAATCCTGCTCAATATCGGCACACAATTTTAAAAGCTTCGGATGCTCATGTAGACTTTCGCGCAGCCTTACAAATCCTGGCAAATCATATTTTCTAATAGATTCATACGTGTCCTCGAACAATTCATCCAATCTTGTAAGAGATTGGAGAGAAAAATCAGATTTGTTTTGTCCTTCCGGAGCCAATTTAACAGCTTCATCTACGGTACCAAAGGCTAGGGCTGTAGTATTGCGCAAAAAGTGAAAGCTATTTGACAAAACCGATATAGGATTTGGAATCAACTGTGCTTCCCCTTCACTTGAAGGCAATCCATTTACTTTCCAGTTATTAATCAAAATCCAACCTTCAAATAGTCCACAAGTCACAAAAGGAATTGGCCATGTGTTAGGTTCAACAGGACTGATCTTACCCAATTTAGATTTTTTAGCATTGATAGATTGTTCAATATTTTTTAGAATAAGGTAAGTCTCGTTTATGGAGAAGCGCGATAAGTTTTGTTTGGCACTATCTCCATACGGCAGAAATGCCGCCACAAGAACTCTGTAGAGCCAGAAAGTATTCGGACAAAGTGCAAGAAGTAATTGCCTTGCCTGATCATCAAATAACAGTGGCAATAGTTTGTCAACGCTATGACAGGCAATGCCTGCATTCTCTAATAATTTTTCCGTAGCCTTACCAATAATATCTTTATCTAAATTAAAGTCACAACAGAGTTGTTGCAGGCTATTAAATGCTTGCATGTCTTCAGTAAATGCTTTCAATAGTGCACTTGGCTGAATTAGTGAGAACTGCACTTTTTGCAATTGCTTTATGCAAGCTGTAACTTGAGCTTCTCCCGAAATAAACCCTGGCAAGAAACTTTCCATACTGCCAAACATTCGAATTAGATCCGGGTGATCTTCCTCCATAAGAGGCATGCAGCAAATTTCACCCACTTCCTGTTGCAATTCTTCGAGCCTAGGAATCACTTTGCATGTCATCGTATCGTAAAATTGACTAGCAATTATTAGCAAAGCCTTTGGATAATCAAGCTGCAGTAAATCTTCCTCTTGCTGAACCATGAAGCATCTCCATATAATAGCAATTTTTCAATTTGAGAAGCCTTCTCTTTGTTTTTATGGACTTTTATTCATTACAGCAAGTCGTGCACCTGCAACCGCTCCCAAAAGAACGGTTATAACAACAGTAATAACAAACAAACTGATACTGGATTTGGGAGCGGTTATTAATCCCAGCGCAAGCCCAATTAATGCTCCCCATCCCGCACTTTTCCAAATCGAACTTGGTCTTTGTTTATTGTTTTCGCTCTTTGAGCAATTTCGACAAAACATTATCTTTTCCTTTCTCTATTTGCAGTCAAGCTTCCGGCTCATTCAATATATTCAATATTGGATTAATAATTACCCCATCACTTAACCTACTAAAGAAAGCAGCACCAACCTTCAAGGCATGTGCGGTTTCCGATGCTGTCCATTTATTCATGTCCAAATGTATTACCGGCAGCAATCCCTTCTTCAACCGCTCAGCCATGCCCTTTATCGCCTCGGCAACAATATCTCCTTCAATAGGCCACGGCTTTTCTGAGCCCTTGCACATTAAGGCTTCGTTTATTGCATCTCTAAGCCAGAATTCATGCAGACCACAATAGACAACAAGTAGCTTAAGAGCATCTTCAGTAAAGAATAAAGAAAGGATCTCCTTTAACTCAACGGAGTTGCCTTCCACACATTTTTCCCATCCTTTGGACCCGATCAATTCACGCAATTGAATCAAACCATCAGTCCTAAAAAACAGTCCTTCTTTGATATCAGATCTATACACCAGCGCATTTTTATAAAGTGCATTACTAAATTCATTGCGAGTAATATTGGCTCTCAGCAGTTTCTTTCTTTCCTCTTGAAGTACTGCACACAGTCCCGGTACTTGCTCAACAATAGTGTTAGCACTGGTTGCAGTACAATGCAATAATTCCGTCAGCGCATCTTGATTTGGACCATCAATTGATTGTCTTAAAGAATTACAAGATGAATTATCGTGCCAAGCAAATTTAACCTCATCCACCAATTTAAGAAGGGAGTCTCTTAGAACACGTAGCTGTATCAACAATGAAACCTGATTCTCTTCTGTCTCAGCAGGAAGGGCAGTATCAGTTGAATTACTTTGCGAGGACAAATCCATCGAGTCCAGCGTGAGCTGTCCAGAGAATGTCCATATGGGATTCAAAACCAGCCTTGCAAATCGAATATCTTCAGAATGTTTATGATTTGGATTCCTCAAATCCAATAGTACCCAACCAGCTTGCGTAGCATAAGCAATGGTAGCTGGTTTCCACGTATCCGGATTTCCCAGATCTTGTTCATTTACATGTAATATTCCTGCACCTAAGTGTAATTTTTCATTCTGCAAACGATTAATAGCTTGACATATATCATCTACACCAAAGTGCGTTGGTTTTGAAGCGTAACCCTGATGCTTCTGCGATAGCTCTATCACCTTTTCAATAACACTATAAAGCCAATATTTATTGGGGCATATTTTTAGCAACAGTCGGCAGGCATCATCCTCAAATAAAAACGGTAAGACAGACCTTATATATCTTATGTGAGACATTCCCCCTTTCGTTAACAGAGCAAGCACAGCCCCACCGAGACCCTCATCGCCCGGATCAAAGCAAGGAATTTTTGTCCTATCCCGAAAGGGAATTGTGTGCAAATCCTCCGATATTGCGGCAGCAAATTCTTTTTTGGTAATCGCGCGATCGAATTGGGCTTGCGCTAATTGCCAGGCTTGTCCAGCAATTACAGATTGATCTTGATGAGACTCACGCAAAAATTCTTCAATAGTTATGAGAACTCTGAGCAAACTTAGTTGATCAGCAACAGAATCCTTATGGCGGATTTCGCACACCATTTGCTGCAAATTTTTCGTTAGAGGGTTTATCTTACCAACAAAAAAGTTCAAAATAACCGCATGGAGTTGTGAAAATTTTTCCAAATAATCAACGCTTGTAACATCATTATTCAGGTCCATTTTCGTCAGTCCTTTCTTGTTGAGTCTTTCCTCTTGTCCACGCAAAAGAGAATGCTTTGACCAAGCTGCTGCACAATTGCACCGCGCAATGTCTACAACAGCAACTCGGATTTAGCATGATTTATCGGGTAAGACCAATTAGTGTTGACTTGTTATTTCTAAAGAACAACAGGGTTTCACATTTAGGTCAACGATTTGTGGGCTAGAGTAAATTACTCTAGCCCACCATCTATTGTAACTATTTCACCGGAAAGAAGGTTGTTTATCTGTTATGCCCCCGGTACATATTCCAGCTTAATATCTCGTGGGCGAACCTGACTCAGTGCTTGCTGTAAGGCAGGACCAAGTTGGGCCCTCCCTATTTCATCAGGCGGTGGCAGGATAATAGGCTCTACTCCTGCTACTGATTTAAGATTTGGACGTGCCTCTAAAAAGGCAGCATAATCAGCAACAACCGCTGCCGTGACAGCATAGGCATTACATCTGTTGATGCAAAGCAGATAACAACCATTGATGAGTTGTTTGTGTTCAACAACAAGACCTCTATTGCAAAGTGGATCTAGTGCATCTTCACGGCTTAGACAAATTTCTATTGGTCCCCTGTATTCAATGGCACGATTTAGCTGACCCCAAGATGGCCAAATAAATTGATGCCAAAACTCAGTTTCCTTAGTCTCAAATGTATGCCATTGAGAAATAGGGATTTTCATCAGCATGTCAGCTGTTTGCAAATTAAGTATTGGCACATATAAAGTCATCTCTTCTTCAGGCAATGTCCAGGCAATTTCAAAACGCATCAGTAGGCTTGTATAGGAATCAGCCTTATTGCAATCGTTAACCAATACAGCATTGCGTTCAAGTCTAATTATTTTGCGCTTGCCTTTGATATCAATGAACATAACATTCATTGAATTCCAACCACCACCATCACTATCAGAAATGATACTTACGACTTGGTGGACAGACTCAGGTATGTAACATCCCACAGATTGACGACAATACTTGCTTTTTTTTCTCGATTGTTCAGCAGTACTGTCTCTCTCAACATAAGTCCATTGAACTTTGCAGGCAAGCTCAGCACCACCTGCATCTTTCCTGCTAAGCATTATTGTATGAACATCACTTTTAGGCTTATGATGACGCAGTACCGGTGTACCGGTTTCAATACCGCTAGAAGCCTGCATAAGTCCTTTTTGAATAAGTGTACGCAAAATGCATACCACATTGCCGGGAATTTCAGCCAAGCCATTTTGCTTAATGCTATTTCCGCAGCAAGCACAAATTATTTCATTATCCAACACAAGTAATGGATGATTTTCACGGTGATCATCAGGAGCTGAGTCTCCTGTTTGCACGCACATTGGACAATGAACGGTTCTGTCGATGAGGGTAATCATGTGTTTTCTCCTTCTTGTCGCCATAGCAACTTAAAGCCCCATAGGGCTAGAGTTTGTTGGGCTGGATTTTGTAATTGCCTTACCACCAACCCAAAGGCAAGGCAATATGCCGCAGGACTTGTTTTGCAACCATAGTTGCGTCCTGGAAATAGAGTTTGTATCCAAACAAAATATTTACACATTCTTTGTTGTTGCAAAATTGCACGGTACAATTTTTACTACAACAACTTGGGTTTAGCATGATTTTGTTGTGTAAGACCAATCCTGTCACGAGCACGAAATAAGGGATAGGTAAACACCAACAAAAATGCAAACCCGCATGCATTACCTATCAAAACAGCCAACATCAAAGAGATTATCACTCTCCAGCTTCCTACTGACGCCCCGACGCCAAATGCATTTCCAGCACAACTTGCGATATATCCTGATAATCCCATTGAAACAATAAATACAAGCCAAACTAAATTATCAAGTATCCTCTTCATTTCTGTTTGCCTTTCAAAGCTTGTAATTAAGCAATCCTTGCAAGTTGATCAAATTACGTTACCTCTCCCAATAATTACTCCAGCAAAAATTGACAGAGCCATCAACACTCCAAAGTTTTCGGGTAATAACAGGCAAAGCATAGCAAGAATAATTGCAATAGAAAACACAACAGCATAATCGTCGATTTTCATTGCTACATGCATAAATCCAAGCACAAGCAGAGAGGAAACTGCAACACCGACCAGTCCATAAGATCCAAGGGCTACCATTAGAACGATAGCCAATAAAAGCGTTCCAATCATTCTTACAAATGAACCTTTTCCATTCACGCCAGTCTCCTTAGAAAAATTTTTTCACGGTAAAGTCGCACCCGCTGATTTTTGCCATTCTCAATATTTTTGACCATTTCTTTGTGAATTTATCCAAAAGTTCAAACTTTACCCCACATAATTCCTCTGCCGAGCAAAACTGCGGCAATTGCAGATAATCCCATAGCAATACCGGATTCAGGGAGCATGCAAATTAGAGCCATGCCGTAAAGCATTCCAATGAAACTTTCAGGTGATTCTGTAAAATCCCATCCACGATAAAGAGACAAGAACAGCGGCGGAATGCCGGGAAGAATCGCAAATGCAAATCCTAAGAATCCAGCGGATAAAACTCCAGCAACCAATGCAGTAATTTCCACAGCCATTGCTGCACTAATATACTTGTCGGATCGGTCTTTATAGATCCCCATTTTTCGTCCTCCATTTCAAATGAATTATTCGACTGGCAAATTGAATATTTATTTAGTAAATATGATTGAATATTTCTTCAGCTCTATAAGCAGTTCCTGCTTTGAAATGATCAATATCATTCACGAGTGGAACCAAATAAAGCTGATTATTCGACCAATAACCCATGTAATCATCAACTGGGCTAGTAAGCAAAAAGCATTCATCGGATTTCAGATTGGAAACTTTTTTCAACACATCTCTACGTGCAGCTTCCAAAGCCTTGATGATTTCCTTTTCTCCCCAGCTAGATAAATACCATTGGCCTTCTTCTTTCCATCCCTTATTTTTCAATTGAAGGGAAATACAAACCCTATCGTTAATCAATACCGGATATCTTCTGGCAAAATCACTAACTATTAGATCATTAACTTTGACACCAGGTTTATAATTCCTATCAGGAGAATCAACAAAGAAAACTTTGAAGGATTCTCCCAGCTTAGCTGCCCCAACTTCTTTAGAGGTCTTACAATCCACCAAGCTGGGATCTCGTTCACCAACAGGAACTATAACTGCAGTGAGCTTTTCCTGAGCAATTTCATCAGGTGATGAAACCTTGTCTGCACCAAAGACTTCTAGACATGGAAAGAACATCATAAACAAAACCACGATTGATACTATGCACCTCATGTTCGTTCGTCCTTTCTTTGCATTATAGATTTGTCACACCCTTTCATATAGGTTTTCCCAAACTACCAAAGGAGCTATAAATTCCAATGACCACTTGCAGATGTTTCCAAACTACTACATTGCAAACAACAAGAGCGCTGCGCGAGCCACAGCGGCGAGCCACAGCGCTCTATTATCTATCTTTGAGTAGTTGCGCTACGTATTTTAGAGCAACTCGATTTCGGTAATCAAAAATGAATTTTCAATGGCGTCCCAACGACTATTTTTTCCTAGATGATGTCCTGTAATTCTAACTGTTTTGGGAGTTCTCTTGACCAGTAAATCACAATTTGCCTCCCCTTCGTTCCAAATTTTCTCTACATCATCAGGTACTTTTGCACCATAAAAATAACCAACATTTTTGCCATTAAAATCTATACAATGAATCCAGCGTTTCCCTTGTGCTGTACAACCATTCGGTCCAAAAGGTAACCCAATTGAAACCACATCCGGAAAAACATATACCATGTCATAGCTACCGCTCTGACTTTTTGCATACTTATCAGATTCAAAGGCAAATTCATTATATACAGCCGAAAATCTTTGCGTCCGTCCATACTCCGCTTCCTCCTCATCAGCTCTGGATAACGCGGTTATAATACCTGCCAAATTGCGATTGGTTTTTGCTCGTAAGCGCAACCATCCTTTAATTTGCGGCAATTGAACGCAGGATGGGTCCTTTGGCGACTTACAAAGAGCAATTGCCAGATCAGCTAGGTGTAAAGCATAGCTTAGACACCATTTGCGGAAATCTAGCCTTACCATATAATCAACTTTGGACTTATCACTATTAAGATACAGAACCATTTCCTTAAGTACATCAAGCAAGGTTTTGATACTTGGTCTTAGCGTCTGATTGTAAAAACCACTTGATTGAGGAGATTGTTCGTATCCCCAAATTTGCTCCATACTCACAGATCGATAAAAACTTAAAACCAATTCACTAGCAATAGTTGCATAAGTGACCGCATTAATCAAAATCAAATTCATATCGTTATCTGCAAATGCGTTCCATTCACTCGAAACATCCGGATAAACAAATGTTTCTTTAAGATCCCATTCTTGTTTTGCCTGAGTAATATATAAATTGAGGAGGCAATGGTCTCCTAAAGTAATTCTGCCATCTCGAGCCCAGTGGTTTATCTGTTCTCTACCTAATCGCAAAGCGTTTTTAGAAAGAATGACATTGTATTTCTGGTTAGTTGTTGTTTTTTCCGCGTTCATTATTTTGCCCTTTCATTGGGTTCGCGTTTTTAAAATTTTCCTTGTCCATGCAAAAGAGCATACTTTGACCAAGTTGTTGCACATTGCACCATGCAATTTTTATTACAACAACTTGGGTTTGGCATGATTTTGTCATGTAAGACCAATTTGTGTTGTCCTGTTATTTCTAAAAAACAACAGGGTTTCACATTTAGGTCAGGGATTTGTGGGCGTGTGGGCATATGGGCTTTTTATGCAAGAATCACTTTCTATCTCGGACCATTCGTAAATTGTTCCGGTACGGCAAGCGCAAATCCGATAGCAGCGATTGGGAAGCCAGTGAACCACAGAGCTAATGGAAGTTGGTGAGTACCTAGAAATATAAAAAAAGCAAATCCAATCATTGCAAACCCCAGCAAAAGCAACATAATGCCAATGATGCGCCCAATCATAAGTGGTTTCCTTTCTGAATTTCAAGATTATCAAATTGTTACTGACACACAGTGTTACTGCTCAGATTCATACAACCCGAAGGTAAAGTCCAGGTATAAACTAAAATCATCACGCCCATTTTTAGACTCCACTGATATTGCATATTTATCAAATTTCTCTTTAGCAAAAACAGCCAATCTTTTATGTTCCAATCCTTCCAAAAATTTGCTAGCCAAAGCAGGCTCTTTTAAAAGACAAACAAATCTTTCTGCTTTACTAATTTGAGTTAAGGCTACAGAACCCAGCTCAATATTTTCAGCATTACATTTATCAGCCAGAAATTTCTCCAGCTGATCAATCAACTCATCGGCTAAATCTTCTGTGGTTTCATCCAGCACTTCATCCTCCTTCTAAGCTGAGTTAACAGAATCTTTCCCGTTCAAATTTGCAGCGAGCAGAAATCTGCATGCCGCCGCATGTAATAAATAATTGTTCTAAACAAACTCAAATAGCTATATAACTAAAAAGACATCTCAAGAAAAGAAAACTAGAATGTAATTTCAAACTAAACTGACTTTATTACTATAAACAAACTTCCTGTAACAGAGAGCAAACAAAATCATGCCGGGCTACAATCGGCATAAGTGTTGCCCGAAGTAGTTTTACAGACATGAAAAGACACTAATCACCTGCAAACACAATTAGATTGAAATAGTCTCACTGCTTTTGAAATATTAAAAACCGCCAGTCACGTTAGCGTAGCTACAAATCAGCGATTAATTGCTCAAGCAGCAGCAAGCCCCAGTTTTATGGCTTTGATTGCTGCTTCCGTTCGTGACTCAACACCAAGTTTTTGCATTATATGACGCACATGTGATTTCACCGTATCAATACTCAAATATAAAGTGTCAGCAATTTCTTGATTACCTTTGCCTTTTGCAATTAATTGCAAAACTTCTTTTTCGCGTTCCGACAAAATACTTACATCAAAAGCTTCTTTTTCTTGAGCTGCTTTTGCTTCATATTTTTCAGCAGAAGCAATTAAAATACGAGGTGCAATTTGCCCATCCAACCAACAAGAGCCACTAACAACAGTTTTTATGGCAAGAAATAATTTTGTAATTGAGCTATCTTTTAAAACATATGAATCAGCGCCAGCAGCCAATGCACCAAAAACACTATTATCATCACCATAACCTGTAAACATAACTACACGGCTATTGGGCAATTCTTTTTTAATTGCTTTGGTTGCATCAATGCCATTTATACCAGGCAAATTAATATCAACAATTAATACTTCTGGTTGGATTTTTTTAGCTAAATCAATCAAATCTAAGCCGGTAGCAGCTTCTGCTACTACTTCAAATTCGCCTGTTTTGGTAAGAGCTGCTTTTAGTCCCAAGCGAACAATTTGCTGGTCTTCAGCAATAAGTACTCTAATCATGTTTCCCCCTCAAGAAACACTTGTTCCTAATTCTTAATATGCCCAAGTTTTTTTCAGATAACGATTCTATAAAAACTGTAGACAGAATGTTACATCACCAAAGGCAACTTATCCCTCAAACAGGTTATATATTGACATTGTAGTCATTTTTGATTACAATATTGAATACAATTTTGGAGTCAAGTATGCCCACAATTAGAGTAAATAGTAATGACAAATTCAAGCTAGATCAAATTTGTCAGGAAACAGAATTAAGTCATCCAGATGTATTTCATTTAGCAATTACCCTTTTAGAAAAAGAAAGAAGAGCTAAACAAATTCAAGCTGATTTTGAAGCATTAGCATTGAACAATAATGCTCTTAAAACATATCGAAAAGAATCTAAAAATTTCGATAATGCTTCATCTGATGGACTAAAAGAATGACCTCAACAATTATTTTTCAACGAGGTGACATTTGGATGGTTGATTTTGGACACCCCATAGGACACGAACAAGGCATGGAGCGTCCAGCAATAATTATTTCCAAAGCAGAGCTGAATAATACTGCCCATATTCATGGTCTTTTGATTGCAGTGCCAGGCACTAAAACTCCACAAATCAATCCACATACACAACAAACAAGAGTGACATGTATAAAAGTTGATCCATCACCAATTAATGGACTAAAAAACACAACTTATTTCATGAGTGAAAAATTGCGTTCGGTTTCAATTGAAAGATTTAAGCGTAAAACTGGACGGCTTGAAACTAATTATTTAAAGTCTTTAGAGGACTGCTTGTATTTAGTGCTGGATTTATTTTCATAGAATCAAGCCCGCTTGACAAGTGTGAATAGGGTTAAAAATGTGCTGCCAGCAAGATGAAATCAGGGTTATAAAGAGACGCTAGCAAAAGTGCGCTAGCGCTAATTTGTCTTGTTTGCCCTCATAAATAGTAAAAACGATCACATATAGAAAATAATAGAAAACATTATCTGCTTATTACTAAGCTATAAATTATTACCAGCACTGAAATAGATCAATTCGCGAAAGGATTTATTATCACAACATTCTATTAAGAGCTTTTTTGTTTATATAAAGCTCTTTTGTTATTTTGTCTTGTCTATCTACTCACCTGCTCCCATGAGTATCAAAATCACAAAAGAATTATAGCTATTAGGCAAACCATGCTTTTTCATCAAGCAGGTGCTGCTTCGTAGCATAATGCCATTGAAAAACACATCTAGAAAGGTGGTGTAAAAACTATGGGTCGCACTGCGACCGTTCGTGCGTGTGCAATTTAGCTGAAACTAGCACAACGAATGTGGCTCCGGCTGCATCTCGTTTTGGTTTCGGTTTTCGCAGCAAGCATACTAGCCTGGGGATACATGCTTGCCTGCGATTAAATTTACCAGGCAAAAAATGAAAAGGTTCCAATCATGGATACCAACAGTCCACAAACAAAGACAACTCCTGCTCCTTACCTCATCAAAGGTACTGATCAAACAAGAGACGAATATCTATTTGAACTGTTTAAAAGAGTGCAGGGACTAAAAGACTCAGTAAGGCAATGCCGGCACCAGCTTGGATCAACACGTGGTTATTTAAGCGCTGATGATGCTCAAGGAATTGGAGTACAAAGACCCCTTAAAGACCGTGTCCACCGTGGACCTCGTCACGCTAGCTTTAGTGCTAATTATTTCCGATTTGGACAATACGAAATTGCCCGTGCTTGCTTTCGAACTGAGATATGCCAGCTGCAATCAGCACTAGATGAGCTACACCGCTATCTGACAAACGGTGGCTTTAAAAGTCATAGCGATAATCCAGTAGCCAAAACAAATTACGTTCAGTCGACACGATTCTTATTTGAAACACAAAAATATGTGAGAGATTGTCTCATTTATTTTGGTGAACTTCCCTCATTTCCTGATGCGCTTGAAGCCAGTCTTCAATATTGGGCAGCAGCCAGGACTATTTTGTACTTGAGTTTAAATGACCAAGACCAGCATGCAGCTGATGCCATTGTATCAAGTACACTAACCCAACCAACTTATAGCCTGATTGATAATGCCTCTAACAGTCCACTGGCTAAACAAATAGCCACTGTTTATCGGGACTTGGAGGATCTTTTTAAAGAAGCAGAAAATGCTCTGTCTTCATTTGAAAAATTCATGAATCAAAACTGGTACGGTTGGAACACTTGGGGAAGCCAATTATCCTCAATCGCTGCCACACAAGTGAATTCATTTACTTTTGAAGCTCATCGCACAAGGCTAATTGAGGCATATCGCAAGTTATTTCTTACCATCGACTCCATCAACCGTTTCATGGATGAAAAGATTGCTAACAGAAGCAATATTCGTGAAACAGGCAATGACCTGATTATTTTGCAGACCAATATCATTTGTCTGTATCAATTGTTCACTAAGGCAATACTTCAATTGAGAAAGTGTCGTCCTTTTGTAATCGATCTAATGCCGACAGAAGAAGATAAAGATAAAGCAAGGCAAGGTATGGTGTCTTCGCATTCAGAGCGCCTAGACGCTGTTTTCCAACTTGCTTATGCAGCTGCCAATGCTTACAAGCCGGGTAATCCGTGCATACTAAGCCAAAAGCAATGGGTGGAAGCAGACGATAGAAATAGACAAGTTATGATTGCCTGTATTAAAGCTGACTCTTCATTGCCTGAATATTTCCGCATGTTCCTTGCCCAATGGCTAAAATCTTTGATATCACTAGTTGATCCAGCAAGATATGCATCTGATTTTACAGACAATCCGGAAGCTTTGATTAAGGCATCCCACGAATGGCTAACCAGAGCTGGTTGGGACGTTATCACTCGCGTAGAGCACACTGGTGATGGCACATGCGTTATTGCCCAAAGCACAAAAACACCAAATTCAAACAAATCCGAAAATGACTTCGAAAACTTTATGCGGTCCAGCACTAGCTAATAGCTAGTTTTTCTAAACTCTTATGCAAGGCGCTGTCTATGCATTTATTTGCTAGCAGCGCCTTGCTTTTTTCGTGCCACAGTTCTTCGCTGAAGAATAAGTGGACAAGGGCTAGCCCTTGGGCCTATTAAGTTAAGGGCTATCATTATGATAAAAAGAAAGGAAAAGGCAAACATGCCATTCACCACAGAATTACTCAAAGAAATCTACGCCGCAACAATAAGTCTAAGTCAAAAAGAGCGAGCTAAAGCAGATTATATCGTTGGCAAAGCTGAAGAAATTTTGCGCGAAATTCCAAAAATTGTAGCTGATGCTCATTACCACGGACAAGATCATGCGATTTTGTGCCAGGTATTTGATGCTGCTAAAAAATTTAGGATCCGCTGCGAAGGAATAGGTGCTGAGTTTCGCTTTCCCACCGTAAAAGATAGCTGGTTTGCTAAGAGCATCAAACCAGAATGGTTAAATCCAGTTGCAAAAATAGTTTATGATCAATGTCTCACGCTTGGGCTTTCACCACACTTCTCGCAACTTAGCAGATGGTCGGATCTAACCAAATATAGCGACTTGACATTGAGTTGGCAACGCGAACATCTGACACGGCTCTTATCCCCACTAACATCTGAAGACGATAAGCTGGGCGAAGAAATTAGAGACTTTCTTACTGATGGCAAACGCTGTGCTATTGGCGGACGTGCCTCTCGTCCTTTTTATGGAGTATTTTCGCTAGTAAGAACTGATAGTGATAGAACAATCTATGCCAATGGACATGCTCTTGGACTTGAGCCAGAAGATGAAGAAAAACGTATTTCAGTACGACAAAACATAGACGAAATTGAAAGGGCTTTGTCGGAATCAAATAGACAAAGTCGAGGAATTTATGTTGCTGGGAATTGGCATGGTCCAGAGAATTCCATTTTTGTCATTGACTATATCAAGTTTACAACCAGCTAAAATCGACTTAAATCCTAATCTCCAAAATTGAACTTCTTAGCTTTTGACTTTTAAAAAAAGCTTGTGATATAGTAAGGGAAAGTGTAGCCCGGCGGAGTCGAACCACTTCCCGAGAGTTTCGCAGACGTCGGTGGTACCGACCATAACGAGCCCCACTTTAAGCCGCCCCTAGCGGCTTTTTTATTAGACGCCTTGACTCTCATTAGTAAAGACGCTGTACTAAGCAAAAAAGTTCAGCTCATTTGAATTAACTTTGTCCAACTTGAAATATGCTGACGGTGTTTAGTTAGTTCAGTCGAGCCGGGTGACAGGCTGAACTATTATTTTCTTTCACCCAACTGTGTAATTGAGCCGGGTGACAAATTATGCAGAAATCATTTCACCCAAGAAAGATCGAAATCATGCCCACGCAAAGACAACAACATAACCAGATCAAATTTCTTGTAAACAAAAACCCTGAGCTCTGCTTGGATAGGGGACAGCAGCTATGCTTTCCTGACATTTTCAGAAGTATGAGATTGAATGAGGGATCTCCTCACACCAGCAAGGAACACAAGCAGAGAATATTCTTGCCGGCAACTGAACAATTTCCCATGGGATGCTGTCTAGTGAAAAATTTGTCAGACCATCCTTGCTGGCAAGGACGATTTGGCAGAGTTGAGCCACGTGCAATCATTGCTGGAAAAATGCGGGTACGCAAATCACGCACATCCAGAGGACTTGAATTTCATGAAGAGCCTTTGGACAACAACAACGTTGCCTACAGTGCATTACTAGCTCAAGCTCGACAGTTTGTTGGTAGCAAAATGCTGCCATCTTACACCATACAGTCATGTATGTTCTACGGCAACTTGCCTGGCACCAATCAGTATGTGGATATCTATTGCGATTCAATAACTGGTACACCCGGTACACCCGGCTCATCAATTAATGGCTCATATCTAAGAATTGATATGGAAGGAGATAGAAGTGGTGGCCGCGTACTACGCGTAGTATTTGAAAATGCCCGAGCACTTTTGAGATCTAGTCATAGAATATCAAACAGTTATGAAGAGCAATTACAAGAATCATATCCTTCGTTCCCGTGGGTATACAAAAGAAGAGCTGCTTAAACAAACTCAGCTCATAGTTTTTATCACCTACACATTTGAAATCTAAAAACAAGGCGCTGTTCGTTGTGCTCGTCGCACACGGCAGCGCCTTGTTTGTTTTTCATAGGCAGCACAAGCAATTCAAAATAGAAGATCACGAAAGCAGCTTCATGCATGTCTGCTCCCATAAGTAAAAAAACTTTGGGCATACTCTGTACCATCTGCTGTTCTTGCTTGGTAATCGCTATATTGTTAGGTCAATGGATAGTATCACTTCATTCACTAAAATCACCATTATTAATGAAGCTGAAAACATCAGCTCCTCTAGTAGAAATGTCGGACTGGCTTGAAAGCAACTTTACAGTATTGGATGCTGATGGCAATGAAGCAGTAACACGTTTAGAGTTGGAAACTCTAATTGCCAACCCAAAATTTCACGGCAAAACTGCTGTCTATTTGAGTACACTACACACAAATATTGCTTATTGGACAGATGCTTATGAACTTTGTGCCGTAGAAATCAACTATGCCAATCAACAAATTACACGTAAAGGCATCAAGAAATTCAACCAATCTCTTGCTCGTGAAGAATATTTGGATGATAAGAGTAAAGAATTTGCTGCCATATATTATCTAGGGGATACTTATGACCAGCAAATGAATCGCCTACAGGCATTACCTTATTTGCCAGATAATGCAGCATATCAATGCGATGCTGGTACATGCTCAGCCATCGCGCCATTAGTAAGTGCGCTCAATCGTGATGCGCATATTATGGATAAAATGATCAAGACTAATTTGGCAGCAGACGGTAGCATTCTTTCATATGATGTTACTTTCTCTGGTTACAGCAATTCAATAACAGTTGAACCACCAACTGACGCCGAGTTGGCTCATTACGCAAATGGTTTAAAAGCGGCAATTGTTGAAAAGGCCATAGCTACATATGTGTCCAGCAAATATGTAGAACAATTTAAGCAGTTGGGAATTCCACTGCCGGCAGAATTTTCTTCACCGCTTCCAATTGAAAGAATTAGCAGTGTGGGCATTGATCCGTGCCTGGCACTTCAATTGCTCAGTGGTGAAAACAAAATAGTCATGGTCGATATTGGTAAAACAAGCAAACAAAATCTCCAGCAGCTTTTAGAACTTGCTCAAACAAACGGGAAACTCATTTTGGGTAGAACACCACGACGCATTGGCAAAGCTCCGATAAAAGATCTACAACCCCATCACATATATAGTTGTGTTTACACTGCCCAAAACAAAACTGTTTTGCTTATCAATCCTCGGCACCCTGCATACCGTTATTCCGAACCAAGAAATAAGGATCGCTCTGCAACAGACGGTAAAGAAGATAGCAAATTCACTGTTTCGCTAGATTACTTTCACAAACATTTTATTGCACTCTTTATAGCCGGTGACATCACTCAGGGCTTGTCGGGAGAAATTGTTTATCGTGTTCTATTACCAGAGGATTGTGGACAATTCCTTACAGACATGGACAAAGACGACCTACGAGTAAATTAATAACACAAGAAAGACAACAAAAATATGTCCGGCTCACAGCACCAAATATCTCAATTTACTTTACGTCAGTTGTTGGTATTTATTTTTATTCTTGCCATATTTTTTGCTAGATTCAGTGCTATCTGGCGAGCCGAAGCACGCCAACAAGCAGCCTATAATAGGCTGGAAGAATTGAATTGTCGCATCAACATAGTCAACAATGGCTCAGAGGAAATCTTTCATTATGTCAATTGTGAATTAATGAAAGATTTTACCAAAGATTTAAAGGCAGTGGCTGAAGTTCTCCCACTGCTGGATGGTCCTGTCGGAGTAGACTTAGTTTGTGCTCCAATAGAAGGCAAAGAACTTGCTCCTTTGAAAAATGTTCCTACCCTAAAGGAATTAGATCTATTTGGAGCACGTCTTACTGCAGATGCTACCAAATATATTGGTGACATAAGGGAACTACGTTATCTTCGGCTTTCAAGTACCCATACAACAAATGATGGATTGATACATTTATCTAAACTTGTGAAGCTAGAAACACTTTATCTCCCCGGTACTCAAATTAACGATGAAGGATTACATCATCTTTGGCAGCTTGTAAATTTGAAATTGCTCTGTCTTATGGCTAATGAAATCGATGGCAGTGGATTAGCAGGTATAGAAAATCTTCAACAGCTTCAACATTTGTTTCTTAGCTACACACGCACAAGCGACATAGGTATTGAACATTTACAGAAACTTCCTAGCCTCAACATTTTGTTTCTAACCAACACAAAGGTTACTGACGCTTGTCTTGACGCATTGTGCAGCATTAAAAGTCTGGAACAATTAAAAATTGACGGCACCGGTATTACTGAAGACGGTATCAGACGTTTAGTCAGTGAATTACCGAACCTGCACAATTTGACTATCTCATCTACTCAAGCTTCGGTGGAATTTCTCAGAGAACTTAATAGCAAGGGCTTTCATTTGACTGTGCTAGGAAATTAAATAATAAAACCAAAAAATCTTATACATAAAGAAAGCAAATAACATAATGTCCACACCATCAAGTTCAACGCTACCCACAAATAGAATTGCTCCAGAAACTGAGGTTTTCATTGAAGTATGTCTATCGGCAACAGACACACATCTTAGCTGTGCAAAACGTAGCTACACCGGTATAAATTTTGAATGGGTAACTGATCATCGCATTAGGTTTTTTGATGTTCACGCGGAAAAGCCGGTTGAAATTGGCTCTTCTTTCCCCATTGTCGTCACTCTCAATAAGAAGTGCACTTCCTAACAAAAATATGTCACCTCAAAAATCATCATTTCAGTATAGCCTATTCACTTTGCTGATTATTTTGACGGTGGCAGCCATTGTCTTAGGCATCGGTAGCAATATCTGGCGTAGTAAAAAACGCAAAGAAGCAAGTGCTGCTGAGTTAACCAAACTTGGCTATCGTGTAGAAGCCGCAAAACATCTAAGTGATCATTTCGATGATAAATTTCTTTATCGAGAAATATCTTGTCAAAATCTTCCTGCTAGTGACAAGAATATGACAGTGGCTTCTGATTTAATTGACAATCTTGATGAACCAGTAGGCTTAGATCTTACGAGCCTTCCCCTTACTGATGAAGACCTCGCTCACATCAAAAACATTCCTGATCTGTTTAGCCTAGTTGTTATCGAAACAAATATCACTGACGATGGGCTAAAACATATTGGCGAAATGCAAGAGCTGCGCATTCTGCTAATCAATCACAACATTATCAGTGATAAAGGTCTTATACATTTATATGCGCTTCAAAATTTGGAGCAGATCTATTTAGACCACACACAAGTAACTGAAAATGGCGTGAGACAATTAGTTGCTCACTTGCCGAATCTCAAACTAATTACATTGCCAGGGCATTGTTCAAAAGAATTCATGCTTGAGATTGCCCGCCATGGCATTAACGTAGCCACCATAGCTACAAGTAATTAGTAAAAATTTTAAACCGCTCCCTGTGTTATTCAGTGTGGCTATATCTGCGCACAGCATAGGGAGGCATATCCCCGCGGTCATGCATTAAAAAATGCTGACTGGCTAACGCCTCGCAAGAGGGCTGAAAGGAACGAAAAAATGAATACTGCAACATTGCCTTCGCCAAAAGTAAAACTGCCTTCTCCTCACAATGTTCTTGCTAGAGCAGAAGAACAACGACGTTTCAATGCTCATCTACAAGAAACACAACGGCGAAAGCAGCAAGAAGCACAAATTCCCAATCTGGTTGAAAGATTATTGCAAGCTTGCGCTAAAGTCATCGCCAATCCAAGTGCAGGAGATATTACCGGACTTCAAGCTGAAAACTACATGACGATTTCACCTTATCAAAGGACCGTCAAAAGGGTGCTGGAATTACCACCCGATCTTCATCAGCAGTTATTTCGACAACTAGATATTCGTCTTCAAGAAAGTGGTTGGTGTATTGTCGAGACTCATTTGGAATGGGGACAAAGAATTCTCTTTACCAAAGAGCGTCGCTGGTTTCTTATCGGCATGGCAAGTGTACGCGTCATCGGGATGGAATGGCTTGTAGAAAATTCGCGTTTTCTAGTATACAAAACTCAGTATGATCCCAAACAGGTCAATTACCTACTGAAGACAACCTTCGCAGCAAGATGCTACAACCAGTACGATGACACGAGGATTTACCCTATTTCTTCCGAGCTTGATTGGGAAGCGAGTACCGGAATCATTTTTGATAAACAGCTTTTGCTTTGTCAGTATGTAAATGGAAGCAATGGTCAAAAAGCTTATTACCTGTATAACATCACACAACCAAAACGGTGTTTCAACCAACCAATGGCTTAAAACTTGAAATTGGTGGCAAGAAATTCGCTACAAAAAGAAACGAAAGGAAAATTAAATATGTTCGCACGCTTCGAACGAGTAAACTTCTGCTTATTCCTTCTTTTGACAATTCTCCTTGCTGGCTTGATGTTATGCGTAAACGGTGTTGCAACCGAAGTCCTTCTATCGTTTGGTGCAATTCCTGTACTCGCCTCTGGTATTGTCATCTGCCTGATTGACGGACTCTTTACTTACTGGGTACTGAATTCCGTGCTGCAAGAGTTTGAATATAATTCCAAACCAAGCAAAAATTGGCCAAAAAATCTGGTCATTTGTTTTTCTATTTTGGTTACAATTATTGTTTTCTACGCTCCTGGTGAAACTTTGATTAAAGGTCATAATCGAGCAAAGTCGCTCCGTACAATTGCTCCCTTGGTTCAGCAAATGGCTGGCGATGTCTTTGATGATATTGATACTAACAAAGACGGAATTCTAACTGAAAGTGAGCTGAAAAATCACATAAATCAGATTCCTGCCACTAGCGATATTCATACTGCATTGGTGCATACCTATAACGATATAGAGGGGGTTGGACATATAATTGGCTCCTTCATTTCTACATCAGCCATTCTTTACACGTATGGTGTAAGCAGAAAAGATCTGCAAACATATCCCACCCGTGTTACCCAACGTTGGAAGAACTGGTAAAAAAGTAGAGGAAAACGCAACGAAAGGAAATATATGAAAAATAGAATCATCACCTTCATTATGGGAATTATCGTGGGTGCACTTGCTGGTGCATTCCTTGGCCTATTCTTTGGCGGCGCACTGAGACCAGAGACAGGTGGCATTCAAGGGGCTTGGCCAGTAGCTCTTACCCTTGCGTGCGGTGGAGCTGCCGTTGGCGGCTTCTTTGGCGCACTCGGACAACGCCGACAAAATAATCCGCCTGCTTCCAACTCCTAAAACAAATAAATAAAAAATCAAACAGAAATTAGAAAAAATATCATCCTGCGGGATGAATCTCGCTGAGGCGAGATAGAAAGGACATAATAATGTCCACTACAACTCATTTCGTTCCAAGAGACAAAATCGCTAAGCTTCAAACGGGGACAGTTTGTCACCGCTGCTTCCCTGATGGTGCAAACTCAACTACTACTCAAACACACCCGCGGGTCGTGCTTGAGAAATCAAATGGCACATTTCAATGTGGCATCTGTGGACTAAACTTAGGTAAGCATGCAGTGTTGTTGATTCCTCCTATTGTTGAACGAATTCTTGACACACTTACTCAACAATATGCTTTCCAAATCACTAGCTTTAATGAGTCCTCTAATCCTAAGGCTGTATCATCCTCCTTGTACTTGCCATCAGGAGGCTATATTGTTTTGCAGAATAGGGCATTAGCAGAATCAACCTATAACATTGACTGGTATTTTGAAACAGCAGGTGGTCCGCCACTGTACAAACAAATTCCACCTCTCAACCAAAATCAACTATCCTTAATTCCACCATTCGTAAGAGACAGCGTACAGACATTGACAGATACAACTCGTTATGAAACTCTACCTGAGCCGCATGCACTGTCAACAATTCAATTTGACTCTGACCAAAATGGTATCTGTTTACGCTTACGCACACATGAAATGCCTCATGACCGGGACAAGTACCACCCTTACTTCGAAACTCACGATGGCTATACAATGATTGTGCGAGTGCAATTGAATTGCAAAAAGCCAATTGAAATTCCTACGAATGTGGAAGTAGCAGTTCCTGCAAACACACGACAACCATGGCTTCCTCAAGGCACAATGACAGTCTAACTTAAGTTAGTAGTTAAAGAAGAAAAGGAATCCAATCACTATGAAATTGCAAACCCACACTGTAAGTATACTTGCTGCAGTTTTTTCCGCGTTATCAACGCTCATCGGCTTTGGCATTGTCGCCACTTACAACAATTTCTCCGTGACTTTCTTTAGTATTTTATTGTTTTGTCTAGCTTTGCTATGCTTATACACTGCTAAAACCGGCTTCCTCATCGCTACATATAGACTACCAGCTGACGGTATCGAAAAAGCAGCAGGACGCGCTGCTCTTATTCAAGCTATTGTTTTCGGTACAACAGCTTTAATTCTTGCCTGTGGATTAGTCAAACCAAATCTTGCAGAGTATTTGGGCTGTGCACAGGCTATTTGCACCATGCTTAGTTATATTAGTTTTTCGGAATACCAATGCAGAATGCAGAGTACGCGCAAAATGAAAGAAATTATGCAAACTATCCAAAATACACTGTAATTGCCAGTGTCTAATTAGAGAAAAGGAATAAAAATGTCAGAAGCTATTGTCCCTTTAGCAGTCAGCTTTGCTATTATTTGCTTTGCTGTTGCGCTATTCGTGATACCTCAATTGCCATCGGTAAAGCGACGTCAAAGACTTCGCCTGAAAGAAAAGCTTGCAGCAGCCAAATCGAACATTGGTCTATGTTATGACGAGCTGCGCAAACCTTTTGGTTATGGACAGGGCGCAAGCCAAGCCCGTTTATGCCTTGAGGAAGCAGAGAAAGCACTTCTTGAAGCACAAGCAGAATTCACAAATGACGATCTTATTGCTTGTGGCAATAAGATTTGGCTTACCAATCATTGCGTCAAACAAGCAGTTTCGTGCATGCATACATCTACTCTTTTGCCGAAGCTCGCTAGGCTTGAAGGGCGTAGATACAAACGTATGCAAAGGCTATGGACTGAATTGCATCAAAACACGATGACTTATAGAAAACTGCTGCATAAAGCAAACTTTCTGTTTGATAGTCGGACGGTGGATGTCTTTTTGAACCAAGCAAGGACTTCCCTCAGTGTTGCCGAAAAAGAATTCTTTCGTGGATATCTACTTAATACTAATGACTGGCTTAAGCGTGCTAAGAGATCGTTGAAGCAAGCAAAAAAGTGTTTGGATATCATCCAACAACAAGAGAGAGAAGACAGCGGAGAGGAGAAATCCAATAATCAAACGGGAATTTCAAATCGTGAAGCAGCAACAGCTGTATAAAGGAGATGCGGTAAAGTAAGAGGTGATTTTCGCAGTCCTGAATAAGGACAAGAGAGATTCGATGCAGCTTTTCCATCGATCTCTCTTTTTTTCCAATTTATACGATACTTTATAGTATTAAAGGTGACTGCACCATAATGAAGTAGTAGTAGCGCCAAATAAAGTTCAAAAAATGGCAATAAAATTAACAAAATTAATCAAGCAGCATGGACTACCCTATTTGTGTACCTGGAAAAAGGTCAGAAAAATTGCAATTTTTCTGACCTTTTTCATTATGTTTGTAATTCCTGCCATGACATGTCCTTCAGTCAATATTTACGGCTGCACCAACGTAGTCTCAACAAACAAAAGTTAGAGAATATCAATTCATCTTTTGGTTTGGAGCAATATTTTCCTCGACAGCATTGCCCTCGCCCTCATTTTGAGACGACTCTTCAAATTCTGGTGTAGGCACATCTAATCGGCTCATAATTCTCACTCAATTACTGTTTGTTTATACACCCAGACAAATTAAATTAGACATTGAAAAGCTTATAGGCACTTAAGTTTGATTTGTTTTTTTTAGGGTTTTTCGTAAGAGTTAGCGAGGCTAGCACTAAATATGTGAGTTTCGATAGCCTATAAATAGAGAATTTAATTTACATCACTAGAGATGAAGTTCAAATTCATTGACTTACCTAGATCTAAATAACTAGGGTGAAATTACATTCCCATTTTATCTCCCATTCAGTTAAAAGTCCCAAAAATAAGCTCCCTCTAAATCTTCAACTGTTTTACCCTCAATTTGCATTGGGTAAAGTGCATTACCTTTCATTCTGTGGAACTTCAAAAGTGAGCAAAGGAAAAGGAGCAAACCATGTCCTCTGATAGCAGCACTGTTACCGCCGTTGTTACTGAACCTGCTGATACTGTTCCTGGTGAATCTTCACTTCAGGCAAGAATAGATGCTTATCTCAAGCCCTTCGTCTGGGATGATAAGAGAACGGCTCGATTTAATGCTTTCCTTGAGAATTTCCTCGAGCCTCAAGAATTTCCCCGAAATCGGCTTTCTGATATTGTCGGTCCAGTTGGCTCAGGGCGTTTTGCTGATCATCCCCCTTACACCTTAGCCATCGAAAAAGATCTGGCAAAGAGCGGTAATTCTGCGCCAAAGGCTAAAACATCCGAAGTGGAAACCCCCGAGGCTGCGATATCCGGAGCTGCGGCTCCCGAAACTGATGAAGCTGCAACTCCCGCGGAACAAACACCAGCACTAGCTGAAACTTTTTAAACCAACAAAAAACAAAGGAGCGCGCGCTTTATGTTTGGCTTCACTCGCAAGCTTCGCTTTCTGGTAAGCAGTGGTGACGTATGCCTATACGTATTCTTAGAGGTCGTTTTGGTTACTGCCTTGTCGGTGCTTCTCATTTTCGCAACACCATCTGCATTTGCTTACCATTGGCTTTGCGGCATTGCAACCGTGGCTATCGCACTTGCAAGCTTAGCACTGAGCTGGCTGAATACACGCACTTTCCTTCGCCAGGTGCTCGATGCAATGATGGCTGGTACAACAAACCGGACACCAGAACAAAATGCATTGCTTAGAGCCTATGTTGGCATTTGGGGAAAGTTTACCACCGAGAGCTTCACTCTCATGGGCTTGTGGTGGGGAAATGCTGAGCATAAGGCTTTCGCCCGAGATTTTTGGATTGTGTCAAACAGTTTGGACTGTGTCAGACAGTTAGGTTAAGCACCAAACAAATTTGTGCTTGAAGTATTGAAGTCATCTTGCTCTAGCGACCATTCTTGTGACGCTGGAGCAATGGGGTTGTAGCTCAGTTGGGAGAGCGCCTGGTTTGCAACCAGGAGGTCGCGGGTTCGAATCCCGTCAGCTCCACTTTTTTGTTCTGCGCCTGTAGCTCAATGGTTAGAGCAGCGGACTCATAATCCGTTGGTTGTAGGTTCGAGTCCTACCAGGCGTATTTCGTTTACAACTTTTTCACTTACACATCCGCCGAATAGCGCAGCCTGGTTAGCGCGCCTGCTTTGGGAGCAGGAGGTCGTGGGTTCGAATCCCACTTCGGCGACTTTTGCGCTCGTAGCTCAATTGGTAGAGCAACGGACTTTTAATCCGTAGGTTGCAGGTTCGAGTCCTGTCGGGCGCATTTTTGCCGGTATAGCTCAATGGTAGAGCAACGGTTTTGTAAACCGTAGGTTATGGGTTCGAGTCCTTTTACCGGCTTTTTCTTTACCAGCTTTTTTGGAGGGGTGGCAGAGTGGACTAATGCACCTGTCTTGAAAACAGGCGTCCCCTAAAAAGGACCGTGGGTTCGAATCCCACTCCCTCCGTTTTTTCAATCTACATTTTGCGCCCATAGCTCAATGGATAGAGCAGCGGACTTCTAATCCGCAGGTTGTAGGTTCGAGTCCTACTGGGCGCATTTTTGCCGGTGTAGCTCAATGGTAGAGCAACGGTTTTGTAAACCGTAGGTTATGGGTTCGAGTCCCTTCACCGGCTTTCTCTTTCAAAAATTTTTCTGCTCCCTTAGCTCAGCTGGTTAGAGCGCGTGGCTTACATCCACGAGGTCGGGGGTTCAAGTCCCTCAGGGAGTACTGATTGCTGCTGTGGCGGAATTGGCAGACGCACGGGACTTAAAATCCTGTGACCCTTGGGTCGTGAGGGTTCGACTCCCTCCAGCAGCATTTTCTTACCCACTTCTTTTGTTTTGCGCTCGTAGCTCAATTGGTAGAGCAACGGACTTTTAATCCGTAGGTTGCAGGTTCGAGTCCTGTGGAGCGCACTTATGCAAGCACATGCAATAGCAGCAGCGTGACTTGTTTTTGTTGGATAGTTACTGCTGCTATTTGTAGGAAATAAAATATGAACAATATTCTAATTGAAAAAATTCGTCGTGCTGGTCGCCCATTGCATGTTAGCGTCATGGAAGTGACACTCATGCAAGACATGATACACGAGAGCCAACACATGCTCTTAGTGTTCACGGTGGCAAAACGCAATCAACAAAAAGCAAGAATTGCATCTGTGTCAAACAACGCAGACAATAATTGCAAAAATACGGAAGAGGTTGCGTACATCACAACGAATGGTGATTTGATACTGCCAAGTGCCATAGCCAAGCAAATGCCAAAAACTTTATCCAGTTGGGGTAAGTTTCGCAATGCATCCTTGTCTTATGGTGACATGGATGAAGTGATTGGCAAAATAGCTTTGATGGCATCAAAAGGTTGGCTTGACTGTCCACTAATGCAATCACCATCTGCTTTGATTGCTTTGGATACAGTTTGCGATCTTTTGCATTGGGAAGCAGAGGCACTCATGTCTTTTGCTAATTTCCCAATAGAAGATGAAGATGTTTCTGTTTTTGATGAAGAGCAAACAGCCGCATCTGCATAGGCAGTTTCATAACAATACCAAGACTGTTTAGTCAGTCACACTGTGCTTGGACTTGCAAAAGTCCGGCACATCCGCCGAGTAGCGCAGTCTGGTTAGCGCGCCTGCTTTGGGAGCAGGAGGTCGTGGGTTCGAATCCCATCTCGGCGACTTTTGTCGGAGTGGCGGAATGGCAGACGCATGGGACTTAAAATCCTGTGACCCTTGGGTCGTGAGGGTTCGACTCCCTCCTCCGACATTTATTGCTGCTGTGGCGGAATTGGCAGACGCGCAGGACTTAGGATCCTGTGACTTCGGTCGTGAGGGTTCGACTCCCTCCAGCAGCATTAATTGCAATTGTGCATCCGCTCATGCACACAAAAGAAGGGGTGTATGATGTTGGTGTTGTCAGTGCTTTTTGCATTAGTTCTATCCTTTTACATGAGCTTTTCTGGCTGGCTTTTTTTAACTCTGGTTCTTCGCAACAAAACAGTCAAGCCAATTGTTATTTCACTCACGTCAGCTGCTTTTGCCACAGTAGCAGTATGCGTCTTTGCGCTATTTGTTCCAACTGGCAGAACACTGGACGTATCACTTGCTACTTTTACTGTAATAGCAGCAGGTGGCTTTGGGTACTTAATCGGTTGGCTTAAGCTCAAACAATTGGTAAAAACAAAAACGGAGTAAAATTCGTTTTTCGCGATCGGCGATCATTTGCTTCGTGTGCCTTCATGCGCCTGTAGCTCAACGGGAGAGCGCTGGTGAACTTATTAAAGTCCGGCTATTAAGCAACTCTTAGAGAGAATGCTTACCGGCAAATCAGGTAAGAGCACCTAAGTGATCCAGAATGATGAAGGTTCAAGTCCTTCCAGGCGCTTCTTTTTTATTGGCTGGTGCGATGATATGTTCTTCCTGCATTTCACCACATTCACAGAACCTGAAGATTTGCAACCAATGCAACACTAGGAGCCCACACATGGACCTTTCATTCGGTGGAATCATTTCACTAGTTGCAAAACTTCCAACTTTTCAACAACAAACAAAAAAAGAAAGACCTCTAATAATGTCACTACGAACATTTTTGCTCTCACCTGCCAAACCTGCTCCTCCTCCTCCTGAGCCAAAATGGAATCGCCCTGAATGGTGGAGCCAAGGCGAAGGGGTTTTCCAACTTGCCTACGCCCGCAGTCTCTACCAAGGAGAGAAGGTTCTAAAAACAGAATTGTTTCCAGAAATTCTAGTCCGTTTCATCCAAGAGCATCCCAAGCTGGAGATCGTTACCATTACGCCGGTTTGGTATAGTGGGCATTCGTATCCTTATTACGTTGTCCTCACCCGTCCAAAGCCAGCCATGCAGCCGTACACAATGGGTTGAAACATGTCTTAGCTGCCATGGAAACAGACATCATAAGGACAGATCGGCATATCCAGCCGAGAATACTTATGAGACACCAATCTGTTTCCATTCGTAGAATTTTTACTATTTCTTATAGTATTATCTGGCGGTGAGCATTAAGCAGATAAGAGATTTAGCACATCTCTTTCGGACAACTTATTTCCCACAGCAGCTCCATCTTTCACAATTATCAAATCCAGCTTGAGAAGATCTTTTATATCTCAATGCCTTTAAAAGACTCTCTCCATGGCACATTATTTTTAAATGGAATTCTAATGGACCGGAAGAAGTAGAAGTTATCGATTATCACTAAGGAGTTCAATACGTATAAGAAAATGCGAAGTCAGCCGCCATCTCCTGGCGAGATTTTGCGCGAAGAGTTTTTAATTCCAATGGGTTTAAGTCAAAGTGCTTTTGCCCGTCATATTGGCTGGAATCAACCAAAAGTGAATGAAATTATCACAGGAAAACGTGGCATCACTCCAGAAACAGCAATGGTTCTTAGTAATGCTAATGCACAACAAGCTGTCGATCTCTTTAAAGCACAACGAAAACACAAAACCGTTAAGAAGCTATCACAAATTGCTAGTATTCTTTAAGCCAACATATCCACACATCATGAGCTGTCGCACATATTAAGAGCAGCACATTTGCCTGCCTTTGCGCGAGTTGAGCAAGGACAAAAAATCAAAAAACAAACAACATAATCACATTATAATGCTGATGACGTAATGTTTAGTATAGATAGATTGTTTAGAAGACAATCTCATTGCTAGTTTGGTAATTATCATTTTCACCAGAGATCTTCTTCAAAATTATCTAATAGCAAAGTAATAAACACTTCAGTAATGCATTTATATAACCACTCATGTGAGTCGTTCTGCACCAAGCTTATGGTCAACACAAGCTAGTGCTTCTACAAAAACAATTAAACATTTCGTAAAAGAAAGAACATCAACATGTCTACGAGAAAATCCACTAAAATTTTTCTTGGATTATTGGGAGCTGCGGTATTTTTTTCACTGGTTCAATGGGTTGCATTTGGTCCAAGTTTTTTCTACGACTCGCCAGCTAGCGTCACAGAATACAATAGACTCAAAATTGAATTACCCAACTTAATTTCTACAGTGATTAAGAGTTTTGAAACTGATGAAGCCTTGCGCGAGCGCTCTGCTGAATTAGAGAACTTCACAGCTGAGATCTCCCAATATACGGAAAAATATACAAAAGCAAAAGCAGCTGGTGCTTCGTCAGCAGAATTGCAGAAGATTGCCAATCGATTTAACAAATACTGGAGAGATAATAAATTTATCCTCTCAGTTTGGCAAGAACGAACGACAATTTTAGCTGTGCCTATTGACTCAGCTTTAACTAAAATGAAACAAACTGCTCCCAAAACCTATGCGAAGGACAAGGAGCAGCTCTATGCTGAATTCGTCACACCGGTCATAGACGAGTATTTGCCAGAACTTGCAAACCATATGAAAGCAACAAAAAAAGCTGCCAATGTATTTGGGACATTGGAATAAGGCGATATTAGTATTCATCTGTTCAACACGCAAAGAAAGGAAGGCGCATGGAAATACTTCCCATCATCGCTATCGTCGCTCTCAATTTTTGCATCTCTTTTTGGAACGCCTATGCTAGCGCTAAAGTTTGGGCTGAGTCTAAAGCTGCTGGTGGTTGGTCTCGATTAATGGCTTGGGTTGGAGCCATTATGTCAGCTATTGGCTTTACTTGGTGCTATTTGAGCGTAGTTGTTTTCATTGCCTACAATACAGAGCTATTAGGAGAGTATCATGCGCTCCTTGCTCTTAAAATTGGCTATGTTGTACTTATGCCCGGATTACTTGTTGGTGGTTTTATGATAACCGTCCAATCTTGGGCAAATGCATTTCGTTCAGGCAGAGTTGTCGACTATGGTATCTCTGCTTACAACACATATGCCCAACACCACAATACTATGTCAGCAATTCATAACTACGGAGAAGCATTTGGTAGTTTGCTAGATGCATTCAGTAGCAAAGGCAGCAGTAGCAGCAGCAGCAGTGACGACAACAAAGGCGCTGGCTTAGTATTGCTGATTATATTAGTCATATTTTGCCTAGCAGCTGGCATTATTACTACCGTGCTAATTATCAAAAAGTTTTCTGCTACAGCTCCTCTATATTCCTGGGACGAATTAGAAGAGCGTAACCGAACAAAAGCTACCAGTCGACGTCTAGCTACTTGATCAAAACAAATAAAACATGCTCGGGTCATTATATGACCAGAAAGGAAATTCGCCCATGTCACACTTAACCGCCAAACAAATCGCGCCTAAGCAAAAGAACCTTGATATTAAACATTTTCTTTTGCGGTGGTCAGTCATTGGACTGGTGCTATCCATGCTCTGGCCAGTTTACTCGTTTGTAGCTTGCAATGCACAAGTGATGGAGTTAGTTGATCGTGTAGGTTATCTTACCAACCTAGCTGACAATCCCAGCTTGGCGGCGTCGGCTTTGGTTTGGATTATTGCATATTTGTTTGCATTTGTAGTTGGTGGGGCCTTAATCTTTAGCGTAATCGCATGGCTCATTGCAGCAGATTTTTGCATCACCATGGCACTTGTTGCTCTGTTTTCACGCAAGCGTAACAAGCAAGCAAGTAGTGCTGATAACAGCGGTGAAATTCACACTAGCTAAATCCAAACCAGTTAAAAATCGGACTCGCTAAAATTTGGTTGATTGAAAATCTGTTTTGTGTTTGAAAAACATCACGGAGGTAAAAATGTTCTGGTACATAGTTTTTATGATTGCATTTGCCACTACACTTGGCGTTTATCACATGCTGAAGAAAAAGTATAAATTGCCATCAGAATATTATCTGCTAATTGTTCTGCTTTTTATATGGGCTTATGGGGATTTCATTCCTCGTCTAGCTTTCTTTTGTATTGGTTGTCTCTCTGGTTTTATGTTAGCAACAAAAATCAGGAAATATAACATCGTTGATATTGCCTCCACGCGCTTTCAACAATGGCTAACAAATTTGTCACTATGGCGCTACAGAAAGAGAATTGTGTCATGACAGAAACGCCCACAACACAAGCACAACCTGTTATCGATCGCCGCATTCGCGGTATCACACCCAATCATGCCATTGAAATTGGCTACAACATGCATTTGGCAGATACACGCCCTACCAATTCACAAATACAAAGCGCTGCCTGCAAAATTGTTGATGAGTTTGAACATGTAGTTGATCAATTTTCAGAAGCATCACCAGAGCGTGTTTATCTTTCTACTTTGCGAATGGCTGCCACTGGCTTTGCTGCTGGTATTGGTCGTCGCAAACGTACTCAACAATCACGCATTAACGATGCCGATAACGAGCAAGAACTTTTCTTGCGTTCTTTCAAAAAGGGACAACGTTTTGTTGGTTTTTTAAGTGGCAGTTTAAAATTGCTCTTGCTTGGTGGTTTTGGTTTTGCCATTACACATCTAGCTTTGTCAGCAGTTGGTAAAAACATTATGCTGCCAAATGATGATCCAGCAGCTATTCATTCACCTGTTAATGACAGCAATGAGGCTGAAATATCTGATGGTGCTTCTAAGAAATTGGCTTCTATCGATCCAAAATATGCATCACTAGCATTTGCTCTATTTGTCACAATTGTTGGTGCTACAACTAAAAGCTGGTGGCACGAACGCCGTGTTCGCAATGCTATCAAGCGTCACCGCAATGCTTTGAAAGAAGCAAATGAACAATACCAAGAAGAAGTGATGAGTGAATACAGGCTAGCCGCTGAAACAGCTCATAATGGCTGGCTATGTTTAACGGGTGGCCGAGCAACAACTACATCCGCTTTCGAATCATTACTTATTGGTGTACTCACTGACAATCACGACAATGTCGAACTTACGTCAAATGCCCAAGCAGCTACAACTTAAAATAAAAAGCAAAAAACAAGGAGAAAATTCCCATGCTTATGGCAACTCTTTGCGTCGTACTGAGCTTGCTTTGCGGTTACTTCATTTCTCGTTTTGTATTTAACTTGGCCATTGATTTAAGCAGCTGGCTTAACAGTCGTCTTATCTCAAAGGAAGGCGAGCAAAAGGAAGGTAAGGGTAAGCAGAAGCAAGGTGAGCAGGCAACTGTCAAGTTTGGTGTTGGTAAGTACGAAAATGAAATTAGCATTGGTTGCACTGTTCTTGGGACAGTGATTGCATTGGTTTATTCTTTGCACGCAGCACTTGCTGCTCATGCTTATTTCAAAGCCATTGTTTGGGCTATTTTTGGTGGGATGATGCCAGTTGTTGCTATGGTTGGTCTTTTCCTGCTTTTGGAATTTGTTTTGTTCCTTGGAAAACGCACCAGCTGCTATGTGACATTTAGCTGGGCTTTTCCCGATAAGCTCTACAGTGCCACCAAAGAAAATCTCTGTTCATTTTTTCCATGGATGGTCGAAAGCTTTCGTTTTTGAAGCCAAAGCACGTTGAAACGGAAACACAGCACAGAGAGGTATTTCTAAAATGAAAGCCAAAGTGAAATTCCAAATTATCAGGGCTAATGAAAGCCATCGTAAAGAAATCAATCGATTGCTTCAAGCAACACGGATTTCATCGCATCGTATTCAGGGTCCGATTAGAAATTTTTGGATGGCAAAAGTAGGCGATCGTTTTGTTGGTTGTGCTGGCATGGACTTTATCAGTAAAGAAGTGGGTGTACTCACACACTTAGCAGTTGAAAAAGAATATCGACATAATGGCATTGGTGCTGCCCTTGTTGCTAAGCGTTTTGCTTACGCCAAACAACGTGGTGTTAAAGTGATGACACTCATTACCATGTATTATCGTTTCAATTTCTATAAGCGTCGTGGATTCCGCACCATTCCTCGACCCAATTTGCCTGTCGATATTCGAGCTTACGCTCAATTTACTGCTCAAGAATACATGAAGTGTGCAGTAATGATTAATGAGAGTGTGCAAGACACTGCTATGCCTGAGCCTACTCACCCAAAGAAATAATTCCAACAGCAAGAAAGAAAGGCTAAAAATGAAACACCGGTACGGTATATTCATTGGTTCTTTCGATCCTGTACATGAAGCTCATGCTGCTATCGCGCCACGAGCACGCCAGGATTTTGGACTAGAGCGAATTTTCTTTAGTGTTGCTAGCGATAACAACCCTCGCAAAAAATATTTTTACCCTGGTAATCAAAGAGCGCAACTGTTGGAAAGCGCTCTATTGTCTCTTCAAGATTTTGTTGCAATTGACAGATCACAAATCGATGGGCTTTCTGATCATCCATTGCTGTCAATTGATTTGCTGTCAAGCCAGCTTGGTCGAGATAGTGAGTTGTACATTATTGTTGGACAAGATCTCTACGAGACATTCAGCACTATTTACGATCAGTGGCAAATCAAACCAGATCGTTATTTGAAGAAGCTACATTGGATTGTAGTCCAGCGCGACAACAAAAAAGTTTTACTCTTACCAGAAAATATCATTGGAGCATCTCAGCTTGAAGTTGGAGAATCTCTCCATACAAGTGAAGGTGGCTCAGTGCATTTTTGTGATTACGAAGTACCTAATTGTTCTTCTAGTGCCGTGAAGCCATTCTTAAATGAGATAGAAGATGTACCTGGTTGCTTTATGTGCACCAGGCAGTTTTATCGAGAGATTTTGGAGACTCCTCGCTATTACCTTATTTTCAACGAGATGCCATTAGTTGAGGGGCATCTGCTTATTGTCTCTAAAGCACATGTTGGTTCTATCGGACTAATTTCAAATAACGCCTTAATGGAATTGTATATTATCAAAGAGCGCGTTGCAGAGGTACTGCGTTCTCTTTATGGCAGTGCAATGTTTTATGAAAATGGAAGACGCACTTGTTGTATTGCTAGAAACGAAGACAGGCATATAACAAATCATCTCCACTTAAACGCATTACCATTTCCTGGTGATGTTACTTCCGAGTTAAGGCGCGGGCGCCCAGAGCAACAAGTGCATAGCTTGTTTTCGCTTAGAGGATATAAAGGCGCTTATTATTATGTCGAAGGAAATGATGGAAGATGCTTTTTCTATGATATGCATCATCGTCCACCGGAACATAACACATTACGCAAATTAATTGCTAAGCAAATAGGACAACCGCATTTGGCTGGCTGGGATAGAAATACAAAATTATTTAGCCAGACTGCAAAGGGTCCGGAAGTTTTTACACGTTTGCGAAAAGCTTTTCGCGCAGGCTGCGTTCCATCACAACGCTCACAGCCTGCTGACGAAAACTTACGTTTGTCGAAAGCTTGCTGAGCTAAAAAACCAATTTGTTTCTTTGCGGGATGGGAGGATAGCCGATGGCATCAGAATATAGATTTGAAACTGCAAATAGCAGTGCTAAGCGTTTTCGTAAAAAAGCATTAAAGACCGAATTGTGTTCCATAACATCTTCTCGACGACATGAACTAGATTTACGCATGGGTAAATTGCTAGCACATCCAGATGCAACAAAAGTAAAAGAATTAGTTGAATTGTCTTGGCTCTCAATAGATCACAGCTATTTTGGTGAGCATGATGAAATGCTTGCCCTTGTCGCCAATCAAGATCAGATCAATGACTTTGAAGCAGGACGCTTAAATACATTGCATTGGTATCAACCACATCATGTTGCAGTGAATGCTTGTTGCAGTCAAGCATGTCCTTGGGTAGCCCTTTCTAATTGGTTAGCACATCAAGGTTTGCAGCCATGTTTAGAAATAACGGAAGAGCTAGATGCAACAAGAATTGCGTTAATTAATTATGGCATTGGCTACGAAGGACTGACAATACAAGAAATGCAAGCAATTTTACAAGAACAATTGCAAGAACTTTCATAACTCAAAAGAAAAACGATTTCTAAAATAAAGGAGCGTCTGTTATGCCACAAGGCACAACCAGAGCTACGACTGGCGAAAATTCAAAGCCAGGTGTCGGCTGGAGCGAAACATATATTGGCGGTGATATCTTTGCTGAAATGGAAGTGGTTAAAGGATTTACTCAACAAATAAATGCTATTCAAAGAAAAGATCAAAGACGATCACGTGCACCTGCTCCCCGGCACGGCTTCCATGCCAAACCTCATGCCGGGATCAAAAACGCTGAGTTTCGCGTGGTTAACGATTTGCCTGCTCATTTGCAAGTTGGTTTTGTACAGCCAGATAAAAAGTATCCAGCTACTATTCGTTTTTCTAACGCATCCGGCTTGGTACAAGCAGATACTAAGAAAGACTTGCGCGGCATAGTATTTCGCGTGCATGCAGATGACGGCGATCATGATTATCTCATGACCAATGGCGCCGTCTCACATGCACGCGATGTTATTCAGTTTATGGGATTTGGAGCAGCAGGTGCTGGCAGCAAACTGTTGTTTATTCCCAGGCTACTAAAGCAATTCGGTGTGAGAGAAACAGTGCGAATGCTTAAAGTTGCTCTTAGCCAAGTCAGCCGCAAAGTTGAAAGCTTGGCTGAAGAGCAATATTGGAGTCGCGCCCCCTATAAATGGGGAGACGCTGCCATTAGATTTACGCTTGTACCTCAACATTCAGGTAATTATAGTTGGATCGATAATAACGATCCTAATTATTTGCGTCTAGATTTAGTTGAGCGCCTAAAACACGAATCTCTTGTATTTCTTTTTCAGGTTCAGTTATTTATCAATGAACAAGCTACGCCAATTGAAGATCATTCAGTGGAATGGAAGAGTGAATTTGTCACAGTAGCTGAGCTCTATATTCCGCAGCAAGATTTGACTACTCCCGAAGCACAAGAAGCCGAAGCATCTATCAATAAAATGGATTTCAATCCTTGGTACACGACTGATGATTTCCGTCCTTTAGGAAATCTCAATCGTGCCAGACGTAATGTCTATCGCTCTAGCGCTGGCTTGCGTACTGGTCGGAAAGTTTACGAGCCTAAGAAATTGTATTTCCGACTCTTTGATCTCTTTGTGATTTATTTCTTTGGGTTCTTGAACAAGTTTATTCCGTGGCACAAATTACCTGGCAAGAAAGGTTATTTTGCTGCTTTAAATTTACTTGGCTTCCGCTTGAAATTGCGCGAAGAAAATCTGTATGACACCGAAGATCCTCATACATGCCTGCAGCCAAATACACCAGCAATTACTCCAGCTGGTTTGATGCAAAGAACAAGTGATGGTGAGTGCAATGATTTGACCGATCCTCGTATGGGTAGCGCTGGTACACGCATGGGCAGAAATGTGCCAATTAGGCTTACCCGTCCAGACATTGCTAATCTAATGCATCCCAATCCACGTCTAATTAGTGAACGTTTACTTAAGCGTAATGGAAAATTCAAGCCAGCTGCCACATTGCATCAAGGTGCAGCATGGTGGATTCAATTTATGATTCACGATTGGTTTTTCCATGACGTGGAAAATGAGAATCCAATTATGATTCCCCTCGGTCGAAATGATGCTTGGGGAGCCTCTCACATGAGTGTACGTCGTACCGCGCAAGATAGACGTTCTCACAGTGAGATAGCCAATAATGTTCCTCCAGTTTATCAAAATCGGGAAACGCATTGGTGGGATGGTTCACAAATTTATGGACGCAATAAACAAATTCTTGCTACGTTGCGTACATATGAAGGCGGCAGGATGAAGCTGGATGCCAACAATCATTTGTACCGCCATCCAGAAACGATGCTACCTGTAACTGGTTTCACTGACAATATGTCACTAGGTTTATGTGCAATGCATGAATTGTTCACACGTGAACATAATGCCATTTGCACATACTTAGCAGTGAGAAATCCTGGCTGGAGTGATGAAGATCTTTTCCAACGAGCACGTCTTATCAATGTTGCTCTTATGGCAAAAATTCACACTGTTGAATGGACAACTGCCATTCTTGGACACCCAGCTTTGGATATTGGCATGAATGCCAACTGGACAGGACTTGCCACCGAGCGCTTGCAACGCTTGACCGGACGCTTGAGCTCCAACGAAGCTATTAGTGGAATTCCAGGATCACCCACCGATCAAGATGGTGTTCCATTTACGCTCACGGAAGAATTTGCTTCTGTATATCGTATGCATCCACTAGTACCTGATGAGTTAGTACTCTACAGCGCTAGAACAGGTTTGCCGATTGGTGAAAAACGGATGATGAAAGATTTGCTTTTCCACAACTCACAAAATGTGTTGTTGGATAATATGGCAACGCTTGGTGATATTTTCTACTCGTTTGGTATCTCACATCCTGGTGCTATCACTCTTAATAATCATCCTGACTTTATGTTTGATTTGGCAATCACACGACCAGACGGCTCACCAGATCGAGTTGACTTAGGTGCAATCGATATTTTGCGAGATCGCGAACGCGGCGTGCCCCGCTACAATCTATTCCGTCAATGTTTCCATCGACCGCCAGTCCGATGTTTTGAAGATGTAACTGATGGAGACAAAGATACGGCTGCCCTCATTCGCTCTGTTTATGGAATTGATGGCAGTGGCAAAGATAATATTGACCTGCTTGACCTTATGGTCGGTCTTTATGCTGAGAACTTACCTTATCTATGTGGTTTTAGCGATACAGCTTTCCGCGTCTTTATTCATATGGCTTCAAGACGTCTTGAAGCAGACCGTCTCTTCACTGTAGACTTCACGCCTGAAATTTATGGACAAGATGGCATGGACTATATAAATAACAATGGCTTTGCTTCAGTAGTTTTGCGTCATTGTCCAGAACTAGCATTTGCCTTGCGCGGCGTGAAAAATCCGTTTGCACCCTGGCATTCTATTTCCAATTAAATACATTTCTTGAATTTACACGAGGGAGCTATAGCTCCCTCGTTTCACTTTTTGTCAATTGAAAAAACTACAAATAGAAAAACAGGAGACATTTCATATGTCAATGTCATCGCCCAACAAAAGCATTTATCGAGTAAGAATGCAAAACTTGCTCGACAGTCGCCCCCTTACAGTAAAGTCTATGTTTGGACTTTTAATTGTCCCTTTGGTAATTTGCCTGGTCATTTATGGCTCTGGTAATCGCATTAGCATTAGCGAGCCTGCTACTAGCATTGCTGTGACTACACCAAACAATACGAATACGTCAAGCGCAGCAAATGCTGTGAGCAGCAAGCCTGAAGAGCCTAACGTGAAGCCGCTTGGCAATACCGTAGCCTGCCAGACAGAAAATTGCCAAAGCAGTAAGAAATTGCCGCCGGTTACTGGCACATTTGAAGATGCTCAAATTTGGTGGCAATCTGATTGCCTAAATCATACGGTAGCCATTTCAAGCAATGGTGATTCTTATGTGACAGGAAAAGGTAAGATTTTTCAAGCTGATCCAAATCAATATATCGAGTTTGATGAGCAGACGACAATTGCCAAAGACCAAACTAGCAATGTGGTTTTTGAAAATGAATTGTCTGTGACAGTCTCTGGACAAGGCACACTTGTCATTGATTCGCTTGGTAAAATTGAATTTGATGGTGATGGACGCATTCAAATTGATAATTGTGGCAATGTCACAGTTATTGAACTGCGCCACGCACGTACATCACGTTTTCTAACTTACAATCTTCCCTCCATTGAAGCCGGTGTGGACACCAGGCTTTATGCATATAAGTGCGGAACAATTTTTGTTGCTCATAGCGCATCCGAAGTTTATGCATCACTATGCAATACAGCTCAAGTAGATGGGGGAACGTTATATGCTCACCAAGTACATAAAGTGCAAGTAGAGTCTGGCAATGCCATTGTTGATCGCTGCACTGAGCTAGAAAAGAGCAATAACTCAAAGGCATCTATTGTAAGCAGTCCTGCACCAAGCACTGGTGAATTTGCTGACGCACAAGCCTGGTGGGATAGCCGCACGCAAAATCATCATATTGCCATTCGTGGCAAGGGTGATATTTGCCTTTTCGGTACTGGCAAAATCACAGACAAGCAAAATAATGTTGCTTTTACAACTTATATCCAGCATGACATTTCGGAAGAAGATGTTGTCCTCATTGAAAATAAGGATACACTCCATCTTCGGTTCGATGGAGAAGGTACAATTGCCATTGACGATCAAACGAATCTAGAATTTTCTGGCAAAGGTAGTCTTCTTATTAACGAAGACGGCACAATGGACGTTCGGGGCGATGGCTTTGCTACGCTAAAGGCGAATAACTGCCCAGATTTGACAGTATATTCTGGCATTAAAGTTTTTGCGGAAAATTGCGGGATTGTAAAAGCAATGGGCACGCATGTGTTCGCCAACAATTGCGAAGAGGCATTGGTTGACTGGCACGGAAATTTGCTTGCTCGCAATTGCAAACTTGTCACAGTAGAACACGGCACTGCTGAAATTGCACATTGCGAACAAGTCAACGCTAAGGACGAAAATGCCAAGATCATTTATCTAAACTAAGATATTGTTGGCAAATCATTATCTTGATGGAAACTCTTAAAGAGAGGACCGGTAGAAATATCGGTCCTCTCTTTATTTAAAAGAAAGGAAATTCCCGTGACAGAAATCATTACTTCCATCCCGACTCTTCTTGCTTATTTAGCTTGGTTTGCTATTGCTAGCGTATCAATTTCTTTTGGCAGTTGGGGACTGTATACTATCCTCATTCAGCATTCACCACAAGTTAAAGCAAGTGAACATATGGTAAGCACAGCTATTCTTGCCGGCGTTCTTGCAGTACTTAGTCTTATTCCATTTTTTGTATTTGACCCTATATTGCAAGGCACTCTTATGTTTGGATTGGGCGGATTTCTTCTTTGTTATAGTCTTTTCTCTATACTTGCCTTTCAGTTGCATCCAACTAGCGCAACCTGACTAGCAAGCACGCTTAACAAGCATTAGCGAAAACTCTTAATAGGGGTCTTCGTTAAAAGCGATAGCTGATTTTATTATCGGCTCGTCGCTTTTTATTTAGCTTCTATTAGGCTATATAGTATAAAGTGAAATAAGAAAGAAAGTTATAGAAGTAACAGCAAAAAGAAAAACTAAAGAGATGTCCCTAGAAAATAAATTCTAGGGACATCTCTTCATCAGCAAGCACCATTTTACTTATTGCAAAATAACTAGCCCATGCATCTCTTAATCTGACTGTGCTTTCCCCTTTGGCACCTTCACATGTGTTTCAACAATGCCTTTGCATTGTTCTGGACAAACATGCTCATATCTCACATAAGCAGGTTTGACAAATACATTCGGACCAGATCTACATAGGCTTAAACAATCTTCCTCATGAATAACAACTAAGTCTTGAACACCTAATTCGTTAACACAACGCTTTAGTGTTTCTAAATTTTCTCTGCTGCCCCTTTTTGCACATCGTTTTCCAAATACACAGACATGAATATCTACTTTCTCAGACATAACATGTCTCCTTTGCTTTGCGCTCAGCTAAAGAGCATTTGCTGCTGCTACCGCTTCGTACGAAAAGGTGCCATCAAGCCCTTCATCGAGTTTGACACCATAATAAGTGTCGTACCAATCGCGGCAGAGACGAGCATGCGTTTGACGCAATAGCGTCAAATAAAGCGTCCAGTTACGCTTTTGTTGCTTTAAAGTAGAAAATACACTGTTAAAAACTGGCGCTTGTTCAGCTTGAAATTTAGCCAATGCACTAGTATCACCTTGTTCAAAATGTCGCAAATGTTTTGATGCTGGCACCATGCCTAAAAGGCGATCTGCAGGTATGTGCTTGCGCAAAAATTTCTTGTCAGTTTTATCCACTACTTTATTAGCTACAACAAAAACCCGTTCTGTTAATTGCGGCAAAGTAGTTAGATAATCACGATAGACTTGTATTGATTTCAATGTTGGTTCAACAACAAAAACATACATGTCATAAGCAAACCAAAGCGATGTGGCAACAACATCAGTGCCAGCAGTATTGTCTGAAATAACAATATCTTCTGGACCATCAAGTAAGTGATGCAATATATTGACAGCACCAGCAAGCTTACTGTGGTAACAAGCTGCACCAACATCTGCCTGCGCATAACGCCCAACGCTTAAAAGGGCAATATTATCTTGCCGTAATGCATAACGTTGAATAAGCAGATCTTGCGGATGCACACGTACAAAATTGGATTGCATCGAAGGAGGTGTCGTCATAATCATCGGCTTATCGCCAAGATCAGTTCTTTTACCTTTGAGATAAGTATGTACCGGATCAATGAGCTTACCTAATTCATGCATGGCACCCGAAACATTCAAAGCAGATGCCATATGAGCATTTACATCAGCATCAAGCGCTAAAACAAAAGGTCTATGCTCTGCAACATAACGAGTAAATCCAGCTGCTGTAGTTGTTTTGCCAGCACCACCTTTACCAAGAAACGCAATTCGCATGGCAATCTCCTTTCATCAACACTCTGTAGATGAGTGGCGTGAAATCTTTGGCACATACCTAGAATCAAAGCAAAACGATAATAGAAATCATTACCATTCTGTTTGAAAGGAAAACCTGAATAAAAAACACAATTTGAATTCAAGTTTTACGGTTTATTTGCTAAAGGCTTTTACACTCTTGATAGTTATAAGAAAAATAAGTGACTTAACTTACTCTAGATAAATCAAAAAGTTCTACTGTCACTATGTGAAGACAAAAATTTTTATCCTCGATATTGCTTGCTTTTGAGAATTATTTGCAAAAAGACCAAATAATTTTATTGAGAATTGTCGTCAAAATAACTTAGCGCAACTAGCCTAAGCTCACAAATGACAACCGGATAGCATGTTGTCATTTGAATTTCTGCTTACATATTAGTCTCCACTAAGCATTGTATTTCGCAAACAAAAGTAGCTTTAGTGCAAGCTATGCTAGGCTGCAAACAAGTAATTTTGCATAACAAATGCCTCATTTACAAAGTGAGATGCGACTAAGTATTTAGCTAATATATAAATATACATATGTCTAGCTGATCATACTGTTTTGATAACTTAGTCACCAGACTTAACATCACTTGATTTCACTTCGAATATTTATCGTATGTTCTATTTATCCTTTTTTATTTCTATAAAGAAAATAGTTATATAAGCAAGCAAACCCGTTACTGAAGAACCAACTGAAATCATTCTGCCAACATTTTTGTGTTGTGTACAAACTCGTCTCAATATCGTGCTTTTGATTTTTTGCAAAATCAAATTGAGAAAAGGAGAAAAAGCAATGACCAAAGACAGCGTGAGCCTTGAGGCATTAGTAGCTCAAGTTAAGGAAAAATATGGAGTTGAAGTGCCTAACCACATTCCTATTCCTAATCCATTGCCGGCAAACGAATATGAATGGTGGCAATTTATTGAGTATATGGGCTCTGCGCGATGGAGCTTAAATCATGCTGCAGCACACAATCATCCCATTCCAAATTCAAATGGCAAACAAGCAAGCATTTTGGAAATAGACAAAGCTATTGGCTCACTTGCCCAACAACAAGCCTTCTGGGTAGAAAGTTTAATTTGTCCTTATTTTGGCATAATTCCTCCATCACAATGTCCAAACGGAAATACTTCTTACCGGGCTGGTGAAGAAGTATCAGCGCTTAGTATCAAAACAATTGAGGGCTTAAGTGGGCAACCTGTAATTTCACCCATACCTAACGCTCCCACAGGTAAACAATGGTGGTGGGATTGGTATAACTATTGGAAATCTTTTGGGCAGCGAGAACAAAACTTAGGAACCGGCGAAAATTATTTTGCTGTTCTAAAAAAACTAGAAGAACTTACCGGACAGTCTACTGCTAGTGAATGTGACAATAATCTTGTTCGCACTACTTCTCAACTAACTACGCTCTTGCAGGAGCAATTTCATGCAGCTGTTTCACAACTAGCACGCAAATAAATCAAACTAAGGCAATTAGGCACCAGCACAAAATTAAAACACGAAGGAGCGTATATGTTTACCGCTAAAGGCACCTTGAAATTTACTGGGCGTGAAAATCTAGTAAATGGACTCTTAAGCATTCTTGTCTCTCTAAAATTTTCTGGCACTAAGCTTATAGATTTAAAAGGCCATGACGGAGACAATTTACTTGTAGAGTCTGGCGTAGTCTCTTTTGAAGTTACTGGCACACAAGATGAAGTAGCCAAATTTAAGAGAGCTTACGAGAATAAATAACAAGCAATAAACTCAATCTCAAAATTTCAAACACAAAACAAAAACCACACAGAAAAACATAAAGGGGGCATATTATGTTTTCCACAATCTTCACTATCACTTGTTTGGTGCTAGCACTGTTCACTGCACCAACTGCAGCTAAATTGACTGACATGCTTGTAAGCTATATCTTTCAATACCTACCAGACTTACCAGCATGGGCAGATTCACCACGCAGGCAAAAATCTGAAGCTGAGATAACAGAGGAAGTTGAGTGGTTTCAAATTTGCTTGGCTGTCTGGGGAGTGTTAATTAGCTGGCTTATTATTTTGTTGACTGGGTTCAGCAAATTTTACTCAGTAGCCATACTTGCCGTTTTATTTGGTGGCACTATTCCAGCATTATTTGTATTTGTACTTTGTGTAGTATTCAGTGCTTTTTGTCTCGTGTGCAATCAGTTCGTCAAATTGCACTCTTATCTCTGGCAGCGTATTGACTCCATTGCTTCTGCCAGAAAAAATAACTTTGAAAGCTAGAAAGAGAACTCAAAATGTTTACCTTCGCCCTCTGTCTGTTTGGTGTCGCCCTGGCATTATGCGTTGCACCCGTTCTTGCCAAACTATCGTGCATGGCTTTAATTGAATTTGCTGATTATATCCCTGAGCCGCCATCCAGTGGTTCAAGTTCAGCTAACTATACATCTAAGAACTCTCCTGAAGAAGCTGAAAGATCAAATCGGAACATGCAAATTACCTGTGTTATTGCTGGAACAATTTTAAGCGTATTATTTACTCTGTTTAATTGTTACCATCACGCTTATTTTAATGCTTTGCTTAGCATTGTATTTGCCGGCATGCTTCCCACCTTGCTGATTACTTGTGTTGTAGCATTATTTATTGGTTGCGTCTGGTTAGCTTATTTGGCAGCAAAAACATTTGCTGATCCGTGGAAGAAAATTGACAATTTGTATTTCAACCTCAAGAAAAGAATTGTTGGACACAAGCAACTTAATTCGATTGGACCAGCAGATAGCAGATCCTTGTGATGGTCGTGGTAGAATTGTGATCGATGCTGACAGATACATTCAAAAATATTGTTGTAATGGTGCTCATTAGCAATTCTCTTGTTGCCTGCGGCGGACCGAGAAATCCTGCTTCTGAAAAGATCAATGAACAAGTTCGTGCAATAGAATCAGCGCGAAAAGAAGCTGAAAATCCAGATCAAAGCCCGCCATCACTACGACGCGCAAAGCTCATGCAGAAACTTCCGTATGAGACTAGTGTCGATGTAAAAGTGGATGTGATTGCCATGCCATCACCTGATGAATTGGCAACACATTCATTTCTATCAAGTAGTGGTGGCGGGCTTTTTTTTCTTCCCAATAATAGAGTCAAATTTTCCCGCAATAACAAGCCTGAATTTATCTATGGTACATATGAAATTGATGATGCCATAGTAATTAAGTACAAGCTTCAGACTACTGATAGCAAGTCAGTAGAAAAAGAAGGCAAATATGGTTTTCTAAGACGTGGTGATAACGTTGGTTTTTATTTAATTGAAGGTGATGCATTATCATTGCCCGAAATTGTCACTGGATCGATGCCGGAATAAAATCACATTACAAACTGAAAACTTAAGCCCAGGAGTAACAAACATGGTTGCTTCAAAAGCCTATAATATCCTTTGTGGTCTAGCAAATCAGGTCGAACGCGCTGGCTTTTCTCGCACTGGCGATCATATGGCAATTGTTGCTGGTACAGATAGTCGCCTTTATGTCACGGATTTTTCTTCCAGCAGAACCGATACTGTGCTGGAAGTTCCCTCTGTAAATAATATTGCTTTTCGCACGTTTTACAGGCAAGTTAAAAGTTCTCATTCAGCTCCCGAAAAGCTGGGGACAGAAATTTTGTATACGACTCAAAAGGATAACGAAATTCATCGCCTAGATCTTGAATTGCATCCCAAGCGTCGCTGTAACAGGCTAACAATGCCTGAAGGTAGTGAAGAAATTACTTGCATTCAAGAAAGTCATGATGGTCGCTATCTAGCAGCAGCTAGCGCAAATGGATATATTTCAGTCTGGAATTTTGATCTAAATGACGGAAGCACAGCAATTTGCATTTTTTCTGCGCAAATTAGCAAAGCAAATATTTTAGGACTGGCATTTGATGCAACCAATACTAAAATTTATGCTGTCACATCTAAGGGTGAGTTATTTATGCAGCCATTGCTGCAAACCTACACAGAGCCTCTGTCATTACATAACAGCAATGGCTGGGTAGCTTTTTGTGTGGACTGTCACCCAACACAAGGTGTTGCTTTTGCCGGTGAAGGTAATCGCATTTGGCTTCTGGATATGAAGCCACCGTGCGTACAAAGACCAATTGCTATTCAAGAAATTCCATTTATTATGTTTACCTACCAAACAATGGCTGGCACCCAAATAGCACCCATTGGTTGTAGACATCGCGCAGTTATGTCTTGCATTGATACTAGCTTGGGTGATGTCATTCACGGTGTGCGTTTTGTGAACGAGAAAGAAATTGCTGCTTATGGAACAAATTCGGTAGAGGTTTTTGACATCACTAATGGCAATAAAGTTGATGAGGTTGGTCCAGGAAATTCTAAACCAGTCGCCATTGCCCCTAACCATGGAAATATAACTATTGGTTGGGTAGCATAAAGTTGGGTGGCATAAAAAATAAGAAAGACCAGAACCACCGTGGGAAAATATTTGCACCCAGTGCCAGACGATGCCCAATTTGCTCCTATCACTACAGCCGAGTTGGTCAATTATCTCGCAAGTTGTTCGAGACTTGCCAAGCCTAAGGTTGTTTTACCAATTGGGATTCAAGCTTCTGGTAAAAGTACTTTGGCACAAGCGCTTGCCGAACAAGCAGGTTTTACCTGGATATGTTGGGATAAAATTGAAAAAGAAACTAGTGAACATTGGCGCAGTGTGCCGCAGCTTGTATTTCATTTATTCAGTGAAGCACTGACACGGCAAGAATCAATTATCTTTGATGCCATGCTTGTCACGCCAACTTCTCTTGATCCTGTTTTGCAGCAAGTTGGAAAAGCAGGAAGTGATATTGTTTTGGTCTACTTTGATATTTCGCCTCTCACATGTCTTGCAAGAAATCGCAAGCGTGATAACAATCGCATACCTGAGCGTATCATAACTGATACATTCACAAATTTTTCCTACTCAAGGCAACCTTATTCTTATCCATACGAAGTGGTAACCCTTCGGGAAATAAAACCTTGTGATGAAATAGCACCTGTTAAAGCAGGGGATTATCTCTTTCATAGCTCAATCATTCAGAAAGGTACACATAATGTCAGCCTCGCCCAACAAACCTGATACAACATTACCCAGGTCATTTAACTGGATCGCAACAATCATTGCTTTGCTTACAGTGGCAGTAATTATCTTTTGCATGAGATATGCAAAGAAAACAAATCTAGATCCTGATGTCGAAAGAGCAGTAAAAGTTATCACTCAGTATTTTGACAATTCAGGACCACAGAAGCAATGGCAAGCAGAACTTGATAGCCAAGGTGCTATAGGCACTAGCTATTCTCAAGACAAAGAAATTGCAACTAACTTGGTCATAGCCATTTGTACCGGTGATTTAGCAAAACAAAAAACCATGCTTAACTCAATGACAGTCGGTGAGCTACGCCGTGTCGCGATTTTGCTGCGTTATGCTCTAGAGAAATCCAATAGTGGCTATGCTTTCTGGGTGATTTATCCAAACGTGGAAAGCAATCGCGGATACACTATTTATCTAGACCCCGTTGAAGACAAAAGCTATAGCTTACATGTTATTGCTGATGGCACTTCACAAATTCCGCGGGCTTCGGTTTCAAAAGCTAAAGCAATTCAAATGGACAACGGACAAATTGCTTTAGATTGGAAAATGGTTCCGGAAAGTGAATTTAGCCCGGAAGATCTAGCACAATCCATTGGTAAAAACATTGTCGATAAGTTCAAACCCAAACAAAATCAAAACAACTAATTCTTTTCTAGAAATCATTGGCAAAGGATACTCATATGCCTACTTTTCTATCTAACATGCTGCATCGTTGGGGTCAAAAATCATGCAATCCAAATAAGCATTTGGATGAGGCAAGACAAAAACTTTATGCAATTGCCGGTGGTCGTATTGATAGCAGCGATGTACGTAAGGCAGAACTAACTGTTTGGGATCGCATTGCTTTTTTTCATTCAAGAGAATTTCGTGATTGGGTAGCATACGAGCTTGACCATGGCCGTCCGGTTTTCTGGCTCAAGGATGTAGACAAAACTCAAGCAGCTGGTGACATCTTCACTTTCTTTTATAAGTGGCGCACTGATAATAATGCGTTTTCGCCGCGACAATTGCAAACCGTACAAGATGAACTTTTCGAGGTATTGCACGCTCTAGAGCTTGACGATAGTCATCTACCTCTGAAGCCAGAGAATGTGCTAAATCTTTGGCTGAGCAGAGACAGTGGTGGTCCAGGAATTACGCTGCTTGATCTTTGGCTTAAGTTTTATTGGCCATCTCAAATTGGTTTTACCAAAGAAGAGAAAATGAGCCAAGCACAACAATTCGCTCCTGATTATAAAGCAAGAATTTATCCAGGTGCAAAAGAAGATAATGAGGCTTTGACAGAAGCCGGTGTATTTGTAGTTGCTAATTCCAACGGCGATGAAGAACTACTAATTGCTGCTGCACCAAATCTTGGTATTGATCCAAAAAATGTTGTTGGTTCACCTCTTAAATATGGACCAGATGGTCGTTCTACTGGCGAAAATCACACTTATGAAAGTTTCGCAGAAGAATGGGCAGATAGGCCACAGCCTGGTAAAGTAACCAATTTCCATTATTGGCTCCACAAAAACAGACATCGCTTTGGCTTGGCAGAAGATCTTAGCCCAGAGAAATTTGTCATTGCAGGTCGCGATGGTGATTCAGCTTCTGCCGATGGCGGCATGATGATTTATTTACCGCCAGCTGCCATTGGTAATTTCATGATTAATACACCTGGCGAACCAGATCGCATTGCCAAATTTTATGCGCTTGCCAGTAAATATGGTTGGGGAAAAGGACAGTATTTTACTCTCCATCAATCTCCTTCTCAATTAGGGCGTATTCCGTGAGAGTAGTAGCTAATGAGTAATGCCGGATCAGTAATAGCAATAGCTAACTAGTAATAGCAATGGGCTGTAAAAAACAACAAGAAAACAAGGAGAGAAAATGTCACCACGAAAAGTTGCCCGTGCCCGATCTGTGCTCTTGTTTGTCTTCACTACAATCTTAGCAATAGAAACACTGTTCTTTTCTCTGTGCGCTAATATCAAAAGTCCGGTGCTCATTGTTGCTCTTGCTCCAATCATTTTCCTTGCACTATATGGCGGGGTCGATATCTGCAAAATGTTACTTCGTGCCCTTGCCCGAAAACTTCCAGCTAATTTTTCTCAAGTATCAGTTCCAATTGCCATCACAACATACTTACTTGTGGTGCCAATTCCATTTATGCTTGTTCTCCAAGCGTTTGTCTTATTTGCGCCTATTGAAATTGGCTCCATTGATAGCTTATTTGAAGCTTGGAAAATGGCAACCCGCCTAAGCATCGTCCATGGATTTCTCGCTCTCTGTTTGAGAATACCTATGAGCACACAAAGCACTTATCTTATCCTCAAGCACACATAATGCATAAGACGATCCAAGGAGGAACATATTCATGCAACAAGCTTTAACAGACGAAACACCCGAGGAAGTTCAAAGTGGACTGTACTGGCTTGGTGAACAAAAACTTATTGCTCAGGACGTACAAGCTTGTCGTGATGAAATAAATAGTTTTGGCATTCGCCCAGAAGAATTTTTTGTCAATGCCTTACGCAATAATGATATTCTTGCTATTGCTGATGCAATTGTACATGAACATCGTCCAATGGCGCTTCACCTTTTGTCAGGCTTAAAGCAAAATGGTATCACTCATGTTTTGGTGCGTGCTTATTCAGCCGATGAAGAAGATTGGCTTACGCACTTTATGTTATTTGATGAAGATAAGCCAATTGCTCGCAATAGTCGCGTCAGGCTTTATGCTCCACTTTTGCTTGAAATGCGCCAACTTGGACTGAAGCTAATCACAACCAGTGATAAGGATCAAAACAGTTGGCAATGGGCTGCCGATATTTTGAGCAGTACCGAATTTGGTGGCAATAGCAAAAAGCTTCTGCTTTGGGACAATCATCGCCGACTGCGCGTACGCAGCGAAGCTGGTACTACATACGCAGATGTAGCGCCTCTAAAAGCAAAAGAAGCTGAGTACACTGCATGTTCAGCAATAGGCTTGCGCAGCCCGTTGTGTCCAAATGCTTTGGATCCTATTCCATGGCTTACATTCATTGCTGGTGACCTGCAATTTCCGATTGTCGTACCAACAGCTGTAGCAACGAGCATTGGTGAACTACCAATTTCATCAATCATGCAAGACAGACTAAATTCGTGGGACTATGTCATCATTTATCCATTTGCTGATCACAGACAATTACTATAAGTTACAACTACTCAACTCAATTTCGGTGAAAAACTAGAAAGAGCTACGACCATGAAACTAAGAAATACATCATTTCCGAAAAACTCTTTTGCAATTATTGCCTGCCTAGGATACTGGGCACTAATTATTTATTTATTCCATGTCAACAGTCTCGACAAGTTGCCTGAAAGCCAACAAAACATTTTCAGTTTTGTGCTAGCGATGAGCATTATAGGCACAATTTCGTCAGTAGTTTATTGCATTTGCTCCAACATTCAATGCATTGTAATGACAAGAACGTGGAAAGCTTTAAACAACCATGTAAATACAATTACCGCCAGATTGCAAAACGCTCCCGAAGAAGTAAGACAACGAGCACTGCCATTGCTTGCTGATGCACGCAGTCATCTGGAGAGACCTTGGTGTCCATTTGGGGCAAACAATTCTTTCTTTATTAAATATCTTAATGAGGGTTTGCAGTCGGCCAAGCAAGCACTGCTTTGCTTGCAAATTAATGCTTAATTGCGCACTGGTACTTAATTGCAAACTGGTGCTTAATTGCAAACTCAGCAAATAACGAAAAGCAGTCGTAAAAATGTCAACACAAGCGCTTAAGCAAATGCCTAAACAAACGCCACTGAGAGACTTGGCGAATGGACGTTTATACGCCAAACGCACAGCTCGTGGTGTTTGGAGCAAGAAAGCAAATTCTGGTAATTGGGAGAAGCTAATTGCTAATCCCAAATCATATGTGAATGCAGATGGTGGCTATCAAGAATTTTTAATTCGTGTTGAAGAATATCTTATGTCCGACAATGATATTCCTAGTGGAGCAGGCTTGGATATTGGTTGTGGAGCAGGACACTCACTTCGTCCTATATTAGCTAAATCTGCAAGCACTAAATCCACGAGTTCTGCATCTACCAATTATGCTTCGGATATTAGTCCTATTTATGGGATTGATCCAGCTGAAGGAATGATTAAACTAGCTAAAGCAAGATTGCCTTCGGTTACTTTCATTCAAGCAGAAGCATCGCAATTGCTTGAATTATTTGAGGCGAAAACTTTTAGCATCATTACTTCGCGTGGAATATTGGCATCACATGTTCGGGCTCATCATTGGCTGGAAATAACCAGTCAAGTATTTAGCTTACTTAAAAATGGCGGCGTGTTTGCATTTGATTTTCTAAACACAAAATGGTTTGAAGACAATCCCAAAGCCCGCCAAGGACGTAGGCATAAATTCAAGTATACACATGCAGAAATAGAAGCACTGATGCATAAAGCAGCGGAACAAGTATCAGTAAATGTATCGCTACAATTTCTCTATGAAGGGCGCGCGTCAATTGCACTGGTGAAAGTACATCAATTGCCCTCGTGAAAGTACATCAATAAACTCACAAGAAAGGAAGCGAGGAGATAAATGGCACAGACAAGCCAGACAGATCATGGTCATAAACCCGAGGAACTCAATTCTTATATCGTAGGGAGAAAATTAATTGCTTTTCTCACTCGCCATTTTGGTCTTACGGAAAAGAATCGTGCATATATGATCGATGCATTGACATACTTCGCCGCCAGTGCAAATCTTCAAAGCAAATTTATTCAAGAATTTGATGGTGTTGAATTACAAGCACAAGTAAGCGTATCATTATTTGCCCAGAAGCCAGCAAAAACTCTGCCAGTGAATGCAGAAACTTTGCGTTGGTCATTTGACCTTCCATGTGCTGAAGTTGTTGCGGCTGGTAATTGGTGGGATAAAGCCGAAAATTATCAGTTGGACGTGGGCAACGAAGATCTCCCATTGACAGATTTTTATAACGGCATCACACTCCTTACCCAATTCGCTGAGCGCGTTGGGCAAGAAGCCGTTGAACAAGCACTGAAAGAAGCAACTGCGTCACAAGAAGTAGCCGCATCTCCGGAAGTAGCCGCTTCTCAAGAAACTGTCGCGTCTGAGCGAACGGCTGCTGCAAATGATCAGAACCCAAACATGCATCTTCAATTTCTTACGATTTTGAGCAATCACAGCGGGTGTTCTGTAGAAGAATTGCAAGAAGTTTGTGACAACGTTCGCAATAGCTAATTCGCAATAGCTAAGTTGATTGCAGTAAAAAATCAATTTTTCAGCAGAAGGCAAGAAAATATTTCTTGCCTTCTGCTTTTTATTTGAATTTATACTATATTTTTTAGTATTAATAGACCATTAGACATAGCATTCATGTGCTCACGCTGTGTCGGTTGCAACAATAGGCTATGTGTTTTCATGTTGTATTAATTGCCATGATAGGTCTATGTGGATTTATGCCAGTCCATCTGTGGAGGTCATTTTGTAGCCACGGCATGTTTTTAACTAGCCAGAAAGGCATAAATGCATATGATCTAAT
>JAGVLS010000004.1 GCA_020054205.1 Candidatus Obscuribacterales bacterium | reverse complement strand
TTTATGGAATGCCAAGAGAAGCGTGCTGTTGTGTGCAAAAGCCTGCGGTTGAATTAGTTGCGACAGAACAACATAGCTGCTGCAGTGAAGGCAGTTCCGAAAGTTGCGACAAAGCTGGGCCGTTGCTTAGCAAGGTCAAAGATTGCTGTGGAATGATGGGGCAAACATCGCCGCCAGCGATTGCGAGTTCTATTGGTTTGCTTAATGACATAGAGCACTTGAGCATCAAACTAGTCGATCTTGCTCGAATATTCAGCTTTATCGACCCTGAGCAAAATAAGCACATCGCATATGTCAGTCGGGACCCTCCATATTTACGTGGATTCGGGTCGAGCGACAGTTATTTGTATAAGAGAGTCTTTTTGATCTAAATACAACCGCCCAACTATGTTGAGTGGTGTTTTGGCATGTTCTCGTATTGAGGGCCCGCTTAAACAGCCAATCAACTGGCAACGGGTGAGGTCTTTGTAATGGGCTTTGCATGGCTCCAGGAGAGGATGTTGTATGAAGAAATTGGCGACTGCCGTATGCGCATTTTTGTTTTTGAGCGGAACCACCGCAGCTTTTTCAGCTGCACTGAACAAATGGCAGGGCTATCTTCTGGACCGGCAATGCGCTGACTCTGTAAGAGAAGACGCTGATCCGAAAGTGTTTATTCAACATCACACTAAAGACTGTGCCCTGATGCCGAATTGCCGCGCAAAAGGCTATTCGGTCTACGTTGCCTCTGCGGAAACCGACAAATGGCTTGACCTGGACAAGAAAGGCAATGCCATGGCCGTGAAGTTGTTGAAAGCCAGCAAAAGAAGAAGTGGCTTCTATGTTGAGATAACCGGTATACGGCAGGACAAAGTGTTGAAAACACAAAGCATTAAAGAGATCGACGAACCAAAAGCGCAATAGAGCTGGAGAGCAGAAAAGGATGTCACCCATAAATTCAAGCACTCAGTCAGAAGAAGAGATGCGCAAAGGCAAAGGCTCCCGGCAAGATGTTGTTTTCGGTTGGCTGCGCCGTAACTTCTGGGGATTGGTGACTCTGGTTGGAGTGACAATTATTTGTGTGGTTATCGTCCAGATGTTCAAAAAGCCGGGACAGATGAGCGTCATCGAGTCTCAGGCGATGGACATGAGCACCATGGTGCCACCAAAAGGGGCCGTACCTGTAGCAATCGCAAAAGTAGAACGACAAACTATTGACGGCTCTGTTACCTATACGGGCACAGTGCAGGCATTTACGGATGAGGACATTTACCCACGCGTCACAGGACGGATAACAGCAATGCCTGTTTATGCCGGTGATCGGGTGCGAAAGGGACAGCTTCTAGTCCAGTTAGACCCAAACAACTCTGAATACAGCGCCAAGAAAGAGGAAGCAGCAAGCGCCGAGGATGCTGCGATGCACAATTCAGGCATAGCGAAAGCAGAATTTGCACAAGCAAAATATCAACTGGAAGCCACACAAGAAGCTGAGCAAGCAGCTCAAAGAGCGGTAGAGGAAGCAGAAGCAAATCTAGCGTACTGGAAACCAGAGGTTGAGCGCCAGAGTGCATTACTCAAAGCCCAGGTCGTCTCGCTTGATGAATATCAGAAAGAAGCATCGGAGTTAAGGGCAGCGGAAGCGAAGGTAGAACAAGCGAAAGCGAAACTGCGTGAGGCTGGCAAAACTAAGCAGGCTACTCAAGCAGCCTTTGAGGCGATGCTACATCACATCGGGCATCAATCATCAGCAGCACGCCAGGCAAAGGCGGTTCTCAAAAACGCAACGATCTACGAGGGTTATACGCGCATAGTTGCGCAGGAAGACGGCGTGGTGACTAAGCGCATAGTTAGTCCTGGTGTGGTAGTCACTCCAGGGATGCTCCTTCTCAAAGTTGCACACGTCAAACAAGTGCGCATTCAAGCTCAGGTCGCTACTGAAGATGCTCAGAAGATTCATCTTGGTGACAAGGTTTATATCAAAGGTTCTGAAGATTCAAACGACCAAACAACAGCCTCTGTTACGTCAATATTTCCAGCCGCCGATCCAGCAAGCCGGACATTCACGGTCGAAGCATTGTTGGATAACCCGTTGAGTGCCTCAGATACGAGAAATGGAAAGGTTGGAACGACACCACAATACAAATTTCTTCCTGGTCAGTACGTGATTATGCAGATACTGACCGGACAACAGCAAGGGCTGACCATTCCGAGTAGCGCCGTAGTCTGGCGCGAAGGCAAAACACAAGTTTGGAAAGCTGTTGGCGGAAGCGGTTCCGCATCGAAAGCATCGCAATATACGTGCGTCATGCATCCAGAAGTTATCGCTGACAAGCCCGGCAAATGCCCGAAATGCGGCATGGATCTGGTGCCTAAAGAGCGAGGCGGTCAAAAAATCGCAGAATTAGTCGACATTGAAATTGGACTGTCGAATGCAGACACAAGCGAAGTAAAACAAGGGCTCAGTGAAGGCGACGAAGTGATTACTGCCGGTTTTGCAAATCTACATCGCGGCGTTGCTGTGGTTGGCACTGAATGGGGCAAGAGCGGACCAACAAAACTTCCTCTTGCCGGAGAAATAATAGGTAACAGACTGGACTCAAGCAATAAGTTCATCCATGAAGAGATGGTTGGGCAATTGATGATTAAACTTTCGTTGTCACCAGCAAAGGGCGATGCGAACTCGATAGTGGTCAATGTCAGCAAACATGGTGGTGGCAATGTCTCCGGAGCCAAAGTGTCTATGAAGACTTCCATGCCTGGCATGAACAACATGTCTGGGCCAGATCTCAACGGCATCACTGGCAACGATGGTGAAGTTCGATTGAGGAGCGATCTGTCGAGCGGCTTGTGGCAGCTGAAAGTATCAATTGTTGTAGAAGGACAAGATGCAATCGAAAGCACGCTCGATGTGGAGGTGCCATAAGTGATCGCTGGCGAAGAGAAAAAACCGGCGACGCCAAGGCGACCTCGCAAGTTGCGTGGCTTCAATGTGACTGCTTGGTCAATTGACCATCCGTACACGATAGCGGCCTTTTATCTGGCAATAGTCATTTTGGCTGTCATCGCCATTGGTTTTTACATGCCCAAGAGACTGATGCCTTACGTGCAAAGTCCAATGGTTGGCATCGTCAGTATGCAACCGGGTCTATCTGCCGAGGAGATGGAAACGTTTATTAGCAAGCCCATCGAGGAGCGAATGGTAGACATTCGCGGCGTGCGCTTCATTCGTTCGACATCCCAGGAAGGCTTTTCCATGGTGTCTTTGGAGTTCCCCTATGGAACAGACATGAAACGCTCACTGGTTGAAGTTCAGGCTCTGATGAACGTGGTGCAAGCAGACCTGCCTGTAACCGGAGCAAACTTGAAGCCAAGTTGGGTGCTTTTTATAGATCCTCTAAATTTGCCGGTTTTGACGTTCAACTTGACCGCACCTGGTTGGGACCCAGTTCGGTTGAGAGAGCTGGCAGACAATGAAATAACCAACAGGCTAAAAAAGGTTCCTGATGTCTGGTCAATTTATTCATTTGGCGGATACAAACGACAGCTACAAGTTCTTGTAAATCGCAACAGGCTTGCCGGATACGGGCTTTCGATTTTGGATGTCCGCGATGCAATTGATCGACAAAACGTCGCAAAACCTGCCGGAAGATTGAGCTACGGGTCAAGTGAATCCATTGTTCGCATTGATACGCTTGCCCGTGACGCCAAGCAAGTAGAGAACTTTGCCATCAAGTCGATTGGCGACCGCATCATCTACGTCAAAGATGTCGCAAAAGTAGTTGACACCTTTTGGGAAAAGCGAGCGGCATATCACCACGTGCACGGTAAAGTTGAGCCAGGCATCGAAGTAAGTGTAATCCAGACCCCGGAAGCAAGTTCGCCGCTTGTCATTGCTGGTGTCGAAAAAGAAGTAGCGCAGCTGGAGAAGGATTATCCAGGGATACATTTTGAGAGAAGTTACGACAATTCCCACTTCGTCAGCATACTGATGCGCAATATGCTGGAGGAACTTGGTACTGCCATTTTGCTCACCGGTATTGCTGTCCTTCTTTTCCTGGGCGAGTGGCGAGCAACATTGATATCAATGATAACAATTCCCATATCGCTGTCGATGGCGGTTCTGGCACTGATTCCCATGGGTATGACGTTGGACAGCTCCACGCTGATAGGGCTCTTGTTGTCGATCGGACGACTGGTGGACGACTCTATTATCGATATTCACGCAATCGAACGGCATCTGCGTATGGGCAAAGATCCTAAGACTGCCACCATCGATGGTATCACCGAGGTGCGTCTGGCAGTTGCCGCCTCGACTCTTGTTTTAATTCTAGCTTTGGCACCGTTATTGTTCTGCGGCGGTATCGTTCAACAGATGTTTGTTGGTCTTGTTTGGCCAATCGTCTTCGGGCTTCTGGCATCATTCCTTGTTTCACTCACACTGACAGCTGTTCTTGCTGAGAAATTCCTGAGAGCAAAGCCGGAGTCTTACGATGGCGTACACGAGTTCTGGCTTGAAAAGCAGCTTCGGGTGCGGATACTTGAGCCAGTTGACAGAAAACTTACATCTTTGGAGCATGGCTATGCGCGCCTTGTTGCCTGGATGCTTGAGCACCGCTTCGTAAACATGGCCCGCATTCTGGCTACTATCGTGATCGGCTTTACGTTCTACAACTTCATCGGTAGCGAGATGATGCCACTTGCTGATGTTGGTCAGGCTTATGGCGTATTGGAAGTAAGTCCTGGTCTGTCTTTTGCTGAGACAGAGAAGATCACAAATAGAGTTGAGCAAATAATGCTCAAACACAAGGAAATTGAGCATGTCTCAACTGAAATAGGGATTGACCCAGGCGGCACTTATTTCAATGGCTACAACATGCCAGGCGTAAACTTTGCCACGTTCATGATCACTTTGAGCGATAAGGACGAGCGCAAGAAGACTATCTGGGACGTGATAGACAGTGTTCAAAAGGAATCTACTGAGACCATTCCTGGTATCCGGCGATTGCAGATAAAAGAGATGGGCTCAGATGTGATGGCCAGTTCACAGGCGCCGATTTCCATCCTCGTTACGGGGCCTGACATGAGCATTCTATCTCGCCTGGCTGAGCAGACGGCGGATATCGCCAGGGAAACGTATGGTATGCATCAGGTTGCCACTGACTGGGCCTTGAGCAAGCCGGACTGGGAAATCAAAGTAGATCCAAGACGTGCGCAAGAATTAGGGTTGACACCCTCTCAAATAGCTGACCAAGCGTACTACTCGATCACCGGTGCTCTGACGAACGAATATTATCGCCTGCCAAATGTCCGGCAACGAACAATACTCATTCGTTATGACGAGCCACAAAGACGCGGTCCGCAAGACCTTGGCTTAATGACTATTACCTCGTCAGATGGTAAGCAAGTCCCTCTAAAAAGCGTAGCTCACCTGGAATATCGGGATGCGCCCACCGTTGTCGGTCATGATCAAATGCGACGCGCAATCACAGTTATGGGCTATTACCGCAAAGGCGAACCTCCTTCGATGGATGTTGGGATGGAGGTGATGATGAAGGCCATGGCCAAATTAAATTGGCCACCGGGCTACACAATTGAGATGCGCGGCGACATGACGCAAATGATGGATGCCTTTGGCCGTCTGCTTATGGGGCTGCAACTGGCAATCTTGTTTATCTTTCTGGTGCTGGTGGCTCAATTTAGAGGCTTCCTTCAGCCGCTCCAGATGGTGTTTTCGCTACCGCTGGAACTGTCAGGTGTGTTCTTTGCTCTGTGGTTAGCGCACCAAGCGTTTTCCAGTGTGTCAATAATGGCCGTCATTATCCTGACCGGCATGGATATAACGACAGCGATTCTTTTGATAGATCAGATATTGAGACACCGAGAAGCGGGTATGCCCCGCGACGAAGCGATCATAAAAGCCTGTCCGGAAAGGCTGCGTCCAATTTTGATGACGTCGGTAATCACTATCATTGTGATGCTGCCGGTAGCCATAGCACCCAAAACCGGCATGGATGCATACTCACCGCTTGGCACTGTAGTTGTCGGCGGTCTAATTGTGGGGACTATTCTTAGCTTGCTCGATATTCCGATCATGCACGCTTACATCGATGACCTGCTGAACTGGCTGAAGCGCATGCGAAAGCGAGAGGTGAAGGAATGATGTCGCCGGTTAAATCAGAAAACCTAGTGAATGCCCCCTCGGCTCAGAAGCGTCGGCTAATCGGTCCAGGCACAACTGTGGTCTTGATAGTTCTTGTGTATATATGCGGACAGCAGTTCTTCTTGAAACCAAAAGTAACGATTGAAAGGCATGTGCAGGCAAGTGCTGGAGCCCAGCTTGCAAGGAAACCTTCAATATCGCAGCTACTTTCATGGTCGGGCGAACTGCATCTAACAGCAGATCAAAAAATAGTTATAGAAAAACTTGCACAAGAGCAAAAGCTCCGTCTAGCGCCGGTCGAGGCAAGAATAAAAGACACCATGCAAGAATTCACTAATTTTGCTGTGAAACACAGCTCCGAAGCGGCCGGATTGAATATGGTTCAGGAGAAGGCCGGACCGATATCGCAATTGAGTCGGCAGAAGAGGCAGTTAGAACAAAGCTTTGCCGAGCAGGCCTTTGTGGTCTTGGGAGCAAGCCAACAGCAACAGGCAACCAGACTGCAGCAGGCAACAGCAATGCGCAAGCTGGGAGCCAGAAAGGAGGCAGCCATTCCGTGAGAAAAAGCATACGAGTTCTATCAGTTATGACTGCGTTCCTTGTTATTGGCGCTTTGTCTGTCCTCAATCAAGCCTTTGGCGCTGACTTAAATGGACTTCTTCCTGGGCAGGTCACGTATCCACCCACGTCCTCTGACGAAGTCCAGAGCGCTAACCCAATACAGCTCAGGATTGTCAAAGAGGCTCCTTCGGCAGACTTGCCCGAAATCACTGGAGCACTTTCGCTCTCCGATGCTGTGCAAGCCGGCATCAAAAACAACTTGACTCTCAGGCAGTCACAAGAATTGTGGATAGGCTCAAAATTCCTTGCCCGGTCGGCTTTGGCAAAGTTCGGTCCATCAGCATCATTCAATACTCTGTTCTCAACTTCATCGCTTAACCAGATGTTGTTTTTTCCAAGTGACACGACAGTCGCCTCTCCGCCAATGCAACCGATCGTCAAAGGAACATCGCTGAGTCTGAGTTTCGCCGGCACACAACCATTGTTCACCGGTGGTCGACTGCTCGGTGGATATAGAGCCGCTCGGGCCCAAGAGCGACAGTCACTAGCTGCATATAGTGAGAGCCGGATCAGTACAGCACTGACGGTGAAAGAGACTTACTGGAATGCGGCATGGACTGAGTCCAAGCTGAAAGTAGCTTCGGACTACGTCAAGTATCGGCAGTGGAGCAGCAACAATATGAAGATCCGTGTCCAGGAAGGTAAGGTTCCAAGGGCAGATTTCTTGCGCGAAGAGGCAGAACTGGCAAAGGCTCGCATACAAGTCAATGAAGCCTATAGGGACTTCAACACAGCGCTTCTTAATCTCAAGGTGGCATTGGCTGTGAATCTTGGGTCACAGTTAGCACTTAGAGATGCTCTGGAATACGTTGAGACAGCTGGAGACGTAAGTACCTATCTACTTGAAGCTGCTAAGAACCGTCCTGAAATAGCCAGAGCTGCCAGCAAGGTAGCGGAGATGAAGGCTAGAAAGCTGGTAGCAATGAGTAAGTATTCGCCGCAAGTAAATGCTTACGGACTGGGAAGCAACATCTCTGGCAGCTCTCCTGACGGCAATGCTAATGGACGTTTAGGTGGATTCATTGGCGTCATGGGCGGTGTCACTCTATTTGACTCCGGCAGCAGGTTGAATGAACTGAGAGCGGCTAATACCGCTGTCCGGCAAGCAGAGATAGCAAAGCAAGAAGCAAACTTAAAAGTTGCGCAGCAAGTGTCACAAGCATGGATTGACTTAGACATTGCTCGCAGAAACGTGCAACTCGCCAAGGACGAAGTAACGTCCGCCGAAGAGGACCAGAGGCTGATCCACACTAGATACCAGGTAGGCAAGTCGATTGCGCTGGAGGACTTCGATGCAACGGTGAAGATGTTTCAGGCTCGGCTCACATTGCTGGAAGCCGTTTATAAGTATCGTCTAGCACAAGCGCGTTTAACGTTTGCTAGCGGCAGTCTATGAACAAGTTTACGACTAAGGAGAAGGAAAATGAAAGTTGGTAACAATACGGTTCTGATTCTTGCTTGTGTGTTAGCAGTAGCAGGATGTACTCAGCCCAGGCAGACGGCTGAACCAGTTCGCTTGCAGAACACAATTACGGGTAAGACCCAAACGAGTCAAACATCCGACCATGCTACTGGAAAAGCATATAGTGGCACCATATCTGGTGTCATAAGCGATAGTATGTGCGGCAATAATCACGCAGGAATGGGCGAGCTGGGAAAAGACCCTGTAACTTGCACTCGGAAATGTGTAGAACAGGGAGCAAAGTACGTGCTTGTTGATGAAACAGGCAACATCTATAGTCTTTCGAATCAAGGCAAAGTAGGTAGCTTTGCAGGCAAGACGGTGTCTGTTACGGGACACATCGATCCTGCAACCAAGGCAATTCACGTACATTCGCTGGAGGACAGATGAAGTTGACGTATTTTATTAAATCCTTTGTTGCGTTCCTTCTGTTCTCATCTTTGTGTAGTTGTGATGGGCTACCTGTTTTCGCTGAAGAGACGAAGCCGGGATATCTACCCGCAGGACCAGAGTCTTCGACCGGCCCGGAATTGAAGATCGTGAGGCCTCAAGCTGGTGAACGTTTCACCAATGGCGTAATTGTCGTAGAGCTGGACGTGCAACATTTTGAATTAGCTGAACCAGAGCCATGTGATCGGGAGCCTAGTCCAAAGCCAATTGGGCACGTACATATTTTCCTCGATTCAAATCCACTTATTGCAACCAGTTCTAAACGCCATATGTTCGGTAGCAATGACAAGGGGCGGTTCATAAGAAGCGGCAGGCACTATCTGATTGCGGAGCTGGTCCACGACAATCATGAGGTTCTGAATCCCAGGGTATGGCAAAGCCACTATTTCTATACCGGCAGGAAGAATAGAAGAGCCCTACGGGCTACCGGTGATGGTGGCAGCAAAATGCGGATATATCGATACGATATAGACGAGGCCGACCTTTCCGGCATAGTGCAATAGAAATGCCAAGAACGTGCTTCCTGCTTATTTCTTCTGGGTTGCCGTAGTAAGCCTCGCGGATTTGTAAATTACTCGCTAAGATATATGAGCCATCGAAATAGTTTTCTGATGATTGACAAGTCCGATAGGGACAATTAACCGCATATGTTCTTTTCTTCGAACAACATTACAAAATCACTCGTAGCCTTCATCAGCTTCGTGATTCTTGCGTGTTCGATTCTGCCTGCCTTTTGTCGCTGTCACCAAGCAACAAATGCCAACTTTACAACAATGTCATCTGAACACGCCTGCTGCAAAGAAAGTAAGACGTGCAAAACAGATGCGCCTTCATTCAACACCACAGCGTTCGATAACGACAACTGTTGCTGCAAGACAAGACAAGCTGCACAGGACGCTTTGTTGACAAACTCACGGGCCGATCAAGATCTCCGGTGGGAATCGGCGGCCATTCCCGCAGTCAGTCTGGCGCTTCCTCAGTATTTTGTCGATCGCCACAATCATTCGGTTCGAAAGGTCGCGAGCACATTTTCGGCTACCGGTCCGCCCCGCTATCTCTTATACAGAGCCCTTCTCCTTTGAACTTGCTGTAAAGATTACTGCACCTGTGATTGCATCACTTACGGTGCTCGTTTACGCCCTTCAAGTTAGGAGAATTGTCATGTTAGACAAGAAATATTTAGTGGTCCTGCTCATCGCCAACACATTGGCTACAACTGCGTTCCCGGCTCTAGCCAAAACTTATTCCGGGACGATAAAAGGCACCATCAGTGGCAGCATGTGCCAGTTTGATCACAGCGGTATGATCAAATCCGGACATGGAACCAATGCAGCAAGTTGCACAAACAAGTGCGTCGCTGAAGGCAACAAGTTCGTTCTCTGCGACCCAAAAACAAAAATCATCTATAACCTAAGCGATGCAAGCAAGGTGAAGAAGTACGCCGGTAAAATCGTGTCTGTTACCGGGCACATCGACACCGAAAGTAAGTCAATTCACGTTCATAGCGTCAAAACGAAATGACGCTTACAGCTAGAACCGCTCAGGGAGAATGTCATGGTTAGCGAGCCACATTCTCCCTGCAAACGGTTGCAGATGATCCAACGTTTTTTGCTATTGGCGCTCATTGGCGGCATTCTTCTTTTGCTTGTCGAAATTCGCTTTGAGCACTCCGCTGTTATGGGTGAAAAGTGGCAGTCCTGGATTCCCTGCATTTACTTACCAGTGCTGCTGCTTCTTATCCCTTTAGGTATGGTATTTTTCCGCCGTTTCGGACAGAAGCTATTAATTGCCCTCTTTTCTGGGTTGATGATAGTTGGCCTACTGGGCTTTTGGTTCCACTCCAAAGGAAAGCCTATACCCAAAGTCTGGCACGTTATAGCAACAGATCTCGAACAACCTGGCCATGTGAAAGTCTCAGAAGAAGAGGAAGATACTAACCCTCCCGTTCTTGCTCCCCTGGCGCTTATGGGACTTGGATCGATAGGTATTCTCGTTTGTCTGTTGGGTTCCAAAGAACTGAATAGCAATACGAAAACTGCCGGCAGTACGTTATCTCGCACTGAAACAAATGATAGGGCTGACCTATGACAACAAGTCAAAACCATGTGATTCCTGTGTGTGTTGTACTACTACTACTAGCGCTCTCGCTCGGGCTACTAGATACAGCGGCTCAGGCGCAGCAACGAGAAAGCGCCAACTTGCGGCCGCCTATGAGCCAGCTCCTAAGCGGTTCTGCAATGACGCTTTCACAAGTTGAACAATTGGCCGTTCAGTTCAATCCGACTTTAGCTCAAGCAGAATCCAGCATTCCTGCTGCCCAGGGCAGGCGGCGACAAGCCGGGCTTTTGCCGAATCCTGTCGTGGGTGGTGAGGTGCAAAATTTTGCATTTCGGGACTTAGGCATAAGCCCCGCTTATTTAGGCTTTGGGGTGCAAACGATACCACTTGGTGGCAAGCTAAGAAAAATGCGTAACATCTACAAAGTAGAGGTCACGCAAGCCGAACTCGAAGCATCCATGCAGCGGCAGAGAGTGGTAAATAATATTCGCAATGTTTTCTACAACGTCTTAGGTGCCCAGCAGACCGTTGATTTGCAAACAGAATTAGCTGTCATTGCAAGAGATGCCACTAGAACCACATCGGAGTTATTCAATGTCGGCCAAGCTGACAAGCCGGATTACCTCGAATCGAAAATAGAAAAGGAACAAGTCGAACATGATTTGGTGGCCGCAAAGAACAGTTACCTGCAGAGTTGGCGCGCGCTGGCAACACTAGTGGGTAATCCTCAGATGGCACCAGTGCGCTTGCTAGGCAATCTGGAAGAACGCATCGGCAAACTAGACGAAGAACAACTATATACGCGGATGATAGAGCAGAGCCCGCAAATGCAAGCCGCCCAACTGCAGATCCAACGGGCTCGATCAGTACTGGTTAGAGCTAAAGCTGAGCCCTATCCAGATTTGTATGTTCGTGGTTCTGTCGGATACAGCACCGAATTTTTAGACACTGGTGGAGAAGGGCGTCCGCCGCGTACTGGTGTTTTAGCTAATGGACAGGTGGGCGTCACCTTGCCTATTTTTAATCGTAATCCCGGCGGGATTGCCTCTGCACGCGCTGAGGTGTTGTTTGCCGAACGCGAGGTAGAGAGATTGAAAATGTCCTTGCGCATGCAAGTGGCTGCGGTAATACGCGAGTACAACACCGCACTGGATGCGATAACACGCTACCGCGATGTCATTTTGCCGAGTGCGGACGAAGCATATCAGTTACAAAAAAACAAGTTTGAACAAATGTCGGCATCTTACCCGCAGATGCTGATTGCTCAGCGCACCAGGTTTCAGCTGCGTCAGAAGTACATCAACGCTCTGGTGAGCCTACAGCAAGATGCAGCGCAAGTAGAAGGCTTCTTGCTTTCAGGTGGGCTAGATGTGCCGCGCACGCAATTCGATGCGCCAATGGAGCATCGCGGAATGCCGGGCTTACCATCCGGGCGATATGCCTCAGAGGAGGCAGACATCAGCTCACTTGATGAAGCTCACAACGTCGACCATTACTAACGGAGTTATAACTGCGGAGCGATTATGAGAATAACGAATATCATTGGCTACCTTCTAAGTGCGTCATTGGGTTTTTCCGCAACTGCGCTTGGAGCTAACCACGGCGACATGAATATGCCAATGGATCATAGCAAGATGCAAATGCCGATCGAGCACAGCACTCCCCAGGTCAAGAATATTTCGCGCAGGGTGCCACAACAGCCGGTTCCTGTGGAAACCCCCGATGTTCCACACTTGCCGTGGACAATGGAAAACGGTGCGAAAGTATTTCATCTCACAGCAGAGATAGTGAAGCGGGAAGTGTTGCCCGCTTCTAGCATGGGACCAGCAAAAGTCTTGACGCTGTGGGGATACAACGGTAGCGTCCCTGGACCCACTATTGAAGTGAACGAAGGAGACCATGTGCGGGTCATCTTTCACAATAAGCTGCCTGAATTTACCACAGTACATTGGCACGGACTGGAGATTCCGGTCAATATGGACGGGATGCCATTCATCAGTCAGTCACCTGTGAAGCCAGGCGAGACATTTATCTATGACTTTACCCTGCACCAGAACGGCACCTTCTTTTATCACTCACATGGCGCCATGCAGGAGATGATGGGTGCCATTGGTCTATTCATCATTCATCCAAAGAAGCCGCACCATCCGGCAGTGCAAAAAGACTTCGGCATAGTTTTGCAAGAATTTGCCGCGTTGCAAAACAACCCAGTTCCAAACTCGATGGCAATGGAATTCAACTGGCTTACTTTTAATGGAAAAGCGGCGCCGGCTACAACTCCGCTCATTGTGCGACAAGGCGACCGGGTGAGAATTCGACTCGTGAATCTAGGCATGGATCACCACCCTATTCACATTCACGGCAATCAATTTTACGTGACAGGCACAGAAGGCGGAAGAACTCCCCAATCCGCTTGGTTCCCAGGAAACACCGTTCTTGTCGGCGTTGCCCAGGCGCGTGACATTGAATTCGATGCTAAGTATGTGGGGGATTGGATGCTTCATTGTCATTTGCCGCACCATATGATGAATAACATGGTGTCCATGGTCGGACCAATGGCTCATGTCGGACATGGTATGCATACCGGCGCCGGCATGGAAGAAGGCATGGGTATCGTCGGTAAGAGTAGTGCTACTGCTGAAGATCTCGGGCCAGCAATGGGCAGGGGTATGGGCAATACTGTCGATCGCGATCAAGCAACTTCTCACAGCATCGGACAGACTGACAAGACTCCAGAACGAACGACGAACACAGCTTTGGGGACTGACCCGAACAGCGAAAAAGGTCCCGGTTATCCGCAAGATGACCTGATGATGATGCCGATGGATGCAGCTGTTGCCAAACCAGAAAACAATTACCTTGCACCGGGCTGGTCAGGTGCGCTGGCCGGCATGATGAATCTTGTGCGCGTATTGCCACCTGCCAAATACGATCAATTGATGCGTGACATAAAAGCGAAGCACATAGATTCTGCTCAACTACAGGGCGGCATGCCCGGTATGGATCACAGCAAGATGAACATGCCAGGCATGGATCACTCGCAGATGCAAATGCCAGCTCCAGCACAGAAGCAAGACAATCAAAAAATGCCCGGTATGGATCACAGCAAAATGAATATGCCGGGCATGCAGATGGACCATAGCAAAGGCGCTTCTCCGAAGAAAATCCGGAAGAAAGCTACGGGAACAAAGTCAAAGCAGGGTCAAAAGGAAAAGCCAATGACTATGGAAGAGATGATGAAAAAGAATCCGAACATGAAAATGTGAGGCGGCTCTTTTGTGCCTGTACCGGTGTGCTAGCCAGAGATCGGTGGCTTTCATCAACGAGTCCGTACTAATGCTCGTGTCTATGTTCAATGTCTGGATAATGCGGATGTGAGTGCGTGATTGGTACGTGTTTATGCCTGTGACTGTGCGGCTCTCCTGACTTTGTATCCGATGCATGTTCGTGTTGATGGTGTTCATCATGGTAGTGCAGGTGTTCATGTTCTTCTTCAGGGTGACTATGCTCATGGTCGTGAGTTTCAGTCAAATGTAGCCAGACTCCGAGGCCCATTAGCAAACCCGCAGCTGCGAGATTAACACTCAGTGGCTCCTGCAAAAGGATGAGTGAAAGTATTGCCCCGACGAAAGGAGCCGTTGAGAAGTAGGCTCCAGTGCGCGCAGTTCCCATGTGTCTTAGTGCTTTGATAAATAGAACAAGGCTTACTCCATAGCCAAAAAAGCCCACTATTGTCGCGGCCGCAAAAACCGGAAGACTTGGCAATGTTTGTCCCACAGCCAATGCAATAGTGGTATTGACTAATCCTGCAAACAAACCCTTTATTGCGGCAATCTGGACAGGATCACTGTCTGAAATATGGCGAGTCAAGTTGTTATCGAGCGCCCAACAAAAGCAGGCGGCGATTATCGCTAGGGAGCCCATTGATATCACAAAAGCAGCGCCGGGCTGCCACGACAGTAGTAGGCTGCCGGCAACAATTGCCACCATGCCAAGAAAAATACGTCGGTCAAAATTTTCCTTGAACGCGAACCATGCCAGCACTGCTGTAAACACTGCTTCCATGTTCAACAACAACGAAGCAGCTCCACCTGACGTACTTTTCAGGCCAACCATGAGCAAAAGTGGTCCCAAAATTCCGCCAAATAAAACCGCACCGGCAAGCCATGGTACGTCCGCTTTCTTGAGCTTTGTTTCCTGCCCTGGACCTCGAATTGCTTTAGAAACCGCGCTTAGTAGCAAGAGTCCAAGTCCGGAGCCAAGGTACAAAAGTCCGGCAAGTAATAGCGGTGAGACGTGCCCAATCAAGAGCTTTGCTGCTGGGGTGCTGGCGCCAAATAAAAGAGCGGCGGTCAAAGCAATGTAGGCAGGAGGGAAGAATTTCGGCTGTAGTTTTTTGTTCATACGTCAATTGTAGCTAGCATTGTGTTCATCAGGAAGGTCCTGAGCCGGATTTGACAGTCTCGAAGAAACGCTACAGCTCCGTCCTCGGCAAAATTCAATGGCAGAACTTATCCCAACAAGATTCTCATCTTGCTTTGCATCGGCAGGCAGAGACTCACTGTTTATTGATTTATTGCGTGCACCTTCGCGTTAGGTTCAACTACGAAGCATCCGCAGACCGCTGGCGATCACTATGAATTCGCTGATTTCATGTCCTAGAACTGCAATTGGAAGTGATAAGAGCCCAGCTATCGCGCCGACGATCAGCACCGTGATAACCAATGCAGAAAGAGCCAGGTTCTGATCAATAACTCCCTTGTTGCGCTGGGCGAGCTTGATTGCATAAGCCAGTTTGCGCAAGTCATCAGCCATAAGAGCGACATCAGCGGTTTCTATAGCAACATCACTGCCGGCAGCACCCATAGCGACTCCGACGGTTGCCTCCGCCAGTGCTGGAGCATCGTTTACGCCATCTCCCACCATCAGGACACCTGAATATTTGGACACCAGCTCACGGATCTGATTGACCTTATCGTCAGGCTTCAGTTCAGCAAACACTTCATCGATTCCTACCTCTTTGGCAATTGCTTGGGCTGTCTGATTGTTATCACCAGTCAGCATGGCGATGTGCTTAATTCCTGCTGCCCGCAGTTCCTGGATAGCCTCACGAGCTTCGGGACGAATGCGATCGCGTATTGCGAAAAGAGCCCAGATGGAATGATCATCACCGAGCAAAATCACCGTTTTGCCTTGCGACTGCCACTGGTCGATTCGAAAATTTATCCCGCCTTCAAGTAAATTCTGGAAGAATTTAGGGCTGCCAATTTTTACTGAACTCCCTTCATAGACAGCTTTAGCGCCAGCACCGGAGGTGGATTGAAAATTTGTCACCGGTTTTGCTTGAATGTTTTTGCTCTTGCTGTAGCGAACAACCGCATCAGCTAGTGGATGCTGGCTCCTCTGTTCGATACCGGCGGCTATAGCCAGTGCCTCCTCAAGAGATTTATTGCTTTGAGGCAACAACTCAAAGTCCGTCACTTCCGGTTGACCAACAGTGATCGTGCCAGTTTTATCCAAGGCGACCGCTTTTACTTTGGCTAATTCCTCGATATAGACACCGCCTTTGATAAGCACACCTTGTCTGGCAGCAGTACCAAGAGTGGCTACCAGCGTAATCGGTATTGAAATGACGAGAGCACAGGGCGCTGCGGCAACAATAAATACGGTGGCCCGGATGACCCATGTCATCCATGGTTGAGCAAAAAGAAGTGGTGGCAAGATTGCTAACAAAAGTCCAGCAACCAAGACGAATGGGCTATAAGTATCCCCGAACTTCTCGATAAATCGCTGATTTTTGCCCTTTCTTTCTTGAGCTTCTTCAACCATCTTGATGATTCGTGCAATTGTGTTTTCTGCAAAGGTCTTAGTGGCGCGCACTTCCAGTGCGCCTTCAGCATTGATGCTTCCAGCGAATACCTTACTGCCGACGGATTTTGTAACCGGCATACTCTCGCCTGTGACAGGCGCCTCATTGACTGAAGACGAGCCGCCGATCACTTCGCCGTCGGTTGCCACCGACTCTCCTGGTCGCACTATAAAAATATCGCCGACTTTGAGATCTTCAACAGGCACCTCCACTTCGACACCGTCGCGAGTCACCAGCGCGACTTTCGGAACCAGCTTCATCAATGCACGAATGGCTGCTCTAGTCTTTTCTTCGGTGTATCCTTCGGCAGCCTCCGAAATTGAATAGAGAAAAACAAGCATCGCAGCTTCAAGCGATTCTCCGAGAGCCAAGGCGGTTAGTGCAGCAACAGTCATAAGCAGCTCGATATTGATCTTGCGTTCATGAACTAACTCTTCTAGGGCTTCACGCGCGAAATAAAATCCGCCGATGGCAACGCTAGTTATATACAAACCAAAAGGAAGAAATCCAGGTGCGCCCAACTTGCCGGCGATCCAGCCGAGAGCCAAGGTGAACCCGGATATGAGAGCGCACAGCACCTTTTTGTTTTGCCAGAACTTCTTAGGTCCTTCACTGTCAGCGCTATTCTTGACGGGGAATCCCAGATCGGTAAGCGCCTTTGCCATTGCCTCAGTTGAGGTGAGATCTGGATCGTATGAGATCGTCACCTTAGATGAGAGCGGAAACACTTTTACATGGCCAACTCCAGCTCGTTTGCTGAGTTCGCGTTCAATTTTTGCAGCCTCGTTCTCGCAGTCGACGTTTTGGACATAGAAAGTATGTTCTTGGCTATTGCTGATATGTTTGGTCATCCATCGACTCCGGCAGGTTCTGTAGCATTAATAGGACCGAGCGCTCTATGAGACACGGAGCGCTCTCCAAAAAGAGTGAACAAGGCAGGTATAACTACCAGCGTAAGAGCGGTGGAACTGAAGAGACCGCCGAAGACGACGACGGCTAGTGGCTGCAAGATTTCTTTGCCGGCACCGGAGCCGATCATAAGAGGCAGCATAGCCAAAGCAGCGGTCAGCGCCGTCATCAGTACGGGCGAGAGCCGCTCTATCGAGCCTTCTTTAATGGCGTGTTCAAAATCGATGCCGGAATCGGTCATCTGATTGTAAGTAGTGACCAAGATGATGCCGTTACGACAAGCGACACCGAATAAGGTAATAAACCCGATAAGAGATGCTACCGACAGAACTCCGCCACCAAGAACAACAGCGAGCAGACCGCCGATTAAGGCTAAGGGAAGATTTGCCAAAACCAAAACGGTAGACCGAATTGTATTAACGGCTTGATGCACGAGAAATGCCACTGCCAATAGTGCAACGGCACCAAAGATCAAGAGTTCCTGACTTGCTCTTTGCTGCGCCTCGAACTGTCCACCGTAGGCAACATAGTAACCAGTCGGTAACTTTACATGTTCAGAAATTTCCTTTCTAACATCAGCAACGACAGAGCCAATGTCACGGTCTGCTGTGTTTGCGGAAATGACGATTCGGCGGGATACGCGCTGACGATTGATCGTATTCGGTCCCGCGTCTTCAGTTAAAGCGGCCACTGCCGATAGCGGGATCTTTGTCCCAACCGGAGTGTCAATCAAAAGTTCGCCGATAGTTTCAACATTATTCCGTGCCTCGGGCGACAACCAAACTACAAGACTGAATAAGCGCTGGTCTTCAAGCACCTGCGAGACGACTCTGCCATTCAGGGCTGTTTCGACAGTCTCGGCCAACGAGCCGACTGTTAGCCCATAGCGAGACGCTTTTTCGCGATTGAATTGAACAGAAATTTGTGGAACTGGAACTTGAGGTTCAACCTGTAAATCGACTATTCCCGGGACTTTACGGATGGCTTCATCGATTTCTTGAGCTTTGGCCCGTAAGATGTCTAAGTCCGGGCCAAATACTTTAATGGCTAGCGCTGCGCGCGTTCCAGAAAGTGTCTCGTCGATGCGGTTGGAGATAAAACCGCCTACCACCGCTACCACACCCGGATAGCGAGCCAACTCGTCCCGTATGATATCGAGCACTTTCGCGCGATCGACGCCCTTCTCTGCAATCTGCAAATCTAGTTCACCAAAGGTGACCACTCCGGCATCGTCATCGCCGAAAGCCCTGCCGGCGCGAAATTGCGCGGTTTCTATTTCGGGATGTTTAAGCAAAGCGATTTCGATTGCTTTGCCAATCTCTTGAGTTGAAGCAAGTGACGCTCCTGGCAATTGGTTGAGAGCTATCACGAGGCTGCGTTCTTGGAATTCAGGCAAAAATGTGGTGCCAAGAGTCGGAATCAGTGCAAGTGATACGATAAGCGCGGCACCAGAGACGAGCAAAATGACACTTGGTTTTGCCATAGAGAAAGACAGGATCGGCTTGTACAGTCCCTTTAGCTTGCGCACTAACCAAGTCTCATCTTCCGGTAGACGCCGATTGGCCAAAAGTAGATAACAAAGGGCCGGTGTGAGAGTCAAAGCTACAAGCAGTGAAGCCAGTGTCGATAAGATGTAAGCCATACCCAGAGGCGTAAATATTCGCCCCTCCACACCAGACAGTGTGAAGATCGGAGCAACGACAATACAGACGATAATAGTCGCCAATACTACTGAGCTGCGAATCTGAACAGAAGCATCAAACACTACCTTTGCCGGTGATACAGCCGCTGCACCGAGTGCGTTGTTTTCTCGCAAACGGCGATAAACATTTTCAGCATCAATGATGGCGTCATCGATAATTCCACCAAGTGCAATCGCCAATCCGCCCAAGGTCATTGTATTGAGCCCAACACCAAACCAATTGAGAACGACTAGTCCAAGCACAATCGATAATGGCAACGCAGTTAGTGTAATAGCTACGGTTCGCCAATTACCAAGAAAGAGAATGACGATGATGCTGACTATGATTGCTCCATCGCGCAGTGCCTCAACGACGTTATCGACAGACTTTTGAATGAAATCCTCTTGACGAAAGGTGGTCACAACTTTCACGTCTTTCGGAAGCGTCTTTCGAATGTCATCCATGGCCGATTCAACAGATCTGGTTACTGCTGGTGTATCTGCAAACGGTGAGCGCGTGACTGTAACAATAACCGCGTCCTGTCCTGCAAAAGACCCATCTCCTCGCTTGACGCCGGAGCCGATCTTTATATCGGCCACGTCGGAGAGACGGACCGGAATACCTCCAGGGCGGGCAACAACTACTGAATTTCCCAAATCGACAGAGCTATGTGTTCGACCCATGCCACGCACCAGGCGCTCGCGATCGGGCGTGAGCAGAAATCCTCCCGGCACGTTTAAATTAGCTGCTCTGGCTGCTTCAGTGACTTGAGCTAGTGTTACATTGAACTGTTTCAATTTTTGAGGCTGAACTAATATCTGATACTGGCGTTCTCCGCCGCCTAAGACCAGTACACGTGTTACTCCAGGGATGGCCAGGAGTCTGTTTCTTATTTGCCAGTTTGAGATAGTGGCAACATCCAGCAAAGTGGTGCGCTGTGCCACAGGCACTGAGTTATCTATCGTCAATGCGTATTTGACGACATCACCAACCGGATTGCTGATTGGCGATAGCAACGGCGGGTTGACTCCCTGAGGTAGGCGTGGTGCTACCTGCTGCACTTTTTCGGCAACGAGTTGACGGGCTCTATAGACATCCGTCTGACCCTCAAAGATCACAGTGACGACAGAAAGTCCTATCGCAGAACTGGAGCGGATATCGACGACGCCAGGGGTGCCATTTAGGGAGCTTTCCAACGGCAGCGTCACTAAGGACTCAACCTCCTCCGGTGCTAACCCTGGCGCTTCTGTTTGAATCACCACTTGTGGCGGCGCAAAGTTGGGAAATACATCGAGTGGAAGTTTCGCAACAATGTTTAGCCCAACCAACAAGAGGACGACTGAAGCGATGACAACAGTAAGATGATGGGTAATCGACCACAAAATGAGGCGATTGATCATCTACTTCACCTCGCTGTCGAGAGGAGCTGTTTTGGTTTTCGCATCCGGCTGGTTGCGTTCATCCGAGCGGATTTTCCGCGTACGTCCCAAGCTTTTACCTGCAAGAAATCCGAGAAGTAAAAGAATCACGCCACCAAGTGCCAGAAAAAGGATGTTGTCAGGTTTACTTTGTGGTTTTTTCTCGCCCTCATCCTCGTCGGACGGGATTGCTCCTTTGGACCCTTGGGCCATAAGTTGAAAGGCACGTTGCGTGACTATCTGTTCGTCTCCTGTCAAGCCAGAGTTTATGCGCACTAGATTGTCTTTGGTTTCTCCCACCTCCACCGGAGTGGGCACGAAGTCTTCGCCCTGTTTGACGAACACCGATTGCTTACCTTGGACCGGAACCACCGCTTCGGCGGGGATGAAATAGCCCGCTGGACCTGAAGTTTGTTCGATCAAATCAACAGTAACAAACATCTGTGGCTTAAGCAGAAAGTTGGAATTTTCAATAGCCGCCCGAACGGCTAATGTCCTGGTCGTTGGATCGACAACCGGGTCGATGTTAACTATGGAGCCGGTAAAGACTTTGTCTGGATAAGCTGAGGTACGTATTTCTATCTGTTGACCCAAGCGAACATGTTCTAGATCCTTTTCGTAGATTTGCGCCGTTACCCACACCTTGCCGATGTTAATCAGTTTAAAGAGAGGCTTACCTGCTTCGAGCGCTTCTCCTGGAGTCACGAGCTGTTCAAGAACGATGCCTGAAATAGGAGCATAGAGTGTGATATGTCCCTGAGCGGTAGCCCTGATTGATTGACCCAGTTGCGCCAAACGATTGGAAAGCAAGGCACTGCTCAGACGCGTTTGCGACCGTGTTGTCTTTAGTTCGGCTTCTGCTTGCTTTAGATCGGCTTCCGCGATTTGATAATCTTTGGCCGATGCAATTTTCAAACCAAGAAGAGTTTTTTCCCGCTCAAAATTGCGCAATGCAAGATCAACTTTCGCTTGAGCTTGTTCTTCGGCCGCCTTATTCTGTGCGATTAATCGCTGTGATTCCACAGCCAGCTGTCTGATTTCCGGACTGTCTATCGTCAGTAATGGATCACCTTTTTGGACCCGCTGTCCTTTCTGTGCAAGAAGCGTCAATACTCTTCCGGCTAGTGGTGCATTGACTGCGGCGGTATTAGCTGGAATTGCCTCGATCTGTCCATTGACTTGCTTGCGATTGACAGGAGCAAAGACGCGAACTGACTCTACCTTGATACCGATTGCTCTTTGAATATCAGCCGGCACGCGAACTGCAGAAGAGGCAGCACTTTTGTTCTCAGTTTCTTCTTCTGCAGAATCTGCGTTGGGCGTGCCAAGCAACAGCAGCACAATTATGAGCAACTCCGGGTAGTTCATTCTGGATCGTACGATCATTTACATCTCCTGTTAAAGCTCTAGCGGGCGGCCGACGGCTCTTTCCAAGTCAGCCCACGCATTTTGGTAAGAGACAACTGCCTCAAAATAGCCAACATTTATTTGCTGTGCAGACTGCTGAGCAAGGATCACATCTGTAAGCCTGTTGCGGCCGTATTTGTAGCCAAGTTCTGCCAGCCGGACTGTTTCTGCAGCGGCCGCCAATAACTGTGTTCGATACTTGAAAATGTTTGCTCGCGTCAATCTGATGTTTTCATGCGCTGCCTTGACCTCAGCTACGACTTTGTTTTGAGTTATAAGCGACTGCGTTTTGGCTTGGTCAATAGAGAGTCGGGCACTCAGTATTTCTCCTTGTTTCCGATAGAAGATTGGCAAGTCTACGTTCACGTTCAAATAGGCGCCAAATTGTTGCTTCTCAGGTGGCGCAAAGGTAGTAAAGGCGAAACCAGAGCCCAAGATGAGATCCGGTATGCGTTGGGCTTTGGCCAGTCTGAGTTGTTTAGTTGAGACATTGAGTTGCTGCTTCGCCACCATCAAATCAGGACGCGCATTGATTGCCGCTTCTAGCAATGCGCCTTCGTCAGGGAAAGGTTTATCTGGGGCCGGAACTAATTCGTTGCTGACACTTTCTGAATCGAACAATCCATGATCTATAGCGATCAAATTAGGTGCAACCGGTTCGCCTAAAAGGGTGCTTAGTTGAATCTGTGCCTGCCTGATACGACCTTGAGCGGCGTTGCGCTGAGTGTCATATTGATTGAGATTGAGATTGGCCTGGATTATTTCCGCTTCCGGTGAGGAGCCAGCTTTGAATCGTTCAACCGCGATATCGACAAGTCGAGCTGTCAGAGCCCTCTGGCTCTCAATTAGGTTTACGTATGCCTGCGCAGCGGCAAGCTCTGCATAGATTCGCCGTATTCTCGTGCGCAGGTCAAACCGAATAAATTCAAGTTGAAGAGTTGCTCCAGCTTTTTGCGAACGAGCCAATTGCAGTCTTGCTCCTCGCTTGCCGCCTGTTTCAACAATTTGATTGATACCGACTTGCTGTGTATTGCCCGCAATTGTTTTCGTCCACGCAGGACCAAACCCTAGCTGGGTGGCAAGCTGAGGATTTGGAATAGCTCCAGCACTGATGATGCTGGCTTCGGCGATTGCCACGTCTTGTTTTGATTTTAGAATCTCCGGATTATGCGCCTCCGCTTCTGCGAAGGCGCCTTTCAACGTTAAGTCTACGGTCTTTTCCGCTCTCAGTGTGTACGTAGCAGTAGAAGGTATAAAGTCCGCATTGGGTAGTTCACCAGGCGTATTTTCTGGAGCAGTCGGCCTCAGTACCGGAGTGCTGCTGGTACTTCCTGGTGGATTTTGTTCAAAGATCGGACCTGATGCTGCCAAGGCGCAAGCTGGATTTAGTAAGAGACAAATCAGCCAGGCAGCGTGCACCACATGCGGTGCCACCGAAAATCGTGCATTGCGACAATTATTCATAGCGAGTGCACTCATCGAGTCCTTCGGCTGTTTCTTTTGTTATCTGGCTCGCCAGTTGCAATAGACTGGCAATTCGCTCGTCTTTGAGCCGGTACCAAACGAAACGCCCCTCGGAACTGCTGACAACAAGCCCGCATTCGCGCAGACAAGCAAGATGATTAGAGACATTTGACTGGTTCAAAGTAGTCTTTTCAATAATTTCAGAGACCGTCATCGGACCTTCACATAGCGCCTCTAATATGGACAGGCGCGAACTGTCGCCCAGCCCTCGGAATAACTTGCAGTTGAGGCTTGTGGCAGTTGTTTTCGCCCGCATGATGATTCCTTTAAATATCAGTACTGGGTGATATTATAACAAGACATCAGCACTTAGTAATATGAGTAGTTCATCCAAACCAATGCGGGTTGAAAAGTATCATTACCAGAAGGTCTATCCAGTCGACACCTGGTTCGTGCTGCCAATTGTGATTCTGTTGGTTCTTGCCAGCTGCTCGCCGGCTCAGGCTGACGATACTCATGACATTGAGACACTAAGCAGTCGTATATTGGTGAAAGAGCTGAAAATACTGCGGCTTGGCATCAGTCTTAAGAAGCAAACTGAATCCAGGAGATTGGGGCGCGAGCGCAGATTCTCGCTCTATGCTCTTGCCAACAGCAGTTTGACTAGTGTTGGCGCATTTATGTCCGGCGCGGGCCGACTGCATTACGCCAATATGCCAAAGAAGGCGCCAAATAATTTATTTGAGAATGCCACCATTATCAGAGTCATAGCCAATGGCGTCGGTGTTGGCGGAGTGCTGGTAGAGGTATCGAAAGACGCTATAGATGCACGGAAAGAGCGCCTAGCCAGGGTTGATCCTAAATCCATTGCCAGTGATGCAGAACTGTTATACAAGGAACTATTGGAACTGATGAAGGAGCGGTCGGCTCTGGTTTTTCGGTTGCCTGAGACAATGCGCTCACACTATCAGAGCGAAGAGACCTTCCTCAGCGACATGCAAGATGCAGTGCTAACTGAGTTTCGGGCACTCTATGCTGACGTAAAAGGCAAAAATGCACGGCGCAAGACGCAGTTGTTTTTGACAGGCTCAAGTAACCTTGTATCTGGAGCCGGTTCGCTGTACTCGGGAGTGATCGTCCCCCACAAGTACAAATCAAACCCGATCAAACGAACGCGATATGGTGGCGTGGGTGGTATTACCGATATCACAACAGGCTCTGTGAATATCCTGACTCCATTTGCGGTTACAGCAACAGATATCTTACGGCGACGCGATGCCCACGCTGTATTACTGAAGCAGGTTGGTGCCGACGATGTCTGCGATCTGGTGAGGCTCAAAGGTTATTTGACTCAATTGCAGAGGCCGGAAGACACCAGTTTATGTTCCAGCACGGAACTTGCAGCATGGCAAAAGGCCGGGCAAGCGGTTATCGGTATATTAGAGTCGCATCAAAAGCTGAATGCGCAAGAGCGCAGCCACGCGCTGGAAAAATTGATGTTTCGCGTGTTGGACTCAGGGGTTGATTCGAGCGGATCATTTAGCAAGGTCGTAAATGGCATTGGAACAACAGTTGGTGCATATCGCTATACCCACGATGCTCATAAACGGTTCCTTGTCACCGGACGGGCTGGTATTACATACGGTATTGGCAATGCAATCGGTGTCGAGGAGGTAATTCGTGACGGTGTCCGGCGCGAAGTTCATCACTACCGCGGAAAAAAGAAACACACACTTCTATCACAGATACTTGATGATGAACTCGCCATGCTGAATGATGCTCAGCTGGCTATTGAAGCGTCCGCAACAACAGATCGATAACTTTGCTTACGAAGGAGGGTCCTATGCCCGTTGAAAGTTCTGGAGAAAAATCATTGGAGCCATTAAAGAAACTTCTTGTGGAAGAGATTCAGGCTGTTAACGCTTACAAGACAGCACTTGTCGCATTGAAGGATTCAACGCTATACGACTTATTGCTTGAGTGTCAGAGGTCACATGCTCGCAGAGCGCATCGGCTAACGGAAATAATTGCCGAGACCTGGGGACGGGAGGCTGTTCCAAAGCTAACAGGCGCTGAGTCCTGGGAAAGAGGCGAGAACCCGATTTCAAATTTATTCAAAGGAGAGACAAAAACTTTGCGCACATACCATGATGTATTGAGCGAGTTGCAAGGCCCGTCCAAAGAGTTAGCCATCTGGGAACTTATACCGCAGCAAGAAAAATCCCACTTGATACTTCAGCATATGCATGGCAGCTAAGTGCCGGACAGAGAGCTGGTTTTATAACAATTTGCAACGGTTTGGACGGAATTGGGAACTTCTGGGTTTGCATTTGTGCCTTCTTTATGGCCATGGCCGGCATTTCTAATATGAGGCTTTAAGCTAATGAACGTTCAAACAGAAAGTCCTCGACAAAAAATCATAAGTAGCAGCAATCGGAAAAAGGATATCGGCAAATTTTTCTCCGGCTTTGCAGCTAACCAAGTCCTCGTACACGGAACATTAGGACTCTACGGCATTACGTTCAGTCTTTTTGGCATTCAGTACACGCAGACTTTAAATTTTTCTGCTGCCGCCATTTGGGCTGTTATAACTATCTTGCTCATGTCTTACGCGTGGAAACGTAATTGATTATTGTACGCACTCCTGGCTTCGATCGACCTGGGTCGCACAAGCATCCAATATTTCCTCAGTGATTAACAGCAGATCCAGGACTTTTGTCACATTCAGCGCATAAGTCACGTTGCGACCCTCTTGCCGGCTTGTGACCAACCCGCAGCGTTTCAGGCAGCTCAAATGGTTTGATACATTGGGCTGAGTCAACGTAGTGAGTTGAACGATTTCGCTCACGGTTTTTTCTGAGGCTGCCAAAGTTTCTAATATTGATAGTCTTGATTCGTCGGCGAGTCCTCTGAAAAATTTGGCCTTGATTGCACGCCGTTTTGTGCCTATTGACATCGATTTGAAGTCCATCAGTAGCTAATGATATGATAGCAATTAAGCTTGCTTAGTGTATTTTTTGTCAAGAGATACGGGTTTGGGTTGCAGCACGAAGGCAAGTGTGAGATAAGCAGGCTTCCCACGAAATGACTGATTGGTATGAAAAAGAAAGCTATTTTCGTCTCCTTACTAATAATGCTTCTTTGTTTCGGTGCCAACCTGAACAATGGAAACTTAGAACAATGCCTCTGTCCACCGGAGGTAACATCGCCTAGTCAGGTCGTATCAGCCTTTGCCAATGCTTTCAGTGACATCTGCAACGACTGTGGGCACACGACAAACTGCTGTTTCAGTCACAAAAAAATACCGTTTGTAGGCTCTGTTACGCTGAGTCAGATTGAGTTTCAAGCCGATCTACCGACGGCGATTCCTTCTTTCTCTCTACCTGCTAGCATCGCCTCGTCCGCCCTGGCAAAAAGTGGTGTGAATAAGGCTCCGCCATGGAGCAGGGCAGAAACACTCGTTTCCTTACATCAACGACTCCTTATTTGAACGTGAACACAAAAACTTTTGACGCGACAGCCTAGCTGTTGCGTATTTTTGTTTCGCTCAAATCAATGAAGGAGTTACTCAGATGCAAGCGCCTGAGGAGATAGAGTCACCATTAGGTACAAAAGAGCCGCCGAAAAAAGTGCGTGGCTGGTTTATAACAGCCATGATCATAGGCATTACGGGGATACTCTGTATCGTCCTCTGGTTTGGTCTGTCAAAACGGGCACCAAATGAGCCGGCGAAGGAAGAAAAAGAAGCCTCCGGTAACACAGTCGATATAAATAGCGCGGCAGCTGGAGTACAAGTAGTAACAGTTGGGTCTCAGGCTCCAGAATCAGTATTTACGGTAGCGGGCACGGTAGAGCCTAATCAGCAGCAACTGCAACAGGTGACGCTACTAGTGGCTGGCCGCGTGGAACACATCTATGTTGCACTGGGTGACAATGTCAAAGCCGGTAGTCTCCTGCTTCGCATAGACAGCCCGCAAGTCGCCGAACAACACGGGAAATTGCACGAGGCAGAAACGAGACTGCGGCTGGCAAAAATCAACTTGGATCGAGTGCAGCAAGCAGCAAATCGTGTTTCAGTATTGAAAGCAAAGGCGAGTCTCGATGAGGCCGAATCCACGCTCAAGCGCACAAAGCTGCTTGTTTCAGAGGGGCTAACTGCACGCAAAGACTTGGTGGCAGCACAGTCTGAATCCGATAGAGCAAAAGCAGACTACAACTTCCAAAAGGACATTTCGCTCAACCGTGAGGTATCTGAAGCCAAGGCAGAGCTGCAAACTGCCCAAACGGAGACTGAACATATTCGCGATAGCCTTAAAGCCCTGGATGCACATCTTAGCGAAAGTGAGGGCGTTGAGCACAATATTTCCAAAATAGAACTGCGATCACCAATATCCGGCACGGTAATTGAACGTTTCGTTAACACAGGTGCAGGATTTGAGCAAGGAAAGCCGCTTCTCACGATAGCCAACACGGCCATTCTTTGGGTGATAGCGAATGTGCCGGAGACCCAAATGGCAACGATACATATAGGCAGTCCGGCAACAGTAAAGCTTGGCAGCAAAGAAGTAGCCGGAAAGGTCAGCTATGTAGATCCGCGTCTCAATGAAGATACACGTACTTCAAGAGTACGAATTGAGATAGCTAATCCAAATAACAAAATTCAAGTCGGCACATTTGCTCAGATTAAATTTGAAATTCCAGTAGCTGCTCAAGCAATAGCCTATGTACCGGACGCTGCCGTGCAAACTGTCGAAGGCAAGCCGATAGTCTTCGTGAAGGAAAGTAGCGGTAAATTTGCTGTTCGCCAAGTCAAGGTAGGAACAGCCAGTTCCGGAATGGTTCCTGTTGTGAGCGGTGTTCGTGTCGGTGAGCAAGTTGCCGTCAACGGTTCATTTGTCTTGAAGTCGAAATTACTTAGAGAGCAATTCGGAGATGAGGACTGATGATAGACGGCATTATCCGATTCTCAATAAAACAGCCGCTTTTGGTTTTGATGGTGGTATTTTTCCTCATTGGTACCGGCTGCTTTAGCCTGCAAAAGTTGCCGATAGATGCAGTGCCGGACATTACCAACGTCCAGGTGCAAGTTCTTACCGCTGCACCATCTTTGGCGCCACTGGAAGTTGAGCGACAAATTACTTTTCCAATTGAAATTGCCATGAGTGGTTTACCGGGCGTTAGCCAGGTAAGGTCAGTATCAAAGTTTGGACTTTCAGCCGTAACTATTGTTTTCGATGATGCTGTTGATACGTATTTTGCCCGCCAGCTTGTCTTAGAGCGTCTGTCGACTGTCCGGCAGCAGATCCCAGATTCTATTGGATCGCCTGAAATGGGACCGATCTCAACCGGGCTTGGCGAGATCTATCAATATGAAGTAAGACCGGCAAGTGGTGGCGTCAGAGATCCAATTGCGCTGCGCACGATTCAAGATTGGATTGTACGCCGGCAGCTTATGGGAACACAGGGCGTAGCGGAAGTGAATAGCTACGGTGGGAAGAAGAAACAGTACCAAGTACGGGTCGATCCGGCAAAGTTGCAAGCGTATGGGCTGACCATGCGTGATGTGCTCAATGCTGTAATTGCCAATAATGGCAATGTTGGTGGAGCTTACATTGAGCATTCAGGCGAGCAGTACGTGCTGCGCGGCATTGGCTTGGCACAAACAACAAATCAGATTGCCAACATAATCGTCAAGACCGGCAAAGAAGGCGTACCGATATTTGTCAGAGACGTTGCTACCGTGACAATCGGCTCGCAGGTAAGGCAAGGGGCTGTGCTAGCCGATGGAAAAGGCGAAATAGTCGCCGGTATTGTAATGATGCTCAAAGGCGAGAATTCTCGAACGGTGGTTGAAAACGCAAAAGAACGCGTCGCTCAAATCAGAAAAACTTTGCCACCAGGTATTGAAGTAGTCCCTTTCTATGACCGTTCCGAGCTGGTAGATAGAACTATTCACACGGTAGAATCAAATTTATTTGAAGGGGCAATACTGGTAATTGTGGTATTGCTTGTGGTGCTAGGTAATTGGCGAGGTGCATTGCTTGTTGCAAGCGTGATTCCTTTATCGATGCTGTTTGCAGCAATCTGCATGAACGCCTTCAAGGTATCGGGGAATCTGATGAGCCTGGGGGCAATTGATTTTGGATTAATAGTTGACGGTGCTGTCGTTATGGTTGAAAACGCTGTGCGGCGATTAGCGGAGGCGCAGCACGAAAGACTTTCTGAAGATCGCAAGACAACAATATTGAAAGCATGTTTGGAAGTGGGCAGACCGGTGGTGTTTGCTGTCGCCATTATTGCTATTGTCTACCTGCCAATTTTCAGTTTAAGCGGTATCGAAGGCAAGATGTTCAAGCCGATGTCTATGACCATTGTCTTTGCCTTGGCCGGCTCGCTTTTGCTGTCTCTTACGTATGTTCCGGCAATCTTGACTCTTGTTATGACCGGCCCGGTAACCGAAAAAGAAAGCTGGTTACTTCGTGTGGTTAAGCCGTTGTATAGACGAGCTCTGCTGCTTGCATCAGTGTATCGGACACAGACTTTTGCTATAGCAGCAAGCCTTTTGGTTTTCAGCGCCATAACTTTCCCGATGCTTGGTTCGGAATTTATTCCGCGCCTGGATGAGGGTGCTTTCGCCATACAAATGCAGCAACTTCCAAGCGTGTCATTGGCCCAATCAATAGCAAGTGCTACGCAAGCTGAGAACGTCTTGATGTCATTTCCGGAAGTGACCAAAGTGGTAAGTAAAATAGGACGAGCAGAAGTAGCAACCGATCCGATGGGTGTTGAGAGTGTCGACATGTATGTGGCACTCAAGCCTATTAGCGAATGGAAATCTGCCAAAACACGGGAAGAACTGATCGAAAAAATGTCCAAAGGGCTGGAAGACGCAGTACCTCAAGCTGTCTTTAGTTTTTCACAACCGATTGAGCTTAGGACAGCTGAATTAATTGCCGGGGTGCGTTCTGATATTGCCGTCAAAGTGTTTGGCGATGATCTGAAGGTGCTGCGCGAAACAGCCGAGAAGATAAGTCGTGTAATAAGCAAGGTCCCCGGTGCCGAAGATGTTAAGGTCGAACAGACAGCGGGTTTGCCGCAACTTTCAATTGAGGCTAATAGGGATGCAATCGCACGTTACGGCATCAATGTGGAAGACGTGAATAATATCGTCCAGTCGATCATCGCCGGTCAGCCAGCCGGCATTGTCTATGAAGGTGAGCAGCGCTTCGACATGATAGTCCGGCTTAGTGAACCTAGCGGACACGACATGGAGTCAATCAAAAGCCTTTTGGTCTCAGCACCACCAATAGCAACCGGTAGCACTGGCGCATTAATACCGCTTTCGGCGCTTGCAAAAATATCGGTTGAAGAAGGACCGGCTCAAATTTCGCGTGAAGACAGGCGGCGCAGGATAGTGGTTGAACTCAACGTCAGAGGGCGGGATATTGGCTCCTTTGTAAAGGACGCTCAAGTTGCTATTGAAAAGGAGATCAAGCTGCCTGAAGGTTATTACATAACCTGGGGCGGACAGTTTGAAAATCTTCAGCGGGCTACTTTGATGTTGTCGATAGTGGTGCCGATAGCACTTCTTTTGATCTTCATCCTGCTTTTTATGACCTTCGGCTCGGTAAGCCAAGCTTTGCTTATCTACACCGGTATTCCATTTGCTGTAGTCGGAGGAGTGTTTGCTCTGGCCATAAGGGGCATGCCCTTCTCGATATCAGCCGGAGTAGGCTTCATTGCTTTATCGGGAGTGGCTGTATTAAACGGCGTCGTCATGGTTAGTTATATAAACAGCCTGAAGGAACATATGGACACGGAATCTGCCGTGATACAAGGGGCGCTTACGCGGCTGCGCCCGGTCTTGATGACGGCACTCGTCGCAAGTCTCGGATTTTTCCCAATGGCGTTTTCAGGTTCAGCCGGCGCCGAAGTACAGCGACCACTAGCGACGGTAGTTATTGGTGGGCTTATCACATCGAGTCTTTTGACGTTACTGTTGTTACCGAATTTGTTTATTTGGTTTGAAAACACCGCCAAACGGCTGGAAGGCCGAAATGGACGCAAAAAAAGAAAAGGTGAAAAGCCCGAAACAGAACCCATGATCAAGTAGGAATTAGCCATGCCACAAGGAAATGCTCGCAAGTCATTTAATAACCGCTCACGACGCTGGCACTTGATGCCACCAAAAACAGTGCGCTCACAATTAGTGATCGGATTTGCCGCCGTTCTATTGGCAAGCTGTTCGTCTCCGGAGCCAGAGATGGTTCCAGCTACGACTGCTACTAAAGACCAGCAGCCTGTTTTACAAGTCAAACAAGCATCGTACACGTTTTCCATGTACCCGCAGTACATGAAAGAGGGGCAATCGTTGCTCAAGTTGAACATACGCGACAAAGACGGCGCTTTTGTAAGCGGCGTTCGCGCCATTGCGAACCTGCGAGCTAAAGATGGCGACAGCACGAAAGTGTCTTTTAGAGAAGATCAGAACATTCAGCGATACGTCGCAGAAGTCGCGCTCAAGCATCATGAAGAATATGTCATTGAAACCGACATGCAAATTCCCGGTCCTGCTAGCACTTCGCTTGTAGCAGATTTTTCTTTTCATTGCGGTGATGCCTTGCCACAGGACATTCATTCCGAGCAACCGCAGGCGACCGAGGGGAGCCCGCTCAAATGATTTGCAGATCGATTGTCAAAAGAAAATCCATTCTCTACTTAAGCTTAGCGGTAGTTTTGTTGGTTAAAAGCAACAGCTGCCTGGCAGCTTCTGTTGATCCAAGCATCATGAACATGCCGCAACAAGCCGAGCCACAGATTGGTCCTATAACGCCATTGTCGGCCGTCTTCGACGAATCGTTGGTGAACAGTCCGCGCGCTGCTACCATCCGAGCGCAACTGGGCATATCGAAAGCCGCTTATGCACAGGCACTGACATTGCCGAACCCGTCGTTTTTCTTCCTCAACGATACTGCCCAGCTCGCCCGCCAATTTGGTGCTTTAGTACCAATTGAGCCTCCCTGGAAGCTGGCATTTCGATTGCTTTTAGCAAAGGCACAAGTCAGGCAAGCGGATTTTGAGATCCAGCGCAATTTGTGGCAACTGCGAAGTACTGTCAGAAGAGCCTATCTTGATGTCGTGATGGCAACGGAAAGCCGCGAGACCTATGACGAACTGTACAGTCTTTCATCGGGATTGGTAACAGTTGCTCAGAAGCGTTTTGCTGCCGACGATGTTGCAGAATTTGATGTCAAACGGGCAGAGTTGTCCACTTATCAGGCCGAGGCGGATCTCAAACAAAGTGAAAAGAGATTGGACCAAGTAAAGCAGCGCTTGAGCGTCATTATGGGGCGCGATTACAAGAACACAATAAAGGCGCAGCGCCTGCCAGCGTTTCAATTGAGCGCAGAAGTTAATGAGCTACTGCCAGATTTCAGCAAGGAAATACCCTCACTGGACAGCCTCATTGCCGATGCCTTAAAGAGCCGGCTGGACTTGAGGGTCGTCAGGCAGACTCTTGCTGTGAACGAAGCCAGCATGCGAACTGCTATCGGAAATATTGTTCCTAACCCGCAATTAAATGTCGGCAGCTCATACTCTGGTAACCCACCTGAAGGTCCTGCGACCAGGGGCTATTTCATTGGTGTTACGCAAGAAATTCCTGTTTTGAACTTCCAGCAAGGCGAAAGAGCAAGATTGCGAGCTCAGAATATTCAGATAAAACGCGAGTTGGAATCGACCAGAAACGTGGCCACCGAAGAAGTTATCTCAGCTTATCAACAGTTAGCTGCCGCACGACAACGCGTCGCCTACTTCCAAGAGAAGATTTTGCCGACTTCTGAGAAAGTCGCACGAATGGCCAGACGCGGTTACGAGGTCGGTCAAACCGATCTTACAGCAACTTTGGCCGCACAACAGGCAAATGTACAAACGAAGGCTGCATATCTCGAAACGGTGCGTAATTACCAACAATCTTTGACCGACTTAGAGCAAGCAATCGGGCATCCGCTCTAATTGTTCTCAACTTAACTCTCAGGAGCACTGGCAGATATCATGCAAATCACAACAGATGAACCAAAATTGCAGCTTGACCTTGAGCTTCTTTTGCCGCATGTTCCAGATGAGCGCGATCAATGCATCCAAAGATTGGAGCAGGAACTGCGCATCACCCGCGGTATCATGCAAGTGCATATAAAGAAGGAAGACAAGCAATTTGCGCTTTGCCTCCATTACGATCCGGCTGTTTTCAATCTTGCAAGTCTACAGCGTACCGCGCGCCGCGCCGGAGCGAAGATTTCCAATCGCTACCAGCACGAACTAATGCCCATAACTGGCATGGACTGTTCTGATTGCACGTTGGTAATCGAGCATGGAGTAAAGCGCTTGGACGGCGTACTTGATGCTTCGATTAGCTACGTTTCCGGCAATCTGAAGGTCGAATACGACAGCCAAAAAGTAAGCAATGCTGACATAAAAGCGCGAGTTAAGGGGCTTGGTTATGAAGTACCGGAGACCGGAGTCAAAGCAATAGTCAAAGAACGACGAGAACTTATCTTCTCTATGTTGTGTGGATTAACGTTAGCAGCGGCCTGGATGTCACCACAGTTGTCCATACCGCTGCAAGTTACGTATTTGCTATTTGCCGCTGCTTACTTCTTCGGTGGTTACGATATTGCCCGTCATGCGCTGCACTCGGTCAAAGAGCGCCAATTTGATACGGATCTGCTCATGATATTAGCCGCAGCAGGTGCTGGATTCCTGGGCGAATTTCTTGAAGGCGGTCTTTTGCTGTTCCTCTTTAGCTTAGGACATGCCCTTGAAGAGCTGGCATTGGACAAGGCACGTGATGCGGTAAGTAAGCTTGGTAAGCTTACTCCCAAGACTGCAACTGTCATACGGGATGGCAAAGAAATTGAGGTTTCTGTCGATGAGGTCGAAATAGACGAATTGGTAGTAGTTCGCCCAGGCGTTCGCGTACCCGTGGATGGCACAATCACATCCGGTTCTTCAGCTATTGATCAATCGCCGATAACAGGCGAAAGCATGCCTATCGAGAAATCCCCAGGCGATCAGGTCTTTGCTGGTTCTGTTAGTGGTAATGGTGCACTTCAGGTGCGGGTGACCAAACTTGCTAAGGACAATACATTAGCTCGTGTAATGCAGTTGGTAGAGGAGTCACAAACACAAAAGACAAAGACTCAACAACTCACCGAACGGTTCACCGGCTGGTTTGTGCCCGCAGTACTGATAGTTGATCTACTGCTGATTGCATTGCCGCCGCTCTTTGGGATTCCAATCCGAATAGCCTTCTTCCGAGCCATGACTTTTCTTGTCGCTGTCTCACCTTGCGCGCTTGCATTGGGTCCACCCTCCGCGATGCTTTGTGGCATCGGTCAAGCAGCACGCAATGGCTTGTTGATAAAGGGTGGCATCCATTTGGAAACACTCGGGAAAGTCGAAGCGATTGCCTTTGATAAAACCGGCACGTTGACTCACGGCAAACCAGAAGTTACGGATGTTGTTATTACCGGCAAGATTTCAGAGGATGAATTGCTTTCGCTTGCCGCGGCCTGCGAAAGCCGCTCCGGTCATCCGCTTGCAGCAGCTGTCGTGGGTGCCGCAAACTCCCGAGGCACCAAAATACCAGAGCCTGAAAAACTCGACTCTGTCACTGGGCAAGGACTGATCGCAACCGTCGCGGGTCGAAGCGTTCTAGTTGGTAATAGAAGGCTGATGGAGACTCAGAACATATCATTATCAGATGAGGTGAGCAGCAAGCTTCAAGCATTCGAGAACATAGGAAAAACCAGCATTCTCGTCGCTGTCGATAGAGAGATTGCCTCAATCATTGCCCTTGCTGATACGCCACGATCCAATGCCAGACAGGCCCTTGAAGAACTACACAAAATCGGGATCAAGCAGATCTTTCTTCTATCGGGTGACAACATTCGTATAGCAAACAAGTTAGCCAAGGATCTCGGCATAGACGAGGTCAAAGCGGGCCTTATGCCCGAAGAGAAGGTGCAAGCCATGCAACAGCTAGCATCTGATCGCGTTGTAGCAATGGTGGGAGATGGTGTTAATGACGCTCCAGCACTTGCAGCAGCCAGTATTGGTATAGCCATGGGAGGAGCTTCAACAGATGTTGCCTTGGAAACTGCTGATGTCGCCCTTATGGGTGACGATTTAAGCAAACTGCCATTCGCTGTCAGCCTTGGTCGAGCGACTCGTGCTGTTGTCTTGCAGAACTTGGCTATCTCTATTGCCACCATATTGGGATTGGCTGGAGCTGCCATTTTAGGTGTGACGACAATTGGCTGGGCCATTCTCTTCCATGAAGGTAGCACTTTATTGGTGGTGGCAAACTCGCTGCGGTTGCTTGCTCATAGCAGTAAGTCCACTGAAGTTAGGAGGTCATCTAATGAGTAACAACCGGAGTGAATTATCTTCATTCAACTGGCAGTTCTTGCTAAACGAATGGCGAGACATGTTTGACAAGAAAACCCTAGTCAGCGATCTTTGGGCAGGTCTGACAGTTGCTCTAGTTGCATTACCACTAAATTTGGCCTTAGCCATAGCGGCCGGAGTCGACCCCTCAATCGGGATCACGACGGGTATAGTTGCGGCCATCGTCGTCGCACTGTTTGGAGGACAACGCTTCGCGATCACGGGACCGGCGGCCGCGATGGCTGTGGTTCTTGTGGAAATTGTCCGTAATTACGGTATTGGCGGGGTCTGGCTCGTGGGACTAATCGCCGGCATTATGCAAATTGCTGCTGGCGCATTTAGACTTGGTCGCTTTATTTCTTTCATTCCAATGCCTGTTATCGTGGGCTTTGCAAATGCCATAGGTATCCTCGTGGCTTTTAACGCTTTTGATGACTTTTTTGGCGTCGGCAAACATTTGAAACACGCTCATGAAGCAGCGCCATTGATTAACCACCCATCATTGCCAGCATTTGCCAGAGACATTTATAGCCTAATCTGGTGCCTCTTCCGCTTTGCAGAAACAAACCTAGTAACAGTGGCTGTTGGACTTGTCGCCTTGGTCATTGCTGCTGGACTGCCAAGACTGACTAAGGCGATACCAGGACAGCTCGTGGCAATAGTTGCAGCGACACTTGTGACGGCTTTGTTGAAGCTTCCTATTCCTAAAATCGGCGATATCAGCTCAATCCCAAATACCTTTCCACCGCCCCAGTTCCCGGCTTTGCCTTTTGATCAAATCCCAGTGTTGTTTGCCAGCGCTGTCACCGTGTTCATGCTGGGATCAATTGAGTCCCTTTTGTCGGCAACTGTCGCAGACGGCATGACCGGTAAGCGCCACAATGCCAATCAAGAATTGGTCGGACAAGGACTCGCGAATATTATTGTTCCATTTTTCGGCGGGATTCCTGTCACTGGAGTTATTGCGCGCACTGCTGTGAATATACGCGCCGGCGGTCGTACCAGGCTTGCTCCTATCACTCATTCTCTTGTCCTAATCATACTTACGTTCTTCTTCGCAAAATATGCCGAGCAAATCCCTTTGACTGCTTTGTCGGCAATTTTGATTCTTACCGGTGTGCGTTTGATCGAATGGGAACAGATGCGACAAATCTGGAAAGCTTCAAAAGCGGAAGCTACGATTTCACTAATTACTACCAGTGCCGCTTTGGTTATTGACTTAACAGCAGGTGTATTAGTTGGTTTGATATTTAGCTGTGGGTTATTCATCAAACAAATGAGCCTGCTAAAGCTCTCTGTGTTGACCACCGCCGACGAACCCGGCAGTGAGCCGCTTCTGCCTCGGTGCAAATACATCGAGGTCTACTCAATCGATGGACCTTTGTTCTTTGGTGCAGCCGAGCGATTTGCTGAAACGATCGTACAAGTTGAGGACATCAAAGTACTGATTCTCAGATTGCGCTCAGTTCACGTAATGGATATGACCGGTGTAGAAACCCTGGTATCGATAAAGAAACAACTGGAGCGAAAGGGAATTCTTCTGGTGTTGACTGAGTTGCAATCGCACCCTCTAGTATTGCTGGAACGCACTGGACGGCTCAAGGAAATTGGTGAGAGTAACATTTACGCCTCTTTTGAAGAGGCTCTTGTGGTTAACACAAAGCGCTTGCTGAAGGATTCGTGCAAACCGTGTTTAGACAAAAACTCTAGACGCAAGCAATCATGCGATTTGGCTTATGCGCTTTCTACAAGTAGCGGATTAGCAAAACGCCTTTTTCTTGACGATACAGGCAATGTCATCAACTTGCCGACAGACAGCCGATTGGTGCCAGTATCTAGTCCTCTTGATCTACCGCCTGAGTTAATAGATACGCCGTTTCAGGTTTTGTTCGAGCAGCACAATTTTGGCAACAAGAATTACGAGGTCGCTGGTCTCTCGCAATTGGTTATCGGCATGTGCGTTGATTACCGGAAATCTCTGGATTTGCCCAAAGAATGGGCTTACGTCTTGCGGCGTGAGGGAGCAAATATGGACGGTGCTGAATTTGCCATCGCTTTGGCCGCTTCCAAAGGCGTCAAGCACATGGCCTTGATAGCGCACAATCATTGTGCAATGGCGAACACTGACATCCTAAGGGACGACTTTATCAATACGCTAGTTGAAGAGCATGGATGGCCGCTTGATGATGCCACTCGGTTCTTTGACGAAAATCGCCGCAGCAAAGAAATCAATAGCGAAATTGACTTTGTCTTAAGCGAAGCCACCCGACTCAGCCACGCTTTTCGAGGATTGAATATCGTTCCGATGATGTATCAGTTGGAGACCGACAGACTTTATCTCCTGAGGGACTGGCTGAAGCTCAATTCAGCAGCTTCTACGAAATTTACACAGAGAGGAAATTGATAATGGACTGGCAACTGGAAATGTTGATGATATTGCGGACACTTCTTGCTGCCTCGCTAGGTGCTTTGATTGGTTGGGAACGTGAACAACACGGACAAGATGCTGGTGTTCGTACATATGCCGCCGTAGCGCTGGGCGCATCTTCATTTGGATTGATCTCGATGCACGCCACAGCCGGGAATCAAATCGATACACGAATTGCTGCTCAAGTTGTTTCAGGCATTGGTTTCATAGGGGCTGGTCTCATAATGAGAGAGCAAGGACGCGCAACAGGACTCACTACTGCTGCAACACTGTGGACAACCGCAGCGGTCGGTTTAGCGATGGCATTTGGCATGTACATAGTCAGCACGCTTACAGCGGTTATCACGTTCTCCATCCTTGCGGCACACCACTTGCCTGGCTGGAAAAAGAACGTTGCGAAAAAACACGATCACAAAGAGGAAGAACATGGTGCTTAAGATGCGGCAGAGGGAATAATCGATTTGGAACCGATCTTCAAAGTATTTGCTTGGGCATTAATGCCAACTGCCGCTATGGTTGTAGGCGGGTTGGCAGCATTCGTGCGACTTCCTGGTAGTGCAGCGCGCAGCATCATACTCCACTTTGCTGCGGGTGTGGTTTTCTCTGTCGTATCAGTTGAGCTACTGCCAGACATTATCAAAAGACATGCGCCAATCGAAATCATAATCGGCTTCACTGCCGGCATTGCTACCATGTTAGCCTTGCGTGTTCTGAGTAGACACGCTGAGAAGGCGCAGGAAGAGCTACAACCAACCCGCTTGCCCACTGGTCTGCTATTCGGTATTGCAGTCGATATTTCTGTCGACGGTTTACTTCTCGGCATCGGATTTGCATCCGGAGGCTCCGTTGGTTCCATGCTTACACTGGCTCTTTCGGTGGAACTTTTTGCCCTCGGATTGGCGACAAGCGCAAGCTTACGGAAACAGCGTCTGACCAAGATGAAAATTTCTGCCCTCATTATCGCGCTATCAAGCTTGTTCACGATCGCCAGCATTGTAGGTATAACAGTCCTGCGGCAATTGAGCGGTGGCAATCTAGAGATTGTCCTCTCATTTGGTTTGTCAGCATTGCTCTTTCTTGTGACTGAGGAACTGCTCGTAGAAGCGCACGAAGAAAAGGAAACCCCAGTCCACACGGCTAGCTTCTTCTCGGGCTTCCTGGTTCTGCTAATCCTCGACATGGTGGCCAAATAGATCATGGAACTAGTTAATGGAAGAGTAGCCCGGCAGCTACACGCTCGGCAAATCCTCGGAATCAAACTGTTTTGCGTTACCCCAAAGTTGTCCCTGTTGTTAGGAGCTTATGATGTTTAAATTGTTCCTTGTCGCTTCGCTTACTTGTTCCACAGCCTTTACGTTAGTATCCTATGCACATCACGACGGGACCGACAATGATGATGGATTTCCTATTCCTGTAAATGCCCTACCAACCGCTGCTCCAGTAGTTCCTGCAATAACTGCGCCTCCACCTGCCTTTCAGCTTCCTTTAGCTACTCCCCCTAGTACCATATTGCCGACTGACGTAACTGGTTTTCATGCCGGTCCTAACGCTAATCAACTGGAGCCAGAAAAGCCTTTGACTAAGGACGAGCTGGCAGTGCTGATGTCCAAAGACAAGCGCTTCGAGTTTACAGCTCATTGGACTCCCTTCGCTAAGGACTCCCAGGCTAGCCTGCCTGCTTCAACGGTCGAGGTCAGTAAAGACCCAAGGAAACAGTTCGGAAGAGTTGAGAAAATCGCGCCCCTAGGCACAAAACATGTCGAACCGATGTTTATGCCAACGGTAAATGCCTCTTTCTCTGAAACCAACGATGATCATTTGATATTACATGATGGTGCTGTATTGGTTCGCGCCGGTGGCAGACCCGTCTTTATCTCCACTAAATTGTGCCACGAGCAGGTCGTAACATGCATCACTAATGGTGCTATAGCCATAATCTCGGCAAGCTGAAAGGCGTTGCCTTTGATAAAACCGGCACACTGACTGTCGGTAAACCTCAAGTGACAGATGTTGTTTCTCTCAACAGAGACGAGCAAGAGCTGATGAAGGTAGCCTCCAGTTTAGAAACATCATCGACACATCCATTGGCTGCAGCGGTCGTATCCAAAGCGGCTGAAATGAACATAGAAACAGCAATCGTGAAAGATTTTCGTTCGCTCACTGGTGCAGGAGTGCAGGGCCGGATTGGAGAGGAACTTTTTTATCTGGGTAAGCCGAAGCTATTTGAAGACATGGGAATTGAACCGAATTCCGAGACGAAGCGATTATCCGATGAAGGCAAAACAGTTGTGCTGGTAGGAACCGAAGAGAAGATTCTCGGTCTGATTGCAATCAAGGATGCGATTCGTCCAGAAGCCAAGCAAGTGGTGGCAGACTTGCATAAGCTGGGAATGAAAGTGGCGATGCTTACTGGTGACAATCAGCGTGTCGCTCACGCGATTGCGCAGGAGCTTAATATCGAAGATGTGCGCGCCGAGCTGAAGCCAGAAGACAAAATCTCTGGTATCGAAGAACTAGCGACTGTCGGCATTGCCATGGGAGCAGCCGGCACAGATGCAGCGATAGAAGCGGCCGATACAGCTCTCATGGGAGACGATTTGACCAAGGTTGTCTATGCGATCCGGCTAGGGCAAAAAGCGCAGACAATCAGCAAACAAAACATTGTCTTCTCCTTAGCTCTCCTGGCTATATTGATTCCGACCGCCTTGTTTGGGTTGATTACGGTAGCTATAGCTGTGATCTTTCATGAAGTCTCAGAGCTGTTAGCGGTGGCTAACGGACTACGAGTTACCAGAGCGATTCGATAAATGAAACAGCGTGCGCATCCATGCTCACAACTACTTCATGATACGCTGCCATATGCCTCAAAAATTCAGGTCTGCTTGCTGACCTTTACTGATCAGCGGACATACTACTTTGTGTCCGGATTTTCCCAGTCCAAATAACATGGCGAAGACTACAGCTTATAAGCCACTATTGCCGGTTGTCATATCGGACTAGTTCGTATTGCCTCAATTAAAAAGCTAACCCTTACAACATCGTTGCCTCACTAAAAATATCACCCTGACAATGTATTGTTCCATCGTCGGTGTACAGGAAGGTCTTCGGGTAGAAGCGGCTGTACTCCGGATGCTGTGCACGCCATTTGCGTATCTGCCTTGCCAAAGTAGCCCATTGCTTTTTTTGTATTTCCCAGGATAGCGTTTATCCAGCAAAGGCAACAGTGTGGTTGCTGTCATGGAAGGGTCGTGGTGCAGAAAGAAACTAATCACGCGAGCAACTTCCTCAGAGACGATGGATTTGCGTCCGGTCTTTGGTGACGTCACTGGCTCTATCGCCGGCTTTGCTTTTCTTTCTTTAGCCTGAAGGATGAGCTTTTCGCTCTCGGAAATCGCTGTCGATGGTGGCAAGCGCAATATTTGATTGGTAGTCTCCTCAATTTTTGCTTGCAGTGATTGTATGCGGGTGAGCAGATCTACTGGGTTCAGCTTCAGGAAAGTAGTGCGGAGCATTTCCTTCCTTTCCTCACCACCATCTATTTCCAACAGCCTCTGGCACGGTGTCCGCGCCTTGTCGTATCGTTTGGTGACATGTCCACCTTCACGCTCTTTGCTCTGAAGCTTGCATGACGGCTGAAAGTAATTCACATACAGGCTGGTTAGCTTGTACAGTTCATTCATGAGCCAGTGCAAGTAATCACCCTCCAGGCGCCTATAGCCTACGAAGCGACGAACAACTGATCCATTCTTCTCCTCTACACGGCACTGATCGTTCGACTTGAACACCCTCGACCTGGTGAATTTGATGTTTTCGCGCTTGCAGTAATCAGAAAGATTATGGTTAATGAACTCGCTGCCGTTGTCTGTGTCCAGCCCGACTAACCGCATGGGAAACCGCTCCTGGACTTTGACGATTGCTTTGACCACCTCATCATCGCTTTTCCGAATTAGTGGCATGCACTCCGTCCACCCGGAGTAAATGTCCGTCAGGGTCAACGTATGGATGAACTGCCCATGCTGATTTCCACCGTTGTGAGCGACCAAATCAGCTTCAAAGAATCCCAGAATCGCATCATCCCATTGGGCGAAAGTCCTTACTGCGATTTGCCGTCTTAAGAAAGCGCCAGGACGAGTCATGCTCATTGATCTTCCAAGCCGCTGCCGCTCGGACCTAAGAAGCCGGTCAGCAGTAGCTGGGCTCATCTTCAGAAGCCCGTCTCTGACCTCAGGCGTGGGGCAGATGTGATCGCACCTTTCCAATGCGGCAATTAACTCGGGCAAGAAGGGAACCAATCGCTTGGCGCAAATGCAGCCTGCCGCTTGCCAAATGGTTGACAGAGCGCTCTTTACCACTTGATTGTATGGAGTAATTCGAGCAGCTCGTTGCTTCTTCTGCGGTGCCTCTGCGCTTCGCATGAGTCTGATCGCGTGCTTGCGGCTGTACCCGGTGGCAGTCTGAAAGCCATCCAGAAGCCGGTTCTTTTCGCCGTAGGTGGCATTGGAGTATGCGTCTTTCAGAGCGGCCAAAAGTTCTCGTTTGGACTGTAAGCTCATTTTTTCTTGCCTCATTGGACCCCTTCCCTGAATGGTTTCGGGGTGTGATTTTACTTGAGGCAACGCCGTTGTCAGGGTGACGGTTTCAGTGAGTCAATGCGAAGTAGACAAAGTGACTGTTTTGTCTAATCAAGAGGAACTGGAAACGATTGCTATATCTAGTCCGGTTACTTGCACTTGCAAAACCATTTACTTATACTAAACAAAAGTATTGGACTGTTGAAATATTAAACAAAAAAGATATACATCCAATCATAGTAGTTTCTTTGGAATTTAATATTGACCGCTTGTTACTTGTGAAAATCCTGTAGTTTATTCTCAACTACCCAAAACAAAAGTGTTTCCTCGGCAAAATTTCTAAATACTGTTGCTGCGGTCATTAAAAAAATACGGTAATCGACTATTTGTGCCTCAGGATTATTTGGTTTGCTTTTGGGTAAGTACATTTGATTTGCTATATTCATTATTTCATCTGCAAATACAAATCTGCAGTTGTCAGAATTGCTTGTTCGCAAAATCAAGTTAACGTCCTTACTATCATATCCTTGTTTTATCTCTTCTATTAACCTTTTTACAACGCTTGCAGTAGCTTTACTTAGCTTTTCGCTATTGTAGTGAAATACAAAAGTATTGCGAAGTGTTCTTACGGTATTAAAAAAAGGGTCTTTCATAATGGTTTGCATTTGTTCAAAGAATTGCTTTGATTTATGATTTTTACAAATATAAGCATAAACAGGTTCTTGTCCTTTTGGAAATTTCCTCGTTGGTTGTATCCGCATAACAAAAGCTTCATATGCGCTATAAATATGAGCTTGCGCAAGTCTCAAAAGATAGTTTTCTACTGAGATTCTAATCTTTCTTAGAATTCTACTTTTTGATATTGTCAAACTCTTATTCAAAGTTTGTACCGATAAAAAATCATTTAAGGCTATTGCCAGTTTAAACATATACTCATGATGTTCGGTTTTTGCCACCTTATTTAAATTAAGCCTGTATTCACCTTTGAGCTTTGTCATATGTCTTTTCCAACCTTTGAGCTTGCTGAAAGTCTTGTTTGGCTTGAACTAGATAATTTAAACGCTTATAAACTCTAGCTCTATTCCGATAGATTTCAGCGCATTTAGGATTCAATTGAATTGCTCTTGAAAAATCAGTATTCGCTTCAGAATATTGTTTCAAAATGGCGTGAGCTATTCCTCGATTATTATATGCGTTCTCATTCTGCGGATCTAGCTTAATACACATAGAATAATCTTCTATTTCTTGTTTATGCTGACTAAGCTTTCCGTATGCCCAAGCTCTTTCATAATATTGTTTTGAGTTATATGGATTGAGCTTAATAGCGACAGTGCAGTCTCTAATATCATTTAGATATTGTCCAGACTTTTTATTTGCCAGAGCACGGTTTACATATGCTTCTCTGAATTTTGGATCTAGCACAATAGCTTTTGAAAAGCATTCAATTGCCTTCTGATATTGTCCAGTCTTACCATAATTTATTCCTCTGTTGTTATAAGTCTCGGCGCTTTGCCCATAAGCAGGAATAAGAAAGGGCGTTGACATAGCAAGTAGAACTATTATCTTCACTTGTTCAGCCTCATAGCATTACTCCACTAAATCCAAAATATTATTTCTTCATCTATATCCATACAACAATGCTGTAATCATAAGCAATGCACCAATAAATTTCTAGTTTGTATTTGACTGTATTTTCTGTTAGTCCAAAGTATAAATGTATACATTTCTGCTCCTCCTGGACGTGTCTATTAATGCTCAAGCTAGCATGACCTGCAAACCCGGCAATGGGCAAACCTTGCGGTGGCGTTGCCACCCATTGACCTGGTTAGCAGGCGCTTCGCGGTGTAACCACTCCTGCTTCTCTTGTGGCATCAAGACACTTTCCATTGGAGGAAAACAGATATGAATAACTACCTTACACTAATTGGACATGTTGGTGAAAATCCACAAGTCAAAAACTTTGCCACCAGCAATAATAAGCTTGCAAAATTCAGCATTGCAGTGAAAGAATTTTCTTCAAGCAATAATACATCTAAGCCGATGTGGATAGATGTTGAAGCTTGGAACGAAGTTGGTGATAAAGTCATAGCAACTATCACCAAAGGACGTGAAGTTGCAGTTATGGGACGCCTCGCTACCTCTTCATATACGAAAAATGGCAAAGATGGAAAAACAATAGAAATCATCAAGCCGGTTATGAAGCTCACTAGTTTTTATCTGTGTGGCAGTGCGCCAAGAAAGCGCGAGGAGGTATCCAATGACAATCAGTTAGCGAATATCTCCTGACAGCTATGCTGTGTGTGTGATGGTGGCAGACCCACTGGAGGCGCCCAACAGGGGGCGCCTCCAAACCACCGTAAGATGCTCCGGTAAAGAGCCGGGGTGTTAAGCGTTACGGGAAGGCGCGAGGTACCTCGCGTTTGGTGTGATTCAAGAAGATGAACGCAAGTGAACCACTGATGACGCATCGAAAAGTGAAAGATGACATCAAAACTGGGGGCTTTCCGCACTCCCGGGACAAGTCTGGAAGAAATCCTGCATTGCTGACCAGGCGGTGTCCGGTGTTTAGGTGGCATGAGCTTGAATTGGGCGCACACACGGAACTTGGGAACCTGTCGTTCTGCGACAGAGATTTGGCAAGCGCGGAGTAACGTAGGCAGCAAATCAATCTGGGAAAAGCTCAAGTGCCGCACCATGAGGGCGAAAGTACCAGCGGCGAATGTCGACGCAGAGCACAGGGACGGAGCAACCCGTAGTAGCGATGAAGCTCGTGAAAGCGAGCAGAGCAAAGGGGTTGCATCACCTGCTCTATATGGTAGGACAACTCAAATGAGGAAGATTCAACATGCATAAAGCAAAGCAATTTGCTATTTCCGAAAGCGCTGTTCGCGTAGCTTTCGAGAAGGTGAAGGCAAACAAAGGAGCGGCAGGCGTCGACGAACAGTCGGTTGAAGAATTCGAGCAAAACCTCGAAGCAAATCTCTACAAGATTTGGAACCGGATGTCGTCAGGTACCTACTTCCCTCCACCCGTGAAGAGTGTAGAGATTCCGAAATCATCGGGAGGCATCAGAACGCTCGGCGTACCTACCGTGGCAGACCTGGTTGCGCAGATGGTTGTGAAATTGTATCTGGAGCCTGAAGTGGAAACTAAGTTCCACCCGGATTCCTACGGATACAGACCGAACAAATCCGCGCATGATGCAGTGGCTAAAGCGACGGAGCGATGCCACCAGAAATGGTGGGTCATCGATCTCGACATCAAGTCGTTCTTCGATTCGCTTGACCACGAACTCATGATGAAGATGGTTAAGCTACACACCAAATGCCGATGGATACTGCTCTACATCGAGCGGTGGCTAAAGGCACCACTTCAACGGGACGATGGAACGCTCATTCCGCGAGATTGTGGCAGCCCCCAAGGCTCTGTAATCTCGCCCTTGTTAGCCAACATCTATCTGCATCATGCGTTTGATACGTGGATGGTGAAAGACTGTCCAAAAGTAGCATTCGAACGCTACGCAGATGACATCGTTGTTCACTGCAATGAAGGACAAACGCGCAACGTAATGTCCGCCATCACTTATCGGCTCAAACAATTCAAGCTGGAGGTGCATCCAGCCAAGACGAAGATTGTCTTTTGTAAGCAAGCGAATCGCCCAGGTAATCACTCGATTACCGCGTTCGACTTCCTGGGTTTCACATTCCGTCCTCGCGGAATGCGGAACAAAGGCGGAGGCATTTACCTTGGCTTTGGACCAGCCATCAGCGATCGAGCTGCTAAGGAGATACGGCAAACTATACGCGAATGGGAACTTCATAAACGTGTCAACACGTCTCTCGATGCACTGGCTCGAACAATCAACGCGACCGTGCGAGGGTGGATAAACTATTACGGGCGCTTCTACAAGTCGCGCCTGTATGCACCACTCGCCGGCATCAACCACTCTCTAATAAAGTGGGCAATGTGGAAATACAAACGGAAACGCAAGCGACCAAAGCAAACAAGGGCATGGCTCATCGAAATTGCTGAGCGCAATCCCGATTTGTTTGCTCATTGGAAGTTCGGCGTCAAGCCGTATTTGCGATAGGTGATTGGAGCCGTGTGAGTGGAGACTATCAAGCACGGTTCTATGAGGGGCTGGGGGTGAAATTCCCCCGGTCTACTCGCCAGAAGCCAAATAGAACTAGCGATTGACAGCTAAATAACCTTTACCTCTACAGGGCATCACTTGGTGATGCCCTGTAGCTTGACGGCTGGTAATCTGGTCAATGATTTTCCATAAATGAGGACGTTTTCTGCATACCAAGCTCTGATCAGTCAGAGTGCTTGGAAGGATCTAAGCATTCTTTTCCATCACATTTTAATACCGTATAGCCCAACTCTTTTAATGTTTTTTCTTTGCTTACATAAATGCAAAATCTATCTATAATGGCAGAAGTTCTCCGCAATAATATAGATCTTTCAAGATCCAAATTTGCCTTAATTTCTCCATGACGCTGTGGAAATGCAAACATTGTCATCTCGTCACTTAGTGATCGATGTAAATTAAGTTTAGTAGCCATTTTCCTCCAAGAATCAGAATCATCCGGCTTTTCCCTTTTTTTAGATTCCGATTCTACAAAATAATGCCTTAGGCTCTCCAATGCTCTAAAACAATACGCTCCAGTATGCCCATGTTCTCTAATAGCTAGCCTAAAGCTTGTAAGAGCGTTTTCCAACTGCCAATATTTATCTACTAGCTTCATTAGCTCAATATGTTTGTTGGCAAAAAACAGATCATCTTTGATTTTTCTCAAGTCGGGAATTTCTAAGAAAATATTTTCTTCCTTTCCATCAGGTTTAAGTACCTTACTAATGAAGACCTCAAATCCAAAACCTTCAAGATAACCTACTGAATCAACATGTGATTTTGCAATCCGTTCAACCATATTGCGGAAAGTATATAGATCTATTTTGGGATAATTTGAAGGCACTTCTAAAATTGCAGTAACTGAATCATTTTCATACTGAATAGAAATCTTCATTTTTCCTAGATTTAGATCAGGACATTCAACTTCACTGCTCCATCTAACAGACCATTTAAGATTGCCAGGAACAATTTTTCCCGAAAAGACAAAAACTTCCATAAAAATCTCCTTGTTTTGAGCTCTTATTGAATAGGCATCCGGTTTTGCAATCTTCTGTATGCAATACACCCCTCAACAACCCTTCATTTGCTTAATTATTTCTGAGAAGTGGGTTTTTTTGTCTATCTAAAACTAGAGAAAACTTGGGAAAAGATAAAATCATGGTTTACCTAGTTGACAAAAATATTGTGTGCAATTACAATACTGCCCCTAATAGAAATAAAAGAACAAATAAACAGATACAACTGGCGAAAAGCCTGACAAATTAACAACTATTTTACAAATTTATTTTGATGTTTATATAACCAATAAAGACTTAGCTATTTAACTCTTTATTTGAATTTTAAGTTTTTTACAGAGGAAGAAAGCCTGACAAATGGCTCCTAATCTCAATAAATACTGGTCTCAATTTTCATTGAGGCTATATTCTTGTCTCTACAAGTCCACAGTACTGTTGTACTGTGGCACACGTGTCGCCATTTATGGTGCATAAAGGAAGGTTGCATGTCTAACATACCGACGTTTCAATCTAATGATACATACGAAGGTAGATTTCGACCGGAATTACTTAGCCGCAAAGAAGCTTCGGCTTATTTAGGAATATCCGAGCAAACTCTAGCAATTTGGAAATGCACAGGACGTTATAATTTGCCCTGTGTCAAAATTGGTCGTTTAGTTAAATACAAAAGAACAGACCTAGATGCTTTTATAGCAAGAAATTCTCAAAACGTCTGTTAACACACTAGTCTAATAAGGGCGTTGACTCGTTACGCATTTTAGTTATGGGTGACGGCGGGTCGATGGACGGCACAAATAATAAAGCGCATTGACTGCGCCGTCGCTATTTCTAATTTTAGCGTAACGGTCAAGCCCGGACTTTTCCACTACTTATATACAACTTGGGCTCAAACAGGAGCGATACCGGCATATAGCAAGCTTGCCTGTTGTGAGCTACAGCATGGAGGTTTCATCATGGAACAAAACATATTTTCACCATTTGGCTTTATTGAACAGATTGTTCTACTTGTTTTCATTTTAGTTTTATTAGTTAATATGGCAGGCGGAAAGGCAGATTCCGTATTAAAAGCATTACTTGGTATATTCACTAGCCTGTTCCTAACAACTGCCGGACTTTTGTGTCAGCTATTTGGAACAGTAATAGTTAACCTGCTTAATCTGATAGCAATAGTTGCTAAGCAATTACTTTCAATATATCAATCAAAATTAGCTACACATACAAATAGAAATTCTAAATACAAAGTAACGATACTGTCAGACCAGCGCGATGGCTCCGACATGTGAGTCGTCGCGAAGCGCCGCCCATGACAGTGCACGGAATATCGTGCAACCAGAGCGGTAGGCAAGATAAAGCCGTTCGGCGGTAACCCCAAGAGCTTGTCTGTAGCTAGCTTTTGACGCAGGACATGATTTCAAAAACTTCAAAAATACCATGACACTACATATAGCACCATTGTCTAACAAGCACTTTTACACAGGACAAAACAAAAATGCCAAGACATTCACAATCTCTTAAAACTAAAATTGAAACTCGACTTTCAAGCGGCGATCTCAAAAACTTAATATGCCTTGCACAGTCTAAAAATCTCACTAAATCTGAAATGGCTCGGCAAGCTATCAGATGGTATCTAAAATATCATGAAACAATAGAAAATCAGAAAAAAGAAAGCGAACTTACACAAAGCATTAGACAAATGACGGAACGTATTTGTGGAATGCTCGCTCGCCAGGGTGCACAAGTTGGCACACTATTTGAACTTGCCTGGCAAAGCCACTTAGAGAATCAAATAGAACAGCGCTTTGTTTCAGCAGCAAATACCGTCAAACAAAATATGCGCAAACGCCTTACTGAAGATGAACGAGTACTTGCCAACAAAATGAAAGAGGTCGTTCAGTGATAGTTATTCGCCATAGCTATGTCTCTATTCATTCCAAGCGACGAGCTGCCGGTAGCTTTAAAGCTGCCAAAACAATGGCAATTGGTTCAGCCTTAAGTCATGTCAAATATATTCAACACAGACCCGGGCGTGACCGTGATAAAGGTGGACGCGAGGTTTTTTCTCATGATGATGATCATGCAAACATGAAATTCATTAAAGATGCTATTCGTGGATACAAAAGTAATGGGGTCGTTATTCATAAGCTGACTTTGGCTCCAGAAATTAATCCAGCTGATCCAAAAGCTTTTACAAGAGAAGTTATGCATCAATTGGAAGCCGAAAAAGGCATGGATTTAAAGTGGTGTGCGGTAGTACATAAAAATACTGAGCATCATCATATTCATGTTGTAGTTTTACCTAAAGATGAAGGTGGAAGCAGTGTCAGGTTCACCAAGCATGATTATGACTTGATGAAAGAATTTGGTGATCGCTATTTAGACCGCACTCACACCTTTGAGTTTCGCGAAGCTAGAAGAGTCCGTGCTGAAAAGCAAAGACTAGAACGTCAAGAAAAATATGAACGCGAAAAGCAAGAACGCATTTTCAAAGGTGAGGAATTACCCTGGCTGCACAAAAAAATTGTAAGAGAGCAATTAGAGCCTTATGAAACATGGGCAAAAAAGCAAAAGCTTGAGAAATCTCAGGAAAAAGAAGCACAATCATTTGAATATAAAGAAAAACGCTATTCAGAAAATGATAATAAAGAGCAACTTACCAGTCTTCAAAAGCAGTTGCGAGAGAATTCTGATAAGGCTCAAAGGCTGCCAAAAGAGAACTATCAGCAATTGCGCCAATGGTTAGAGGTAAATGATAGAAAACAATTTTCTGGCGAACTCACACGTCAATTATCTTCAGCAAAGAATTTTACAGTAAGACAAGATAAATCAGTGACTTCACCAGCTGGTAATCGTGTAGTCTCCCCTATGCAACAAGAGCTAATGAGAAACCCAATCATCGGACTATTTCTTACAGAAGCATCCATTGCCGCTGAAATTGTTAGATCTATTCCTCTTACTGAACAAAGGGATAGATTCAAAGAATCACAAGAAGATCTAGAAAAAATTAAACGCGATCGTGAAGCTAAGCAAAACAAGCGTAAACGACCGGAGGAAAAAGCAAAAGATGAAGAAACAATCCAAAAAGTCGAGCAAACAATTGATGATAATAAAAAATTTCAAGAAAACACCAGACAAGAACGTCAAAAACAAAAAGACAAGCGAGACAAAAATATTGATTACATGGGGTAATAACAAATGACAGCTTCTGCAAAATATACTGGCACAATTGATGTTACATCTGCCGACTTTCCTATTCTTGCTGTTAACGTTTTAGATAGATTAGGTTATACAGTCTCAAGAGCCAGTAAACAACTAAATCAAATACTAGCTATTGAACGACTTGATGAAAGAGTTGGTCGTGATTGGTGGCATCATGAATACAGAGTACTATTACAATGGTCAGAAATTTCTTCTCATATAGTTATTAATATAGAAATTATAGAGCGCAAAGGAGGAGGAACAAATTCTGATTGTGAAACCAGATGCCATCAAATAATTAAGCAATTACAAAATGACGCTTTAAGAGCAAAGACTGTTGCAAGCACTAAGGAAAAATCTGTAGTTCATGGCTCAGCTTCATGGGGAACAGAAGAAGAATTACGGAAATCTAGATACATATGTAAAAAACCAGAACCAACAAGACTCATACTTGGAAAAACAAAAGATAGTTCGGAATATATCTGTGTACCAGAACTTGTAACTCATTCGCATGCTCTTGTATGCGGACGTACCGGTGTCGGTAAAACTAGAGGGTTCTTTATTCCTAATCTTATTGAACGCCTTGGAATAAATATGATAGTTACAGAAGCTACCCCCGGTTACGAGGCAGGCGAATTATATTCCCTAACCTCTGGCTGGCGCAAACAAGCTGGACACCAGATTTATTGCTTTAATCCATCTGATATGACATCAACCAGAATAAATCCGATAGACCGCATAAGGCTCGCTCCTGATGATATGAAAGTAAAGGAAGCCGAAAAGTTAGCTGATTTGATAATTCTAAATGGACAGCATGATGAAGCAAGATTAGATCCAACCTGGGATAGATCTGAAAAGCAACTTCTAACCTCTCTACTTCTTCATACGGCAGCTACCGATCCAGAACTTGGACATATTGGAGCTATTCGGTGGTTACTTTTATCAGGGATTGAAGAGACGAAATACACTCTCAATAAAAGTCCGTCTCAACTTGCTCAGATGGAATTTGAAGGCTGGCTCGGGGCAACTTCTGAAAATTTCCGGTTTGGAGTATTGGCAGGACTAATGACCAAACTTAATCCCTGGATAACAGATCAGCTTGTAACTCTCACTGAGAAAACAGACTTTGATCTTCAGTCTTTAAAGAATGATTTATTCACCTTTTACCTAGCAGTTCCCAGCCGTTCCCACGATAGCAAATTAGTCGGTTCGCTAATAATGAACTTTCTGCTTGATTATTTGCTAGACAATCGCTCTGATATGAGATATCAAACGGCACTATTTTTGGATGAATTCACCAACTTTGGCAAAATCGCAAATATTGCCGATGTATTATCCATCATACGTAAAGCAAGAATCAGCTTGGTGCTTGGTTTTCAAAACTATCATCAACTTGAAAGAACCTATTCCAGAAAAGAAGCTCAAATTATTTTTGATCAACCTGCAACACAGGTTTATTTTAGACAAAAGAACTTTCACGAAGCTAAAGCTCTAAGCGAAGCACTCGGTAGAACAACTGTCGAGGAAATTACCGTTACCGATACTGGACGCGTACATGAATTCTTACAAGGAAGAGCGCTGGCAACACCCGATGAGCTCATTAAGTTAAAAAACGAAGTAATAGTTTTTACAAACGATACACCACCCTTAAAACTTCCATTATTTCCACCAGATGCATATTCCAGTGCCTTGACTTATCCATCGCCAGATAGGCAAAGGCATCAAGTTACAAGAACAATTCGTGAGCGAGGAAAAAATTTATTGAAAGAAAAGCAGTCAAAAAATTATTCACAGAATCACAAAGACGATTCAAACAAACAACAAATTGAGATAGAAGATCAAAGAAATATTCAGTCTAAGCAAGAACAAGATATAGCTGAACAAACATCTAGTAGTACAAGATCACAAACTCAACGACCAGAGATGGATGATATATGGGAAATATAGAAATTTGGAAAAGAACACTAATATTTTTATTCATAAGCATACTTATATCAAAAGCAATACATTTTGAGACGCTCACAATTCTTCTAAAGATAATAGCTATGATCATTGCACTTATTCCAATAATTTTTCTTGGTCTGAAGTATAGATATAACCTGCTCCATCCTGAACCTAAGGAATATAACATTCCAGCTAAACATGCATTTGCAAAGATACGCGATTTGTTAGCTGAAAGTTCCTATAATTATGGTGACCGCTGGCAGATTGCCACCGCTGATACACAATCTGGGCGTATTGTGGCTAGCTTACGTTTCGCAGAAGAGCATGTGTGTGTAGAGGCTAATTTTTTTGGAAAATTTCAGATGCTTAAGAAACGATTTTTCAGATTTGTAGCATTAGAAGTCAATATTCAAGATACTGGTAGGGGTGCTTCTATAATACAAATAAACTTTGATACCAGGGTTGAAGGATCACGATTTTTTGTATGCGATTCAATCGTATCTAATTTGAGTTATTCAATAGAAACCTTGCTTGGTACAGAAAAGCAAAGAAGTTCTGATGACAAATTCACAAGAATGTTTCCAAAAGTGCTCCCATCTATTGGCATTTGCCTGCTAATAACAATACTTCTCTAGCAGTATTGACAATTGTCAGAAAAAATGCTAATATTTCTGACATATAAAGGATAGAATTATGAGCATATCAAGAATAATTTATCAACATATAGTAAAAATTCCTTTAGGAAAACCATTTAGTTCTACCAGACTGCTTAATCTTGGGAGCCGGGCAGTTGTAGATCAAGCCTTGTCTCGTCTAGTTAAAGCAGGAAAAATCACACGTATTACCAGGGGAGTTTATGTACGTCCCAGACATAGTAAATATGTAGAACAAGTTCTACCAGAACCATTTAAAATTGCTGAAGCTAAAGTGGAATCTACCGGAGCTAGGGTTGCAATTCATGGAGCTGAAGCAGCCCGTGTCTTAGGACTGTCTACTCAAATGCAAACTCAGCCAGTGTTTTATACTACTGGGCCATCAGGGAAATTTAAAGTTGGAAAAATGACAGTTAGACTAAAACATATAAGTCCACGCAAGCTAGAGCATGCTAATAATAAAATTGGAGTAGTTATATCTGCTCTTTGGTATTTGGGCAAAGAAGAGGTTACGCCAGAAATTATTGCCTCAATTAAGAAGCAATTAAAGCCTAAAGAATTTGAAAAGCTCAAATCTTCTGTACAATCTATGCCAATTTGGATGGCAAATGCTTTGCGTAGCTATGAACAACAAGTGAAACATGCCTGAACAATTTTTACAGTTAAAATCAATTGAACAAGCTGACATACTTAATACACTCGGCACACAGCTTAATCGTAACCCAAAAATTCTTGAAAAAGATATTTGGATTTGCTGGACATTGCATCATCTTTTTTCAATGCCCAATCGCCTAATGATGGCATTTAAGGGTGGGACATCATTATCTAAAGTTTTTGATGTGATTCATCGTTTTTCAGAAGACATAGACATAACCCTCGATTACAGAGCATTTCGAAAAGAAATAACAGAAAATCTTAGCAGAAGTGCAATTAATAAAATAAGTGATGAGCTAAAAAACTTCGTTAGCCAGCACACCAAAAATGTTATTAGTCCTTATTTTGAAAAAATTGCTAGAAAAGAATTTGGCAAAGATATTGTTGCTATTGAGGTAACTGAAGATGGTGAAAAAGTTTATATTACTTATCCAACTATATTTGACTCTGCTAAAGATGCGTATATAAGGAATAGGGTAATTCTTGAATTTGGCGGCAGAAATATTACTGATCCCAAAGAAGAACACATTGTTACAAGTTATATAGCCAATATAATTCCCAGCTTGAGTTTCCCAAAGGCGATTATCTCAGTATTATCTCCTCTGCGCACGTTCTGGGAAAAAGCAACTCTTATTCATGTTGAATGCCATAGAGGACAAATGAGAACAACCAGTGAAAGGCTTTCAAGACATTGGTATGACCTAGCTATGCTGGCTCAGCATAATATAGGAAAGGAAGCGCTTGCCGATCGTAATTTGCTAGCTGATGTTATTAGATATAAGAAAATGTTTTTTCATACCTCGTTTGCCAACTATGATGATTGTCTTGCCAACAATTTTCGTCTTGTACCAAACGATAAGCAAATGATTGCTCTTAAGGCAGATTTCGAGCAAATGTTAGAGTCTGGTATGTTCTATGATGAGCTACCATCTTTTGATACCGTGATAAAAGGTCTTGAAATTCTGGAAAGAAAAATAAACAAGGACAAATAGTTTTCAGACTGGCAATTTCCCTCGATTTTTGCACCATCTCACATATACCCGGCATATACCCAGCAATTTTGCCTACCCCAATAAAAAAGCGGCTTATTTAGCGAAAACTGCTCCCTATCAGCATTATAGCTATCGCGCCCAGAGAAATTCGAACTCCCGACCTCATGGTTCGAAGCCACGCATTCTATCCGCTGAACTATGGGCGCAATGCATTCATTATATAGGATATGAGAACAAGCCGGTCTTGACTTCTTGCTAAAGACTACTACTAGGAAGGCTAAACTTTTTTAGTACTAGTAATAATGAATCAGCTCAGCCCAGCAACAGTGTATGATGCTTAAAATAAATATTGTCGATTCAATTTTGGATATTACACAGATGGATACCCAGGTAGATAGGACTAAAATAGAGATGTCAGAAGAGTTATTGCAAAGCATCTTGTCAGCGTCTGGCGATGCTATTGTTGTCACTGATATTGAAGGGAAAGTCTTACTTACAAATATTTCAGTTGAAAAATTATTTGGCACAAAACAAAAAGACTTAATTGGCAAATCAATTGAAAAGTTTTTTCCTAAGTCTAAACAAAGTGAATTTTCTCTTTTACTTAAAGATTTTGCTAAAAATCCAAATGCACCAGCAAAAAATATAGACTTATCAGCAGCTAATACTGATAGTTATGAATTCCCGATGCGGGCAACTATCTCATCATTTAATACTAAAGAAGGCTTGCGTTTTTTAAACATTTTTCGTGATCTAAGTGCTTTAAAAAACATGGAAGTTGAAAACAAAAAACTCACCATAGAACTTAATCAAGCAAATTCTTTATTAGTAAATCTGACAAATTTAGATCAACACACACAAGTTCTTAATCGCGCTGGACTAGAACAAGTATTAGCTCACGAGTTAAATATAGCTCGCAGAGAAGCAACTCCCTTAGTAGCAGCTCTACTAGATCTCGATAATTTTAAAAGTTTAAATGATAATGTCGGTCATGCAATGGGAGACCTTGCTATTAAAGGTATTGTTGAAAGATTACAATCATTGCTTAGACCATGTGATTATTTAGGGCGTGTTGGCGGAGATTCATTCTTGGTTCTATTACCATACACAGAGCTTGCTGAAGGAACACAAATCACAGAACGTATTCGCGAAAAAATTGCTGAAAGTCCGTTACCAATTGCATTTGAAGATGTAAAACTTACAGTATCAGCTGGCATTGTAAGCTTACCTACAGATATATGTTCACTTGAAGAAGTGTTAATGCTAACTAAAATAGCACTTAAAGTAAGTAAAGCAGCTGGTAAAAATAGAGTTTCTGTAAGCGATCAACATATAAATAAAAACGAGCCTACTATTGAAAATGATATTCACAAAATACTGGAGGCAGGTGTCGGCTTTAGAACTGTATGCCACCCGATTTATGCTTTAAAGAATTTAGAATTAAAAGGCTATGAGTTATTAACGAGAGGACCAAGTGGACCGCTAGAGCTACCAAATGATTTATTCCGCATTTCACGTGATAAAGAAATTTTGACAGTTGTTGATTTGAATTGTTTGAAAAACTGTATTGCTCAATGTAATACTTTAGAAGACAATGTTAGAATTCATGTCAATTTATTTCCATCTACTCTTATTGATATTCCTGCCAAACAATTGCGCAGTTTGTTTAACGCCGCACAAAAAAAAGGGCAGCAGTTTTGTATTGAATTGAGTGAACAACAATTTATTGCTGAGCCTAGTTATTTGCAAAAACATGTTCAATATTTAAAATCAACAGGGATTTTAATTGCTGTTGATGATGTAGGCTTTGGTAGAAGCTCATTAGAAGCCCTTATTTTACTTGAGCCTGATATTATCAAAGTAGATACTAAATATGTAATTGGTGTTGCTGACGATTTATACAAAGCAAAAGCCCTGTCACGCTTACTTAAAATAGCTGAAGCACTCAGCGCTGAGCTTGTAGCCGAAGGCATTGAAAATGAAGCTGATTTGAAAGCATTACTTGATCTAGGAGTAACCTATGGACAAGGAATGCTCTGGGGCAAACCAGCTTAAAACAATTATTTAGTTTATATATGCTTTCAAGTCTGAACTTTGACTACGATGGCGTAATTTTCTCATAGCTTTAATTTCCATTTGACGAATACGTTCGCGACTACAACCTAATATTTTGGCTGATTCTTCTAAAGTTAGTGGTTCTGGTGCGTTAATACCATAGCGCAATTTGATTACATCTTTTTCTTGTGCACCCAAACATTCTAGCAATTCATCTACGTCATGAGCCAATAACTTATTGGCTATTTTTTCATCAGGCAATAAATTATCATCAGGCAATATATCAATTAACGAACAATCTAAGTCATCATTGGCTAAATTATCTAGCGAAGTCACTTGCTGGCTAGATGTAAACATTTGTTCAATCTTTTCTTTGCTTATTTTACAAGCAGAAGCTATTTCATCAAGCGTTGGAACCCTTCCTAATTTGGTTCTTAAAAGACGAATGTTTTTTTGCACTTTGCTCAAGCGATCATTTAAATGTACAGGCAAACGAATTACACGACCTTTATCATAGAGGGCTCTCACTATTGCTTGACGAATCCACCATGTAGCATAAGTAGAGAATTTGATGCCACGCTCTGGGTCAAATTTTTCTGTTGCTTTCATCGAGCCAATATTACCCTCTTGAATCAAGTCTTGAAAGGTTAATCCACGGTTTAAATAACGCCTAGCAATGCTTACAACAAGTCTAAGATTAGCTTTTACCATTTCATTGCGAGCCTTTTTATCACCTTGTTTTATGGCACGGGCAAGCGTAATTTCATCTTTTCCTTGAATAAGCTTGTGCCGAGAAATTTCTCTGAGATAAGCCTTAATAGAATCATTATCATTTTGGAAAATTTCAGCATGAGGCAAAGACAAAGATATCTCGTCATTGATAATAGTATTTGAATTATTGATAGAAGTTTCCATAGGGAAAATACACCTATAAATTAGTAAATCCATAAGCCGATACTTAGGCAAAGCTTCTCAGCCTTCCTGTATATATTTGACGTTGTAAGAGGTGGTAGGTTCCTAAAACTAAGCAGCAAAACGTTAAGAGAATCTGAAGTTTAGTGAGATGAGCTTTTTGACAAACGCACCACACAGGTAGAACAAGGAGCATGAGAAAGCACTGCCATAGACACACTACCCATCAGGAATTTATCAATTCCGGTTCTACCATGTGAACCCATGATGATAAGGTCGGCTGGCCATTCATTTGCAGTATTTAGGATTTCTTCTTTTGGTAATCCATGAATAACTACTTCTTCTATAGTATTATTGGGACAAGCTTTTTTTACTGCTTGAGACACATAGCCAACAAGTTCTTTGCCTAATTTTTCTTTTTCGTCTATAAGATTAGTCAATAATTCTGCTGAATATGCACTAGCTAAATTTCCAATAAAGACTGGTTCGACAACATGCACAATTTTAAATTGTGTATCGTCAGCCCACATGTGATGGCTTATAAAATCAACCAAGGCGTCCCCAAACATTTTGTCCTCTACAGCAACCAATATTTTCATTTCATTTCTCCAAATGCTATCTTCATTAATTTTGACTGTTTTTTTACCATATTGTTTCCCTCAAATTAAGGTAAAACATTATCTGTTATGGATCTAAATTAATTAAATGGGACATTATTAGTTCTAAAATAGCAACAGTTTGAACACATAGAAGATGCCAATAAATAAAGTAAAAACAGAGGAAAGAACTAATGCTTAAGCTAAAAAGATTGGAAATATTATTTGTATTTGCATTTTTATCAATTTGCACTTGTAATGCTGCACCACATATTAGCTCACCTAGTTCACAGCGCCTTACTACCGACGGTTGGCAAAAACATAGTTTAAATGGTATGAAAGCTTTTAGCAAAGGGCAATATCTAGAAGCAGAGAAAGAATTTAAAGCAGCTATTGAAGAACTCGAGCAAAAACCTGCTCATAAAGCAGACTTAGCTAAACAGCTTGGCAAATTAGGTGATGTTTATCGCCGAATTGGAAGACATAAAGATTCGGAGCCTATTTATCAACGCAGCCTTTCAATGACAGAAGAAATTTATGGAAAAAATAGTGTTGAGGCAGCAATAGCTATGGATAATTTAGCTGCTAGCTATCGCAATTTGAAAAAGTATGATGAAGCTTGTGTATTAATCAGAAAAGCATTACCTGTATTTGAAAAACAATATGGTCCGGATTCTGACGACGTGAAAGTCTGTTTAAGCAATCTTGCTCTTGTATATGAAAAGCAAAATAAATTACCTGAAGCAGAAGATGTTTATAAGCGCATTTTAGCAAGCGATGAAAAATCTAATCGTATTACAGCAGAATATGCAATGACACTCGATAATTTGGCAAGTCTGTATGTACATCAAAAGAAATTTGCTGAGGCTGAGACTTATTCCCAAAATGCTGCTTCTATTTTTGAAAAAACATTAGGACCAAATCATCCCGAACTAGCTCTTTGTTTATTAAACCAAGCAGTAGCTAGTTTTGCTCAACACAAATATGATAATTGCCCAACACCATTGCTTAGATCAATTGCTATATTTGAAAAATCTGCACCTAATTCCCCCGTGCTGGCACATTGCTATAGAACTTTAAGTGAAGTCTATTCGAAAATGGGCAAAACAAAAGAAAGTAGTGAAATGGCTACTAAAGCTTCAAAAATTGCTCCTAATTAATTGATTTCTTAGGATTTAATTGCTGCCATTTCGTATCTTTGAGAATCTGATTTTGGCGCTAATGCGTTAGCAGCAGAAGTAAAACCATTAATAGTGGTGCCTCCCATACCAAATGGACCAGAATTTTGTACAAAGTCATATGGGAAATTTAAACTTGGTTTAGAAAGCTCATCCAAACGCTTTATGTGTTCTTGGTTCAGTTTTAAATCAAGTGCAGCAATATTATCATCAAGTTGTTTTAGGGTCCGTGCACCAATAATAGGAGAGCTTACACCAGGTTTTTGTTGCAACCAAGCTAACGCTACACGTGCTGGCACAGAATTTACTTCTTTAGCAATTTTTATTAATTCATCTATAATTACAAAAGCTTTTTCATTAAGAGCAGATTTTACCCAATCGCCACGACTGGGATCATGTTGACCGGTTTTTTCACGAGTATATTTGCCTGAAAGCACACCATATTTTAGTGGCGACCAAGGTGTTACTCCCAGTCCCATTTCTAATGCCATTGGGATAAGCTCACCTTCGACAGTTCTTTCCAATAAAGAATATTCAATTTGCAATGCAATTAAGGGAGCCCATCTAGAGAATTTAGCAATCATTTGTGCTTCTGCACATTTCCAAGCTGGGGTATCAGAAAATCCAATATAACGAATTTTTCCTGAGCGCACCATATCATTTAAAGCACTCATTGTTTCTTCAATTGGCGTAAATCTATCAAAGCAATGCATCCAATATAAATCAATATAATCTGTTTCAAGCCTGCGTAAAGAATTGTCTAAAGCAGCAATCATAGACTTACGGCTAGCGCCACCAGCATTTGGATCACCTGTATATAAAGAGCTGAAAAATTTGGTAGCAATTACTAATTGATCGCGCCGTTTAATTTTCTTCTTTATGAAATCACCAATGATTTTTTCCGAATGTCCATGTGTATAAAAATTTGCTGTATCAATAAAATTTCCACCAAGCTCAATAAAGCGGCTAAGTATTTGGTGCGACTCATCCTCTGTCGACCCCCAGCCCCAATCTTCACCAAAAGTCATTGTGCCAAGGCAAAAAGGGCTTACTTTCAGTCCCGAATTTCCCAATGTAATATAGTGATCAAGTGGCATAAGAGCCTCCTTCCGAGACATAGAATTCATTAAACATCGACAATAATTAAACTAGCCACGTCAAGTTTTTACATTAAATGGCAATGTCAAGAAAATCAAACTATCATTATTGGTTGTCCATCCACACAATCAGCTAATTAGGATAGAATGCTCTTAGATGTTCACCTACAAAAAAGTAATCGATGTCTTCTCCTCTAAGCGGTACAATCTCAAAAAATGAAGGCTTACGCGAAGCCTTCGAATTTGTTGTCTTATTAAAAGAAGTGCAAAATGGCATATTGCAAGTATCTTCAAAAGATATAAATGGTCATATTGGTATTTTTTGTGCAAAATATATTACAGGAGCTAAAGTTGCTGATTCTGATGAATCAGGTCATCAAGCGCTGAAAAAACTCTTGTCCATAAAAGATGGCACATTTAAATTTACGCCTGTCGAAGAAGGTGAAATATCCGATCTCAAGCAGTCATTATCAATTGATATCAATAGCTTGCTTGAATGGTCAGACAATCTGGCTGATAACATTAGCACTCGCCCTTTACTTGATGAGTCATTAAGCGGACTAGCCGGGACAGGAGAGAAAGTATTTTTAACTGACATAGGTGATGAAGAATTTTCTGAAGAAACAAACATGCTCACCTTTGAGCCAATTAGTGAACCTGTTAAAGCTAATGAAGCTGACAAAACTGAAATGGTGACTGAACAAAAAGAACTTGCTACAAATGAAAAAAATAAGTCTAAAAAAGGTAAAAATCGCAATAAAGACAAAGCAAAAAATATTGCTCCAGAACCCGAAGAAAAAATGATAGAACCACTAACACCAATTGAGACACCCACCGATATTTTAAGTACAAATACAGTTGCTGCATTGTTAGAAGAGCCTGTTGCCACCAATGCCAACGAATTAAAAACTCCTAGTCCAAAAGAACCGGTAGAAAAAGAATCAGAGAAAGAACCTGTATCGCCCACAAACCAAAGTGGCAATATGAGTGATTATTTACAAACTGTTCAAGGCATTAAATCAATTAGAACTAAACAAACCAATTCTTTGGGTTTCAATATCAATCAAACCAATTTACGTAAAATGAACCCAAATACATTATTTATTGTTGCTGGCATATCAATTGTATTAATTGGTTTGATTATTATGTTATTTTTTACCACACAAAATAAGCCACCAGCTCAAATCACAAAGGACACAACTACAATTAAAACAACCACTAGTTCTAGTAAGCAAATATCAGCGATGGATCATTACCGTTTAGGACAAGCTTATGGAGAGCAAGGTAATTACAAAAGAGCTATTTCAGAGCTAAAAACTGCCATTGCCATGGACAGCAGCTTGACTTATGCCAAACACCAAGTTGAAAAATATGAAGATATTTTGAAAAGTAAAAATCGCTCTTATAAAAGAGTTCAATTGCAATCTCAATTACAAGCTACAGAAAATGATGTTGTGGAGCGTGATATTACAGCTGGAATAAATGATGAGGCTACACTGGTTGCTAAAGGCTATCAGGCACTAACAGCTGGTGCACCATCCACTGCTATTATCTGGCTAAGCAAAGCAGTCCATTTGTATCCAACACGTACATTAGGGCGTAGATATTTAGCTCATGCTTTATGCCAGAGTGCACGATACAGAGATGCTATTAAACAATTTAATGGTTTAGAGACTCTGGAGGCACTTAACCAAGCAGATAAATTAGCTTTAGCAAGAGCATATTCCAGTATAGACAATAGTGAAAAAGCATCGGATATTTATAGGGCTTGTTTAGATAAAGATCCAAATTCCGCTCAAATAAGAGCAGAACTGGTAAGAAGTTATCTCAGACTAGGTTTGAGAGAAAGAGCAAGAAAAGCCTGTTTAGAAGGATTACAAATGGCGCATACCAAGCAAGAATGGCAAACATTCAAAGATTTGCTTTCCACCATTCATGATGACAATGCACCAGAGCCTATACCTGATAGGTCTTCGCAAGGAGCATTACCGTAAATTATATTGTTTTTCAACTTCTTGAGCAATTTCAGGTCTTTTAGTTTTGCGCAAAAGAAGAGCATATTCTCTAGCTATTTCTTTAGTAATAGCATTATCTTTGCCAAAAAGTTTGCCATATGAAATCAATGACCTAATAATAATAGCTTCTGCTTCTTCCAATTTACCCTCTGACAAAGATAAGAGGGCCATATGATATTCTACTTTCAATGTTTCTGGGTGATGGGGTCCAACCAAACTAGAAAATAAAGACAATGCTTCTTTAAACTGTATTTGAGCATCTTTCAATTTATTTTGTTTCAAATAAATCAAACCTAAATTATCTAAATTGATAGCAACATCAAAATTTTTGTGCCCGCTAGTAGCATCAAGAAGACTAATTGCTTCTTTACTAAACTCAGGAGCGTCCTTCAAATCTCCTTTTTGGTAAGCAATTTGACTTAGTCCTGTTAAAGACTTCGCTTTAAATGAATCAAGACCTCGATTCTGCTCACATATTTCTTTGGCTTTAAAAAAATATTCTTCCGCTTTACTCAAATTATGCTCTTCTTTGCAAACTTCTGCCAAATTATTTAATACTGCCACAAGTTGTGGGCTATTAAGCCCATGAATTTTTTCTTGCAAAGATAATGAGCGTAGCAATAGCGGTTCGGCTTGAGAATATTTGCCTTGTTGAAAATAAATAGCAGCAAGGGAATTTGAAATATCGGCAATATCAGCAGCGTTAGTACCCGAGGCAGATGTATAAATTGACAAAGCTTCTGAAAGTGTATCTGCCGCTTCTTTTAGTTTACCATTATGGAAATAAAGAAAACCCAAATCTGCAAGGCTGGCAGCTAATTCAATCATATCTTTATTGGAAGGTAATTTTTCAATTGCTATAACTTTTTTGTAATAAGTTTCTGCTTCAGAAAATTTATTTTCCTTACTATATACATTTGCCAGTGCTCTCATTAGCAAAACTAAATCCGCGCTTTCAGGATTTAAAACTTTACTGGCGATATTAATAGATCTCTCCAAAAGTGGTTCAGCTAGAGAATATTTGCCTTGTTTAAAATAGAGAAACGCCAAAGAATTGAGTGAATTAGATAAGCGCTCATCTGGTTCAGTAAATTTTTCAGCCTCAGAAAGAGCATCAAGCAATAAATGCTCAGCTTCATCATATTGCCCTTGTTTCATTGCCTCAATCCCGGCTTTATGGGATTGAGACCAAGTTTTTGCCAGACATTCAGTTGATAGAGTCAATGAAGCAAAAAAAAGCAAAATTAGAACAATTGATGGCATGATTTTAATTTATAGCAAAACATAGGCATGGCTACTCTTTGCAATATGATAAATATTTCGAAATAATACACAGTATTGTATATAAAAAAGAACAAGAAATGCCATTTTTAGGGCAAGCATGTCATACTATATGGGCGCTGCAAGTTGATTGCAGCTTTTGTTAGGAAATTTTGGACGAAAATAGGACTATGAATACAAAACTCTTTGTTGGTAATCTCTCTTTTAAACTTAATGAATCAGATCTCGAAGAACTGTTTGCTCAGTCGGGCAAGGTCATATCAGTAGTAATTCCTACTGATAGACAAACAGGCAGAAAGCGTGGATTTGCATTTGTTGAAATGGAAAATCAAGAAGGCGCTGAAGCGGCTGTCAAGAATTTACATGGACAAACCGTAGATGGACGTCAATTGGTTGTTAATCCATCAAAGCCAAAAGAAAGCATGCCAAGGAAAAAGTACTAAAAAATCGTAGTCCAGTTAGTCTGGTATTAGCTTAGATTTATTAGTAACAGTATCTATAAGAGGTAAGCCCCAGTAAAAGGGCTAGTTCTAAGCTGCAATAATTTCTGCAGATAACTATAAAAGGAGCTTCTCATGAAACTAAGGCTGTCACTCATACTTTTGACCATCTCTTTAATTACTAGTGCAAGTTTTGCCAATGCCGATGATAAACAAACAGAAAATCTCGGTAAAAAAATTGAAAGCGATGTCAAACAAGCTGGCGAAGATTTAGGAAAAGGTACAGAAAAGGCTGTTAAGACTACAGATCATGCAGTTACTAGAAGTGCCAAAGCTGTCGGACGCGGAACTAAAAAAAGCGTAGAGGCAATTGGTTCTGGAATTAAAAAAGGTGCTGAAGCCGTCGGCACTGGCGTGAAGAAAACCGGAGAAGCTACAGTCTCTGGAGCTAAAGCACTAGGTTCAGGCGCCAAAAAAGGGGCCGAAGGCGTAGTACATGGCGTTAAGTCATTAGCTGGTAAAGACAGCAAACAATAAATAAGACTGATAGATTTTGTCTATGAAAGCAAAAGAAGCTGGGCTTACGCTCTTATTGGGCGCTGTCGGTGGTATGTTGGTACAAGCCTTACTGAGTCTTTTCCCTCCTAATACCGCGCTTGCACCTCCTGTAGGCAGCAAAATTATTGCCGCCTCCGAGTTTCAACTCATAGATAAAAATCATAAGCCACGAGCTGCAATCACTATTTTAAAAAATGGAGATGCAGCAATTTCATTTCGCAACTCAGCAAACTCTTCTGAAGCTCAATTGGGAATGTCAGAAACAGGCATTCCTAAATTAAGCTTATACGATGAAACGGGCAAGTTAAGGGCTTTATTATCAATAACCCCAAACAGTGGTCCATCATTACGTTTATTACATGCAGACGGCAAGCCACGAGCTTGGCTAAATGTACAAAATAACGGTGAGCCAGTTATTGGTGTTTGTGACAAAAATGGAGAATCAGGAATAACTTTCCAATTATCAAATAATAATAAGCCAGCTGTAATTTTAAGAGCAAACAATATTATGCGCGGTATTTTTTGTGTTTCTGAAATAGGACCTTCTTTAAATCTATTAGATGAATACGGAAAAATTCGTACTACTTTAGGCAAAACATCTTTAAATTCCGACAAAGGAAATGAAAAAACAGCTATATCTTCCCTAGCATTTTTTGATTCAACAGGCAGACTTTTATATAAATTGCCTTAAAACAAAGGACATAATAATGCAAGCCGTAGTCGTAAGCCAATTTGGCGATCCTTCCGTTTTGAGAGTTAAATCAGTTGATACTCCTTACGCTCAAGCGCACGAAGTATTAGTCAAAATAAAAGCTACTGCTGTAAATCGCGCTGATATTTTACAAAGACAAGGACATTATCCACCGCCGCCACATGTACCTAAAGATATTTTAGGACTAGAATTTGCTGGCACAGTAGAAGCTATTGGCACTTATGTCAGCAATTTTAAAGTTGGCGATAAAGTATTTGGAATAGCTGGTGGTGGAACATATGCTGAATATTTAGTAATTAACGAAAAAACTTTAGCTTTGATGCCGTCAAATCTTACTTATACAGAAGCTGCCTCTATTCCAGAGGCATTTATTACTGCTTATGATGCAATGGTAGAACAAGGAAATTTATCTTGTGGAGAAACAGTTTTAATTAGTGCAGTTGGCTCAGGAGTAGGAGTAGCAGCTGTCCAAATTGCAAAAGCAATTGGTGCAATATCAATCGGCACGGCACGCAATGAAAATAAGCTGGTACAAGCAAAAAATTTAGGAATGAATCATGGTCTTTTAGTAAAAGATGATAAATTTGCTGACCAAATTATTGATATAACAAAAGGTGCAGGTATTGATCTTGTGCTCGAGCTTGTTGGCGGCAATTATGTAAGCGAAAACATAAAATGTCTTGCTATTAAAGGACGCATGATTATCGTTGGTTTAGTAGGAGGAGCTAAAGCACAATTAAACCTTGCTGATATATTGTCTAAGCGCATAAATATAAAAGGAACAACTTTACGCAGGCGCCCTTTAGAAGAAAAAATTGCAGCGACCAAACTATTATCCAAACATCTTGTACCATTATTTGAACAAAATTTATTGAAGCCTGTCATTGATAAAATATTTTCTTTAGAAGAGGCATCTTCTGCTCATACTTATGTAGAGCAAAATGAAAATTTTGGCAAAGTGGTACTCACTGGTTTTAATTAATGATTGGAAAAACAACCTATGAATTGATAGCCACAGAAGATGGTTCTTGGACTTGTTATGATTTAGAGCACGACCAATTGTTTCACAATAAAGCTGGTGCTTACACAGAGGCTTTGCAAAATTATTGTGAACCATCAAATGCTCTCAGTATTTTAATTGAACATAGCAATCTCAAAATCCTCGATGCTTGCTTTGGCTTAGGCTACAATTCTTTTGTACTCTTAAACGAAATTTTGAAACAAAAAGATAGTATTCAACAACAAAGCTATATTAATATCCTTGGACTAGAGACAAATGAGGCGTCTTTGGAAAATATTCCTCATATTTTAAACAATGAAAGATTTTCATACTTAAATCAAGAACTAAAAACACAAACAGTAAACAAATTTGGTATTAGCCATATAGAAACTAACAATTTAGAAATTACAATAGAAATACGTCAAGCAGATTTGCGAAAAGCAGTACCAAATTTATTGCAATCTTTCCATCTAATTTTCCATGATCCTTTTTCAGCAAGTAAAGCTCCTCATCTATGGACAGTTGATTTATTCAAACATTATTATCGTTTATTGATAGAAGAAAAAGGGAAATTGCTCACTTACAGCTCTGCTGCTAATGTTAGAAGTGGACTTAGAGAAGCTGGTTTTATTTTATTTAAAACTAAACCACTAGGTAGAAAAAATGGCGGTACATTAGCTGCAACCAAGAGCAATATTAATATTGACGATAAGATTTTTTCTCTTAGCGAAGAAGAAATAATAAAATCAATTTCTGATATCCCATATAGAGATCCGGATTTTGTAAGCACTGTAGAACAAATATTTCAAACCAGACAAAACGAGATAAAACAAAAAAAATAATTTTTTAGTTGCTTTCTTTTTTAGTCCAAATTTCAAAACCATGTAATTGTCCAGTTTTTTCATACCATTTGGATAAATCAGAACGAATTTGTGCATAATGACCACGTACAAATTCATTACCTGCTAAAAGCGAATTAGCTGCATCAAAATAAATGTACTTTTCATTGGAAGCGGCAATAGCTTGAATTAAATTGTCATATTCATTTTTAGAAAATATTTCGGCAAATGTATCTGCATAAGGCAAAGGTGGATAAATACCTGATATTTTTCCAAGCAAATAACCATTAGCTGTTATATACATTGGTTGATTTCCAGCTCCAGCAATCGATTTTAAAAATTGCGTTTTATCTATAATTTCATTAGCTATATTTTTATCAAAATAAACACCACTAATTTCTACAGCGTCAGCTCTAGCTGGTCCTTTGATAGCAACACGCAAAGCATTAACAAATACTGGTAATTGTTCTTGATAGGTAATGACCATACGAGGAATTATTGCTAAAGAAAGAGCAAACATAGCAATCATAGCTGGGCCAACAATTGCTTTTGCCTGACGGATATTTGCTTGCAAATATTTTAATAAATCAATCAATAAAAATGAATACATAAACCAATAAGAATTTATGTACGATGGCACGGGACTATTCATGTAATAAGCAAACCAAAATATGATCATTGTTGCAATTGCCGCTCTAAAGCTATGTTTAAAATCAAATGGCTTATTAAATTTAATTGCGTTAATAATCAGAACATATGCTGCATGAGCAAATACAAGAAAAGGCATTGGTGAAAATAGAAGCTTACGCCCTGAAAAACCAGTTTTACCAATAAATGAAGCAGTCAGAAATATTTTTTTGAATGCTAAAAAATCAGGGATATAACCAAGACCAAAGTAACAGCCCAATATATAAGCAGCAAAAACCATTAACATACTTAAAAAGAACAAAAAGACAATTATAGGAAGCTTGCTTACATTTTCTGCAAATGGGCGATAGCGAAAATACAAATAAGCAATTAAACCTAATGTTATAGCAATGCCAGTTTCTAAATTATATAAAATCGTTATGCCAGAAGTAGCTCCTAAAAGTAAACACAATTGGTTCAAGCTTAGATTGCGAGCAATATATAAAATTGCAACAGCTAAAACAAAACCAAACATGCGCCATGGACCATTATTTGGGTAAGCAATAGCAGTTTGACCAAAATGATATAGCGGCAATAGACCAATGATTGGCAAAAACGCGTAAAGCATACGCCGTCCACTGTAAAGATAAAACAAAATAGCAGCAGACAAAATAGATATCATTTGCAAGAAACGCATGATATTAACATAATCGCCAATTGCAAGTGGACTTATATGTGCTTGCCAAATAGCACAAATTAAAGGCAATAATAAGCCATAGTGAGGCGTAACAGCAGTTAATAGCTTAAAGCCATGAGCTAAGCGATCTCCTTCAGCTACAACTAAATTGTAATGCCTTTGGATAGAAACTATTTCAGTAGGATCACATGCAGATAAATCAAAGCGTCCTAATACTCCAGGAAATTGACTCAATATCAATAATATGATGACAAAGAATGTACAAGCACAAGCAACTGATTTTGATTTCAAATAGTTTTTGTAGATGTAAAACATAAAAATAAAGACAATGCCCAAAAGTAAATTTAATGGTTTGTCTTGCCAAAAGAAAAATCCACTTAAAACAAAAATTGCTAGACCAAAATAAATTAGACTTTTAAGAAAAAATGCAAGATTTTTTGTGGCAAATTTATTTATAATTTTTACAAGGAAAGGTCCGGTAAATACAATTGCTGCCAACAGAAAGAGCATTGCAAAATGAGCAAACTTTTGCCCGCAACTGTTATACATAGCATCTTGCATTACTAAATAAATATTGAGTGGGCCGCTATTGCCCACCAAACTATAACCACTAATAGAACTTATAGCTAAAATACCAATTGAAAGAACAATAGTGAGCAAAAACCCAGCAATTAATTCATTAGATAGAGAAATTTTTTCTTCCACGTTTGCCTTTTCAATGACCAAAAGTACTTAAGAATTGTTTATCTTGGCAAGTCTTAAAAGCACTAAGTAAAAGCATAAATAATCTATTGTAGAATTGTCTTTTATTCTAGGCTGAAGCCTTCATATCAAGTGAGAATTATCTTATTGAATTTTACCAATTGAGGTCAAAACTTTGTCAGTATCGGTAGTTGTCCCAGTTTACAACAGTGAAAGCACTCTTAGTGAGTTAGTTTCTCGCTTGACCGCTACTATGGAAGCAATTGGCTCAAATTATGAAATCATACTAGTAAACGATGGCAGCAAGGATAATAGCTGGGCTGTTATCTCCAGTTTACTCAATAAATATCCAAATATAACAGCGCTAAATCTAATGCGTAATTATGGACAACACAATGCATTATTAGCCGGAATTCGTCTGGCTAAATATTTAACAACAATTACATTGGATGATGACTTACAAAATCCTTGCGAAGAAATTCCAAAATTGCTTGAAATTATAAATCAAGGTTTTGATGTTGTTTATGGTCGTCCCATATATGAAGAGCATAATATATTCCGCACCCTTGCTTCTCAGTTGACAAAACTAGTACTGCAAAAAGCAATGGGAGCAGACACTGCTTGTAGCATATCTAGTTTCCGCGCTTTTAGAACTAAGTTAAGAGATGCCTTTGAAAGATACAGCAATGCTTTTGTATCTATTGATGTTTTGCTCACCTGGGGCAGCAATAAATTTACTGCTATTGCCGTAGAACATCATCCACGTATTGCTGGTCAATCCAACTATAACTTAAGAAGCTTAATTACACATGCACTAAATTTAGTTACAGGTTTTACAACTTTACCATTGCGCATAGCAAGTATTATTGGTCTTAGTTTGACAGTTTTAGGACTAATTCTTTTAGTCTATGTGCTTGGAAGATACCTAATGCTTGGCTATTCCGTACCTGGTTTTCCTTTTTTAGCTTCAATGATTGCTTTATTTTCTGGTGCACAATTATTTACACTGGGCGTGATGGGCGAATACTTAGCTCGCATGTATGTGCGCAATATGGACCAGCCCTCATATACTGTTAATGAGCAAGTGTCCTCCACTTCTAGCTCTAGCCCTAAGCCTACATCTATTCCTCATAGCTTTTCCCACAACAAAACTTACTTATCTATCGATTGTCGACCATGATTAGCAGCAAGTCTCCAAATATCGACTCTATTCACAGAGCTGGGCAATACAGGATTCCTTTTAATCGCCCATATCTATCTAAGCACGAAACTCAATACATTGCCGAAGCATTATCGAGTGGACATATATCAGGGGACGGCACTTTTACAAAAAAAGTTAGTCAATTTTTTGAAAATACGTTAGCCAATAAAAAAACTTTGTTGACCACATCATGTACACATGCATTGGAAATGACAGCGTTATTGCTCGATATTCAACCTGGGGATGAGGTTTTAGTGCCTTCTTTTACTTTTGTTTCTACTATAAATGCTTTTGTACTACGCGGCGCTCGTCCTATATTTATTGATATAAGACCAGACACTTTAAATATTGACGAAAAACTGATAGCAGGTCTTATCACTAAAAAAACAAAAGCAATAGTGCCAGTGCATTATGCTGGTGTTGCAGCTGAAATGGACGTCATATTAGATATTGCAAGAGAGCATGACATTGCCGTGATAGAAGATAACGCACATGGTTTGCTGGGCAAATATAAAGGACGTTATTTAGGAAGTTTTGGCAATTTTGCTACACAGAGCTTTCACGAAACTAAAAATTTCAGTTGTGGCGAAGGTGGCGCCCTCATAATAAATAACAATACATACACTGAGCGCGCTGAAATTATTCGAGAAAAAGGAACTAACAGAAGTCGGTTTTATAGAGGGCAAGTAGATAAGTATACATGGCAAGACATTGGCTCTTCATACTTACCATCTGATATCTTAGCGGCAATATTATTATCACAATTAGAAGAAGCTGAATATATTCAGGCAACAAGAGCAAAAATTTGGCATTATTATCATGAGCATTTAGCTGATTGGGCAAACAAAAATAAAGTCATATTGCCAACTGTACCTGATGATTGTGAACAGCCATATCACATGTTTTATATGCTTCTACCTGATTTAACAGCAAGGCAAAATTTAATTGAATATTTAAAATCAAAAGGTATTTTAGCTGTTTATCATTATTTGCCTTTACACTTATCCGATATGGGGGAAAAATTTGGTGGCAAAATTGGAGACTGTCCAATTACTGAATCTATAAGCGACAGACTTTTGCGCTTACCATTTTTTGTCGATTTAAGTGATGAAGATCAAAAATATGTAGTTGACTCAATTTTAGATTTCAAAAAATGGTAATAAACACAAATCAATTAGATAGCAACGAAGCAGATCTGGCAATTTCGCTTATAGATGTCCTCGAATCATGGCATTTTTTACCTAATACTGATTTATTTCCCAACCATCCCGTATGCCTTCAATCATATTTAAAACATATCGAAGAATTGGCAATTTCAAATCCTGAATTTAAACTATTAACTGCTAATTGTGAAACCAATGATGGTACATGGCTAGCTGGCGTAAGACGGCTTAATTGGGATAGCAAATTTTTTCAAAAAGGTATTGGTCGAATTGAGCCATTAATAGCACCAAGGACGTTTCCAGCTTCTGAATCAAGCATGTCTTTAGGCTCAGCTATGCTAGAGAAAATAACAAATGAAGCTAAAAATCTTCAAGTAAAACATTTGTCTCTTGCTGTCGATTGCAGAGATACGATAAGCCAACATTTATTAGAGCGCAATAAATTCAATATTATGGACACAATTGTGGCATACAGACTACCTTTGGTAAAGCGTAACTTTGATGCAGTAGAAAATATAACCGAACATAACCAAAATGACTTAAAAGCGCTCGTTGAAATTTCCGGAGAATGTTTTAGCAACAGGAAATATAATATCAATCGCTTTAATAGCGATGTCTTTTTCTCGCCTAATCAAGTACGTTCTTTTTATGAAGAATGGATAAAGCTTTCTCTAAAACACGAATGGGCAGATACAGTACTTGTTTATCGTGAAGATAATAAGCCACTGGGATTTATTACATGCAAATTACCGACACAACATTTTGTAGACTTCAAAGTACAACTAGGAACGATTCCACTTAACGCTGTACATGTAGAACATCACGGTAAAGGGATTTATACAAAATTGGTAGGAGCAGCTTTACACTGGTTCCAAAAACACGGTATTTCAGTAGTTGAAATTAGAACACAAATATCAAATCAATCTGTCCATAGAACCTGGCAAAAATTAGGTGCGTATACATCATCGATTTATCACACGTTTCATCGCACAATAGAGTAAATTACTATCCTTTTATTTTTTTCTCTTATTTTGTTTTGCTTCCAGTTTTGATACCCTGCTAGTTAAGGTCTCGTAAGAATCGGTCAAACTTTCCATAACTCGCATTATTGAATTTGTGTCCTGATTTTTCTTTGGAAACTCTTTTTGTGTTAATTTTTCAAGTACCCATTCTCTAACCATTCGGCCAACCGGTTTACGGTTCTGTCCTGCCAATTTATATAACAATTTTATGTTATTGGGATCAAGACGAAATTGTATTACCCCTCTTTTTGCTACAGCGCCAAGAGCTTCGTCTCTAATTTGTTTGCTCACATTGCTTGCTATTTTTTTCATATTTTGGCTTTCTCTATAGAATTCTTAGTAGCTCTTTTTGCATGAAATACTTTTCTTATATTATTTGGAAGAATTTCCACACCAATTTCTAATAATCTTTCAGATTGTGTAAAACCAACATACATAATTCTATTATTACCATCTCTGCTTGGACTTAGTGCAAACTCACCGTTAAAAGGATCGGCTATCACTTCAAGAATTGCTTCTTTCGTAATCGCCCATTTCTTTGAACTTTTCACAAAGATTAAAGACACAGGTAACCTATGTAGTACAATTATACTACAAACTTGTAGTATATGGGTAGTACGAGTTCTTATTAAAAGAAACGTAAATTACCCTAAAAAAGTTCAAAACTAGCCAAAGATTTTATCTAAATGAAATTTACCCTTTACCTAAGGTAAAGCTTTCATCAGTAAGTTTAATACCTAATGGCTCAACAAATACTTCCCGGCAATTACTCGGCAATACTTCTCCAGCTATAACTGCTTTTATATTTAAAGATTTGGCAATAGCAATTGTTCTTTCTGCAGCATTATTATCTTCAACAAAAATTGCGCACCCCACTCCATAATTAAATATTTTAAGCATCTCTTCTTTGGATATATTGGCTTTTTCTTCAATAAATTGAAATATGTTTGGCACAGCAAGCATATTTTTGATGTGATAACGTAGTGGTGTTTTGGAACGCATAATTTTTTGCCAACCATGACCAGTCACATTTTCAATGCTGTTTATAGCTACCTGCTCAGCTAAGAGCTTTTGCACAAGCGGCGTATACAAAAGGGAAGGCTCATTTATTGCTTGCCAATATTCACGTCCATCTGAAAGTTTTTCTCTATAGCCATTAGTTAGTTTTTGCGCTAATTGTCTTAAAGTCGTAAAGCCATTTTCATGTGGGCCAGAGCTTTCAACAAAAACAATTTTATTTCCAGTTTTAAGTTTTGTACCATCTATTGGCATAACAGCTGCAGGCATAATGCCGAACAATGCACCAGCAATATCTAGTTTATCTTCACAAATTTTGCCTTTAAGCTGTGGTGTCTCACCAGAGATCCAAGCACATCCAACAATTTTACAACCATGAACAAAACCATTGAGAAAGCCATCCAAAAATTCATCCGAGAAAACTTTATCAGGATCGGCTGATGGTAAATACAGAGAAATCAAAACAGTTTGCATACCAGCGGACGATGCATCATTAGTTAGGCACGAAATAGTTTTTATGCCGATGTTATACCAAAATTGTATAAGCTCTTTTTTGTTTAAATCAGAAGGGCGTGCATCATCTGCTGTCCCTAAGCCTTCAGGCAATAGAGTGATATAAAGTTTGTCAGCATTATTTTTCAAATAAGACTTCAAATCTAAACAAAATATATTGGCACTTGCTCCAAGTCTATCATCTGGTACAAAACCAAAATTTTTAGCAAAAGCCAAGGTTTTTTTGCTTGCTTCAATAAAAGCATTTTTTGCTTTATCCAAAGATTGATAATTTACATGGTCTATCATTTTAATAATCTATCTGGCCGAATTTAAGTGTACTGTTTTTGCTATATGTTTGTAGTCAAGATTGAATTTGCAAGCAATTGCAACAATAAAGTATCTTACTTGGCCAACAATCTGCTTGGCAATTCAAAATAATTGTCAAACCCTGTAGATTTATACGTGTATTTTGAAGATACAGGTGGCATAGAAAAGATAGAAAACTTTCAAAGTGATTTCATTTACAAATAATACAATGATTCGAAATTTATTTTTACTATCAGGACTGCCAAGCACCACTAGTTTTGCTGAATTAAAGCAATCGTGTCTTAAGCTGGCAGAAGAGTTTCAAAAAAAAGACTTTTGTTGTCCTTGTCTGGTACTAACAAAAGTAAATAAAGCAAGTGAGCTCATCCAAACAACTTTAAAAGAAGCCTCTAAAGAATCATTACAAGAAGGCTATAAAGACATTGAAAAAAGCGGTGTGCGCTTAGGAAATTTGATAGTTATAGCAGGGCTTGCTACTTCAGAAGATATTAAAATGGCGCTTGATATACAAAAAGACAAAAGTTTAGGTCATATTGAAATTGGTAGATTACTAGTTGGCTGGAAATATATTAACGAAGAGCAATTGAACTATTTTGTTGAACTTTTAGGGCTATTAACTTTACCAGCTAATAATTTTCAACGCTGGGGACGTAGGCTAATAGAACTTGATTTAGTCAGTGCCGCTGAGATTCGCACAGCTACTCTTTCATCAGGTGATGATAAGCAAGAACTGGCAAAAGTAATCGTGAATAATGGTTGGTTAAATAATAAAGTAATTAGTTACTTATTTTAATGTGGAACACCATGCTGGATATCATTGATCAAATTCCTCTCTGGGCACAATGTTTATTTACAATTTTACTTGTTGTATTGGCTCTAGAAGGTGGTTATAAATTTGGTAACTATCATCGCAAATTTAATAACGGTCTCCATGAAGCACCAGTAGGTGCCATGGTACAAACAACACTTGGTTTATTAGCTTTCATGCTTGCTTTTACTTTTGGTGTAGCATCCGATCGTTTCAATGATCGTAGAACTTTAATTATCGAAGAAGCAAACGTAATATTTACAACATATTTACGAGCTGAACTTCTACCAGAAACTAATAAAAACAACGTACAAAATCTTTTGCGTAAATATGTAGATTTAAGAGTGCAACATCTGTACGGCAACCAAAAAGAAATTATGCAAGGCATAACAGTAGCAAATAAAATACAAAATGATCTTTGGCAACAAGCAGCAGAGGTTGGTAAGAAATATATTGATGCAGATGTAATTTCATTATTTATTGACTCAGTAAACGAAACAATTGAGCTGCAATCAAAAAGAGTGGCAGCAAGATTTTATGCTCATATTCCTATAATTGTCTGGCTAACCTTATATATTATGGTTTTCCTTGGTATGGCTGCAATTGGCTATCAATCTGGAAATACCAATTCACGCAATGGTCCAATAACAATCATATTAATTCTTTCGTTTTTATTGGTGATAATGATGATTGCTGATCTTGACCATCCAGGACAGGGTCTTCTCAATACGAATCAACAACCATTAATTGATTTAGCCAAAAGAATTGCTGCACCTGGAACTTCTCTTTAGTCTTTGCGTCGTTAAAATAATGAAAGCTAGTGACAGGGTAAAATCATTTATGAGACTGACAAGTATTTTATTGGCTGTAGTAGCCATGCTTTGCACAGATAATTTAGGGCTCACACAAACTAACAACGGTTCTGAAGAATTGCTCTTCAGTGCTCCACCAGTGCAATCACAATTGCCTCGTTTTAATTCATTTGAACTCCAATATTTTTGGAATCTTCATAATCTGAAAGCATATGCACCGCTTAATCGCCAAGAAGCTGTCTATAAATATTTTGATAGGAATAATAATGGTTTTATGGAAAACGAAGAGGAATTAGAAATGCTTTCCTACTTCAAGGATGTAAAAGTTGCTTGTAAAAAATTACAACAACAAGCACAACCATTACCTGGCGAAAATCAAGTTATAGGTTTGCATATTTATTAGTTTACTAGTTAGACTAAACAATGCCAGCTTTAAGTAAGTCTTTCAAATGAATAAGCCCAATTGGTTTATTGGTATTATCGACAATAAGCACATCTGAAATCGCATAATCTTCCATGATTTTTAAAGCTTCAACAGCTAATGAATCTTGTGAAATGATTTTTGGATTTCCAGTCATAATATCTTTTGCAGATTTTACAAAAACATCTTTACCATATCTTACTTGTGCTCGACGCAAATCACCATCTGTAACTACTCCTAGTAAACAACCTGTTTGATCTAAGACCATAGTAAATCCAGTTTTTTTAGCAGTAATTTCATTAAGCACATTTGCATATTCAGTATTTTCTAAAACAATTGGCAAATTAATACCCGATCGCATAACATCGGCAACAGTGATTAATTGCCTACCTAAATTTCCACCTGGATGGGAAGCTGCAAAGTCTTCTGCCTTAAAGCCTTTTTTAGTCATAAGAACAATAGCTAAAGCATCTCCTATAGCTAAAGTTGCTGTAGTTGAAGCTGTTGGCGCTAAATTTAATGGGCATGCTTCTTTAGCAACAGCTACATCAATTACAGCCTGAGAATATTTAGCTAAAGTTGAATTTTTATTGCCAGTTAAAGCAATAATTGGCAATCCTAATCTTTTAATTGGATCAAGCACTAGTTTAATTTCTTGCGTTTCGCCAGAGCCAGACAAAACAATAACAATGTCATCTTTTGCCAACATACCAAAGTCCCCATGCCTCAATTCTGCCGGGTGAACAAAAAAGGCAGGGGTACCAGTAGAGGCAAATGTAGCTGCAATTTTGTTTGCAATATGACCAGATTTACCAATGCCAGTTACAACAACTTTACCTTTGCACTTAATAATTAAATCGATAGATTTATGAAAATTATCGTCCAATTTTTGGGCTATATCTAAAATTGCTTGCGCTTCAATTGTCAAGACGCTTTTTGCTTGCTCAATAAGTAAATTAAACTCACCCAAACTAATAGGGTCAACATTAAATGGAGTATTTAATGCTTCATGTCCAATGGATATGGAATTAGGGGTTTTGGAAGTCATTGTCTATATTGTCAAGGTATACTTGGCTTCTAATATCTGCCTAAAGCATTTTTACAGCTTCAACTTGTTTTTGCTTGAGACAGCTTTAGGGTATAACAAAGTATATAAATATGTGAGATACAAAATTATATTTATTTCAATTGTCGTAAAATAAAAAGAGATGTTTAGCCCTGGCGACAAGCTTGAATATGGACATTACACGGTACTGAGAGAACTCGGCGCCGGCGGTATGGGTATTGTTTATCATTGTCGCGATGAATTTTTGCAAAGAGAAATAGCTATTAAAATGCTTTTGCCAGAATTAATGGCTGATGAAGATACAGTAGAAGTATTTAGACAAGAAGCTCGGCTTGCTGCCCAACTTGAACATCAAAATATTGTCACAATTCACAATATTGGTATTGAAAATCGTGATGGCAAAGCACATCACTATATTGCTATGGAATTTCTACCTGGTGGCAGTATGAAAGGGCGTGTCGGAAAAGAACGTCCGCAATACGAACAATGTCTTAATTGGATGAAACAATTATGTACTGGTTTAAATTATGCCCATAGACGAGGTGTCGTACATCAAGACATTAAAGCAGATAATGTTTTCATCACTCATGATGGCAATGTCAAAATTGGTGATTTCGGACTAGCTTTAATAGCAACCGGCGTAGCAATTGAAAGAGCTGTACAAGGAAAAGGAACTCCAGCTTATATGTCTCCTGAATTATGCCGTGGAGATCCGCAAGATCACAGATCTGATATTTATTCATTAGGGGCAGTCTTTTTTGAACTTTTATCTGGTGAACGCCCATATAAAGCTAGTGGCATGATTGAAATGGCTATGAAACATGCTACTGCTCCTATTCCTTCGGTTGCAAAATTAAACAAAGATGTTCCACCTATCTTAGACAAAGCCATTCAAAAAATGATGGCTAAAAGTCCAGAAGATCGTTTTCAATCATTGGCAGATTTATTACTTATAATAGAAAAATTATTGCTTGAACTACAAGTAGCACGTCTTGGGGTAAGTGATAGTAATTCAATTGCTAGCAATATTAGCGAGCGTCCACAATCAACAAGTGATGCAGAATACAAAAAACAAGATTATGCTCAAGACTGGCAAAACTATTTAATGACCCAAGCGCAACCAGATGGATCTGTTGCACCGTCAAATCCAAAATTGGATAAAGCAAATAATCTTAGTACTTCTAATCCACAGTTGAGTAAGGTAAATGCAAATCTAACCACTTCAGATCCACAATTAGCAAAAAAGACAACTAATTTGGGAGATACTTTAAATAATTTACTAACTGAATTGTTGCCAGATAAAGGTGCCTTAAAAACAACAATTTCACAAGATAGAATTCCACCAATTACAATACCACCAGTTTCATCCGACAATCAAAACAAAGATGTTTTTCAAGCCATTCGCCCTCAAAATCTTCAAAACATATCACATACAGATAGTACAGCAACCAAACAACTTAATTTGTTGTGGGAATACAGAACAGCTGGCCCAATAGGCTGGGCATCCATGCCTGTTTTAAGCAAAGACAAAAAATATATTTATGTTGGTTCAGCCGATGGAGTTGTTTACTCTTTGGATGCTCTTACTGGTAATAGAATATGGCGTTTTCAAACTGGCGGAGCAATTATATCAAGCCCTGTTGAAGTCGATGGAAAAATACATATTGCTAGCTCTGATGGTACCATTTATGCAATTTCTGCTGTCGACGGTAGTCCAACATGGAAAGTAAATGGTTCTGCTCCCTTTGTTGCTACACCAATTATACATAGCGATCTATTAATTGCGCCTGCTCTAGATGGCACAATCCGTGCTATTGCTATTAAGGATGGAGCAATAAAATGGACTTATAAAGCTGGAGATGCCATAGTATCGTCCCCTCAAGTTTTAGAGAATTTAGTTGTATTTGGCAGTAAGGACAAAACAATAAGAGCAATTTCTTTAGATAAAGCAATTCATCATTGGACTTTTCAAAGTTCAGCACCTATTGTTTCTAGCCCACTTGTTTCAACAGATAGCGTATATTTTGGCTCACTTGATGGAACATTCTCCGCTCTTGAGGCTGCTTCTGGAAAAGTGATGTGGCAATATCAAGCAGACAAACCAATTATTACTAAAGGCACTCTAGAATTAGCAACTGTCACAATTTGCTCAGAAGACAAATGGGTACATTGTTTAGATAAATACAAAGGTACTTTAACATGGAAAGTGCGAGTACCCGGACAAGTATTAGCAAATTTAGTTAGCCTCAATGATTCTTTGTACATCGCTGTAGCAGAAGGTTATTTATTGAGTTTCAATTTACGCTCAGGAAATGTAAACTGGCAAACGAATATTGGTAAAAAAATAGAAGCATCTCCTCTGGTGACAAACAAATCACTCTATGTAGGTACGCTCGATGGCGAAATTATTTCTTATGCCCAGCCAAATTAATTGGAGTTGTTAATTCTAAATTAAATACTTCGCCTTTTGTTTCAGGCAAGAAAAAAGCAGCTATAAATCCTAAAAGATAAACAGCAGACAAACAAGCAGCAGCAATGGCATATGAGCCATTAAAGAAAGCAATTAGCTGACCGCTAATAAGAGCTGCAATGGCAGCAGCAAATCTGCCCACTTGCATACTGAAACCAAAAGCGGTACCACGAATCCTAGCCTTAAATAATTCTGGCGTATAAATATATATATAGCCAAAAATACCACTAGCAAAAAAGCCAGCTATTGTCATCGCGGCTAAAAGTATTGGTCCAAAACTTTTTATGGTTAAAAACATGGTACTTGCAGATATAAAAGCACCCATGAAAAAAATCATGAAGCTTTTACGGCGTCCCATAAAATTGATAATAGAACCAGATAAACAATTACCAGTAATTGCTCCCACGTTAAATAAAGCTGCTGCCAGACTTCTTTCTACTATGGCTGATGTACCAGTTAATTGATTTATCCAGGGTGGCACCCAAGCTAAAACCGCCCAATAACCAATTATCATTACGCTAGTAATAAATGACACTTTTAAAGTTTGAACAATATTTTCCTTATTAAATATTTGTACAACTGTCAAACTCAATAATTCTTTTTCTTCTTGTGTTAAAGAAGATTTTTCTTTTTCTCTCAATCGCTTTTTATATTCTTTATTTAATTCAAAATGCAATGGTTCACTAACTTTACTTCGTATATAAAGTGTAACTAGAGCTGGAGCAATTCCAGCTACAAATAACCAACGCCAACCAATAGGACTAAGAACTAAATTTAAAAGCGCTGCCACTAAATATCCAGCTCCAAAAGCGCTAGTTAGAACTCCCACTGCATGAACACGCGATTTATTCCTCCAACATTCAGATACTAATATAGCTCCACAAATAACTTCTCCACCAATACCTAAGCCAACTAAAAAGCGATAAAAAGCTAATTCTTGATAGCTATGACTTAGCGCACATAAACCAGTGGCGCTAGCATATAATAATATAGTCAGCATCATGGTTTTTGTTCGTCCAATATAATCAGCAATTATGCCAAAGGCAATCGCACCAATTGCCCAGCCGAACATAAAAGTAGCCATAACAATTGATCCAGCTAATCCAACTTCAGTATAAGAAGTAGTATGTAAAATATCGGATAAAGCAGGAAATAAAATCAATACAAAAATGGAGGCATCCATGCCATCAAACATGGTCCCTAGCCAGCTTGCCATAAGCACATGCCAACGAGAACTTTTATTATCTAAAGTATTTTTGGAACGAGAAACACTTAAAGATGAAATAGCCGAGTCTTTAGTTTTCTGCATTTAGACCCTTGAATTAATATATTAGGCTGACACTGGCGAAGCGGTAGCTGCTCGCCTGGTATTTTTTCACGTCTTCGCCTTTATTGCGAGCATCTGTGCATACTATAGTATTAAGATAGCAATATTTACTACCCGGTTTTTCCCATAAAAGCTTAGTTGAAATTTATGAAAAAAATGCGATCTAAAAAAATTGCTAAAAAGCAAATTATGCTTACTACGCCATTAATTGTAAAAAAAGCTTGATTTACTTTCGATAAATCATGAACTCTAACAAGCGAATGTTCATAAACAAGCATACCTAATACACAGGCAAGTCCAAGCCAATATAAAGACCCTAAACTTAGATTTATTCCTAAAGCAACAAGACATAATGCGGTAATTATGTGTAAAAATGATGAAATAAATAATGCCTTAGATACACCATAACAAGCTGGCATACTAAACACATTTTTTTCTCTATCAAAATCCATATCAAGCAAAGCATAAATAATATCGAAACCCGCCACCCATGTTGCTACAGCAATCATCAATAACCAGCACGACCATTGATTAAGTTCACCACCGGCTGCTACCCATCCACCTAATGCTGCTCCAGAGACTGCAATGCCTAAAACAATATGGCATAAAGCAGTAAAACGTTTTGTATAAGAGTAAAAACTTAGTATAAAAACAGCTATTGGGGACAATAATAAACACAAAGGTGGCAATTGAAATGCTGCATAAAACATAATTGCAAAAGAAATTAAGGTAAATACAATTGCTTGCCCGTATTTTATAGTTCCTTTTGGAATTGCCCGTGTTTTTGTTCTTGGATTTAAAACATCAATTGAAGCGTCTATTAAACGGTTTAAGGTCATCGCTGCCGAGCGTGCACCAATAAAAGCTACAATTGTCCACAATATGGTATGCCAGGATGGCAATGTATTTTTTGCTAAATATAAGCCTGATAAAGCAAAAGGTAGAGCAAAAATACTATGCTCAAACTTGATCATTTCTAGCCATTCAAATAATAAAGGTAGACCGTTTTTAGGGTCCAAATCCCGATTATTTTGGGGACAAGAGATATTTAAACTATCATTTTTGACTATCATTAATTACTAAAAATGCAAGAAATATAGCATTTTAGCTTAAATTATCAGGCAATACCTTGACTATTGCTTAGATTTTGATAAAGCCAGGCCCCTTCTCATAAATCCTCTGTTGAACTATACTTAAGAGTAAGTTAAATGCACTATACTAAATAGATAGTGTTATTTATTAGTGAATCCTTGAAAAACCTCAAGGCTAAAGAAAGAGAATCATTATGCCTAGCGAAAATACATTTAACAATGACGCAAACAGGCAGGCCGCACCTGCTAATAAAACAGTGGATCTTAAGGGAGTAGCTGCTTTCGTTGGTTTAGTAGAACTCTTAGCCCAAGAATTAGGCACGCAAGCAGGCAAAATCCAAGGACTTATTCCAAATGGACCTGCTACTTTCAATCAATTAGTTGGTGAGATTGCAGTGACCAACCAAGGTTTTCATCACATAATTACGCTTTTCACAGAACCAAATGCTGCACTAAAAATGCATTTTCAATGTTATGTACAAAATAATCATCATCAAAGCGCTAGTGGTATCACAGGCGGTGTGCAAGCACAAATCGTATTTGATGCAAGTGTAGAACAAATATTACCGCAAGGAAGAGCTTTAGCTCGCCACTTAGAAGATATGCTATCGGTATTAGACAGAATGGTAGCAATAGGACAATCAGGCAAATTATCAAACATGTCCATTTCTCAAGCAGAGCTAGACGCTTTTGAATATAACGAATCTAATAACCTAGTGAGAAATTACACTGACGTAAAAGCTCCTAAAGCTTCTATCTAATTTAAAGCTAAGTCCAAATATCTTTGCGTGGTGGTGGATTTAGCAAATGTATTGATAGCAAAATACCAATGGCGCTCATATCAATGATAAGAGCTGTACCACCATAGCTTAAAAAAGGTAATGGAACTCCAGCGACTGGCATAATACCTATAGTCATGCCTATATTCAAAAAGACATGAAACAAAAACATAAACATAATTCCAATTGCCACCAAGCTACCAAATGGTTCACTTCTTGCTTGATAGGCAATGAGGGCAGCTCTAATACAAAGAAGCGAATAGGCAAGTACTACAAGCGCTGAGATACGAAAACCTAATTCTTCAGAAACAACAGCAAATATAAAATCAGTATGTCTTTCTGGAATAAATGCACCTTGGCTTTGATTACCACGTCCAAGCCCCGCACCAAATATGCCACCATTACCAATAGCAATTAGACTTTGCAAAATATGATAGCCAGAACCTCTAGGATCATCATATGGATTTATAAAACTAGTTAGTCGTTTTTGTTGATATGGTTTTAAAACCCCCCAAAGTTTTGGTCTTAGTTCTCCCATACCAATATTTGCTATAACAATTGCTAAAGACAAAATCACTCTAATTACCAGAGTCCAATTATCTTTGCGCCACCAAAATATAAGTAGTACAAATAAAACAATTAAAAATCCCCACCATAAAGCAGGATTGAGAGCATTAAAAATCAGGCTTAAAATAGGACTAAAAATAACAACTAAATCAAGCACAGTTGCTCCTGCCCAAAAAATTACTCCTAAAAACACCGTACCAAATGTAAGCGATGTTCCTAAATCTGGTTGTTTAAACACTAAAAACGCAGGAACAGCAATTATCGCTAACGCTTTGAAACAATCCCAAAATTTTATGATTGGATATTTTGCTAACCAAGCAGCCAAGCTAAAAATTACAACTAGTTTTGCAATTTCAGACGGTTGCAAAGTCAAAGGACCAAGTGCTAACCATCTTTGTGCTCCCATTGCTGAATGTCCCATCACCATAACTGCTCCTAAGAGAATTAAGTTGATGCCGTATAAAGCAAAAAGAACTATTTTGTTAGACCAAAACAGATAGGGAATGCGCGCAAAAACAAAACAGGCCACAAGCCCTGCTAAGAGGAATTCACACTGTTTACTATGAAAATTACTACCTTGATATGAAAGAGTAGTAAGTCCAACAGCCAGTAAAAGACTAATTGCAGCAATTAATAACCAATCAAGACATTGCAATGATTGAATCAAAGAACGCCACAAAAATGAACTACTAGCAATATGTTTCAAAGCAATAAACTTGAATTTGTCGAAGCTATGATTTTGATCTAAGTAGCGGGAAATTAGCAATTAATGCTGCTCGACGCTCATATTGTTTTAGATCGAACCTAGTTGTCAGTCGATCAATTTCAAAATAGCGAGAAACTACAGCGATCAATTCTTCTTCTAAACTAGCTAATCGATCAGGGGGCAATTCAAGACGATCGTGGATGAGCATTAATCTCATACGATCTTTTGCCCGGGTGGCAACAGTTTCATCCTTACTGCGGAAAAACCAATTAAGAACTTGCACTTTACACTCCTTTGTCTATACCCGGACCGGGTTGAATATTTTGACAATTTTGCTCAACCAAGTAGTGTTAAGCGAATCGAGATCAATAAATGGGACTTCTTCTCCACGTATGCGTCTAGCTATATTACGATATGCTTGACCTGCCCTTGCATTTTCCGTACCAGCTATTGGCTCACCTTTATTTGTAGAAATAATAATTTCATCATCCTCGGGCACTACACCTAATAGTTTAACTGACAGGATTTCTAAAACATCTTCCACACTCATCATATCGTTACTTTTAACCATTGCTGGTCTTATACGATTAATTACTAAACGATATTGTCCAATATCTTCTTTACGAGCTTCCAATAAACCAATAACACGATCTGCATCTCTTACTGCCGACATCTCGGGAGTAGTGATGACAATAGCTTCATCAGCTCCTGCTACTGCATTTTGGAAACCACCTTCAATTCCAGCTGGACTGTCAACAATAACAAAATCAAATAGCTCTTTTAGCTCTTTGCAAAGCTTTTCCATTTGTTCTACATTTACTGCTGATTTATCTCGTGTCTGAGCAGCAGGTAAAAGACTAAGATTTGGTAATCGTTTATCTTTTACTAAAGCTTGCCGAAGCTTACATTTTTCCTCTACTACATCAACCAGGTTGTAAACCACACGATTTTCCAATCCCATTAATATGTCTAGATTTCTTAAACCTATATCCATATCAACTAAACCAACACTAGCACCTAATGAAGCTAGAGCTACTCCAATATTTGCTGATGCTGTTGTTTTACCAACGCCACCTTTACCGGATGTTACTACAATTACTCGACCACTCATTTCATTTACCCTTTATTAAGAGAGTGCATACCATTGAATCCCTACTGACTCTTTTTTAAATCCATTTTTCAAACTATTCAGGAGCTGAGCTCACTATACGAATTTTTCCATCTACAATTCGTGCTGTCTCAGGACCAGCATTAGCTGAAAAACCAGCTGACCTATCTGGAGCACGAGCGATAGCATGAGCAATTCTTAATTGAATTGGCGCTAATTTAAGAGCACTGATATGAGCATCAATATTTCCATCAACACCAGCATGAGCCATACCTCTTAATGCACCCCATACAATAATGTCCCCTTTAGCCATTATTTCGGCTCCAGGATTGACATCACCAATTATGACCAAATGTCCACCGTGGCTCACAGCTTGCCCAGATCTAAGCGTTTGTCTTAAATACAAAACAGGTTGATTAGCTAATAAATTAGGGGCATCATCTGAATTTTTATCTGCAATCACAAGTACATCTTTTGTATTTTTACTTTCAGCAGCACTTGTTTCTAAAGAAAGTAATTTAGCTGGCTCACCTGATGCTATGGCAATACCAAGTTTTTGCAAAATATCTTTAGTCTCATTCTTCTGAACAAAAACTTGTCTTGGTTCAATGCCAGCTTCAGAAATAATAGAAAGTATTTGAGCAACTTCATTATTATCTAAAACTAAGTCTCCAAGATTTAAATCAACATGTTTGTTTTCACAAAATTGGTTTGAAGACTCAAGCGTCGATGATAAATGATGGCTGGCTTCCGTATAAGTAGAACATCCGCTTATATCTATTAATAAGCTTTGTTCTGGTTGGCTAATTATTGCTATTTTTGTCATTAGGTATCAATTCCATATAGCTATGATTGCTGAGCTCCGTGGGCAAATAGCTTGACAAAGAAGCAATCAATAAAAATGTATATGTATAAATCGTACAGCACTAATAATGCATGTCAAGTCAAGGAATATTGGTTCTATATACATATTTTGATGACAATTGAGTAAGGTTATTTTTCACTTGTTTTACGATTTATCAATTGACAAAATAATCATTCTATATTCTTCCGCTATTCATCAATATTCTAGAAGTATTCGCCTCATTTATTGAATATATTTTCAACAACAAGTTGTGCTGCTGAATGTGGATCAACTTCTTGTCTTACCAATTTGTCGAGTAGATCTTGAGTAAATTGAGAATGTTGCAAAGAATGAGTCAAATTATCTCTTGCCATATCAGCTACTAATTCAGTTAGCTCAGTTTGGATTTTTTCTTTTCGTCTTTTTAATAACTCACCTGAATTATCCAAATAGTCTTTATGCTTTTTTATGTCTTGCCAAAGATTTTCAATGCCTTCATTATTCTCAGCACAGGTAATCACTACTGGCGGCCGCCAACTTGATTGATATGAATTCAATTCTAAGCTTGCCATAACATCCGTATAAGTTCGATTTGCCCCGGGCAAATCCCCTTTATTTACAACAAATACATCTCCTATCTCCATAATGCCAGACTTTATAGCCTGCACATCATCTCCTGTTCCAGGCATAAGAACTAAAACTGTTGTATCTGCTGTCTTAGCAATAGCTAATTCAGATTGCCCAACACCAACAGTTTCAATAATTACAATCTGACAGCCACTAGCTTCCAATACCCGTACAGCATCATAAGTTGATAAAGCAATGCCACCCTTATATCCCCGATTTGCCATTGAACGAATGAAAACGTTTTTATTCAATGTGTGATCTTGCATACGAATACGATCACCAAGAATAGCTCCACCAGTAAATGGACTAGTAGGATCAATTGCTAATACGCCTACTTTTAAACCTTCTTTAGTCATTTGAGATATTAAGGCATCGACAAGAGTAGATTTACCAACTCCTGGAGAACCCGTTATACCAATGAGATGAGAACGCCCAGAATGCTTAAATAAAAGCTGTACTAATTGTTGAGCTTCATCAGAACCATTCTCTACAATACTAATTGCTCGTGCAATAGATCGATGATTATGCTTAAGTACACCTTGAGCTATAGTGCTTAGATCTTCTTCCACAATTGCCTTGCCCAAACTAAATTATCCCCATGTGATATTAGCTTTAATTTTAGATTTCGTCCTATCTATTTATCATTATGTCTTGTAAATAAGGAACAAATAGAGCTAATCTAAGTCACTAAATCTAAGTAATTGTCTACAGGATACAAAATAAATGAGCTTACGAAAAGTCTATATTTCATCATTGCTAATATTTACATCTATTTTAGTGCAAATATCGGGTATCAACGTACTCGCTCGCGGCAATGACATTACAATCAAAAGTGGCATGGGCGAAGAATTTACTATAAAAAACGGTCTCTTTTCAAGCAAGAGCAAAGTAGTAAAAGATAGATACGGCAATAAATTCGAGCAAAAGAAAGGCTTATTCGGTGGCAAAAAAACTGAAGTAAATGTTTTAGGAAATTCTTTTTCAGCAAAAAAAGGTTTATTTGGAAGTACTAATGTCGAAGGCAATACCATATTTGGTGACACTGTAAAAACAAAAAAAGGTCTCTTTGGTAACAGAAAAACAGAAGTAGATTTAAGTGGTGTTTCAACACTCGTAAATAATTTGATGCAAAACAAAAAACCACAAACTAATCTGCCGAACAATGCTAACGAATCATTCCCAAGCGAATTGCCTGAAAGTCTACCAACATCAGATCAATTACCAAAATGAAATTACTTGCCTTTGAAAATACGCGTCCAATTATTGTTGGTAGTGTTTTTAGCTTGATTTTCTAGAGCTTGCCGACTTAATGCCGCTGCCTTTTCTGCTTCTGTTAATAGAACCGCTAATCTATCTCTTTCTACCTGGTAATTTTTCAATTGCTGCCTAAGTTCGCTAACAAGACTTTTTATTTCTTCTATCTCTAATAATTTATTGCTCAAAACACCGCTAATGCGTGACAACTCCTGGTGTAAATATTTATTTTCACGACTTTTATCAGCTAATAATTCATTCAGGTTGTCATGATCTACTTTTAAGTCAGCTGCATCATTTGCTATACGCTGAAAGTCTTTAAGCTGAGCAAGATATGTTACATTTTTTTCTTGAGCATTGTTAAGCAAATCTTGCAATGCAAATAGTCTTTCAATGAGTGAATCTAAATCCCATTGACGCCCAGTAGCTGGATTAATTAGCTTATTTGCTTCTACCATATAGCTTTTCAGTGAATGAGGTCATGAATTAATATTCCCTACATAAATAGGCTTCAATCAAAATCCTCTATAAAATCAATATAGGTAAAACTATAAAAAGCTCAAAACATGAAAAGCATAAAAAATGAAAAGATAAGCCAAGCAAAAACCAGCTTAAGAATTGACTTTGGGCATTTAATTACTCCATCTAAAGAAAGGTTTGCCAATATTCTTGTAGAAGGGCAATATATAAGCGCTATTGGCGATCTTGATGGCAAATCTGGCAAGACAGCAGACACAGTCATTAATGCCAGTAATTGTTATGTAACGCCAGGACTCTTTGATTTGCAGGTAAATGGCACACAAGATTGCGATTTATGGGACAGTCCTAGTAAAGCTCAATTAAATAAATTAGGAAAATTACTGTTAAATGCTGGTGTAACTAACTATTTACCTACATTAATTACTGACAGTATTGAACAATTAAAGAAAAACTCTAATTTCTTAGCTAACGAAATAGAATTTCCTAGCGCAGGCGGACAAAATATTAAAACGAATGAAATTGTAGCAAGACCGGTAGGAATACATCTTGAAGGTCCTTGTTTAGCCAAAGAAAAGCCAGGAGTCCATCCAAGTCAGTTTTTGCAGCCTTTATCAAAAGATGTTTTAAAACAAATAGTAAATAAAGCAGTAAAGCTTATAACATTGGCTCCAGAGCTTGATCCTAGTTTTAAATGTATTGAAGATTTACATAATCAAGGTATTGCCGTTTCACTAGGACATTCCAATGCAACATTTGAAGAGGCTCAATCAGCTTTTAATCACGGCGTTCATTTAGTTACACATTTATTCAATGCTATGCCTTCCATTCATCACCGCAACCCTGGAGCAGTAACTGCAGCTTTACTTGATGATCGAGTTTATTGTGCAATTATATGTGATGGCAAACACTTAGCAGTAGGAGTAACAGAATTGGTTTTGAGAATAAAGGGTTGTAAAAAAACTATTTTAGTAACAGATGTAGCTAAAACTGGAACTAGTAAAGGCAATTTAGTTGGCTCTTCTATTTTGCTCAATGAAGCTGTAAAAAATATTGTTTCATGGCAAATTGCTACATTTGCCGACGCAATTTATATGTCCACTTATAATCCAGCAAAAGCTATGGGACTAGAAAATATAATTGGACAACTAAAAGAAGGTAATCTAGCAGATATCGTTATCTGGGATAAAAATTCATTTGATATTAAACATGTTATAGTTGGCGGCCAAATTGCCTTTTAATTGGCATGTTTCATTATTTTTTTTGTAGCGATTGAGTATATTTTGCCGATGAGTTGAAAGTATCAAGCACAAGCTCAGCAACACCTATCATGCCACCACGTTCACCTAAAGACGAAGGATAAATTTCAAGTTTTTCTGAAATACGAGGCAATGTCATATCCATTATCAAATCTTTGAGTAAAACATAATCAACAAATTTACCCATACCACCTGTAATAACAAAACAATCTGGATCCAAAGTATGACACAAAGACACCATACCAGCAGCCACATGCTCATGCCATGTTTCAATAATTTGTTTAGCAACTAAATCATTGTCTTTAGCTGCTTCAATAATATCTTCTGTGGTTAATTTTTCTTTTTTTAAAGCCAATTTTGATTGATGCGCAGATATTTTAGATAATGCATCATAGCCAGTAGCCACAAAACCACGTCCGGAGCCATAAGCCTCCCAACAATCCCATAATCCACAAGTACAACGACGATGATTGTTCAAAGAAACTTTTAAATGCCCACACTCGCCAGCAGCAAAATGTGCACCACGATAAAGTGAACCATTTATAACAATGCCAACGCCAATACCTGTTCCTAAAGTTACAGTGACCAAGCAAGTATCCGCTTTAAATTTGGAAGCTCTATATTCAGCATAAGCTGAAGCATTGGCATCATTTTCCACATGCACGGGTAATGCCATTTTTTCTTCAATAATTTTTTTGATTGGCGTACCTTCCCAGCCAGGCAAATTGCCAGTTGAACCAATTACTTCGCCTGTATCCGGATTGACAATACCAGCTGTAGCAATACCAACCCCAACAATTAAATTATCCTGCTTGAATTCTTCAATTAGCTTAAGCAAAGCTTGAATAATATTTTCTTTGCCATGTGGGGTAGGAACTCTTTTCGGTTTACCAATAGTATCCGTATCAATAATTATGCTGGCAGCAATCTTTGTACCACCCAAATCAATGCCTAATATTGGAAATTGTTTCTTATCCACTTATTAAATGCCGCCCAATTGACCTGCGTCAGGACGTCCTTTCAATACAAGTTTGTCATATGGAATAGGAGCTCCATATAAAACATCAAAGCCAAATCTATTAATACCACGAATAGTATCTCGTGATAACAATATTTTAAAATCATCTGGTCCAATAGCAGCTGTCAGTCCACGTTGGTAAAACAATTTACTATTTAAGTTATATCCCATATTAGCCCCAACAGTTAACCACTTAGATATTTTTACATCCCCACCAAAGAAGCATGAACGAGTTCCTTGAATAAATTCGTCAAATGTAAATGGTGACTTACCTGACACACCTGATTGTGTATAACCACCTTGTAATCTAACACGATTAAAATGAGCATTTATAATTGGACCAAATTGTCCCATTAACATACTGTCGCCAGTAGAATAACCTTTAGCAGCAACACCACCAAATAGAGCCATTTGCACGCCTCGTTTATTATCACCAATTGAAAAAACTGGTTTTGAAACTGCAGAAATTTGTTCTTGCACTCTATAGGCTGAAACCCTACCGGTTTTACCTGTAGTATTAAATAGTTCACGGAATTGAGGCGTAAGATTTAAGAGTGATGGTTGGTCTTGAGCCCAGCCAGCTGATGTTCTAAAGTTTAAAGACATCAAAAATGGAATATTGCCAGTTGCCCAGTTATGTACAAGCTCTCCAAGCAATCGTGGTCTGCGCATACCAAAAAGTCCATCATTGACAAAACGATTGATGCCTGATTGAAAAAGAAGTCCATCGCGAATCATATACTTTAAATCAGCCACTAATAAATTAGAAACACTGCCATAAGCTAAATGGCTGTTCAAGCGCTTTGTAGACAGATTGATTCTAACGCCAGCTCCTATTTTGCTGGAATTGCTTTCATTATTTACATTGCGTCCACCAATTTGCAAAAGTGGCGCCCAGGATAAAACACCATCTTTACCCATGGCATAATTAAAGCTTGGTCCTATATTAGTACCACCAACTTGTAAGTTATTCCCAATCACAGGCGTTACAGGAAACGTAACACGACTATTATCTTGTCCGACAGTAGCAGTGAATTTTGGTACAGGCAAACCAAAATTACCCATCATTAACCTGCCACCAAAAACAGTTAAATTTCCAGCATCTTTATAATTTTCATATGTCATTTTCCTAGCTTTAAATTTAAAGCTAGGCTTGCTAGGTATATACGCATCAGGATGAATTGTTTTTTCCATTGACTCTTCTGCAGAACTCAATGGACCATAAAGAGCATTGCGAAAAATATGAATTGGTTGAGGAAGCTGCATAGTACCTTTTTTAAAAGATAAACCTTCTTTAGTCCCGTATCCTTTGCGAGCAATAATTGTAGTGCCTTGCATTTCAGTATCCGGATCCGTAATTAAATATTCATCAGAATTTACTTTAAAACGGAATGAGCTACCTGTTGTGAGTTGTCCTTGACGCAATATTTTCACACTGCCACGTGCATCTAAAGTTTGGCTATTTTGATCGTAAAGAATAGTGTCTGCTTCAAGACGTGAATCTTGTCCAGCAATTATCGCTACTGCGTTACCTGTTCCTAAAAATGTGTTTTTGTCGCTATCATACTCAGTATCGTCAGCAACAATTTGTACAGTACCTTGTAAAACAGTATCCTCTTCCAATGCATCATGAGGCACACCTTCATCAAGCATGCCATTTTCAGCTGAAATATGTTCCGGTGTTTGTTTAAGTTCTCTTGACTCAGAAGATCCGGTTTTCGATTTTTCAATTTCATGACTTAGCTTATCAGCTGAAGTATCAATTATAGGCTTAGGAGCCTGAGCAGTACTCACATTAGGTGTTGTAGAAGTTTTTGGTATAGGGTTTTTTACAGCTTTAGTAGGTGACTTTATTGGCTGAGAAACAATTTCAATTTTACGATTTTTACTTTTATCTTGAGAATAATCAATTTTTGGTGTTAAAGGAATTAGTAAAGTGTGATGAGCTTTACTGTGACTTTCAATTACATCTTTTTTATTACTACTTTTATCAGCAATTTTAGGGCTAAGAGGAGCAAGCATTTTTACAAAAGGCCTGTCTTCATATACTTCGGCTTTAGCTTGAGCAAAAATTGGATAGTAAACAAAATTGATTACAAAACATATTGTTGTAAAAACATGAATACATTTTTTTGATTTATTATTGAAAGATAAAAAAGCTAGCCGCCTTTTCAATAACATCTTTGTCTCCAATCTAACTAGCTCCAAAGCACCTATTGTAAACCAGATTATTGGGTAAAGCCTTTATTTTCTATTACTATCAATAAATGTAATTCAAGAAATAGCATTTAAGTATTAAGCCCAAATATTGAAATAGACAGGATAGCAAGAGAATTTAGTTCCTTATAAAGACAAATATAGATAAATAAGCACCTAAATTTCGCTTAATTCATATCGCTTGGAAACTATATATAAAAAAAACAGATCACTTGAATCATATTTACTGATTGTGAAAAAATCACATGTAAGATTTAAAAGAGACAATCAGAATGTATGTCAACATGCAGCCATTTTTATTTCATAGCCCAACCAAAATATTGATTGGCCCAGATACTGCATTAAGTATTGCTGAAATAATTTCAGAGTTAAATGCAAAAACTCCGTTAATTATTACCGACTCTAATCTAAGAAAAGCAGGAATTGTAGAAGGCATAATATCTGCTATCAAACAAGCTAATTTGCCTATTCATATATTTGATCAAGTGCCTCCTGATTCTGATTTGGAATCAGTAGAAAAAGCAGTCCAAATAGCTAAACAAAATCATTGTGACATTATTATTGCCATTGGCGGTGGATCTGTCATCGATACAGCTAAAGTAGCTAATATAGGTATATCTCTTTCAGCTAATGCGTTGGATTATGAAGGAGTGAACACAATTACATGCAAATTAATGCCACTGATTGCTATTCCTACTACAGCCGGTACAGGATCAGAAGTTTCAGCAGTTGCTGTAATTAAAGACAAAAAGCAAAAAAGTAAGCTTTTATTTGGTAGTCCATTTTTATTTCCTGATATAGCCATATTAGATCCACAATTACTGATTTCATTACCACCAAAACTAACAGCCGCTTGCGGGCTGGATGCTCTTACCCACAGCATTGAAGCATTAAGTGCATTAACTGCTAATTACATATCTGACGGACTTAGTCTTAATTCTATGCTTCTTATGTTTAAACACTTATTAACAACCATAAAAGATGGGAGCAATATAGATACACGTCTTGCCACACTTGTAGCAAGTACTATGGCTGGACTTGCTTTTACTAATGCCGGTGTTGGCATTGTCCATGCCTTATCCCATACAATTGGTAGTCGCTACGGTACACACCACGGACTAACAAATGCTGTATTTCTACCATATGGTATGCAATTCAATTTAGATGTAGCAAAAGCAAAATACGCTCTTGCCTGGCGATCTCTTGCTGCTCAAGAAATGGAAAAATATTTAGGAAACGAAAGCGCCATAACAAAATATATAAAGGCAAACAAAAGTGAAGCAGACGAAAAAGAAGCTGCACAACATTTTATTAATATCGTTAAAATTTTCATCCAAGAATGCGGTATATCTATTAACTTAAAAAGCATCGGCATAACAAATTTAAAGGATGAAGATATTTTAGAATTAGCAAATATTGCTAGCACAGATCCAGCTATAATGTTTAATCCCAAAGAAGCATCCGTACAAGAAATAGCAAAAATAATCAGGGAGGCTTATTGATGTCCATATTTGCTAGCTCCAAAGACCTTATTAACACGTTATGCTCATTATGGGAAGCTATCAAAACTAATCATGAAATGTCCAAACAATTAATCGAATCCAAATTAATTGTGCAATTTCGTTATCGAGACCCAGAAGGATTGCTTACCGTAGACTGTTCTGACGGTAATGATATGAAAATAATTGTTGGTAAAACTTCTATCAAACCAATAATAGAAATGTCTATGAAAGCAGATGTAGCTCATGAATTTTGGCTTGGAAAAGTAAATATGCCTATGGCAATAATAATGGGAAAAGTCCAAGCAAAAGGACCAGTTCCAAAAGCATTAGCATTATTGCCTGTTTTAAAACCTGCTTTTGAAATTTATCCTAATATTTTCAAACAAGTCAACAAAAAAACCTAGGTGATCTTGAGTATTCTAGCAATTGGTGAAGTAGTAATTGATTGGCTCTCGGAAAATCCCGGAGAAAGTCTTTATACAGCTTCTACATTCCAAAGATCTTTAGGTGGCAATGCCACTAATTTTGCCATTGGTGTAAGCAGACTTGGGCATAAAGTTAAGTTAATAGGCAAAATAGGCAATGATTTTCATGGACAGTATCTAAGCAATATTCTCAAAGCAGAAAATATAGACACAAATTATTTATTTATTGACAATAATTATCCAACTGCACAATGTTATATAACAATCGACAAATCCGGCGAACCTGCATATCACAATTGGCCAAAACCACATGCCGCCGATAGACTAGCAGTGAGCGATATAGAAGATCATTTATTTTCTAATATTGATATTATGCATGCTACTGGAATTTCGCTAATGCGAGATCCAAGAAAAGCTGCAATTGAAAAAGCTATTGATCTGTGTCTTGCAAAAAATATTGTTGTCTCATTTGATGCTTGTTTTCCAACCCATGCTGAGGAATTAGCAAAACAGTCAGTTGAAAACATTCTTTATAAAGCACATATACTTAAATTTAATTACCATGAATTACTATTTTGGTCACAAGGATCAAAAACAGATTCAATAGCTCAATTAACAAGTTCTTTGTTTGCTAAATACAAACCAATAGCAATAATTATTACTTTATCAAGTGAAGGTTCATACGTGATGAACTCACAAAATGCAATTATGTGTAAACCATACAGTATAGAATCAAATTATCCAGTTGGAGCTGGAGATGCTTTTATGGCCGGACTAATGCATGGGTTAAAAAATACACTACCTGAAATTAGTACAAATAGTTTAATGCAATTAGATATCAAATATTGGCAAAAAGCTTGTCTTACCGGCAACATTACTGGCGCTTTAGTAACAAGGGATAAAAGTGCTTATACAAGTTTCCCAAGCTTGAATGAGCTTACCCATTTAATTAACTGATCAATACATCTTTACTTTCAATTCATTTACTATACAATTAATATGTTCTTACAAGAAGCATGGAAATAATAACGCCTCAGGGAAAATGCCTATGGACATGGCAAAAATTTATGATTTCATTACTGGTCTGTGTGATTTTTCGGTTGTATTTCTAATATTGTTTGCTATTGGAGCAATACTTTTCTTTTTGAAAGTGTTTAAATCTGATTTTTCCAAACCAGATTAAAAGATGAATCAAGAATTAGATAAATTTGTCGAGATCTCATTAGGATCAATAAAATCATTCGAGTTTTTTGCATTCTAAGTTCTTGAGAATGAAATTGATACGTATTGAAAGTTAGACGACAAAAAATATTCAACAGATTTAGTTGAGTGCTTATATGTTGGTTTCACTTACCTAAAAAATTTATGTGTTATTTGGCCTTTAAAAAAAGCGCCAATAAGTGTAGATTGGTAAGGAACAAATTTGAAAAACAAATTGCACAGACGTTAATACTTGCGAGCGCCTGTTTCAAGTTTCCAAAACCTTATCTCCCTCCTCCAACACTTATCATACAAAGGTTCTCTTTATGCCAAAGAAAGTACTTGTGGCTTTACCACCAGGTTTGCTTGAACAAATAGATTTTGTCGCTCAAGTCGAGCATCGTACACGTTCTGATTTAATACGTGAAGCATTAAGAAGGTATATTGAGAATTTCAAACGAAGTCAATCACCAAGAATGTCAGTTAGCCAAATTGGCTCACAAAAGGTTGCTATTCTTAGCGAATCTGAGTAATTATCCCACTGAAAACATTGACTTATTAATTTCATGTACATAATATTGAATGTGCACAGAAAGGTTCTTTTATCTTAAAAAAGTTAAATGCAGTGGTTTAATATACTATTAACCGAATTTATTGTCATAGCAGGCATTATGCTAGGACTGGGCTTTATTAAGCTGCCAAAATTCTTTAGAAAGCGTATACTGCAAAAAGGATTCCCATGGGGTTACTATCCAGATGCCGTTCCCAAAGCAGATCCTGGCTTTTTCTCAGAACATGATCATGACTTCATGCACGATGTCGGCACATCTTTCGGTGGCATGGAAGGATTTGGCGAATACGGCGAGTTTACAGGATTTGGCGAAATGGGTGAATTTGGTTCTGATTTTAGTTCAGGACATCATGGTGGAGAATAAATAAAATCCTGTGCAGCCTTTTATGCCTTATTGGTTAGTCCTGATTATTTCAACTGCAGTTTTAACAATAATTTTGAAAAACGAGTGGCAAAGAAGAGCCAAACTTTTTCTAATTTTAGTTACTTCTGTATTTGTATCTCAATTTTTCTTTCAGATGTTTACTAAAGATTCGAAGAGCTCGTATCACAGTATGCGTACCGAAAGTATTACTAATAAAGTTGAGATTCCACTCAAATGTGATTTAGCTTGCAAAATAGTTTATAAAAATCTTTCAACAAAGAAAATATCTCAGAACAAGAACTTAGACTTATCAATTCTTGCTCCTTCACAAGCTGTATTTAAAGATACACACAAAATTTTAAATACAGCAATTCATAAAGATAATAAATCCACCAATCCTAAAGTGGAACTTATTATTTTACTTGGTAGCACAAACCAAGCTAAATACCAAGACGATATTACAAAATTAATTGCCGAACTTAAGAATTCAAAAGATGAACAAATATCTAAATTAGCTAATTGCTTGGCTTTTATTTACAGCAATGAACAAAATAATTTTGAAGAAAATTCTTGTGAAATTATCAGTACCTATCCATATATGAAAGGCTGGTTTAAAGATGTTAGCTTGCTTAAGTTTTATCACATAACAAAAAACCACGACAAGTTAAACTCACACCTAATTAAATTAGAAGAGCATTACACAAAAATAGCAGTGCGATTAGCCCTTATCTTTTTAACGGCTCTTATGGCTGGATTAATTGGTATTATTGTCATTATCATCTATATTGCAACTGCAAAAAAAGGCAGTGATAATGCATTTAATCTAAATATAGAGAAAAAATCAGTTTATATTGTATTTCTTGCTTGGTTTACTACTCAAATAACAATTAGTTGGTGCTGGCATTTAGTTGCGAAGAGTTGGAAAATCACTAATACCGATCCATTGCTTGCAGCATTACTTACATGTCTCACTTATATTTTGAGTAATATACCTGGCATTTTATATATTTGGTATTTTGCTTTTAGAAAAAATAAATTGAATTTTTGGCAAGCTCTTCGACTTAAAATTCCTGAAAAGAAATATCAGATAACAAAAATAATACTATTTGGAGTTTTAGGTTGGTGTGCTGCATTACCTTTAGTATTTGTTTCACATCTAATTGCTTCTCATTATTTTGGTTCATCTGGTTCTGATAACCCAGTTCTTATTTTGGTAATTCAAGCAGCAAGTTCTAGGCAATTTTTGCCTATTTTAATAATTGCTTTTACTATAGGTATCTTAGCGCCTTTTTGCGAAGAAATTATGTTTCGCGGGTTTCTTTATGCAGTACTTAGACAACGCTTTTCTATAGTATTGTCTGCATTAATTAGCGCCCTTTGTTTTTCATTAGCTCATTTTGATAAAGGTGGAGCATTACCTTTACTTTCTATTGGCTTTATTTTGGCTTTAGTTTATGAAAAATCAAAAAATTTGTTTCCATCAATAATCACACATTCTTTATGGAATATAAGTAGCTTTACAATTGCTCTAGTTATATTTGGAACTAGTTAGCAAATTAATTTTCTGGGGCAAAATAAAGTTAGAGATGTTTTGGACTTTATTATGCAAACAAGTGGAATCAAACTTAACGCCAAATCTTACAAAAGGACTGCCTTTTGGCCGATGCTTATATGCATTATTGTCGGTTTAGTTTTATGTACAGCCTGGCTTGGCATCACAATTAATATTTTTTTGAAAAGTAATGCTCAATTTCTATTCGGTGTCATTATTGGCTTATCTACATTAGCTTACATATTTTATCTTTCATATATCGGTATCAATTTAATAGCTGATAGTAAAAAAGAATTTTCTCTCGAGTTTAATGATAATGAAGCTACTTTAAAAATCATCGATCGTTTACGCAGAAAACAATCAATACAAATGGTATTACTTAATGATGTTAAATATGCAGAATTTTATCCATTTACTGATTCAGCATCTGTAGTTTTACACGCTGCCTATGCTGATATGGAAATTCCTCTCTGGCCGCTTGGCTCACATGCTCAAGATGTAATAGATTATTTACAAGGTCAAGGAATAAAAATTGTCAACGTTCAAAGCGATGATCAAATTCCCAATTAAAAACAAGATTGTTTTCTAATAATAGAAAACAATCTTGTTCGATGAGTTAATTAATTGTGATTACTTAGTGAAAGTAATTACTGCTTTTTCGCCTTCAAAAGCAACTTGGCCTTTAAAACCAAATTCTTTAGCCATAAGTTCAATTGATTGATTGAACATTTCACCAAATTTCTTACCTTCTTCTTCGGTCATTTTTACCATTTGTTGAATGTTGTTCCAGCAAGCACATGATTCATATTCTAATGAAGCTAGCTTGTCATCTCCCCAAATATTAATCTTGCTGCCAAATACATTAGTTTCAAATTCTGCCATTGCTTTAACTAATTCAAAAGGAGTCTTTACACCTGTAGCTTTGAGGTGTTGTACTCTTGGTTGAATTGAAACTTTTTGCCATTCTGCAAAAACTCCTGGTCCTTGCTTTTCAATAAAATTCTTTACAGCTAAACATTGGCTGGTCATTGCTTTTGATGCTGCTTCTTGTACTTTTGTGAGAGTCCAATTAGTCTCTACTTTCGTCTTTGTAGCACTTGTCATATTTATAACTCCTTACTGTTAGGATATAGGTTCATCTTAGTCCTTTTAATTTTGTTTATTCAAAATTGGTTAGCTATTCTTAATAGTTGCTCTTGCTTATTTATAACTGATATAAATCAAATGACAAGCTTGAAATTTTCAGCACAATAATGCCTACATATACAATTACTGCCATTAATATAGGTGGCTTCTCTTTAGGTGAAGCAGATAAAGTACTAAATTTGTTTAGTGCTGAAAAAGGCTTATTGAAAGGCATTGCTAAAGGTGCTCGTAAACCAGGCACGAAAATGGCTGGGCGTGCTGACTTATTAAATGTCAACAAATTATTAATGGCCAGTGGAAAAACTTTTGAAATTATCACACAAGCTGAAAGTATTGAGACATTTCCAGGATTGAGAAAAGACTTAACCCGATTAGCTTATGGATTGTATTATGCTGAAATTGTTCAACACTTTGCTCAAGGCATAGAGGATGAAAATGAGGTTGTTTTTGCTTATCTCATCAATGCTTTAGCTAAACAAGCAGAAAGTATTATTGATCCGACATGGCTTTGTTTAAAATTCGAAATGGGCTTCTTGGAAATTCTTGGTTTCAAACCAGAACTTACATATTGTATAGGCTGCCGGCAAGTACTCACAGACTATAACGTCTCCAATTTCAATCTAGAACGTGGCGGCATTGTATGTGAGAGATGTCACATATCAAAACAATATGTTATTGCAGAAGAACACGAATACTCTTATAAAGGAAACAATAAACAAAATTACATTAGTCCATTAGTATGGAAACATTTGATATGTGCTTTACAAGAACAAAATAATATAGATGACTTTACTGCTAGCAAAATTAAAACCAATACCAAACAAGCTATTCAGGCAGCTCAACGCTTAATTAAGAACTATATTGAATTACGAGCAAGCAAAAAAATGAAATCTCTTGATTTGTTATCTCAAATCAATGCAACCAATTAAAACCCTTACAATCAGTTTTATCGCCACTTTATAGTAGAACTTAAGAATATAAACAGCTAAAATAGAGGCTATTAATATTTTTGGTCTTAGGGAGTATTAACGAGTGTCTAATTTAAAAGAAATCGATCCCGAAATATATGCAGCCATTAAAGACGAGCTTATAAGACAACAGTCAGGACTAGAATTAATTGCAAGCGAAAACTTCGTTAGCGAAGCTGTCTTAGAAGCACAAGGTTCTGTATTGACCAATAAATACGCTGAAGGTCTTCCAGGGAAACGTTATTATGGCGGTTGTGAATTTGTAGATGTCGTTGAACGTTTAGCTATTGAAAGAGTAAAAAAATTATTCAATGCACCACATGCTAATGTTCAACCTCATAGCGGCGCACAAGCTAATACAACTGTTTTATTTGCTATGCTCAATCCTGGTGATACTTTTATGGGCATGAAACTTGATCAAGGTGGTCACTTAACTCATGGATCACCAGTAAATATTAGCGGCAAATGGTTCAATGTGGCAGCTTATGGGGTCAACGAAGAAACTGGCGTAATCGACTATGACAATGTAGCGGCTGTCGCTAAACAACACAAGCCTAAACTAATTATATGTGGAGCAACCAATTATCCTCGCATTATTGATTTTGCAAAATTTAGAGAAATTGCCGATAGTGTCGGCGCTTATTTAATGGCTGATATAGCTCATATTGCAGGACTAATTGCTGCTGGCATACATCCAAATCCATTTCCTCATGCACATTTTGTTACTACAACAACACATAAAACATTACGTGGTCCACGTGGTGGCGTAGTAATGTGCCAAGAAGAATTCGCTCAAGCAATTGATAAAGCAGTTTTTCCTGGGCTACAAGGTGGTCCACTTATGCATGTAATTGCGGCTAAAGCAGTAGCATTTCAGGAAGCTCTACAACCAGAATTTAAAATATATCAAAAACACATTGTAGAAAATGCTAAAACTCTTGCTCAAACTTTAATAAATGAAGGCTTAGCTATAGTTTCTGGCAGTACAGAAAATCATTTAATGACAGTTGATTTAAGGTCAATAAATATGACTGGTAAAAAAGCTTGTGATGTTTTAGAAACAGTAAAAATAACCACTAACAAAAATACTATTCCTAATGATCCACAAAAACCATTTGTTGGTAGTGGCATACGCCTTGGTACTCCAGCTGTAACTACAAGAGGAATGGGAGTACCAGAAATGAAAGAAATAGGTATTTGCATTGCTCAGAAATTAAAAAATCCAGACAACGAAGCTAATCATCAAAAGATACTTAAACAAGTTGCTGAATTATGTGAAAAATTTCCCTTATACAAACAAAAGCTGGTATCGGTAAAGTGACAAAACCAGAATCAGTCATAAAGGCAAGACCATCTACAGTAGCAATTAGGCTATTTCAATTCTTGCTTTTGGCAGCAGGTATTATTTGGGCATTTACATTTTCTCATGGGCATTTGGATCAAACACAAATACCTGGTTTTCTGGTTGCTTTAGCTATTAGCTGGTGGTTAACACCAGAAATCAGATCACGTGCTATGCGTTTAGGACTAGTAGATCAACCAGATGATGATAGGCGTATTCATAAAGTTGCTGTCCCTCGTTTGGGTGGTGTAGCTATATATATAAGTATTGTTGCTACATTAGTAATTATGATGGCTGTTGGTGGCCGTTTTCCTAAAGAAGGAGGATTAGCTGGCATTGCCGCTGGCGGTACTTTGATTTTTGTACTTGGACTACTTGATGATTTAGAGTCTATTCCTGCAAAAGTCAAATTATTGGTGCAAGTATTAGCTGCTTTAGCTGCATACTCTTTAGGAGTACGTATAAACGAAAGAATTCCACTGCCTTTTGACATTCACTTTGGTTTTATCAATATAGCTTATGGCATTGATTTAGGAGCATGGACTTTGCCAGTAACAATAATATGGTTGGTTGGCATATCTAATGCTGTAAATTTAATTGACGGCATGGATGGGCTAGCAGCAGGAGTATCGGCAATAGCATCTGTTACTATTTGGGCTATTGCTATGTCAGCTAGTACATATCATCCATATCCTGCCCTTATTGCAGCTGTATTAGCTGGTGCATTATTAGGTTTTTTAAGATGGAATTTTAATCCGGCTCGAATTTTTCTTGGAGATTCTGGAGCATATTTAGCTGGTTTTATTTTAGGATCTGTAGCAATAACTGGTGTACTAAAAACAGCAACAGTAATTACTGTATTATTACCAATGCTTATTTTGTTTTTTCCATTGCTAGATACAGCCTGGGCAGTTATCCGGCGAGTATCACGCGGAAAATCTATATTTGCTCCTGATGCTGAACATATTCATCATCGATTACTTCAAACAGGAATGTCACAAAAGAAAGTAGCTTATTTAATATATGGATTCTCAGCTTTATTAGGTTTAATTGCCACAACTTTCGTTCACCAAGAAAAATATTATTTATCCATTGGTGCATGTGTAATTGCTATGGCTGTATTTTTTGCAGAAGTTTTAAATCGCCATCGTCAGCGACTCAATAAGAATGAATCTACTTATTTACCACCTGATCAAAGCAGTTAATATCAAGATTTAGGTAAATCTTGCATTTTTTCCCAAACATTTACCAAGTCTGACCATGTCCAATTTTCATTAACAGTTTGAATGGGAGACGTTTCTCTTAAACCATCTTTTTCATCATCATCAACATCGGTATTGATCAGCGGTGCAATAGGTTCATTATATTCGTTGTACATCATATCAATTTTCATATAAAACCTATCTCGTTATAAATCTATAGTTCTAGCGATAAAGTAAAGACTGAGAAGCGAAATGGATGTTCCCGGAATAAATTTGTGTTTTACAAAACTTTGACAAATTTATTATTTCTTCTTGGATACACCCAGCTACAAATTAGGATTTTTTCACCACCTGGCATGCTTTCGTCAATATTTTATACAAGGACCATATTTCACTTCAAATATATGTAGAGAGAGCGTTTTAGTAGATTTATGTTCATTTTTAATTATGCTTGCAATGAGGAAACGGATAATGACGAAACATTAGTTTAAAGGTTCCTGAGTCAAGCAACATGATGATTTTTAGTGGGAAATTTCCATTGACGAAAAAAAATTAGCTCGGCTACAATCTGCGACCAGTCATCAAAACGGAGGAATCAAGATGAAAAATGTAGTAACTTTAGCATTAGCTTTAAGTTTTCTAGGTACAGCTGCATTTGCACAAGGTAATTCTAGTAGTAATGCTCCTCAACCCACACCACAAACAGCACCAGCTATAGCACCTTCTACTTCTACAGCACCGGTGTCTCAAGTACCTTCACGCAGTGAAGACAAAAACAAAGATCTTAAAAGCGAAGAATCAAAACAGACTTCTACTATTAAATAGTAAGCTTATCGGATCTAGATAGATAGATATAGGTTGTTCATCAAGATTATTCTTACCCAAAATCATTTCTAACAAGAATTTGATTTTACTTAGTGAACAATCTATATCTAGACTAGCTATCTTTTCTCTTGTTTAGATTTCTGCTCAATATCAGACAATAAATTTCTTATTGCATTGGCGGTAGTGCTATTAACTCCTTCATTATGTTCATACTCAGTGAGCGCTCGCAATAATATAGTGATAGCCTCATCATATCTATGGACTTTATAAAAGCCATAGCCTAAGTCCCATAATGATAAACGTGCATAAAGATCTGTTTCTTTCGGGCTACTCATAGAATATAATTGATTGAAATGTTTGAATGCATCTTCATATCTTTCTGTAGCTAATTCACAATAACTAAGGCGAAATAACATGTGTTTAACTGGCCAATCTAAACTTTGAAATTTAGCTTTGTTTTGCCAAAATGTTAAATAATAAGGATATGCTTTTTGATAATTCTCTTCTCCATAATACATGGAAGCTAATGAACGTTTGATTTGTAATATTTGTAATTGATCGGCATTATTGAGCAATTGAGCTATACGCAGAGCGTTTTGATAATGCTTTTCCGTCTCTAATAATTTATTATGCCTTTCATAAACTTTAGCAAGCTCATATACGCTACTAACATAGTGAGCACTATGTATACCAGCTGTTTTTTCAACTATCAATGTAATGTAATTTGAATAAAATTCATCGAGAATATTACCGAATGACAAATTAATAAGCATGCCAACACAAACAGCAAGCATGATTGCTCTTATGCTTATTTTTAAATTTTTATCTTTTTGCTTAGAATTTTTTTGATTGCTAGCATTTGCTGGAATTTCTTTTGCTATAGACTTTATCGGCTTCGCCTTCAGCGAGTCACTGTTAAAAGTATTTATGCCTTCATTCAAGACTATATCCGATTGTTTTTCTTTAGTTGGTTTTTCTTCCATTGTTTACCTATAATAATTAACCATAAGAATAACAAGCAAATAAGCAAGCTTTATTTGTATTTGGGTCAAAAAATAAATAAATATAACTAAAAGCAGTGCCAGCTTCTTTTAATGGGGTTTTTTCCTCTTTAGAAAAACCTTTTATATTTTGATCATTGTCCATAAATTTTTTGACAAGTAAATTATTTGAGTCTTTTAAATCATGCTGGTTTATCAATGACTTAGTACTTCCATTAACTATAGGGTTTAAATTTAAAGCTTTCACAATTTGATCGATAGTAGTTTTATCACTTACAAATTCACAAAAACCAGCACGACTACAATCATTCATTTGATATATAGTTGGTTGAATTTCAATTCCTTTATCGCGCAAAAGTAAAACAACATTTTCTTTAAATGCAGGTGCCTCTATTGCATTATGGACATAACAACATGCCGATAAGCTTATAAGAATTAAAACAGTAAAACAAATACTACGCATCTATCTATAAGCTAGCTTGACTGATCGTATGTTTTGTCTTCCTCAGCCACATCATTCTGCTTATTTTTTTCTTGTTGCTCTTCTTGTGCTTTTTGTCTAGCTTTTATACGTTGTTCTTCTTGCTTTTTACGCAGCACTTCATATTCAAGTTCTTTTTCATGTTGTTTTTCTAATACTTTTTCTTGAATCTTCATTTCATAAAATTTACGCTCTACATCTTCTCTACGGCGACGGCGTTCTAGTTCTTCAAATTGCCTTCGTTCTTGTTTTTCAATTTCTCTTTGCTTTTGTTGTTTTTCCATACGCCTTTGGCGTACTTTTTGTATCCATTTACCCATAAAGACTAGCTAGCCCCTATACCTCTATTGTTATTTATTAAATTCCCTAATTAATAATAGCCAAAACATTATTAACGCAAATGCAAATAATTTCTAATCTGACCCTAACATACCATCATCCAAGGTTTTTCTTTCCCGGCGGGCAACACCAGATTTAACAGCTGCTTTAGCTACGGCTTGTGCCACAGTTTCAGCTACTTTTGGGTTAAATACACCAGGAATAATATAATCCTCGTTAAGTTCATTAGGTGAAATCACAGCTGCTAAAGCTTCAGCCGCCGCTAGTTTCATTTCTTCATTTATATCCCGAGCATGACAATCAAGAGCCCCACGGAATATACCTGGGAAACATAAAACGTTATTGATTTGATTAGGATAATCCGAACGTCCAGTGGCCATAATTCTTACATATGGTTGTGCTTCTTCAGGCATTACTTCTGGAGTTGGATTAGCCATAGCAAAAACAATTGCATCTTTATTCATATTAGCTAAATCACTAGCTTCAATAGTACCTGGTCCAGATAATCCTAAAAATAAATCAGCACCTTTGAGCGCATCTTTAACTGTACCTTTAAAATTGTCTGGATTGGTATGATCTGCAAACCAATCTTTCATGAAATTCATGTTTTCTTTGCGCCCTTTATATATGGCACCTTGTCTATCAAAACCAATAATATTTTTAGCACCAGCTGCCATAATCATTTTTGAACAAGCCACACCGGCAGCCCCTACCCCAGTAACAATGATTTTCAATTTTTTGATGTCTTTTTTGACAATTTTAAGAGCATTGTATAAAGCTGCCAATACAACTACAGCTGTTCCGTGTTGATCGTCATGAAATACTGGAATATCAAGCTCTTGTTTTAAACGTGTTTCTATCTCAAAACAACGTGGAGCTGAAATATCCTCTAAATTAATACCACCAAATACAGGGGCAATATTTTTTACAGCTTGAATAATTTCTTCAGTGTCTTGTGTTGCTAAAGCAATTGGAAATGCATCTATTTTGCCAAATTCTTTAAATAACATTGCTTTGCCTTCCATAACAGGCAAAGAAGCTTCTGGTCCAATATTTCCTAGACCTAAAACAGCTGAACCATCAGTGACCACAGCTACACTATTGCGTTTTATAGTTAGCTTATAAACATTTTCTGGCTCATCATGTATTGCCATACAAACACGAGCAACACCAGGTGTATAAGCCATGGATAAATCATCACGTGTGGATAGCGGAACTTTATTAGTAACACGAATTTTTCCGCCTAAATGCATCAAAAATGTACGATCAGAAACATGCACTATCTGCGTATTTTCAAGCTTTTTCAATTGTTGAACAAGAATATCGCCATGCTCTGAGTCACGCACTTTAACTGTCAAATCACGAACAATATGATCCTTTTCAAAACCAGCAATATCTATTGCCCCAATGTCTCCACCAATATCACCTATTAGTGATGTAATTTTTCCCAGCATGCCAGGAACATTTTTAATTTTCAGACGAAGAGTAAGACTATAGCTGGCACTTGGTTTCATAAGAGTTTGTTCTTTGGATGAATTAGAGTTTTTCTGTGTGGTTTGAGCAGTCTTTGTAGACATCATAATTACCTATCATCAACATGATTACAAATAACGAACCAACATATTATAAGCTTGACACTAGTATTAGCTTAATTAGCTATGAGAATAGGCTAATTAAATATACTTGGAATCTAAAATTTACTTTTCACAGCTGCTTTAATTATAAATCTGCGCGCACGCGCTATGCTATGGCATATCTATGATATAGGAGTTGTACATGACATTAGACAGAAATGAAAATATCGGCAATTTTCAAGAAGTAGATGGCAAATTAAAAACAAGACGCGAAGTATTGATTATGGGTGCTCTAGCTGCCACAAGCGTAGCCGCCATTAGTCAAGCTCAAGCAATTGACAATAAACAAGCTGCTTTGCCACCAGCTTCAGCTTCTGGCGTTAAAACAAGTCCTCAATATACAGCCAAAGATTTTTCTAGCCTTACTGCTAAAAAATTAGATGGACTTTCTACTAATCAAATAGAACAACATTTAAAACTTTATTCGGGTTATGTGAATAAAGTAAATGAAATTCAAACACAACTAAGCATGGTAGACATTGCTAGTCCACAAGCGAATGCAACTTGGGCTCCCTATAGAGAATTATTAGTTGAACAAAGCTTTGCTTTAAACGGAGTTGTTTATCACGAATTATATTTTGGCAATATAGGTGGCACAGGTGGCGAACCAACTGGGGATTTAAAGTCAGCAATTGAAGATGGCTGGGGAAGCATCGGTAAATTCATGGATTATTTTAAAGCTGCTGGCAAATGCATGCGTGGTTGGGTAATTATTGGTTTCAATACACGCGATGGAAAATTACACGCATATGGACTTGATGCCCATAATTTATATGTACCAGCAAGCACTATTCCTATAGTTGTATTAGATGTATATGAACATGCTTACATGATTGATTATGGTATCAACAGAGCAAGTTATCTTGATGCATTTTTAAAAAATATGGATTGGGATATATGTGCAAAAAGATTTGCTATGGCACGCAAACATTTATCTGGTCCAGATGTAACTGCATAGCCATATGAGAAGGAAGACTGGACTTTCATCGTGATATGAAAACAGCAATAATTGTCCACGGTATGCCCAGCCGGGAGGATCATTTTAATCCAGATCTTCCTGCTGCCAGCAATTATCACTGGTTGCCATGGTTGCAAAAACAATTGATAGTGCGTGGCTATGCAGCTCACACACCGGAGATGCCTAATGCTTGGGCACCTGACTATTCTATTTGGCAAAAAGAATTTGAGAGATTTGATATCAATAGTCAAACCATACTTGTCGGACACAGCTGCGGCGGCGGTTTTATTGTGCGCTGGCTCAGTGAAAATAAAAATTTACAGGTAGGTAAAGTAGTAATAATAGCCCCTTGGCTCGATCCTAAACGAACTAATACAACTAATTTTTTTGATTTTCAAATTGATCCTAATTTAGCATCTCGCACCGACGGACTAACTATTTTCAATTCGGATGATGACGAAAAAGATATTCAAGACAGTGTTGATCATATCCGCAAAACTGTCATCAACCTAAAATACCAGCAATTTCATAAGTACGGACACTTTTGTATTACCGATATGTCTACAAGCGAATTTCCGGAATTGATTGAAACATTGTTTGGACAGTAACAAAGGTAAGACAATGTCTTACCTTTGTTACTGTGTCGCGCTGGGAAAAGCTATATTTTATTTATGATCTACTTTATTTGGCATCAACCTGAAATATAAGTTCAACTTTATTAGAAGAAGCAGCAGGTTGATTTGAAATTAGTTTGTAATTTGATTTTGGAACTACTTTTACTTCACGAGCAAAAAATACTTTTGACTTATTGACTAATTCTCTGTATTTTTCTAAACTTAATTCAGCAGCTCTAAAAGGACTATTAGGAACAGGTGTCATAGCGACAGTTATTGGTTCGCTACTGCCACTTGGGTAAGAATAAACAAAAATTCTTTCTATTCCACCTTTGCCACCAATTTCATAGTCAAAAGGAGAATCTGGTCCACCAATTTGTACATGTTCACCAGCTTTTAAAAAGCCTGATTGTTGATAATTATTAGGAAAAATCTGAATCAATTTTCCTTTAGCATCATAATTAAATACCAAAACATTTAAATCAGTATTAGCTCTTACATTAATAACCATTTTATCGCCAACTTTATAGCGTGGATTATTACCTGGACGATCTAACCAAGCAGTTACTGAATTCATGGCACTATCTGCAACAATAGAAGATGACGAAGCAGGAATAACCTGTGTTGTTTCTGGCAATACCAACGGTTCATTTGTTTTTGTTTTTTTAGTTTTTGTATTATTTGTATTACTTATTGCCTTTACAGTTTTTGTTGGTGATTTAACATGCGCTGTTGTCACTTGAGTTTTATTTTGCTTATTTACTTTTGTACTAAATATTGGTACAGCAGGCTTAACCATTGGAGCAACAATTTCAGTTAAATGAACACCTCTATCTTTATGCGGACCCTTTTCACTAAAAGTAGTTTGTCCGGACTCAGGACTAGCAATTGCCAAAGGTAAAGGACCTACTAATGCTAGTGTCATGCCACTTAGTAACAAAACAGGTTTAAAAAAGCCTTTCATAATTTATTCCTCTTAAAAATGCCCAAACTGTTTAAATCTAGTGATTTCCTCTGCCGGACAGATAAAATACGTGCCTTTAGAACTAATTAGGGGTAAATCAACAAAATCTTATTAATTTAATCTTTCCTCGCTTAATGTGTGGATGTTGGCGCATCAATCACAGCATGCCACATAAATCCCCGATTAGCTTCATTTAGTTTCCTAATGCGATCAATTAATACATCAGATGTAATAACAAGTGGTTTGTCATTACGAGATGAAATAAGGGGTGGTTTTTGAGCGAAATCTTCATTTGCCCAATCACTTGCTTTTAAAAGCTCATCAGCAATTTCTTTGTGATGAGGCTCAATAGCTACTAAAATCCATTGTCCAGGTTCTGGATCAGCTGTTAATTTAGTATGTCCAAATTGGCTAATAATTTTGCCATCATTAGCTCTAACCAGAGCTGAATAACCAAAAGGTGGATAAAGAGCTAAGACTTCTTTTGTTTTTGGATTAAGACTAAATAAATACAAATAAGACTCTGATTGTGCCTTGATTTCAGCACTTACATCTTCATTTAGTTTATAACCATGTATAGGTCTATTAAACTTAACCATGGCTGGCAATATATAAGGTTCGTTGAGCTGCCAATTATTGCTTTGCCAATAAAAGGCCACAAGAGCAATAAAAGAAATTAAGCCCGATAAAAGCATTGCTAAAAACCAGACTGCTATCGGCTTTGATTTGTCGGAAGCTAAATATTTTGTTTGGCTAATTCCTAATTCTCTTAATGAATCAATCCAAAGAGCCAACCTTATAGATGTAGTAGGCAAATTTAGCCCCGGTAATGTAGCAGTGTCACCACAATGAATAGCTACAACTACTTCTTGATCACAAATTGGTGCACCAGAGTCTCCAGCTGATAATGCCAAATCATGTAATAAGTGGAAATTATCATGTTTTCTCAAATAACCTAAAAATTTTCCTTTTTGAGCTAATGGCTGTTGTGCTGCACTTATTTGTCCTAAATGTATAGGATATCTAATTACAGTAAGCGTTTGATCTAATCTCAAAACCCTTTCAAAACAAAATGGTAATGGCTCTACATTTGATTCAGGAAGTGATAATGAAACTGTTAATAAGGCAACATCAAATTTAACTAGCCCATCTGGCTGACGAACAAAACTAGGATGCAATCGAATTTGTAAAATTGGATATTTATTGCCTGTAGCTGGGAAATAAACAAATAAGTCTTTTGGTGAGGCGATAAATTTATCTACTACATGCCCACATGTAATTAAACGATTGCTGCCAGCTAGCCATGCTTGCCCTAGAATGACATCATTATTAGATTGGCAATGAATAACTTGCGCTAAAGCTTGCCCAGAGCGATCTAGGTTCTTAACAATTGACTCTTTAGAACTAATTGTCAGTTTGCTGGACACACAAAATACCTAATAGTCTAATTACCTTATATATGAATATAAGCCTACAAATTTTCCCACAATTGAGGCAATCTTGTTTATTTACAATTGCCAATAGGTTTTATATGGCAATATAAGCATGTGCTTTAATATTTTGGCTAGTCGCCATAAGGTAAACATTAGTGTTATCAAGTTCAACTGAGCTAAAAGATATTTTTGAAATTGCCCCAGAATGGAAAGCACTATTACCTAATTTTGATTTTGATAATAGTAGTACTTTTGAATTTTTATGCCGGATTGGCGCCAAAGCACTTTATCTGAAAGCCTTGAGCTTAAAAGATAATGCTAAAAGTTTTGTCACTTTAATGCGTAATTCTTATTACCAACCTTATCTATGCAAAATGCTTTCAGCTAATCAAAACATGCGCCGTTTTTTAATTCAAAGACGCGTGAGCACCGAAGAACAAAAAAGTATTGTCACATCATATTCTCATGAATTAGCTACCAAAATGGAAGCACATTTACTAAAACAATTATCTGCAAAAGCTGAAGATGGCTTCAAAGTACTTTTACCAGCTTATATGCAAAGATCTATTCATAATGCTGTTGTGGACTATATTCGCAATGAAACTAGCTGGGAAAAAGAAACCTTACAAGACGTATATTTAGATCCACAATTTGATGATCCACGAACAACAGTAGCTGACGATATTAGTTATTCACCAGAGAACCAAGCTTTAAGTAAAGAACAAGTTAGTCAATTAAATGAATTGAGAATTCATTTAAAAGCTATGCTTTCAGAAAATGATACAGTCCAAGATCCTTTAATTGTTATTGATTGCATGTTTGGTCTTGGTTTAACTAAACATTCTGAAGTCGGCGAAGAAATGACAATGAAAGAAACTTGCGAAAAGCTAAATATAAAAGGTGAAACACAAGCCCGTAAAATTGCTCGTTGCCAGGTTTTACTTGACAAAGGTCTTGTTATGGTTCGCCAGAGAATTTACAAACAAATCCCTGAAGTAGCTAAATGTTGGCAAAAAGGACTAAACATAAATAGCGCATCTAGGCGTGAATTAGCCCAGCAATTGTCTATGACAGAAGGGGAAATCGAAAGACTAATTAAGAGTAGACAATATCTAGAACTAATGGAATTAATTGAAAAAGAAGTTCTTAAAAAAGAGCGAATTGAAGAAATTACAAATAAAGGTGCAATCGTTGCTTTTGTACCTGTAGATATAAATTCAGCAAGTAGCCGCGATCTAATCGACATTCTTGGACTCAGCAAAGAAATATCGCAAAAGCTTGTTTCAGAAAGACCTTTTAAAGATTTAAAAGAAGTAGAAGCTAAAAATCTTTTGAATAAGCAAGATATTAAACTGATTACAATCCGTGGAGCAGTAGTTAAAACCAATAAGGGTGATGCTAAAAGACTAGATTTAAATAAAGCAGCTAAAGAAGACTTAGAGAATTTAGGCTTAAACAACAAAACAATTCAATTATTAATTAGTGGCCGCCCATTTTTAAGCTGGGCAGATTTAGAAGAGTGCATAAGTTGGCAAGAAGCCGTAGGGAGCGATAAAGAATGGTTAATTTTGCGACAAAAATTCTTTTTAGGACTTTCTCCGTCCTAATTATGGCAAGGCAGTCGTAGTCACCAGTAAGATTAAGCCAGGAGAGAATCCAACAATGTCTAACAAAATTAAAATCAGCCAAGAAGTTATGAGATTAGCCAAGCATAGAGTAAATGCTGTTGGTGTAGCACTTGTTGATGAAATAGCACGCAATATTGCTTATGAGTCCATATTGGATATTGGTGTGGATTTAGAAACCGAAATATTAATTGATGAGGAAGCAAGCTATAGTGCTAATGACGCACTTGGGGCAACTTTTGCAGTAAATGATATTGTCGTAAATAATTTGCATATAGATGTAAGACTACTAGACAATGAGAATCAAGTTAGCATAAGCAGATCTTTAGTTGGTACCAGTTATTTAAATAATGGTACTTTAGTAGTAAAAATGACAGACAATTTTTCTTACACTGTAATTGCTTATATAAGCAAAGATCAATGGATTAATGCAGATAGAAATACAAATGGCATAAATGTATCGATTGAAGTTAATCCAAATAATAGTTTTGATTTGGCTTCTACCATAAATAATATTATTGCTCAGCATAAAATAACTTCTCTTGATTCTGTAAAAGCTCCTGAAATTTCAGAACTAACAACCTTTGTAGCTAACAAACAAGACTTAATTTTGGCTCGGCAACGGCAAATAGTTGAATCAACTTTAGCTCATAGTGAAATTTGGCCAAATTTAAGTGAAATAGTAAACACCTGGTCCAAAGCAAAAATTGGACAAATTCTCAATTCTGAAAGTAATTGGAATGCACGCATTGATAAATTAGCTATTTTTCTTACTCCATCATTTAAACGATTGAATAAAGAAGCAATTAAACAAATTATTGCTAAATTAGGAGAAAAATATGGTGGACAACCAGAATTGCCTGCATTTCGCAAAGCTTTACTTTCTCAATTAACCCGCGAAGAGCTTTCATTAAGCTTAGCTGGCTCTATGTTAACGAAAGCAAGTCAGTTTGCCGATGAAATATTGTCAGGAAGACAAACAATAGACGCCATCAAAGACTTTGTTAAAAACAACATAGCTATTGATTTAGCTAATTCCATAAAACAAAAAAGGCAACAAGCAAATAGTTTTATGCAAGCTAATGCAGAAGAATTAACATCTGCTTTTCAACAATTAGCTTTGCAGCCAGCCTATGCTACACACAGCCAAGATCCAAGCGAAGGAATAGAATCAATTAATGAAGCTTTAAATTTGCTGGAAGCTGGTGATTTAGCAGAAAATCTCAAAGATTTGGAAGAAGAGATAATTAGCTTCTAAATTTGCTAAACTTCTTGATAGTAATAATTATTATCAACCAGATAAATGTCAATATCTCAAAACACTTGTCCTAGCTGCAAACAAGCAAACGAAGCCGATATGGCTTTTTGTATTCATTGTGGCGCAAAGCTTGAAGCTGATAATGCTCAAGCAAACAAAAATACAATGGCTGGAGACGCTTTTACTTGCACTAGTTGTGGCAAAACCGATCCTTTAAATAAACATTTTTGTATTCATTGCGGTGCAAAAACTGTGCACACAAGTTATGTAGACAAAAGTAATTTAGGACAAAATATCGGCACAAATAAATCAAAAGATGTATTTAAGGTCAACATTTTTCAATCTATATTTAGTAACTTATTCATTGCAGTTTTATTAGGGCTAATTATTGGCATTTTATCGGCAATAAAATTTGCTCCTGATACCTGCAAAATTTTATTGCAAAACATATGCAAGAACAAAGATATTGTAATTTATACAAAACAAACATCAGCAAATATTTTATTATCTGATGAACAAAAACAAAATTTTATTGTTGGTGAAACAAGCAACAGTGGTGAAATTGCCATAAGCAATCTCAAATCCGGTAAATATAATATTACATTATTAGGAAATACAGATAATACGGCAAACCAACAAATAGAACTTACAGATTTAAACAGACCCTACATTATTGGATATCCAAAGCGCCTGCAGTAACCAAATTGGAATAGTCAAAAATGAATGACTCATCTTTTTCAACAGGGACAAAAAAAATCATTTGCCCATTATGTGGGGAAAAGTATGATGAGCACACCAAATTTTGTGGTGTTGACGGAACAAATTTAACAAACGTAAAAGCAATAAATACTGATAGTACTGGATTTTCGAAAGTCTGTTCCGTATGCAACAATAAATATCCTAGTTATGCCGAATATTGTGCAACGGACGCTAAAAAGCTAACTAATATAAACGATATAAAAACCACTCCAAAACCAGAACCAGAAAACAAAAATGCAGAATTAGATAGCCAAGTAAATTTAGAAGGTGAAGGTTTTATTGGACAAACTGTAGCACAAAAATATCGAATTGATAGATTTTTAGGTGAAGGTGGTATGGCTCAAGTTTATCGTGCTACACATCTAGGAATTGAAAAGATCGTGGTAATTAAAATTATGTTTGGTAATTTACCTTCAATGAAAAATTCATTGAAGCGATTTGAACAAGAATGCAAATTAACAGCTAAACTTAATCACCCTAATGTTGTTTCTGTTTTCGATAGTGGAACTTTAGGGGGCAAACGACCATATTTGGTTATGGAATATATCGATGGCGAGTCTTTAAGAGATAAAATGTTTCGCGAAGATAAATTATCAACAAAAATAGCTCTCGAAATTTTGATTCAAATGTGTTCAGGACTATCAGAGGCACATAGTCATGGTATTGTGCATAGAGATTTAAAACCTGAAAATATTATGCTCAGAAAACAAGCAGATCGTCCAGATTGGGTAAAAATAGTAGATTTCGGTATTGCTTATTTAAAACAAGGCGGACTAAAACTAACTGCTACCGGTGTAGCTGTTGGCACTGTAGATTATATGTCCCCTGAATATTTAAGTGATAAGCCGGTCGATCATCGTGCTGATATTTATGCATTAGGAATTATATTATTTGAGCTTATCACTGGGAAATGTCCGTTTGAAGCTGAAAATGCAGAAGCTGTAATGGCAAAACATTTATTTTCTAACGCGCATCCAATTTCTAATTTGTGTAAGGATATAAAACCAGGTAGTTTGGTTGATCAAATTATAGAAAAAGCTCTTCAGAAAGAACCAAATAATCGCTATCAAACTACACAAGCAATGAAAGCAGATTTGGATAAAGCATTAAAAGAGATTGTATAAACTGAAAAATTCAATTAGCTATTACATTTATATTGCCAGCGCTATTTTAGCAATCATTTTTCTCAGTTATTTATCTTTTGCCGATAGTCTATCTTGCTATGTATTTGCCGACGATTATCGGCTCATTCATTACGCTTATAATATATGGCATGGGCATTTTGATTTGATATTCAAGCCCTTTTTTTCCAAATGGCTTGAATACGATAATATCATTCTTTTATATAGGCCATTAATACCCTTTGCTCAAGCGCTAGCTTTTCCTCTAGTAAATTACAACATTTATGCATTGCATTGGGGCAATCTTATTCTTCATATGCTCATATCAATAATCATTTTATTGATATCAATACAAATAATAAGTAAATTCCTAGATAGAATAAGCAGCTTAATCTTTAGTACTTTTGTTGCTTTATTATTTACTACTTATCCAATAAATGCTGAAACAGTAATCTGGCAATGCACGAGCTTATGTGCTTTATTTTTCTTTTTATCCTTAGCTTTGTTTATACGTGCTCAAAATGCAAAAACGTTATATTTATCGATATTTTCGACTATAAGTTTTTTATGTGCTCTTCTAGCAAAAGAACATGCAATTACCTTACCAGCCATTGCTTTTATTTATTGCTTCTTAATTGATAATCAAACCTTATCAATTAAAGCTAACCTATCGAAGTCTTTTAAACAAACATTGCCATTATGGCTGGTTTTAATAATTTATTTTATCGTTAGAACGGTGATTTTAGGAAATCCAGCTGCTTCATATGTTGGTTCTATTGGTGAAAGTTTATACTCACAGTTTTACGATCGCTGGTTTTCGCCTTTCTCATGGCTAAAACTTGCTTATCCAATTAACGCAGATATCTTTAGTCCTAACGATATAACAATCAAATTTTTGCAAGCATTGCATATATGCTCTGCTTCAATAATTACCATACGCGTAATAAGTGGTAATTGGAGACAAGAAATAAATTATGCTCTTATATTTTTTATTTGTTTTTATTTACTTTGTTTATTGCCCATTTACCAAGTTTGGTACATAACAGATAAATTAGCCAATTCAAGACAATTTTATTTTGCTTCAGCACCGTTTTTTATGATGCTAGTTACATTTATTTTTTGCCCCTTCCAGGTAAAAAATAAAATCACAAAAATATTATCATTTGTAAGTTCTCTCATTTTAACTGCCTATATTATTTGTTTTATCCATATAAATTTCCATAATAATATTGCTTGGCTTGAAGCTAGTGATCAAATAAGAAGTCTTAAGTTGGCAATTGAAAAAGCAACAGTAAATATAGCAGCCGGACAAAAGTTAGTTATTCTAAATTTACCCCATGAATATAAAGGCATTTATTTAATGGGAGAATTGCGTATGTTGCAAGATTTATTGCGACCACCTTTAAGCAATATTGACGTGGCTCATAAAATTGATTTGTTGGATGCTTATAATTACAGCAGTCAAAATCTTCTCAATACAAGTGAATTAAAACGTAAATGGCAAAACCATAACAGATACAAATTTACTATCTGGAATTATCAATTTAAAAGACTAGATGATTTCACCATCGATAATTTGGAATTATTGCAATTGCCGCCAATAGAAATAAATGGGCCTATTTATACTAGTGATAAAAGCAATTTTTTATTTAAACTAAATACTAACAGTAATACGACTGCGCCTATTAATTTAGACTTTATTGAAATCGAATTAAAAGCACAAAACAAATTAGACAATAAGCCTCATTTAACTATATCTTGGTTTAATGAGAACACTAATGCTTTGTCAAGCATTTATCCTACACCTGAAAGTAATAAATATTTTGGCCAAAAACTTATTTGTGATAATAAATTGCATAAATACATGTTTCCACTTTCACAATATAAAAGCTGGGCTTTATCAAAACAAATACCAGTAATTAAATTATTTTTGCCAGCAAGTATTTTTGACTTAGAAATAAATACGGCAAGATTTTTACAAGCAAATGCATTAGTTCCTATTTTAAATATCAATATGGGAAATAGCAAAGAAGAAAGTGGTGGAATTTACACTAGCAATAATGGGAATTTTTTGTTTAACTTTGATATTTCTAAAATTAAAGGTGCAACAAAAGCAATTCTGGAAATTTCAAAGCCTAATGCAAATTTTGTTACGTTTTCAGATGGATTTCGTGACAAAGAATTATCAAAACAAATATTGAGAAGAATTTCTAAAGATAAAACAACAGGCAATATCTTAATTTCAAAAGATATGTTACCTAAGCAAGCTGAATACACTGTTCATTTGGCAGCATTATCAAATACAGACCAAATAATTGGTTATTTTTCAGATCCAATTGTTATTTCAAATAAAAACTTTAATTCTCAATAGTTAGAGGATCAGAAAAACAACCAACGATTTTGTTATTAGAAGACAAAGCAACTAAGCGTATTTGATAACGCCCGCGTTTTTCAGGTAACATATTAGCTAAAATTTGTAATTGTCCTTTTTTATTGGGTAAATACCAGCGCATAGCAGCATAGTTTGAAAAGTCTTTGTTGTGAAGCATATTAGATTCGTGTTCAAAAACATAATGGCATTTGGATATTTCTATAATGGCAGCTTTTGCCTGAGGAATATGCGAAACATCATATTTTACTTTTAGAACTTTATCTTTAATAGAACAAACGCCATTTTCATTTTCTATATTGAATTTTACGTCTGGCTCTAATTGAGCAATAATATCAGTCCCTTTTAAAAGCTTTATCGAGGCTATGTTGGTTTTTGGGTCATTACTAGGAAGAGATAGAGCAATTTGATTGACATGAGGACTTAATAGCCAGCCAGGACTTTCTGAAACAGGAAAAATGTAAGAACGAAGAGAATTATTGCTCTCAGGCGATAGCCATTGATAGCGAAATAAAGGTAATAACTTATAATTAGGTCCTGCCCAGCTTAAAATTATATGATTGCCATGGAAATCATCTTTATTATTTTTATCTGCTTGTACAATAATTTCTATAAAATCAATATCGAGTGTATTATCTAAATTGGTAGCTGAAAAAATAAAACGTTTACGTCCATTAAAATATGATGTTCTTAAAGGAGTTAAATAAGGTGTTTTTTCTTTAGATAAATGTTTTTCAGCGGATATTATACGTTCTGGCAGATCATTTAAAACACTTAGTTTTTGTGTTTGTTCATCCCAAGCACAAATTGCTGTATCAGGGTAAAAATGCAATAAACGTTTTAACTTAGATAGATTTATTACTTGTTGCTGACTAAAATATTTTGGTTCTATTGTTATTATTTGTTGAGATATATTTTTATTGAATATAGGTCTATCAAAATAAGCAACCAACATTTCTCTCATGGAAAACATGTGAGCGCCTTTATAACCAATTGGTGGATTTAAAAACATAATTTTTTGAAAGCCATATTTGTCAAAACAATCTTGTAATTCACTAGCAAGTTTTTTCATGTGATTGCTAGCTTCTAGCCAAGGTAAATTATTTATTTTGCACATATATATCGAAGAAATAAATAAAGTACAAAATGCTGATAGACAAATAGCATTAATGAATTTAGATTTGTTATTGTAAATTGGCGCAATAAGAATAGCAAAAAACAAAGACAAAGCTGCACTACTTATGTACAAATATCGATTACCATCCAGATTGGAATTCAAATACCAAACTTTAGCTGTTGGCAAAAAGGCAATGATAAACCAGATAAATGAAAATGCTAACAAACAAAGCGCATAATTAGTCCAATAATTTCTAAAAGTCCGCAATAATACAATCAAAGCAATTAAGCAATAAGAAATTCGTAAAATTGTATTAGCTAAATGTTCATAATGTAAAACATCTTGGTTATATGGATAAAAAACAGCCAAAAGACTGCCTTCAAACAAGCGATCTAATATTTGTCTTGTCTGCCATTCAGCTACAGAACCAGTATAACCTCCAATTAAATCACCTAATGCATAAGCTCGAAGGCATACATAAAATAACAAAAGCAACCAGTACGGCATAGTTGTTTTAAGGCTTTGTTTTAAGCGCTTAAAAATATTTTTTTCAGCATCAAATTCAAATAAAAAGCTAAGTGTTAAAAGAAAAAATGGTAAACATATGGCAGATTCTTTAGCTAATAAAGCACAAAAAAAAGAAATTAGACTAATAACCAAAGATATCTTATTTGGTTTTTGCCCATTAATTAAAAATTGCCACGCTGCAACAAAAGAAAAAAGTGCTGCTAAAGTATCACCTCTTGCAGAAAGCCAAATTAGAGGTTCACCATGTAATGGACTAGCAGCAAATAATACTGCCGTCATAAAAGCTAATAAGTAAGATTGATTAGCAGGCAGCTTATTAGTTAAACGTTCAATAAATAAGAATAAAAATATTGAAGCTAAGATATGAAAACAAATATTGCTTAAATGATAACCAAAAGGATTCTCAGCCCAAATAAGATAGTCAAAAGCGTAAGTAATTTCAATTAGCGGACGATAGAATAAATAAAATACTGGGCTCACTGAAGGCTCAATAAAGCTTTTAAGTAAAAGTTGCCATTGTCCATGAAAAACTTTGTCCATGTGAGACATGTAGATATAGTCTTCAGCAAACAAATAAGTATTTAAAGTATTAGCAAAACAATAAAACGAAATAGTGACAATAGCTACAAATACAAAAATGTATTTGAAATAGGAATTTGTCAATACTCTTTGTGGAGAGAACAAATTATTTCTTTAATTGTCCTTCGTATCCAACAGTACCATTTACATGATTCAATACAGCAGCCATTTTAGACATATCAGCTAATATGCGACGATCTTTAGCTCCTGAATCTTTTTGATTCATACTGGCAATAAGAGAACTTGAATGCAATATGCTTTCCACAGAAATTTGACTGACGGCAAGATTACCTTTGCTACCAAATACTTTTGTATTTCGACGAGCAAAACCATCATCTGGACGCAAATCGGCAGCTGTCAATTTATGAGTACTGGCTACTAATTCGTAACCTGGTGCAAGAGCAAGAACTGGATCGTCTGCTGGATTTGCAAATGGTCCTTTATTTAAATTGACTCGTACATTTTGTCCAGTACCATCTAAATTCGTTATTCTAGTAACAATAGGTGGAGATACACCTGTTGTAATTCTACCAGGACTATTAGAAGGAGTAGGAGCAGAAGGAGTAGGAACAGCGTTGTCCACCTTTACCATCACGTCTGCATTGGAATAAGAAGCAACGCTTCCTAAAGGTATGTCAACCATACCTATTTCAGAAGGTTTTTTCACGCCCAATAACATTGTTCCTGACTGTAGCGTAGCTGAATAAGCAGATGTTTTTTGATATTCAGTATCGGGAGTCGTACGAACTTCTAAAAAGTCTGTAGATCCTTTTAATTGTTCTGAGCGAGGAAAGCCACTTTCAGATAATACTGTAATGCCAGGAGCAGAACTTGGCGAAGAAACATTTGGCACTGGTAAAACCGGATAAGTAACATCAGTTGGCACTACAATTGGTGGCGAAAATGGATTTTCAGGACGAGGTGGTGGTGGAACAAAAACAGGTGTTTCCGGAATAATAATTTCACCATATTGTCCATTGGCTGTATGTTTTGGATGACTAAATGCTATTACTACAAAACCAATCGCAAGCAAAAACATCATCGATGTTGATAAACGATCATGCTTTAAATATTTCATTGATTTCTCCCAATTTTTCGCCAGAACATAAGGGCAAGGACATAGTCCAGAACACATTTAAGTATAGCGTATTGATTTCAATTCTTAGAAGCTAAGAAGGACAAGGTTTTTACTTAGAAAAACACTAAATTAGGAAGAATTTTTTAAGCAATTAATCTTTGAAATTCCCCCTAATTTTTGACGTCCAGAAGTAAAGAAGGGGTGCAGTCAATATTACGTATTCCGCAAGCTGGGGCATTATGTTAAAGAGTAAAACACTATTTAAACCATTATTTTTATTGTCAATCTATTTGTGGCTAGCCATGTTATGGCTAAACATGCCAGGACATTGCCAAGGAAGCAGTTTTACATATACTCCTCCGATAACAACTCCTCCATCTATGCCGACAATACCCCCTCCAATGACGCCTCCTTCTATACCGGCACCTATTAAAGTTTTTGTACCCATTACGCCGCCGCCAACTCTTGGCAATACACCTATTAATCCCATTGATTTAACTAATGCCAATCCAATAGATTTTGCTATTAATGCTCATGCATCCGGCAATGGTATTAGCGCAGTGAACGAAAAACACTTTAAAGAAGATATCTTAAAAGGTGATGGCAGTGGCATATTAGTTAAATGGATCGCAGGAAGTAAATTCCAGCAATTGACTCCTTATTCCATCAATTTTGAATCTGGTTCTATTTTAGTTTCAACTCGACGTCCAGCGCATGTAGCTTTAATCAAAACCAAATATTTTGATATATCCTGCCAAGCGAATTCAGAAATTATTCTCAAAGAAGAAAATGATGTTATTCATCTAATGAATCTTAATGGCACTGGTAAAGCTATATTAGTAAAAGTACCTGACAAATCATCTGGACTAAATAGTCAAGTAATGTCGATTGCCCCAGGATTTGAATTCATTGGCAGCAATACAAAAATTGCAACCAAAGATTTGTATTTACATGACGGGTTTGCACGCCGAGGAGGTAAACTATTAGGCAATGAACAATTTGCTACCAATGAGTTTTCATTGGAAACAGTATTAGCAAATAGTGGTTTGATCGTAACATTAGGACAAAATGATTCTCACAGTAAAACAAAAAGAATTCTTGCTGATATGTCAAAAATGGCTGCCGTTCTTAATTATGTCAATGGCACCACTGGCTTTTATCAAGTCTCTGTATCCAAACAAGCTAAAGCACCATCGACAAATCAATCCATTTCATATCAATAAATCAAAGTTTTATCCAGCCCTAATTATTGCATTACTTATAATCATCAATGAACTATCACCAATACTGGCTGTTAATCAAGCAGTGAATATTGCAAATTTAGAACAACAAGTTCAGCGTCTTGCCAAAAAAGGAAAACCAGATGAGCAAGCTGATGCTTTATATGATCTAGCTAAGGCTTATTTTGAAGCTGCAAATTTAGAAAAAGCAGAAGATTTTATGCGGCAAGCAATTGCTAAAGAAGCTACCATAAATAGACCTGATGCCATGATTCGCACACATATTGCTTTAGCGTTACTTTTAACTTCTGCCAATAAAAAAATTGATGCTTTAAAAGAGTATGAACAAGCTTTATCTATAGCTAAAACAAATAATCTTGATGATCAAGTTATATTCATTACCAATAGTCTTGGCACAATGGCATTAAGTAGCCATGACTTAGAAAAAGCAGAAAATTATTACAAATTAGCACAAGATATATCTGTCAAGAATAACGATATTCTCGGACAAGCAGATGCACTCAATAATTTAGCTACCATAGAAAGGCAAAAACATAATCCAAATAAAGCTAAAGAATTACTTACTCAGTCAATTAATTTGATGAAAGAAGCACCAGACAATCGCAAAATGGGTGTAGCTCTTTTAGGACTTGCTCAAATAGAACATGATTCTCAAAATTTAAATAATGCAATTGAAGTATATAAACAAGCTCTCAATTTTCTGCAGGATAAAACATTAGCTTTTTTAGAAGCCAAAGCTCATCTAGGTTTGGCAGATACATATTACGATAACCAAAACATACAAGAAGCAAAAGCTGAATATGAAAAGGCTATTGAGTTAGTAAGAACAACTGAAAATACTATTTTAATTGGTGGCTTAATTGGGCTAGGTACAACATATGCTGATTTAGGAGATTTTGAACAAGCAGAGTCTTCACATAAAAAAGCTGCCTTATTAGCACAAAGACAAAATAATTTTTCTTTAGAATTTGATTCTATGTTGCAGCTTAGCAATGATCTTTTACTTAAAGGCACTCCGGAACCAGCTTTGCAAAAACTACTGGCATTAAAAGAAAGTGCCAAAGAATCAAATGATATTGTCAAAAATGCTGATTTACTTATGGCTATTGGCCGTTGTTACAAGGTATTAGGTCAATCAGATACAGCTATGAATTATTATCAAATGGCTTTACCTTTATTTGATCAAGCTAAAGATCAAGACCGTATGGCTTTAGCAATGAATAGCTTAGCTGTAGCAGCACTTGATAGTCCCAAACACACTCATGAATTTCAAACTTATTATCAAAAAGCTAAAGATTATCATTCAGCTATAACAAAAAGATTTGAAGCAATACTTGATTACAACTTAGCGCAATACAATCTTATTCAAGGTAAATACGATGAAGCATCGACAATTTATCAACAAGCATTGAATAAAGCTAAAAACATTAATGACAAATCAGCAGAAAGCACTATATTTCGCGGATTAGGTCTAAGTGAATATTTAAGACATAATTATCAAAAGGCTCAAGAATATTATCAACAAGCACTTATTTTAGCTAATAATTCTGGCTCTATTGAAGCACAATGGGATGCAAATTTAGGTATTGGTAAAGCTTATAAAGCACAAAATAATAATAACGAAGCCCTTACTTATTTAAGTAAAGCAGTTGATTTAGTTGAAAAAGAAAGAGGAAATTTATCGCGAGACTCTTTTAAAACATACAATTTAGACTTCCGCCAAGATTGTTTTATTGAATTGATTGATTTGTTGCAAAAACTCAATCGCCCATACGAAGCATTAGAAATAGCTGAGCGTGGACGCGCCCGTGCCTTTTTAGACATGCTAGCTAATAGAGGCAAAAGACAAATTGTTTTTGAAAGCACTATACAGAATAAAGCTTCATTACTCAATAATGTTGCTAGATCTGCTCCAGCTTCGCCATCAAATAGCGCTATAGTTAGCAAAGATAGAGACGTTAGTATAATTGCTAAGCCACATGCTTACGTTGAAGGTACGGCAATTAGCCCAATCAATGTAGCTGCTCCAACAATAGAAGAAATTAAATCGACAGTAAAACAACGTGGTTCTACTTGTGTTGAATATTATATTTTGCCTGACAAAATAATTGTTTGGGTAATTGACCCAGATAGCACTATTCATATGCCGGCACCAATATTGATAAACAAACAAAAATTATCCGAGTTAATTACTAATTGTGTTAAGAGCGTAATTACTCAACCCAAACCAAATGATGACTTAAAACAAATCGGATTAAAAAGACAAGATTTATTAAAACAAGTCTATCAAGTTTTAATTCATCCAATAGCTCACCTGTTACCAAAAAATCCAGGAGCAAGTGTGACAATAATTCCACATGGCTCATTATTTTCCGTACCTTTTGCAGCACTTATATCAGAGAAGGGTGATTACTTAATAGAAAACTATACACTTAGCTATACACCTGCTTTAGGTGTGTTAAAAGCCACACAAAAATTAGCTAATGAAGTAAAGCAAGCAGAAAACAAATTGCTAGCCTTTGGTAATCCTATTACTCCTGTAATTTCATTTTTAGGTGCATTGCCTTATGCTGAAAAAGAAGTAAAACATGTTGCTCAATTATTTGGCAATAATAATGCCATCGTAAAAATTGGAGCTGAAGCAAATAAAAAAGCATTTGAAGAATTAGCACCAAAAGCAACAAGCATTCATTTAGCTACACACGGAATGATTGATGAAGAGCATCCCGTTCAATCAGCACTGGTACTAGCACCTACTCAAAATGATGATGGTTTGCTTACAGTATCGGATATTATTTCACTTAAAGATTTAAAAGCAAAAATCGTAGTGCTTTCTGCTTGCCAAACTGGACGCGGAAAAATTACAGGCGACGGAGTAGTTGGCTTGTCGCGCGCCTTTATTATTGCCGGTACGCCATCTGTATTAGTTAGTCAATGGAATGTTGATGATGTTATGACTGAATATCAAATGACAAAGTTTTATAAAACATATTTGGAAGGAAAAGGAAAAAGCATTTCTTTAAGACAAGCTCAATTAGATACAGTAGCCTTTTTAGAAAGCAGTAAAACTAACAATAAAAAAGATCCTAATTTTGTTAGAGCCAACCCAAGATATTGGGCAGCATTTCAATTATTAGGAGAAGAATAAACTATTAGCCGCCAAGTAATTTGATTGGGAAAATTGGTGCTTTGTTCAATTCCATTCTTAGCCCACCGAATAAACGGAAATTGAAGCCAGCAAAACCAGCTGCTTGATTGGCACCGATATTAAATATTGGTTCTGCTCGCATAAAAGCAGTAAGTGGCAATCGCTTATGAAGTTTTCTACCAGCTTCAAAAGTAAGAATGAACATTTGGTTATTAGGACCACCACGTAATGAACGCTTGCCAAAATTAGTTATAAAAGTATTGTCAGCTGAGAAAGTCCACATAGGTGAACGATATACACCACCAAAAGAATAAAATTGGTCGCCTTCTTGCCATTGGTCAAATAGTCCATGAAATCTTAGCTGTCCAATAACGCTTCCATATAAAATGCCTCTTTGACCTGTTCTTCGCACAACAGTGACTGATGGGAGCAAGTCTGTCAGGTTGGCAGAATGGGTAATAAATAATTCCCTAGCAAACATAGATGTAGTAAGCGTAGTTTTAGGAGTGATTTGGAAATCATGATCAATACGACCACCTACTGAATGAATGTTTCTGCTCATGCTTGAGGTATAACGCGCGTACTGATCGCGGAAGAAGAAATAATTGGCAGCTACACGAGTTTTTTTAGTTAAAGCATATCCAAGAGTAACATTGGGCAATACCCGATAAATAAAGTCAGTTTTATTAGGACTAGATTGTTGAAAAATATTAGTTTCTACACGTCCGGAATTTTCCACAGTCAGGTTAAAAAACATTCTTGACGGTAATTTATAAAATAAATTAGTCTTAAAACCTTGGAAATTTCCCATGCCTCCTCGTTCAGGCAATCTAAGAGGAGCTAAATCGACTTGCATATCAGAAGATGATGGTCTAGTAGCTGGCGGTGAGGATGATACTTGTGCAATTAATTCCGAGGCATGATTGGGCAAGCCTAAAGGCGTATTGCCGGCCGCTTGCAATTGCATCTGTGCATAAGCATTTTGACTAAATATTACAAAAAGGCTTAGAGCAATTAGCCCACGTAAGAAAAATTTTGCCAATATTTTTTTTGCCAACATCCTGGTAAGTTTTTACTCTCTATAAAACTCGATATCAAAGCGCCAAAAAGCCACCTAAAAATGACCATCTTGGATTATAGCTTAAGAAAGATAATTTAAATAGATAGTTATCGATACGAAAGTCTTCAAGTGGAGATACCCTCTTGACTATTTATTGGCAATGTCAATGATAACTATTTTGATAACTAGATAAGCTAAAATCTATTGGCATATATTTCTTGGGAATATAAATTTGAATAATAGTGGCTTTAAAAATGAGAAAAGACAACCAGCGATACGCATTGTTCTTCTTCCTCGTGACACAAATGCCGCTGGAACAATTTTCGGTGGCATCATTCTAAGTCATATAGATTTAGCTGGTTCTGTTGAAGCTCGCAATAGCACCAAAAATAGAATTGTCACCGTAGCCATGAAAGAAGTAGTTTTTAAACAACCAGTTTTTGTTGGAGAAGTTGTTAGTTTCTATACATCTACAACACATATTGGTCGCACATCTATATCTATACATGTTGATGTAGAAGCAGAACGAGATGGACATATAGTGCCTGTAACTCAAGCAGACTTGACTTTTGTTTCTGTCGACGAGAAAGGTAGTCCTATTCCTATTTAAAGTTCCTGTTTAAAACCAATGACATCAGAAAAGTATAAACAAGTAAAAGAAAGAATCCGCCTATACCTAGGAACAGGTTGTGGAAAAACCACAGCTACTTTTGGAGTAGCAATAAGAGCTTTAAGTAAAAAGAAAAATGTCACCATAATATTTTTTGATAAATTAGAAGCTAATACCAGTGAAGGCAAAGCATTATCTATATTGAGCAATGTTCAGGATAAAGATTTTGGTAAACTTACTGTTCATTACACAGGAGTTAATAGATTAGGCGCTGGACCTGGTGGCAGTTTTAGATTTTACACTTCTGAAAATGGTATTTTGCCGGAAGATAAAGAACAAGCTAAATTAGGACTTTCATACATAAAAGAAGCATTAGAGCGCAAAGACGATGTAGTAATTGGTGATGAAATGCTTGATGTAGCTCGCGTAGGACTAATAGACTGGGCAGAAGTTAGACCAGCAATAGAATCCAGGCAAGATCCAACTGTTTTAATTTTGACTGGACGCGTTGCTCCTGAATGGCTTATGGAACAAGCAACTACTGTCAGTCAAGTCAGTCCATTAAAACATCATGGACGTGCTATTGAAGGACTTGATTGCTAAAATCCCCAGATAGACCAGCTTTCAGGGTATTGTTTTTTTAACAACTGACAATAAACGATAAATTGTCCATGATGTAATACTTCATGACTCAACATTCTTGATAGATGTTCGGATATATCTACCTTTTCACCAAACCAATCAATTGTCTCCGCAAAGTCAATTTGATGTAATTTTTCCGAAAGTATTTGATCTAAGTTCCTGAAATATTCTATGAGCTTGTTTCTATCTGGTACACCATTATAGTGTTTGTTTGTCAAAGAAAAGTTTATGCTTTTATTTATGAGTGCATCCATATAATCTTCTTGTACACGACCAATATGGCGAAATTGTTTCCAAAACTGTCCAACTTCTTTACCTGGAGTCCATAATAAATCAGCTTCACTAAGTGAGTTCAATAAATCTATAGTTAGTTTTCTTGCAAAAACCCAATTACTAAAAAAATTCATTTATTCAACCTTTGTAGTTTTTCCCGTAATTTCTGGATACACTTTAAAATTTCACCACGATTTTTTGCACTTTTCACCCAGACTGGTAATCGACTAATTAAACTACGATTTTTATTTGGCAATTGTTCACGTTGCTTGGCTGAGACATAGTCTTCTAGAAAATCTAAATGATCTGCATTTAGAGCCCACAAAATTTCATCACGACATGAAATTTGAAGCCATAAAGGAAAACCAAAATACCAATCATAAGGTTCACCAGCACTTATTTTGTCACCATTCCATTTTTTTGCAAAACCACAATGTATACAAATTGCTTTTCTTGGCTGAAACAATTTATTGGTATCGCTTATACCATCAAGTAAAACTTTGCATTGTTTAGAACAATTAGGACAAACAACGAGAAATTCGTAAGCAAATTCTTCTAGAGAATTTCCTACATCTTTAAACCGTCGTTTATCAATCAAAACTAGTTTTTAGGAATTGTTGGTGATGAACTAGCAAAAACATTAGCTGAATTGTTGGTGTTAACATGCTCAGCCAACTGTTTGTTTAAAACTTCCAATGCTTTAGCTAATTGCACGTCTTTGCCATCTTGTGGAGACCGTTTGTAATTAGGAGCACTTGTGTCCATCCAACCAGTCCACCACGGACCTTTACCTGTTTTATAATCATCTTCTTTAATAGCGATTTCATAGTCAGGAATTATGCCTGTTTTATGAATATCAGTATCATTAGGAGTTAAATATTTGGCTATAGTTACATTCATACCAGAGCCATCATCCAAACGATGAATAGCTTGTACTAATCCTTTGCCAAATGATTTTTCGCCCACTAATTTTGCTCTGCCATTATCGCGCAATGCACCACTTAAAATTTCTGAAGCTGAAGCACTACCTTTATTGATCAAAACAACCATAGGAATAGTATTGTGAGCACCTCTTACCGCTAATTGAGATGTTTTATAACCATCTTTATCAATGGTACTAACAATAATTCCTTTATCCATAAACATATTGGCTATTTCTATAGCATTAGACAATAGCCCACCTGGATTTAGACGTAAATCTAAAACCAGACCACGTACTGAGCCTACCTTTTTCAAAGCTTCTTTCATTTCTTCATTAGCTCGATGCGAAATGAAGCTCTCCAAACGAATATAGCCAATATTACCTGGCAATACTTCAACATTTGCTACAGCTTTAATAGGAATTTCAGCCCGAGTTAATTCAACTTGTTCTTTTTTGGTATTACGCAAAATAGTGATGAGGACTTTAGTTCCCTTTAGCCCTCGAATTTGTTTAACAACTTGATCAAGAGATTGTCCTTTAACTGGTTTACGGTCAACTTCAATAATTTCATCGCCTGCATGTATTCCAGCTCTATCGGCTGGAGTATCTTGAATAGGAGCAATAACTACAACTTTATGCTCTTTATTCATACCTAATTGCATACCAACCCCAAATAAATGAGCTTCTATTTGCGATTTTTCTTCATCAAATGCATCTTTGCTTAAAAAGCGTGTATAAGGGTCATTCAAAGAGGCAAGCATGGATTCAATAGCTTTGTCTGCGTCTTCCGTTGTTTTAAGTTTGCCTGAATACCGACTTTGCCATCTTGACCAGTCTTGATTTCCAAAGTTCTGATCGTAATAATTTTCCTTAATTAAATTCCAAGCCCTGGAATACAAGGCGTCCGGAGTTATTGATCGTTTTTCAAAATCACCTTGAGCTAGTGCCTGAGCCCCTAATTTAGACTGCAACCAAAAGCTATCCTTTGACTTATTTAAGTTTTGTTGAGCAAAAAACGTCAAACAAAAAGCAACTAGCAGTCCTAATTTCAAAAACATCCATGACTTTTTACTAAGTTTTGGCACTAATGTGTTACCCCTACAACGATATGACTACAATTAATTGACGAAATTGCCTAAAAATTTATAGCTAGTTTCAAGATAATTAATTCTATCCTTTATTTACCCGACAAAGAAGCACTTATAGGCAAATTTTTTGCTTAAATACATAAGTTTTATAACCTGTATCTATTATTTAACTTAGCACAAGAAATAAAAGTTAAGTCTCGAATAACTGGTACATTGTTTGTCACAATAATAAAAGATAGATTGGACAATATAAAAAGTGCCATGGGACAACAAACAACCGAAGAAAAATCAGTTGCATTTAAGATTGCCAATAAAAGGCCGGGCTTTGATGAGGAGCAAATAAAGGCTTTTAGCATGAACACACTTAGACAAGCCAAAAGCCTGAGGCAGAAAATGTCGAAAGCTACCAAAATTAAGCTTAAAGTCCTCTTTAGCTTAATAATGTTTGGCAGTTTATTTATTTTTGGCAAAGTAGATTTGTCTAAGTCTTGGCAAGCCGCATTAAATGCTAATCGTTTAATACTTCTCATTACAACCTTGTTGTTTCTGACAACTGTGGTAATTACAGCAGTACGTTGGAAATTATTAGCAAAGGCAGTTGGCTTCCATAAAAATATTTGGGAATTAACAAAATATTGTTTTGTTGGGCTTTTCTTTAATTTGTTTTTGCCATCAACTGTTGGTGGCGACTTTAGCCGTTGTTATTATTTATCAAAAGACACTAAAAATTATAAAGATGCTTTTTATTCAGTTTTAGCTGATAGAGCAAGTGGAATTGCTGTTTTATTTATTACAGCAACACTTGGTATTTTATTAAGCCCGGACGCTCGGTCACTTCCATTACAGCTTAAAATCCCTATATTTTTAGGCACATTTGCTGTATTTGTTGTTGTACCTTTTATGCCTGTATTATCTCAGCTCATACTAGGCAAGACTAATTGGATTTCACGCCAATTCAATGAATCAAAAGCAAATATATTTTGGCAAGATAAGTCAATAATTGTTATGTCATTATTCTGGTCATTATTCAGCCAATTATTAATGGTGATGTGTCACATAGGAGTAGGGCTAGCACTTGGTTTAAATCAAATTCCGCTTTGGTATTATTTTGTTTTTTATCCAGCAGTTGCAGTATTAGGTTTCATTACTCCAAGCTTTAATGGCATAGGCATTCGCGAATGGGCTTACACTTATTTCTTGATGCTTGTAAATGTTGATCGCTCACATGCTATTACTTATGCTCTCATGTGGTTTGGACTTACTACATTTTCAAGTTTAGTTGGTGGGATTGTATATCTTGCCAGTCATATGAAACCCCCGCCTAAAGAAGCGGATCCAGACGCTCTCAATACTTAAATTATGAATTCTCAATCTTCAATTTATCAGGCCTTAAATGATTTACTTAAGCAGCCAGATATTGATCAAATAAATAAAATTGCAAAAAAACAAAATACAAATATTTATCTTGTTGGTGGTACTGTCAGAGATGCATATTTAGGACAAATCAAAGCTACTAAAGATTATGATTTTGCTGTTTTAGGCGATATCTCGGCTATTGAATTAGCCAAACAAGTAGCTGACCATTTAAATGGTCATTTTGTTTTACTTGATGAAAAAAATGACACAGCACGCATTATTTTACCATCAAAAAACATAATAGATTTTGCCTTGTGCGTTGGCAAATCTATTGATGAAGATTTGCTGAGAAGAGATTTTACAATGAACGCTCTAGCCTATGATTTAGATCAACCAAACAAAATTATTGATCCAACAAATGGACTAAGTGATATTGAAGCTCGTGTAATAAGATGCGTAAGCGAAAAATCTTTTGTTGAAGATCCTTTGCGTTTGATTCGTGCTTTTCGTTTTATGGCAGCTTTAAATTTTTCAATTGATAGTCAAACTTTAGCTTTTATTACTAAGCATCAAAAACTATTATCAAATGTAGCAATGGAGAGAATTAATTACGAAATTTTTGCTATTGCCAAAACAAATTCATTTGGCAAGACTATATCTAAGATGGCTAGTACTGGGCTTTTAGAGACTATCTTTCCTGAATTTATTGACTTGCATAAAGTGCCACCGAACGCTTATCACCATTTACCTTTATTTGATCATTCAATAGAGACAGCACATCAAATTGAAATAATAGAAAACGCATTACCTAATTGGGTAGTTAAAAATGCAAAAATACCACTATCTCATGAAATTGATCGTCGAGCAGCGTTAAAAATTGCTGCTTTAATTCATGACATAGGTAAACCTAGCACCTGGCAAATAACAGATGAAGGCAAACATACTTTTATAGCCCATGACAAAATTGGTGCTGTGATGGCTGAAAAATTAGCACATCGTTTGAAATTTCCAAAAATAGTTGAACGTTTCATAACTAAACTTGTACGCTGGCATTTAAGACCTGGACATTTATTCCATCAAGGTCCACCAACTGATAGAGCCGTTAATAGATTTTATCGCTCAATGGGGCATGAAACGCCTGAGCTAATTTGGTTATCACTAGCAGATTTTGAAGCTACAAATGGACCAGATTTACAAAAAGATAGAAGTCAAACCAAAGAAAAACTACATGAACTTTTGGCTGGATTTTACGTCTATATAAAAGAGATCGAGCCAAAACCACAATTTCTCACCGGCGATGATGTCATGAGCATACTGGGTATTAAAGCTGGTCCTAAGATTGGCGAAATTCTCACCGAATTAATAGAAGCCCAAGATTTACAAGAAGTTACCAACAGGCAAGAAGCTATCGAATTTGTACAGAAGAGATATAAACAACAGCATTAAAGATAGAAAAACTGCGTTGAAAACTAATTTTATGTGTTAAAGACCTATTTCACGGGAATAAAGTCAAAGTAAAGGGCATCTATCGTTTTTATTAGCCAACAGCTCAAACAATTCTCTTTAAGGCTTTAACCCAATGAAAAACACATTCGAAAAACTTGAGAACTACACCGTTACATCTCGTCTTGATGACGCTATTCCGCTAAATACCAACGAATGGATAGCTGTTGAGCAATACCTCAATCAAATTAGCGAATTTATTCCGCTATCAATTCTCAATCAGTTGACAGAATCAATTGTCAATTATGCCGATGATCAAGCACGTCGCGGTTATCTACTGGGTCAACAAGATATAGTTGCTGAATTAAAGAAAAAAGCAGCAAAAATTGCTTGACTCACAATAAATAAGAGCAAAAATAGATATTGTTGGTCCTAAGTAGAAAGGCTTATACTTCTTACACTATTTATGAGTTACACAGTTTTACTTCTAGATGATGATCCTCAGTTTCGCAATCTAGTTCGTCCAATCTTGAAAGCCAAGGACATACGCTTGATTGAAGCAGCCACTGGCAATCAAGCAATGTCCATTATCGGCAACACTACTCTTGATTTGATTGTTGTTGACGGACTTTTACCTGATACTGATGGTATTCAGTTTATTAGAGATTTACGGACAATCGGCAATAATGCAAGAATCATATTTGTATCAGCATTTTGGCGCGATGCAGAATCATATAAAGTATTAACCGACAATTTAGGTGTTGGGCTTGTTATTCATAAACCAGTTATTCCTACTGTTTTTGGCGAACAAATAGATAGTGAATTACAAAGGCTCAACATAAAGTCAGAAAGTACCCCAGTTGATGACAATTTACATAGTGTTTTAGATGGATTGGCAGCTGAGTATATTCAACAATTACCAGAAAAGCTTTCACAATTGTCCCAAACTTTAGCTGAGGCTAGAAAAAATCCACATCAATCTGCCTTTCTTGCTGAAGCTAGATTATGTGCTCATAAATTAAGAGGTACGGCTGGATCATTTGGCTTCGATAAATTGGGTCAAGCTATGGGCCAAATTGAAGATGGTTTAACTGAATTATCTAAAGGTAAAGCATTAAAGCCTCCAGAAACATGGGCAACAATTGAATCGGCAATGTTTGAAGCTAAAGCATTAATAGATAAGAAGCCAGAAATTGCCACCATAAATGAGCCGATGCCTATAGATGTCACCAGCAATATTTCTTTATCTAGAATACTTGTTGTTGATAATGACGATAGTTTTATACAATCAGTTGAAGAATGGTGCAAACAAAGACTTATAGATGTATTAGTAACAAAAACTCCCGAGCAAGCACTTTCTCAAGTTCAAGATAATTTAGTTGAAGCAGCTTTTGTAAATGTTGATCTAGAAAATATTGGAGAGCAAAGACATTTACAGTTTGCCAAAAAAATGCGCACATTTGCTGGGTTAGAAAATTTACCGGTTGCTTTTGTTTCTGCCAGCGACAATACCTTTATTAATAGCGAAAAAGTTCAATTACCCTATACTTTATACATCAAAAAACCAGTCAGCAAGGCTAAATTGGAGCATAGTATAAAACAGATGGCAGCATTAAGAAAATTAGAACAACCACGCGTTCTTGTACTTGATGATGATGAGTATTTTGTAAAACGTGTGTCTTCAGTATTAAGAAACGCTGGCATGCAAACATTTACACTTTGCGATCCTTTAAAACTAGTAGATTCACTAAATGAAATCGAACCAGATTTACTATTGCTTGATCTGGTCATGCCAACAATTAGTGGATTTGATATATGCCGTATGCTACGCACTATGTCTTCATGGCAACAATTGCCCATCATATTTCTCACTTCACAAACAAATTTAGAAACACGTGTGGCAGCATTTAGATGTGGTGGAGATGATTATTTACCTAAACCTTTTGCAGATGAGGAGTTAATAGCACGAGTAAGATTGCGTGTCGAGCGCACACAGCTATTAAAAGAAAGAGCAAATAAAGATAGCGTTACAGGACTTTGGCTAAAACATGCTTTTATTGAACAGCTTTCTATAATGTTAGCTGGTGCCAAAAGACAAACTTTCCCTGTCACCATTGGGGTTCTAGCTATAAATGATTTCAAAGAAATTCATCAATCTTGTGGTCCGACTACATCAGATGCGATACTTGCAACTTTAGGCAAACTTATAAATAATCGCTTTCGAGCTGCTGATCTTAAAGGTAGATGGTCACAAGAAGAATTTATTATTGCTTTTCACGGTGTAAGTAAACAACAAATCAGTGCTGCTTTAGATTCATTCTTGCAAGAATTTAAAACCATTGCCTTTCCAGGTAGCGACGGAAAAACACTTTCTGCAAGCTTTAGTACCGGTCTTGCTACTTTTCCTATTGATGGCGACTCTACTCATTCTTTAATTCAAATTGCTCATCAAAGATTATTAGCAACTATGACAAATACTTTTGTTGCAAGCAAAGAATAAATTATTTTCTAAAATACATCATTGGTGCGTGAGGACGCCCAATAAAACATTCATATGCAAATCCATAATAACGAATAATATTAGCTGCATCTTGAGCTGCTTGCTCATCTTGAGCAAAATCTAACATCCAATGATCACCTTCAGTTATCTTCCAATTACCATTTATTTTCTCTGCTTTAATTTTACTGTTGTCAAAATAAATAGCATCTTCACCGCTCATAGGACCTATCGGTGATTTGCCTTCACTTAGAAAGAATTGCATAACATCAACATTACACAATTCTGTAAATCGATAGTGTTTAATAGTATGAAGAGCTTGATCTGCCAGATCGGCTCTAGAACCAAAATCTAACAGCCAAAGCCCCCCATCTACAATTTTTTCATGTCCAGCAAAACTTAGTTTTTGTACCGTATCTGGATTTATACACAAGCATTTTGGTTTAAAATCGCTAGTATCTACTTTGGGCATCATTGATTGTAAATTCACTTTAGGGATCATTTCATTGCGCTCAATTCCACCTTGTAATAACTGAGCCTGAGCCGGTAAAGCGCATAAGAACAAATAATTTAAAACCAAACTAAAGAAAAATATTTGCCGTTGCATAAGTTTCTCCTAAATAATTAGCCAAATAATTAATTGGAATATGATTTCAAATGAGAAACAACCTTACCCATTGCCCCACCTCTTACAACTGAATATACACGTATACCAATATCATTGCCAATCCAAATTTCTTGTGTGACACCAGGATGTAAGTTGTATTCTGTGCCCGTACATAGATGTCCATCAATTTTTTTCACACCTAAATCTTTCGTTTTGCTTTTCATTGCTTGATTATTTTGAGCAAAATCTAAAAAGTCCTCATCTGTCAAAGGAATGGTAATAGGTATTTTGGAACTATCAGTAATAAGAGCTATAGTCTTATTTGTTGCATCAATAATTCCAATAGATCGTTTACCTTTCTCATTAATTGTTTCCACCCGCCCATGCCCATGTCCATCATATATATAAGTACGGGTAATGTGTCCTCCTAATGTTGAGAATTCATCATAACTAGCTTTGTAGGCATGCATTAATATGCTGTTTGCATTCGCTGCCAAAATCAAAATACATATAGATAAGGCAATGGCTAATTTAAGTGACCAAACAAATTTAGTAATCATAATTATCCTTAATAGCTATTGCCTAAAGCATCTACGTGACAACCAATAAGTTTAGGGGGGATTGTTCGTGCTTGTACATTTATTTAACGGTTGTCACTAGGGGATAATAGCTGAAGTTTAATTGGGTTTTCATTATTCATTTATTTCAAGGATATTGTGATGAACAAAAAACTTACCGCTCTATTAATAGCTTTAACTATTTCGCTTTCATGCACTTCCATTGTCTTTGCACAAAAAACCAATTTAAACTCAGATTCAAAAGAAACTATATCTGCTAAATCAGATGCAGCAAAATCAAGTTCAAGTAGTGATTCGACAGCCGGAAAAGCTGCACGCAATATTGGAGCGTTTTTCGTTGGTATTGTAGTAGGTGCACCAATAGCTATGGCACGTATGTCTTACAAAGAATCTATAGTGGCTACTCGTGATTTGGTTGGCGATACTGATAACTGGGCATTGCTTGCTGCCGGCAGTGTACTTGGTATACCAGCTGGTGTTTTAAGTGGAACCACAGAAGGATTTTTGATGAGCGTAAAAAATAGCTGGGTTGAACCTGCTTTTAGCAAAGAATCTTTCAGTCTTGGCGATGAGATTTAATTGCATTACCATCATATAAAATGGTAAACGAAGAAGAAAAACCAAAAGAAAAAATTTGTGCAAATTGCCACAAGAAATTTTCAGCCGATTTTGAGTTTTGTCCTGAAGATGGCGGACAATTGGTAATTGTTCAACAAGATCAACTAATTGGTACTGTCTTTGCTGAACGTTACAAAATGCTTTCTATTATTGGCCGTGGCGGCATGAGTATTGTTTATAAGGCTAAACATACACTCATGGATAGGCTAGTCGCTATTAAAGTATTACACAATCATTTATTGTCTGATGCTCTTACTTTTCAGCGATTTCAAAAAGAAGCTCAATCAGCTAGCTCTTTATCGCATCCAAATATTATTACAATATATGATTTTGGTGTAACAGGATTTGGCCAAGCATACATAGTAATGGATTATCTGGAAGGTGAATCGCTAGAGAAAGCCATTGAAAGAGATGGATACATTAAAGAAGAAAGAGCAATTATTATATTCCAACAAATATGCAGTGCTCTAGATCATGCCCACAGCAAGGGCATAATCCATCGCGATCTAAAACCCAGCAATATAGTTTTATTATCGGAGGATACAAATAAAGATACAGTTAAAATTGTAGATTTTGGTATAGCTAAAGTTATAAATCCAGATGGAAAACAAAAACAACAATTAACACAATCAGGCGAAGTATTTGGCAGTCCGCTTTATATGAGCCCAGAACAGTGCTTAGGCGAAAAACTCGATATACGTTCTGATATATATTCGTTAGGTTGTCTAATGTACGAGACTTTAACAGGACAAAGTCCAATCATTGGCAATAGTGCAGTAGACACAATGCGTAAACATGTATACGAACAAGCAAGCTCATTTAAAGATGCTAGTCCAAATATAAAGATATCTCAAGGGATGGAGGCAATTGTATTCAAATGCATAGAAAAAGAAACTATAAATCGTTTCCAATCAGCCAATGATGTCTATGAAGCATTGACGATGGTTTTGTCTGGTGACATTATTGCCGCTGCTCAAAATTTTAAAACTACAACCATAAAAAACAAATCGTATCCAATAAAAGAGGAAAAGTGGGGACAGGCAAAACACAATCAAAAGAAAAAATTTCAACCGTCAACAATTATCATTACTTTTATTCCTCTGATATTAATAGCCATTTTAGCGTTGGGATTATTATGGCAAGGACCAGAAAATGATAGGGGTTCCCTTTATCAAAAAGCATTATGGCAATTCTATATATCACAAGCCGAAGCGTTAAACAAAAACAATCGCAGTGCAGATGCTATGGAAATGTTATCAAAAGCTAAAAAAGCAGCAAATACAATTCAAGACAACAACACTCGATTAATTGCAACATTACAATTAGGTGCCGATACAGCCGCCCTATGCAATGATTTTGTCCAGCAAAGTAAATTAATTAGCCAAATAGAAACACTTAAAAAACAACAGTCCAAACAAATATTAGCTAAAACATTATCCAAATTGAAAGATTTAGCTATCTTGCCCAAAGGAGAATTAGAGCTAGACAAACAGAAATCTCAAGCTAAGGCTTATGGAGAAGAGATTTTATTGACAGCACATAATTTACATGGACAAGAATTGTTTGAAGACCAGGAATCTTTATTGAGAGAAGCTATATCAATATATACAAAACTTTTAGGAAAAGAACATCCTTTAATAGCAGACTTTAATATCTCATTAGCTGAATGTTTACGTGAACAAGATGATACATCTTCTATCCATCAATTATTAGCTCAAGCATACGAAATAAGAGCTAAAGCATTTGGTGCTAATGATATAAAAACTATAAAAGCTTTACTTAAACTTGGTCAATTTGATAAAGACGAAGGTAGGCATAAAGAAGCAGATATTGAGTTAAAAGAAGCTTTGAACAGAACTAGAAAATACGAAACAAACAATCATCCTTTGTTAAAGGAATGTTTAAATAGTTATGCTGATTATTTGCATCAAACAGGCAAAAGCACAGAGGCACAAAATTATTTTGCCGAAGCAAGTAAAATAAATTCAAATCAATAAAATAAAAACTTTATTTTTTCATAGGAACAACACTAGTTAAAGTATCAACATTATTGCGTCCCATCACATAAAGCAATCTGGCTTGCGTAAGATTATATTGAATAATTGCTTTTGCTTTAGCAATGAGCGCAGCAATATAATCTCTTTCAGCGTTAATTACATCAATATTGATACCAACGCCTTCTGCCAAACGAATTTTAGCAATATCCAAACCTTCTTCGGCAAATTTAACAGCATCAGTTGTCTCTACAATTAAGTTTTCTGCTTTTAAACTTTCCAGATAAGTATCTCTTACTTCTCTATATATATCAATCAAAACCTTATGAAACTCCAGATCTACTCTTCTGGCATTATTTCTGGCGGCTTGAATTTGTGCAATTTCTGTAAGTGCCATGCCACCAAGATTCCATTGCACATTCACACCAAGCGTAAATAATCCTCTTTCTGCCCACCTGGTAAATCCACCACTACCACCAGCTAATGGCAAACCACCAGCTGAAGAAATCCCACCAATGCCAATACCAGATGAACTCAAAGGAGTAGTGGATGTTGATCCTCTAGCTACATTGGCGCCTGTACCGATAACGTTACCTTGGGCAGCAACAGTAGGAAATAAACTCGCACGAGCAACTTTTACAGCATCTTTTGCTGCAATTCGTAATTCACCATATTTTTTCAATTCCGGTCTATTGTCAATGGAAATTTGTAATAAGTCTGCCGCCATCAAATTATCATCAACCAAACGTATTTTTTTAACTGTTCTATCTTTAATCATCAAATCAGTATTACCATCTTGATTTAATGCTTCTGCTAAATGAACTGCTGATTGTCTTCTTTCAGCTTCTTGGGCAATTAATTCTTGTCGTTCTTTAGAAAGTTGATATTTAGCTTGTAATACTTCCAGCATAGTATTAACACCATTGTCATATAAGTCTTGATTTTCAATGACAACACCTTGCGCTACTTCAGTGCCTTTTACTCTAATCTGAAGTAAAACATCATTCAAAACTAATTGGTAATATAGTCTTGTCGCTTCCATAAGCACATCATTAGTCATTCCTTTAAGTGCGTATTGGGAAGCTTTGTATTGATGTTTGTTTTGTAGAGCCGTGTATAGATTTTTGCCACCAGTAAAAAGATTGTAGTTAAAACCTGCTGTTGCTGTAAAAAATGGACTATTTACAGGCAGTGAAGCACCAGCAGGGCTTGCATAATGTCCCTTAATTCCTTGATACGAAATACCATTTATCAAGTCAGGCAAAAAACTTCCTAAACTAGTTATGTAATTCCATTTACTTATAGCCATATTGGAAGCAGAAATTTTAATGGCTAAATTATTTAAAAGTGCAGTTTGCAAAATATCTTTTAAATTTACTTCTTGAACCAAGTTTGCATCTAATTGCAAAGGAGATAATCTTCTATCCAATCTGATAAGTGATGTAAGTAGTGGTGGTTTTACAATTACTTGTTCGGGATCAACAAATATAGCGCTACTTTCGCTTAGCGATTTTTGTGTCAGATCATCAAATTTTTCTCTTTCTTGAACATCTTTATCCAATCCTCTTAAAGTTGGCGTCGAAGAAGAACTTGAAGAGTCTTGTGCAAATACTATCGTTGCAAAGTTTGCACTATTTAAAAAAAGTACTGATATATATAAAATGATGACACGGGTTTTCAAGCATCGGGAAAGAAAAGTCATCTTACTTACACCGCTAAGTCGACACAGAGTAGTTGTTATATAGCACATTATCTGGGACAATCCCAATGGTGAGTGAGCCTATGTTTTGGTTAATTAAAGTTTTATATGTGGATCGTTGAACAAGCGCTTCGTCGCCCGCACACATTCATTGTTATGGCATTAGCCATTGCATTATTTGGCGTAGTTTCAATCAAACAAATGGCAGTAGATATATTTCCAACTATAGATGTACCTATAGTTAGCTGCGTTTGGACATATACAGGCATGGCTCCATCTGATGTAGAAAATCTTATTACAACAGTTAGTGAAAAAGCCTTTACTTCCACAGTAAGCGGTATCGAACACATGGAATCTATGTCATTGAGTGGCATGAGCATTATAAAAATATATTTGCACCAAGGTAGCAACATAGCTCAAGCAGTCGGCATGGTGACATCAGTAGGAAATGCTCTGTTAAAACAATTACCGCCAAATATGACACCACCAACAGTTACCGTATCAAGCGCTACAGATGTACCAGTGTTGCAACTTGGTATTGGCAGTAAGACTTTAAGTGAAGCAGATTTATTTGATATTGCTAATAATTTTGTGAGAAATCAATTAGCCACAATACAAGGCGCTACTATTCCTTTTCCTTATGGAGGAAAATACAAGCAAGTAATAGTTGATCTTAATCCAAATGCATTAGTAGCAACAGGATTATCAGCTTATGACGTAGTGCAAGCGATAAATGCACAAAATGTTATCGCTCCCAGTGGCACAGCTAAAATGGGTCCTTACGAATATATTATTACTTTAAACAATATACCTAAAGTTATAGATATGCTTAACAGCATACCAATTAAGTCAGTAAAAAATGCAGTCGTATATGTCCGTGATGTTGCTTTTGTCCATGATGGTTATCAACCACAACTCAATATAGTAAATCAAGATGGTCGCCGAGCAGTTATATTCAACATTTTAAAAAACGGCTCTGCTTCGACACTTGCTGTAGTCAACGCTATTAAAGACGCTTTGCCACATATACAAGCAATTGTGCCACCAGCATGTATATTAACAATACTTACAGACCAATCTACATTTGTCAGAGAATGCGTGTTTGAAGTAGCAAGAGAAGCAGTAACCGCTGCCGGGCTCACTGGTTTAATGATGCTAGCATTGCTTGGTAGTTGGCGTAGCACGCTAATTGTTATTACATCCATCCCACTTGCCATATTATGTTCAATTATTGGTTTACATATAACTGGGCAGACTATAAATTCAATGACATTAGGTGGACTGGCTTTAGCTATCGGTATGTTGGTAGATGATGCAACCGTTGAAGTAGAAAATGTCCATCGCAATATGGATATGGGAAAACCAATCGTAAAGGCTATTTTAGATGGAGCCGACCAAGTAGCCTTACCTGCTTTAGTTTCTACTTTAGCCATATGTATTGTGTTTATTCCAGTAGTTTTCTTGACTGAACCAGCCCGTTCATTATTTGTACCTTTAGGAATGGCGGTAATATTTGCCATGCTTGCATCTTACGGATTATCTCGAACAATTGTTCCTCTAATGTCTAAAGCCCTTTTAGTCAGTGAAGAACATGTAGGTAACCCTGACAATAAAAAAAATGAAGAACATTCTTCAAAAGAAGGTCTGTTCACCTCTATTCACAAATTTATTGATAAACAATTTGATAATTTCCGCAATTATTATCACAACATTTTAGAGCTAGCTTTGCGCCACCGAAAAACAGCAGTAATAGTTTTTATAGGCTTTTATGCATTGTCTTTTTGTTTATTGCCTTTTATTGGACAGGATTTTTTCCCAACTATTGATGCAGGACAGCTAAGGTTACATGTGCTAGCAAAACCAGGTACACGTATTGAACAAACCGAGCGCTTATTTAGCGGAATTGAAAATGCAATTAGAAAAATTATTCCCAAAAACGAGATTGAGATTATTACAGATAATATAGGCATGCCAGTAAATGGCATAAATTATGCATTTTCAGACAGTCAAACCATTAGTGAAGCTGATGGTGAAATACTAATTTCGCTGTCGGAACATAAAAGCCATTCAACTGCTTATTATCAAAAACAAGTTAGAAAATTACTTACTTACGATTTTCCAGAATGTACTTTTTATTTTCAACCAGCTGATATAGTCACTCAAATACTTAATGCTGGGCTTCCTGCACCGATTGATATACGCCTAACTGGTTTTGACAGAAAAGATAATTACCGTATAGCCCAAGAAATAAAAAGAAAAGTAGAAAAAGTACCAGGGGCTGTAGATGTTTGTGTACATCAAGTAGTGGATGCACCACAAATAAATATCGAAGTTGATCGTACAAGAGCCAATCAATTAGGTATCACTCAAAAAGATATTTCTAATTCTGTATTAGTTTCATTGAGCTCAAGTTTTCAAGTTTCACCTAATTTTTGGCTCAATAGAGTAAATGGCGTAAATTACAATTTAGCAACGCAGACACCTCAATATAAAATAGGTTCAATTGATGATTTGATAGTTACATCAATTACTGCTTCTCAACCGAAAGATGCTGTTCAGTTATTACAACCACAACTTTTAGCAAATTTAGCTTCTTTAAGTCGTGGTATTACTCCCCAAGTTGTTAATCATTACAATGTACAGCCAGCCTTCAATATATATGCTAGCTGCCAAGAAAGAGATTTAGGAGGCGTTTCAGGCGATATCTCCAAAATTCTTTCAGAATATAAAAACAAATTACCTCGCGGCTCATTTATGAATATGGGAGGACAAGTGATGAGCATGAATTCTGCCTTTGCCGGACTTTTAGGTGGATTGGTTTTTGCTCTTGTATTAGTTTATTTATTATTGGTTATAAATTTCCAGTCTTGGTCAGATCCAATAATTATATTGATGGCAATTCCAGGAGCCTTCTCAGGTATTCTTTGGAGTCTTTTTATTACACAAACAACATTTTCCATTCCTGCTTTAATGGGAACAATAATGACTATTGGTGTAGCTTCAGCAAACAGTATTTTAATGGTAAATTTTGCCAAAGAACAATTGCACGAAGGGAAAAATGCAATTGAATCAGCGTTGGCTGCTGGCTTTCAAAGATTTAGACCAGTGGTTATGACAGCAACGGCAATGATTATCGGTATGTTACCGATGGCCATTGGCAGTGGACAAGGTGGTTCACAAAATGCTCCTATTGGCAGAGCTGTAATTGGTGGACTAACAGTAGCTACATTTTCCACACTTATATTTGTACCAATAATATTTAGCCTCTTTAGAGAAAAATTCAAACCAAGTCTTACCCAAAACATAGAGGACATGCCAAATTAAATTATGCAGATTGACAGCTCAAGCAAAAAACATCTAGCTAAACCAGTAATAATAATTATTGGCATTTTAGTGGTTCTATTTATTATTGGTTTAATTCCAAAAATTGGACAAATTATCGAGCTAAAAAAAATGCATGAAGAAACAACAGGGGCTATTCCAGTTGTACATGTAGTCAATGCAAAACCAGCACCAACAACCGAATCAATGGTATTACCGGGAAATATAAGTGCAATTCAGTATGCCACTTTATTTGCTCGCGTAGACGGCTATTTAACCAAACGAATGGTTGATATTGGTGATCGTGTTAAAGCAGGGCAATTATTAGCTGTAATTGCTACTCCCGAAATAGATGAGCAATTAAATCAATCAAAAGCAGATTTAGCAGAAGCAAGAGCAGGATTGCAAAAGGCACAAGCAGATTTAAAAGAAGCTATAGCTCAACAGATTAGTGCTGAAGCTGATGTTGAAAAAACAAAAGCCAATTTAAATTATGCAACAGTAACTGCTAAGCGCTGGCAAAGTATGTGCACGCGTGGAGCAGTAAGCGAACAAAGTAGAGATGAAAAAGTAAGAGCACTGGAAGCACAAACAGCTGAACTAGCAGCAAGCCAAGCCAATGAAAAAGCATTAGAAGCTAAAGTAGTAGCAGCACAATATCAAGTTAAAGTAGCAAAAGCAACAGTTGTGGCAAGGGAAGCAAATGTCAAAAAATACCAAGCACAGCAAGGCTTTCAAAATGTGACAGCACCTTTTGATGGTGTCATAACTGAAAGAAAAGTAGATCCTGGTGCATTAATAACAGCTGGTAGTAGCACCTCCAATTTAGAATTATTTCAAATGGCTAAAATTGATGTTCTTAGAATTTATGTAAGTGTTCCTCAGAGATTCGCTCGTTATTTAAAAGCTGGCATGCAAGCAGACATTTTAGTACCAGAATTTCCAGATCAAGTTTTTCCTGGCATTATTACAAATGTATCTGGCGCTCTTGATCCTAACTCACGTACATTACAAACTGAAATTCATATAAAAAATAAAGATGAGGTATTATTACCTGGAATGTATGCACAAGTAAAAATCACAGGACTGCGTGATTATCCTTGCATTCAAGTTCCCGGAACAACGATTGTGACAAAATCAGATGGGCAATATGTAGTAATAATAAAAGATAACAAAGCCCATTACCAGGCAATAGATATTGGTAGAGATTTTGGTAATGATGTAGAAATTAAAACTGGATTAGCTGCAAACGATGTGGTAGTAATAAGTCCCAGCGATGATTTATTAGAAGGCGAACCAGTTGAACCCGTTAAGATTACTGAGCCTTAAATATAAGTTAAAAAATACAAATATTCTTATTGAAAAGAAAGTTCAATTATTTATTCTTACATCTAGCTTATAGCTTACAAAAATGTTTAAATAAGTTTCTTCAATAGCCTGTAATGCCGGAGACAGAAGCAATGAAAATGCATACAAAAATTTATGGTTGGGACTACGTCTGGCGAGATTTTGCAGATGAAATGCAAGCAGAATTATCTATAGAAGAGTCTCAGTCTAAATCAATAATTAAAAGTATGCATGTGCCAGTTGGCAATAAGCCCTGGACAATTACTATTAATCCTAATATTCATAAAGGCAAAGGCATTCATACAGGAACAACATTTACTGCTGCCTACCGAGCAAAAGATAATTTTGTTTTTGCCATTCATACAGAAAAATGGCTAGATCATTTCGGTAAATTATTTGGTATGCAAGACTATCAAATTGGAGACGATGAATTTGATCATAAATTTATCGTGCAAGGTAATGACAAAGCTAAAGTATTGGATCTATTTAGCGATCAGGCATTGCGAGATTTAATTATGCTTCAACCATCACTACAATTAAGAATTTTAAGTGATGCTTCCATCTTTTTATCTGAATGGAAAGTTCCGAAAGACCATAATGTTCTTATTTATACACAAGAAACATTAATTGATGACTTTGATCATCTTAAGTCAGTGTATGATTTATTAGTAGCAGTTCTTAATCAATTAGATGCTCGTGTAGATGCTCGTGAAAATAATACAAATGCTTTGAATGTTCATGCACAAAGACACTTACCACAAAGTTCATTATTTAAGTTATAAAGCTCATCGTATTGTCAAATCAGCAATATTTTCTTCAATATTTGCCTGTAGTATAGCTTTTAGTTTATGTCCTAACGGCTATGCCGATTCATATTATGATCAAGGAGTTGCCCTTTATAACAAAGCGCAATATAAAAATGCAGCTATGTATTTTTCACAAAGTTTACGCAACGCACCGAGCGCTAGCGCATTATATTATGCCTCCCTCTGTTGTCAACATTTAGGCAACCAAAATGCAGCCCGCAATGGCTTTTCCACAATTATTCAATGTTTTCCCAAATCATTAGAAGCACAATACGCAAGAAAAGTAATTGGCAATGCTAATAGTGATATGAATAGAACTACTATGACTTCAACATCCGCTTCAATACGTAATGTACCAGCTGTATCTCGCTGGGGAAGTACAGCCGATCTTGATTCACTACCCAATTCATGCCAAGTACCATTTATACGCGATCGGCAAAGTATTCTCGTGGAAGTTAAAGTTAACGGTAAACCTATAAATATGGTATTTGATACCGGGGCATATGGTGTTGGTTTTAGCGTTCAACATTTTCAACAATTAGGTATTCCTTTGCCGCGTGGACAAGCAAATTCAATGAGTGGAGGAGTAGGTTCAACGGAACTGATCAAAGGCTGGGATATATTGGCTGATGTACAATTAGGCTCTATTTATCGCCGTAACTTTCCTGTGCATGTAGCTGAGAAATTTTCTGATGAGCCTTTACTCGGACAAAGTTTTTTGAGGGATTTCAATTTTGAAATTGATAATCGCAATAATGTAATTCGCTTTACTAAAAAGAGTAGCTCACACAGTGAAGTTCCACAAAGTACAAGTGGCGTTAAATTTTCTAGCTCTGGCTCAGGCGTACCTTTTGAAAGAGAAGGCAATCATATAATAATGACCGCTGAAATAAATGGACGAAAATATCCAGTTTATTTTGATACTGGCGCATCAAATACTGTTTTTACAATGCAACAAATAAAAGAACTAGGCATTACAATTCCTGATGACGCCAGAGAAGGAAGATCTCGTGGTGTAGGTGGTACAACAAGAAGCTGGGCATTCACAATTCCATTATTGCGAATAGGACCAATTACCCAAAAAGACTTTGAAATCTCAGTCGTAGAGGAATCGCGAATGACTCATCCGTTATTAGGACAAACTTTTTTTGGCAATTGGCGCTATACAATTGACAATGAACATAAGCTGATTTTATTTTCGCAACAACAATAATTTAAAAACTTACCATCAATGTTTGCGGTCCACGCAACGAAAATGGTCTTTTCCATCTCAAATCTTTTGTATCCATTGCTAATTTCATATTTGGCAGACGTTTAAGTAATGTATCTACAGCAATTTGTCCTTCCGCTGTTGCTAAAGCATAACCAACACAATGATGAATACCAAAACCAAAAGCAAGATGTTTATTATTGGTGCGCGTTATATCAAGTTTATCTGGATCTGCAAAACGTTTTGGATCACGATCTGCTGCCCCAACTAATACCATTAGATTTTGTCCGGTTTTGATAGTTTTATCGTTAAGTATTATATCTTCCATAGCAATGCGCCTTACTGCTTGTACTGGTCCATCAAAGCGTAAAAATTCTTCAACAGCACTCCCAATAAGATCAGGTTTGCTCTTCAACAAATCATATTGATCTGGATTGGTTAAAAGAGCAAGCATAGAATTGCTAATTAAATTGACGGTAGTTTCATGTCCAGCTGCCAAAAGCAACATAATATTAGTGAACATTTCTGTTTCGCTTAATTTATCGCCTTGTTCTTCCACTTGCACTAAAGAACTTATCAAATCATCTTTAGGTTCTTTCCTTCTCATTTCAATTAATGGACGCAAATAATTTATAAATTCTTGTCGAGCTTTAACCGCTCTAAATAAATTAGCTAAATTAGTTGTAGGCTCAAGTACCGCTGCCAAATTACGTGACCAATGTTTAAATTGTTCTTGATCTTTTGCGGGCACACCCAACATTTCAGCGATAACATTTACTGGCAACGGAAAAGCAAACTCAGCTACCAGATCAACTTGCTTCTTATTTTGAATTTTATCAATTAAATTATCAGTTATTTCTTGGATATGAACACGCATTTGCTCAATCATTTTTGGAGTAAATGTTTTGTTTACCAAAGAACGTATGCGTGTATGGTCAGGCGGATTCATATTGAGCATGCTTTGCGATCTAGGTAAAAGTCTAGAAACCAAACCAGCAGCCATGCTACTTAAAAAAGAACCACGTCCTAATAAATGATGAGTTTTACCAAAACGCAAATCACGAAGCATCAAATCAGCTTCTTCATACCCAGTCACCAACCAGTAATCTCCTTCTTCACTCCAATAAATAGGATCAGCGTCTCTCAGTTGCTTATAGTATTTATAAGGATCCCGCAAAAAGTCATCTGTAATATTAAGTAAGGGATCTGAAATTTTTGTTGCTGTATTTGCCACCATATTGCCTACCTTTTTATTACTATTTACTTGACTTTACTATTACATTGTCACCTTCACAGCGCTCTACTGTAGCTAAAGATATGATCGGAACCGAAACACTTTGCAGTAATTCCCTACCATTTGAATATCCTTTTTCAATAACTGCGCCAATACCAACTAGTTTTGCTTTGCTTTGCTCAATTAATTGCATAAGTGCTTTAATAGTTTTAGCACTAGCTAAAAAATCATCAATTATCAAAACTCGATCATTTGCCAATAAATATTCAGTAGAAACAACCAACTCTACTTTATTGCCATGAGTTGGAGATACAGAAATTTCACGAAAAGGTTCTTTAGCCATTGTAATTGGTTGATGTTTGCGAGCAAAAATTACTGGTACTTTTAAAAACATACCAGCAGCTACAGCTGGTGCAATACCACTGGTTTCAGCTGTCAAAATTTTTGTAGGATTTACATTTTTAAAATGAGATGCAAATTCTTTACCAATACCTTCCATTAATATTGGATCTATTTGATGATTCATAAAAGAATCAACTTTTAAAATGCCATTACCTAAATGCTTTGCATCAGAAGTAATTCGGTCTACAAGAAGCTGCATTTATTATCCCTTTCTAAACTTAATAGTTTATACCATAAGCATTAACAGCTAATGATTAAACGGACAATTTAAGAAATTGATTTAGCTTTGATTTTAAGGTGACCAAGAATATTTATGGCTACACCAGTTAACACTATAGCTATGCCTAAATAACTGCCAAAAGTAAGCAATATTTGTTTATCCCATATTGCATCCACGATCAAAGCAATAACTGGAATTACAAAAGTTAATGTCATTGCTGTTGAAATACGTACATTTTTAAGCAAATAAAAAAACAAAGTTGATGACAGTGCTGTACCCAACGTAGCAAGATATAACAAAGCTAGTGTTGGAACAGCAGGAATTGGTTGCGGAATAATATTGGTGCTGCCACTAGAGAATGAACCCATCCACAAGAAACAAGATGCACTAATAAGATAAATTGTATTAGTGACTAATGGATTTACTTTATTAGCATATTTTTTCATAGTTACATTGGCACCAGTGCCAAGAACAACATTTAAAATCATAAGCATGACTGCTACTGCTTGGTTTTGGGACACTTGCAAACGATCATGAAAAAGACAAGCTACACCTAAAAGAGCTATAGAAGATCCAGCAATTGATCCTAATGTTGGACGTTCAGTGCGTGTGATAGCAGCAAGAAGAGCTGCCATTAATGGTGCAGTAGCGCCAAGCACTGCTGCCATCCCACCAGAGATTTGTTGTTCAGCAAAATATAATAGGGCAAATCCACATCCACCTAAAAGTCCAGCTATAAGCATCCAGCGGATTTCGGTTTTATTTGGGCTGTTAATATATTTTCGACACTGCCACCAAACAATTGCCATAATAGACAGCCCAAGCGTACATCTTAAAGCCGCACCGGGATATGGCAAATAGCCTCCAGGAGCAACACATACTCTTATAGCATACCAAGTTGTTCCCCAGATAAAAGCACAACCAATATAAGCCAAAACAAGCTTCAATTTATTGATATTTGAATTACTTACTTTGAGATTTGTTTTTTCATCTATTTGCGTATCGCATACTTGCATAGGCAATAATAATACTAAAAATTGTGACACAATTCATGAAACGAACCTAATTGCAATATTTGTAAAAGAATATGTCACTTATTGATCTTATTGCTATGTTTATATAACCAACGAATTGCATTTGGCTCAAGATTTTCTAGTCCTGGCGTAGCTTCAGGATGAGGGCTTAGTCCCAGAACAAAACCTTTTTTATATCTACCGAGCACTACTGCTGGTGCTCCAATCATAAGACCACGTTTACCACCTTTTGCTACAATTTCATCACGAAAATATGCTAAAGCTGTAATATCATCATCGTTAGCATCATTTGTTTTTCGTAAAACGGGTCCGTTATGATAAACAATATTGAGAATTTTTCTATCGATGCCAAAGACTTCCATTCCTAATGGTGTAAATTCAACTGATAATTTTGTCTTTCCTCTTCGCCAGTGTTTAGCATCAACAGTAGTCACTGGTAATAATCCTAAAAACCGAGGATTACCATGGCTCAATAAATATGTACCAGCACATACGCCAAAATATAAACCACCGTGGGCTACAAAACGACGAATTTCATCACATCCAGAACTTTCCAAACTTTGTGCTTCTTTTTTTCCAGAACCACCAGGAACAAATAACAAATCAAATTGATCAAGACAACCATTGCGAATATCATCACCATAAATATATGCCACTTGTATATCTTTTGACTCAGAAAGAGCATCACGCAACATTGGTTTGGCATGAGCACCTCTATCCACAAATACTGCCACACGTATCTTTTCTTCTTGAGCCGAGCTGTTAGAAGACAAAAACAGGGCTAACAATAATTGAATAGAAAAAAGTAAAATCAAAGATTTTTTCAATGCATTTTCCTGTGAAATTTCCAATAACATAATTACTAATAATAGATAAGCTAAGCAATTAAATGTCAAGCATAGTTCTCTTTTTTAATTCTTAGTATGATACATGAATAATTTAGGTGACACCGGAATCTTTTTGTGAGCAATAGTTTGAAGTATATAAAGTCCGAACTGCAAATACCAATTGCAGGTGTTTTTCTTTTGGGCACAATGTTATTTCCCTTGTCAACAAACGCACAAACACCTGCCTTTAGTGTTAACCAGGCAAGTACTAAAACAACCGACCAAATTGCTCAGGTAACAGCACCACCACAATTTGTGCCTACTGATGTTACTCCATTCACTACTGCCACAGAACGCAACGAATATACTCCTGGCTATAAATTCCGCATTTTTCAAGCTTTGCCATCCAGACTTTGGTTTAACGCTACCACTGAAATGTCTCAACGTATTGATACCAACGTATTTTTTACATATAGCCATCCGAAATTCGACACTGCTTTTCGGATTTTGCCAAATATAACGGCTGGATATAATGTCTTAAAAAATACTTCCATTTATACAAACTATTTTGTTATCAAAGACGTATTTGCTGATCATACTTCACTAAATTTTCCCACTACTCAATCTTTGTCTATGGGTATTCGCCACAATCAGCAATTAGGTCAAAAAACAAATCTACAATTTGACTTCCAAGCTCGAGAACTATGGCAAACAAGCCACTTGCGTCAATTTGACTTTCTGCCCAGTTTAACTCTTACTCGTGTAATTAATCCAAATAATATTGCTTTTGGTAGCACATTACTACAGCTGCGTGGCGGTGATTATTTTGTAGCACCCACACGTGAAATTGATCCTTTTTATACTCTTGGCTATTTATATCGCAAAGGTCTTTGGAATTTTGTAATTACAGATACTCTTGTTACTAATTTTAGACATCCACCATTTAACGATTCTATTCCTAGACAAAGTAATGTCACTATGATTACCGATATAGAAATCAATCGTCCTATATTTAAACGTTTTCCAGCTTTAGTTGGTTTTGTCAGAGCAGAACCAATATGGAATTGGAAATCAGCAAAAGCTCCTGGACTTAGTGGTTTTGACTTTCGGTTTTTTGTTGGAATGCGGCTCAATCTAAATAAACCTGCTTATAATGCTTCTATGGATAATTTGCGCAAACAAATTATCGATTCTGAAAATAATCAAGCAGTACCACCAGCATTACCTCCAAAATCTTTTTTGCCTAATAATTCATCAGTTAAAAAAGCAAAAGTAAAGTCTAAAGACAATATTGTAAAAACTGATATTGCCGAAAGTGAAAACACCAATTCTACTTCCAACCAAATACCACTTCGAGGATTATAATTCTGTCCGGCTTACGCAATAGTTTGCAAACTGGAAAAATCAAAGTTGTAGCCAAAAACAACACAATTACAGTCTAATTCTTTCAGTATTTGTTGTTCAGTTTTGGTATAACGGGTACTATATAAACAGTATGGATGGAAATTCAAGAGGGCTGTAAAGTGGTTTTTAAGCGAATATTTCCGCTGTTAATAGTATGTCTTTTTATTGCTGATCAAATATCTACATGTTCATCTTTTGCTCAAGAGGTGCCACCTACCGATAATTCAACACATGATTGCCACGCCGAATCGGCATGTCAATCTCAACTTGTAGCTATAGATTTATTTTCTACTATTGCCAGTGCTACAGCCAATCATATAAATACGCCAGTTAATATTAATGTTGATGGAAATATTATGGCTGTCACGCCAGATATGGCACTCACTCCTGCCCAACTAATCGCTACTTACCGAGTAGCACGTACCGGCGAACAATCGTTATTGCTTAGTCCTTATAGTATTGCTATTGGTGGAAGTTTTATTATTGGCTCGCGTATGGCTAACCATATCAGCGAATTGCTAATACCAGCAAATGTGACTGCTAATAAAGTGTCGGATTTAAATCTTGTTGCAGTAAACGATATTATCAATTCCGGAATAATAACTAGCTCCTGCAATTTAACTATGACAGCAGGTAGTGGCACAGGTGGACAAACAGTATCCATACTTGCAGATTTAACCAATGGCGCTTGCACAAAACAAAATAACGGAGAGCACAGGTACTTAGTATGACAAAAATAGTAAAACCTTTATTTGTATCTCTAATTACTTATATTTTTTTATTTTCCCAATTTGCAACTTTTTTTCTTTGCAATCAAGCATTTGCTGATGAGATTGTAGATCCATCTGCTACCCAAACATATTCGGATGGTACTCATATTATTGATGCTTCTACAATAAATAATGTGGAAAACATTATAGTCTCTTCTGGTACAACTGCTGTTTTTGATATTGCTAACGCTCCAAATTTTACATTATCTGGTAATTTCACTAATTCAGGCAATGTTTATTTCGGATCTTCATTGGCTAATACTACCGATGCTTCACTTGCTGCAGCCAATATATTCAATCAATCAGGAGGATTAATATCTACTATTTTTCCAACAAGTGGAATTGCTGGCTTTATCAATTTAGCTAATAACCTCAATTTAAATCTTACCGCTGTAAATGACATTATCAATTCTGGCATTATCTCTAGTGCTAATAATTTAAGCATGACTGCTGGTGGCTCTATTCAAAATATTATGGGAGCTGGCGGAGTTGCACCCATGATGCAAGCAATGAATGCTATGAATTTGCAAGCATCTCAAATTATAAATCAAGGCATGATTCAATCTCTTTACGGCAATATCAATGTATTGTCTTCTTTGCAGTCACAAAACATTTTTATAAACAATACTCAAGGCACAATGGAAGCACTGAATGGTGTTATTAATATTCGTGATGCACTATACTCCGGCACAGGCAATCTTGATATGGTTGGCGGAGATTTTCTATCCGAAGAATTAAATTTATATTCTGGACTGGGAGCAGTAAATGCAAGTATAGGAGAAGTGACTGGTACTTTAAGTACTTATGCTGATGCTGCCCATATTGTTGCTGATACACCTATGCTTGTGATTGGCAATAGCTGTATTATTGGTGATCCTTTGTGGGCTAGCACTGGGAGTCTACAAGTAAATGGTTTTATTAATACCGGACAAGGCACAGCTATTATTGCAGGTGGTGATATTACATCTGGCTCTGGTGGTAATTCGGCTAGCTTCAGTACAGCTAGCGGCAATTTATGGCTTGTTGCCGGAGCTAACATTACAAACATTTCGGGCACTCCTACAGGCAGCCCCATAACTAATGGCGCAGCGTCTGTTACCAGTGTTACTTTCCAATTTGATAATACGCATGGTGGCAATATCGACTTTACACCCAGCAATGCTGCAACTATTTTAGACACAAGCAGTGGAGCCGGTGGTAATGTAACTTTATTGGCCAATTCCAATTCCAGCACAACTGGTAATATTTGGTTTCCGACACTTAGCACTACTGCCTCTACAAACGGAGTTGCTGGAGCCGGCGGCAACGTACTCATTGTGGCTGGCGGCAAGGGCGGAACTTCCTTATCTGGTGCTATCACCCAAGCAATTCAATTAGGACAAATACAAACAGCAGGAACAACTAATAGTGGTACCGTAAATATTGCTACTGCTGTGCCTACAATTACAAATGGTGGTGGCGTAGCTGTATTTACCGATCCAGGTCTCACTGCTACCACAACTGCAACTTTTGGTGCCGGTGCTACTACGGCAGCCGCTCTAATGAGAGTAGGTAATATTCTCACCTTAGGTTATGGTGGATCTGGAGGCGCAGGTGGTGTAGCTGGCGGAAACGGCGGTAGTATTACGCTCACGGCCGGCAACAATATACAAACCGGCAATCTTCTTTCTTATGGCGGCGGTGGGCAGGGTGGTTATTTTTATGGGACTCCTACTGGTGGCGCGGGTGGCAATGCTGGAGCAATTTCTGTCACTACAGGCGGTGGCAGCATAACAGTGTCTGGTGAAGTGAATGCCTCAGGCGGTGGCGGTGGCGGCGGTAGTGGTACCAATGGCGGAGCCGGTGGTGCAAGAGCCAATATTTTATTATCGGCACCAGCAAGCGCTGTAGTAGTAACAGGTAATATATACTCTTACAATGGTGGCGCCGGTGGTGCCGGTGCTCTCGTGAATGCCGGCGGCGGCGGTGGCAGCTTTGGTGGCGGCGGCGGTGGTTCCGGTGTATTCGATAATGGAGGCGATGGCGGAGCTGGTGGTGGAGCAGGTGCTGCTTCTGGCGGTGGCGGTGGAGTTGGAGCTGGAGTGGGTAATTTTGGTCCGGGCGGCGGCGGTGGATTTAATGGTGGTGGTGCTGGTGGTAGCGGCATACTGGCGAGTGGTACCGCTGGCAGTGCTTTAGCCAATCGCACATATGGAACTGGACAAACTGGTGGAACCGGTGGTAATTCACCTGGTAGTGCTGGCACTCCTAGTGGCAGCGGAAGCACCCAATTAGCCGGCGGTGGTGGTGCCGGTACGGATGGGGATGAACCCGGCGGTGCGGCTGGCTCAGGACAGACGACTGGCGGCGTGCTCACAGTGAGATATTTCAGTACTAATTCATTGCAAACGGTGGTAGTAGGAAGCACGAGCTTCAGTCAAAACACTACTACTCTTACCAGTCTGGATCTTGCTAATGCGACAGTTCAGGCTAATCTCACTACTCTAATTGGACTTGGTATTTCAGGATTAAGTGGTACGCAATTAGGCGGTGTATACACATCTGTGACGATTGATTCTGCCGTGCCTACTTCGGTAGTAACTTTAGGTTCGTTCACAGCCCTGAATGTACCTAATACATATACTTTGACATTTACCGGATTTACAAATAGTAGTCCGACCATAGGTATTAATCTGACCGGTGCCAGCACAACTACACAGGCTACTGTTGGTGGTACAGTCAGCTTTACCAATAACAATAGTTCAATAGCGGCTGTAACTATTACTTCAAATCAAGCCGGTCCTGCCTTGACTATAAATAGCACAGGCACACTAAGCTCGGATGATCAATTGACATTAACCACACCATCCATATCAGTTGCTGGAGCGCTTAATACAAATGGAAACTTGGCAGTTAATGCTAACGGCACAATTACAGTCACTGGTACTGGCTCTATTCAATCTGGTTTTGGCAATGTCGGATTTGCACCTGTTAGTGGACCTGGTTCAATAACTGCTCTAAATAATGGTTCAATCAGTGCTCCTTCAGGAATTATAGGATTTAATGGTGGGGCTTCCGGTACGATAACTATTACCGGTACAGGCACAATGAATGCTGCAGAGATAAATGTAGGCAATCTTAATTCAACAACTTTAGCTATACAAAGTCCTTACAGTGTAGTCAGTCCTTTTACAGGCACTTACACTAATAATGAAGGAAATATTTCTATTACTCAAAGTTCAATTACAGGAAATCTACAAGTTTCAGGATCTCCTCCGCCGACACCTCCCGTCCCATCAACTGGATCAAGTACAACAACTTTATCGTTCTCACAACAATTATTTCTTAGTTTGATTTATTTGGCTGCGCTACAACAACTTTCATCAAGTCAAATAGCTTTGCTCAATGAACAAATTGGCACACGTATTTCAACTGATTACACTCCTTACGGTACATATCCAGATCAACCAGCAATACAAAATCAATTTCCTTTGCAGGGCAATATTGAAGTAGAAAGAATTGCTAGCAGTGGACAAGCTTTGTTTTCTGCAGCGGCTTTTACTGATGAACAATTAGATGCCTTAGCTAATGAAGGTATTGTATTTGGTCCAAAGACAAATAGTAATTTCTTTGATTTACAAAAAGGCAATGTGTTATTTATGCCAACCAGCAATATTCAAGTACAAACCAAAGAAGGACTTGTATCTATTCCTAAAGGGGCAATTGCTTTTGTAATGGAAACAGGAAATGATGCTGCGGTTTATGACTTACATGATAGCGCTACTAGCAAAATAAAAATTATTGCTAACGGCAAAGAATTAATAATGTCACCTGGTACAGAAATATTAATGACACGTGATAGCAATGCTAATTTCAATACTCTCAATCCAGGTAAAGAAATTGGCGTTAGAAATATTCGTGAAAAAGATATGGGCAATGGCATTAAAGCATATATTGCTGATTTCACAATAACAGGCAGCATGATGAATGTAGCTGTTATTCGCGGGATCATAAAATCAAATGACCCAGAACATAAACAAGCAACAAATAAACTGCTTAAAAACGCTTCTATACTTGCTGATTTAACTGGTAGCGCTGGTATTTATAAAACAAAACAATAAACGGCAGAATTTTTTACTCTATGTTATCATTGAGCTATGCTTGTCATGAGCTTATGATGTACATGTAGTATTTGGCCTACACATGTGGAGTTTAAAATAAATGTACAAGCGTTTATTTACTATTGTTTTAGCGATTGTTTTTGTAACAGTTCCAACTCTAACAAGCATTGCTCAGGAAACACCCGCGCCTGATAATTCACAATGCCAACATGTCGAATCTGCATGTCAATCGCAACCGATGGCAATGGATTTATCATCAACTATAGCAAGTGCAACTGCCAGCCATATTGATAGCCCAGTTAATATAAATGTAGGCGGCAATATTATGGCTGTCACTCAAAATACAGCTTTAACCCCTGCCCAGTTGATTGCCGCTTATCAAGTAGCTCGTACTGGTGAACAATCTTTGTTGTTAGGAGCAGATGGTAATGCTATTGGTGGTAGTTTTGTTATTGGCTCTCGTATGGCTAGTCATATTAGTGAATTACTAATACCAACGAATGTCACTGCTATAAATAAAACATCCGATTTAAATCTCATTGGTAATTTAACTAATGCTGGTACATTACAAACTATTGCATCAAATCCTGCTGTTACTACAGCTAATATTTCTGCTGCCAATATATTTAATCAACAAAATGCTTTGCTTACTTCACTTTTAAATTTAAATCTTTTTGCTGTAAATGACATTATTAATTCTGGAACCATTATGAGTACTGGTAATTTGAGCATGACAGCCGGCAACTCTATTCAAAATATTATTGGATCTAATGGAACAATGCCTTTAATGCAAGCAATGAATGTTTTGAATATGCAAGCTCCACAAATTATTAATCAAGGAAATATAATTTCACAGCTTGCCAATGCTAATTTAGTGACAAATTCATTAGTAAATTCTGGAGCCGTCCAAGCTTTAGCTAGCAACATAAATATTACTACAATGCCTTCACTTGAAAAAACAAATTTATCCATTCGTGATGGTGATTTTCTTTCTCAAGAATTAAATATAAACGCAGAAAATGATGGAATAGCAAATATTGATGTTGATGAGGTGACTGGCATAACAAATGTATCAGCTGGTGAATTACATATGACTGCTAATGCATCAACTTTGCGCCTAGGAGAAATGAATATCACAGGCGACCCAACATATTGGAATCCAACTGGTGATATTCAAATAAATGGCAATCTTTCATTTAGTGGTCAAAATTTATCTCTTCTTGCAGCCGGCAGTATTTATACTACTGCTAGCAATGTAAGCATCAGTACGGCATCGGTAGGCAATGCTGGAAGCATACTTATGGTAGCTGGAGTAAGTATGACACCAAACTCAGGCGGTACAGGTGGAAATACTGGCGGAGCAGGAGATAGCGGTACAACAGTTACTATAAAAGGACCATCTGCCAATGGTGGAAGTATTGATCTTACCGGCAGCGGTAATTTTCCAATTACTAGTTTAACTTCCGCATCCAGCAGCAATGGTATTGCAGGTAGTATCACCCTGGTTGCTTATCAAGGTTCAACTAGCGGCACTGGTGGCACAGTCACGTTACCATCCAATGTAACTATTACTACAGGCACAAATATAAATAATGGTTTTGCACTTAACGGCATGGTAAGCATTATCGCTGGAGCTAGTTCTGGCAATGCCATTACCATAGGTGGAATAAATACATCAGGCAATACTGCCAATCCCCAAGCTGCATATAATGGCATGATTGTTGTAAGTTCAGCGACACCCACATATTGGGGAAATCCAAATGGTGCTACTGCCACTACTTTGTCTTCTGGTAATGCTTTTACTGATATTGTCATTAATGTGTCATCCAATACTGGTCTTTCACAAGGACAAACTTTATATATAAATCCATTAGGCGGTAATGGTGAAGTAGTTACAATTCAACAAATAAATGGTACTGCCATTACTGTTACACCTCTTCAATATGCACATACTTTTAATGAATCAATTTATGTTACAGTAATCAATGCTACAGGCGTACAAGTTGCTCCAATAGGAACAGTTGGTGCAATAACCAACGGCATGCCGATGACTTTAAACGGCGGGCTAATTCTGCCTGGTACTCAACAAAGCGGAAATATAAATATTGCTGGAGCCGTGCAGGGCGTAGGAGCCATTAGCATTGCTACTAACGCCAATGCTAGTTCTGGCAATGGACAAGTTACTATTGGCGGATCTATGAATTTAACAGAAAATTTGACTGCCACTAATCCCATACAGCAATATCAAAATTTTCCCTGGATTTCTATTATGGGTACTTCAGTTACAGTTAGCTCTGGAGTAATTATAAGTTCGCAAATATTTTCTGGACCACTAGCAAATCCAACTACTACTTATGCCAATGTGCCAAATACTATTACTATAATTACTCAAGCTTTAAATAATGCTGGCACAATTACTGGTGGTGCTCCTGCCAGCAGTCCATTTTCTAATGCTTATATAAATGTATACAGTCCAAGTGGCACTAGTTTAACTATAACTGGCAATGGCACATATTCTGTTCCACAATTTAGTGTTATTGAATTTGCTGCAGCTGACAAACAAACGTTGAATTTAAATTCAAGTCCAACAATTAACACTGGTGCTGGTTCACTTGTTATATTCAACGCTCAAGGTCCAGCTGGCACAATAAATTTAGCTGCTAATCAAACCATAACTATTAGTGGTGGCCCAGTAATTAGCATCAACACACCTAATTTAACCCTAAATAGCAGCTCTAATTTTAACGCAACTGGAGCATCTATTTACGCAATTAGCTCTGGTTTTACAAGCAACCCCTTGGTAGTAACGGCCACTGGTGGCACAGGAACTATTACAACCACTGGCGGTGCAATCAAAATGCGTCCTATTGATGGACAAAATTTGCAGCTTGCAACTTCATCAGGTGGTAACCTTACCTGGTCTGGGGCAACCGCTCTACTTGCCACTTCTGGTGGTGGCACTACTCTTATCGGACCCAACGTATCTTTAAATTACACTATAGTTACTAATCCAGCTGGTGGAATTTTAGGCGGAGAATTCCAACCTTATGTTGGCGGTTATTTTTCTAGTTTAAATGGAAACCCACCTGAATTTGTTGCTTTTACTGCTTATCCTTTCCATGTAATACTGGCTTTAATGGCACCTATAATAGCTGAGCAACAATTGCAAGTTTTAAGCTCATATACACAGCAATATTCACAAAGTTATGTCAATGGTGCAGCCAAACAGGTTGGTCTGCGTGTATCGGCTGGTGTATTTGTAGACATGGATGGTACAGGCAATAATATAGCTCCCCAGAGAACAGCTTTTGATACTGCTTGGGCTTTAAATTCAGCTGCTACCTATGGCAACATATATGACATAGTAGTAGGCAATGAAGATATTGGGGGAAATGTTACTGGTCCTGCTACCACTCTTACTACTACCATTCAAGGTGTACAGACACAGCGAAATAGCACCGTAAACCCAATTACTGGCTCCAACTATACTTCATCAACACTGCCAGTAACCACCAGGCAGGAAATTGGAGTATTGTCTGGAGATGTTACTAATTTCCCAGCTATGCAAACATTAGTAGCAACAGTGGAAGGACATATCTATGGCAATGCTTATCCATTTTTTGATGAAAGCGGCGTAATACCATATTTAGTGTCTTATCCAGGTTTAACTCAAGCACAATTCAATACGTTAGTACTCGGCAATATGAATGTTCAATATTCAGCTGCCGCTCAAGCAATTAGAGCCGCTGTACCAACCAATACGCCAGATCTGCGCATTGGTGAAACTGGCTGGGCAACGGTATTGCCTAGCGCCAGCGCCGATCCAGGTTATGGTTATAACGGCAGTGGATTACCCCAACAAAATAATACTTGGGCTAGTTGGTATTATCAAGCTATGCAATCTTGGTCAGCTGTAACCAGCAATCTTATAACCGGAGCTAATGGTGTAAAAATCCTTACTTATTTTGGTACTTATGATGAACCATGGAAAGGCATCAATGGCGGAAATCCAAGCGTACCTTACAGCCTCTCAGTAAGTGGAGGTGGAACACTACCCATAGGTAGCACAATAATTACCACTTGTTGCGTTACTCCTTTTCCAACTTTAACACCTCAAAGTATCATTATTACTCCAAATGAAAGCAATCAAGAAGTTCAAAATGTATATAACATAAACGGACTGATACTGACGATAACTTCACCAAATTTTCCAGCTGGTACTATATCTACACATGCTAATGGTGACGCTATAGATGCAGGGCATCCAGAAGAACCATTTTTTGGATTGTGGTCATCAACTGGTACTTATCCTTATATTGCTAATGATCCAAGCAATGGTTATGTGTTTACACTTACTGGCACAACACTGAAATATAATTTGCCTGTGTATACCCCACCTCCTCCTCATGCTTCAGCTTTAAATTCATCAACAGCTTCTGAATTAACACCAGTGGTCAATCCAGTTTTAGCTCAATTTATTAATCTAGGTAATCTATCAATTCCAGGTGCATCAGGCAATATTGCTGCATTACAGCAAATATCTGCTAATCAGCAAACAGCAATAAATGAACAAATTGGTACACGTGTCGCTACAGATTACACTCAGTGGACAACATATCCTGATCAACCAGAATCTATACAAAATACATTTCCATTACAAGGAAATGTTGCTGTTGAACAAATGACAGGAAGTGGGCAAGCTTTATTTGCAGCCGCTGCTTTTACTGACGAACAATTAAATGCACTAGCGCAACAAGGTATTGTATTTGGTGATAAAACAAATGGCAATTTCTTTGATTTACAAAAAGGTTTTGTATTGTTTATGCCTAATAACGATATAAAAGTACAAACACGAGAAGGAATTGTCCATATTCCCAAAGGTGCTATTGCCTGGGTAATGGAAACAGGAAATGATGCTGCGGTTTATGACTTACATGACAGCTTACAAACAGGCAAGATCAAAGTCGTTGCCAACGGAAAAGAACTAACATTATCGCCAGGAACAGAAGTATTGATGACACGCAATAATACAGCTAATTTTGAAACACTAAACCCAGGTGTAAGTATTGGTGTAAGAAATATTCGTGAAAAAGATATGGGTGCAGGCATAAAAGCATATATTGCTGATTTTAGCCTAGCTGGTAGCATGATGAATGTGCCAGTTATACATAGTTTGTTGAAATCAGATAATCACAATCACAAAAAAGCAGCTGACAAAATGCTTAAAAATGCATCGATACTTGCTGATTTAACAGGTAGTGCTGGTATTTATAAAGCTAAATAGTTAAATTTCAGCATTGGTCAATCAGCTTTAACTCCAGCAGAACGAGGGACTGCATTCTTACCGGTTATACTTAAGAGTAAATGCCCTAAGTGTAAGCAAAGAAAAATCATGCAAATAGAAGATAGTGCTGATGAAAATGAAAAATACACTTATTATTTCTACTGTCAATCATGTCAGACAAAGTTTAAGAGAGTAAAAGGTGGACCTTTGCAAGAAGATTTGTAATCCATTTATTTTGGCCACAATACTTTGTTATATGGCTATGCCCATATCGGCATGGGCATACACTGAGCACTTCGGTGTTGACGGTGAAAATATAAAGTATATGTTTGAAATTACCAAATTAAAGGATGGTTGCTCAAGCTCCAACGGGGCACGCTGGCAAATGTTCGAGCCTACAGCTCCGGTTGGTGAAAAGCATAATTATGATTGGAGCAAATCCGACATAGTAATTTCTACCGCGCAAAATGTAGGTAGAGAATTGCAAGTTAATGTTAGCGTTTTTAGCGATTGGGCGATTGACTATGACAAAGATTTTTTGGCTACTGATGATCACACAGGAAAACGTATACCGGCAATAAAACAAATCAAACCTCAATATTTATCTTCTTGGACTAAGTTTATTTCCGCTTTTCTTGAGCGTTACGATGCTGATGGAATAGATGATATGCCTGGTTTAAAACGTCCTGCTATTATTGCTTTGCAAATTGAAAGCGAAGTGGAGAATTATTGGTCTTCGGTAAATGGCTATATTCAAGCACTTTCTTTGGCGCGCAATGCTGCTCATAAAGTAGCGCCTGCGGTGAAAATTATGGCTGGTGGTTTTAATTCTGGAGAATATTTTGCCATGCCGGACCAAATAAGAAAACGTCTTTTGGAAAACCCATTTGTCAGGCATAAAATTATGTTCTATCGAGACTTCTTAGCTCGCGGAAAAAATTATTTTGATATTCTTTCTCTCCATTTAAATAGAAGCTATGAATCCATCCCGCCGACAGTTGCTTGGTTTGTTAATGGTATGAAAGAGCATGGATATAAAAAAACTATATGGAGCGACGATATGTGCAGCGGACAATTTTTATCGTCCGAAAGTGCTTCTCCTCGCGCCAAAGAATGGTTATTGGCAATGGAAGCTGGTAACGGAGAAGCACTCAAATGGTATGAACAAGAACAAGCCAATTATCTTATTAAAAAAGCAGTGCTTGCCTTTGCTTCCGGTGTAGAAAGAGTATTTATTTCAACTGATTGCGACTGGAAAAGTTATTTTATGCCTGTGTGGAGGCATATGGGCTTGATTTCTGATAATGATAGGCTAAAGCCAGCCTATCAAGCTGTGAAAATAATGGTACAGCTTTTGGATGGTTTTACTGAAGTACGTCCTGTAAATGTTGTCCCTCCATGCAGCTGTTATAAATTTGTCACTAGCAAAGGGATTTATTATGTAGTCTGGAGTACTCATGATCAAAAAATCAATTTACCGATAAAAGCTGATATGGTAAAAGTTTTATCGCCAGCTGGCATTGCTACGATTGATAAAGCCAAGACTTTTCACGTATATAAATATCCCGTTTTTGTCTATTCAGAATAATTTGTGCTCTAATCGCAAAATTGATTTGGCGGTATTGTTTACAGCGGGGCTAGGCATTTTAAAATCATTCAAAAAATCAGTAACCAATTGGGCATGATCGTGCTGATCAAAGTTTCTAAATCGAACTTGTCTATAGAGAATAAAAGGCACTAGTGGCGCCATCATATACGTCAGTTTTATATTCATAAAACCAGAATTGACTAACAAATTATGCAAACCTTTTTTGTCATACCGTCTATAATGACCACTTATTGATCTGCTTGTGACCATAAAAATGAAAGTGCTGGGACGGTAATTATCAACTTCCCGCCAGGTTTTAGCGTCTTATAGGCTTGATTCAAAAAAGACGATGCATCCTGCAAATGTTCTAGACAATCAAACATACCTAGTGCATCGTATGATCGATTGTTTTCGGAATTTAGAAAATCTTTTACCTCAAACTTTATTTCTGGGTATCTTGCTCGGCATCGATCAATTGCGTCTTGGCTGATATCACAGCCAGTAAGGGTGGCGGATCAATATTGGTATTGTTAACGCTAATGGAACCAATGGCATTGGTCGCGGTGGCATTGTGATTTTAAACAGTCCAATAGTGCAACTGGCATTTCCAATTATGGTGCACGGTGGAGCTGGTAATGGATTTGTATCAGGTATTGGCGCTCGTCCACTTACACCTGATATTTATTTTGGCATGGCTGGTCGCGCTCCAACTGATATTACACGTGTGCCTAATGGACAACAACAAATGCACTTGTATGACCAAAAACTTGAAGGTCAAATTACAACTGATGTAGAAGAAGAGGAAGAATTAGCTGAAGGCACTGTCATGGCTAACAATTCTTTTGATACTGAAACATTATCTTATTTAGCAAGCACCGGTGTAATAGCTGGACCAGGTAGTGGCGGTAACTTCTTTAACTTAGCTAGAGGCAAAGTATTATTTTCACCCAAGAAAAATATCATTGTAAAAACTCACGAAGCAAATGTTTTCATTGCTGCCAATTCACATGTTTGGATTGTAGAAACAGGCGCTGATGTAGCAATTTGTGATTTGAGTGATACACATGCTGGAGCTGTTAAAGTTATCTCTAAAAATCGGCAATTAGATTTGCATCCTGGACTAGAAGTAGTTCTCACCAGAGACACACACGCTGATTTAGATAAAGTAAATCCAGTACCAGAGATTGCTTATCGAAATGTGCGCAGCGAAAAATATGAAGATGGAATTAAAGCTTTCATTGCTGAATTTTCAATTATCAGCGCTTTGAATAATGTTAACTTCTTACATAGAATAGCTACATCTGATATACATGGTCATCAAAAAATAGCTTCTGTTGTAATGAAAAATGCAGCCATTTTATCTCTAATTACAAATTCCAAAGGATCATATAAACTAAGTAAAACCGCTGTGGTTGCAAAGTAAAAGTACTGGTCGGGAATTTATAATAGGGAAAATAATGCCTACATTTAAATGCATTGTCACAGGACATAATGACAAGAATAAATCATGTATTGCTGTAGAAAAACTTATAGAAAGCAATCCTATTTTCGGTCTTACTGATTTTTGGCATACTTCTTCTATACCAGCATCAATAAAAGAAGATGGATTGACAATAACAAATAAGCTTGAGCCACCAAAAAACGGAACCTTATTTCGTTTTTTTCAAATTCCTCCAGAAAGTGCAAGCAAGTCTAAGGAAGAATATGAAACATTAGTCAAACAAGCTTTTGATATGTTAGGAGCCTCACACTGTTTGGTTGATACAACATTACATCCATTAATGCATAAAACAGCAAGCATTGATTATATTGTTGTATTGCAAGGCAAAATCACTTTAATGCTAGATGAAGGTGAAATAGCCCTTGAGCCTTTTGATACTGTTGTGCAGCGAGGCACTAATCATTCTTGGATAAATAGAGGCAATGAACCAGCGCTTTTAATGGCTGTATTAGTAGATGCCAAATAATACAAAAGAAAACGACGACAATAAAATTGTTGCTTTAATTTGCAAAGCAGAAGTTAATTCCGCCGACACTGGTTATATATCAGATACTTTAGTAAAACTAATGATTTTAGGTGGTGAATATCCTGGTTTTATAAGTGCTGATATAAGCCCACCTTCCCGCCAAGAAAATTGTTGGACATTGATACAGCGCTTTTATAATTCTAACCAAATAGCTAATTGGCAATTATCAAAAGAGCGCAAAAAATTGATAGACGAAATGGCTTCTCAATACATCAATCATAATTGGCAATTTTCTGAAAAAGAAATTTGGCAAGACAACCATAAAGGCAATGCTGCCATTGCCATTGTTAATGAAATAAAACCAGAAATGGAAAAAGAATATCAAAATTGGGAAATAAAAATAAAAAGCTGGCAAGCTAGATTTCCTGGCTATAAAGGTACTTTTATTCAAGCTCCTACTGAAAGTACAAAAGGTAGATGGACAACATTACTTCATTTTGAATCACCAGATGATTTAGACAATTGGTTTAATTCAAAAGAAAGAAAAGCACTTTTGCCTGAGACAAAACAATTTATCAAATCAACAGATTTTCGTCATATGACATCATCTTTTCCTGGCTGGTTTCCTATTAATGCAAATACCGGACGTGATCCAGCTCGCTGGAAAACAACAATGCTTGTGTTGCTTTCTCTTTATCCTATTGCTTCTTTATTGATAAAATATTTCAGACCATTGCTTACTGGACTGCCTGTTGTTTGGATAAATTTTTGTAGCAATATAGTTAGCGTTACTGTCATGGCTTGGATAGTAATGCCTATAGCCTTGCGTGCTTTTAAATTCTGGTTATATCCTAAAAGCGAAGCTGTATCAGTGGATTTAAAAGGCTTTTTAATTGTTTTAGGTTTATATATGGTCGAAACAGCATTGTTAGCAATGATAATTTAGTTGATAAACTTATAGCTTCAATTTTTTAAATATTGGCTCTGGTATTGATCTAATAATGAGCATTATGAAAAACCAAAACCATGGCACATATATTATATTCTTTCGTTTATCAATAGCTTTAATAATTTCACTAGCAACATATTCTGGTTGAGCTACTAAAAACAAACCTGGTTTTCCATAAGTCATTTTAGTATCTACAAAACCAGGTTTTACTGTCATTACATGCACACCACATTTAGCCATGCGACTACGCAAGCCCTGCAAAAACGTACTTAAAGCAGCTTTAGCAGAGCCATAAACATAATTGCTTTGTCTGCCTCTATCTCCTGCCACTGATGATATACCAACGATAACACCAGATTTTTGTTTTTCCATAAAATTAGCTATAGGAGTCAATATAGATGCTACACCAGTATAATTTGACTCGATAATGCCTCGACTATGATTAAAGTCATTTTGTGCTTTTTCTTGTTCACCTAATTCTCCAAGGGAGACAACAGCCAAATCAATACTTCCTAGTTTTTGAAACGCCTTATTTGCAATTTCAATATGGCTATCATAATTTACCGCATCAAAAACATCTGTTATTACATCAGTTTGAAAACGAACACTTATATCATTAGCTACACGCATCAATTCTTCCTGATTGCGAGCTAAAAGATAAAGTTTATAGCCTTTTTCAGCTAATTTCTGAGCAAGTGAACGCGCAATTCGTGAAGTACAACCAATAACTAATGCATTACTCATGGCGTATGCATCCTCAAACGATTAGATAACGAAGACACAAAATGATTTTCTGGATCAATGCGATTTTTTATAGCTAGCCATTCTGGAAATTTAGGATACATTTTTCTAAATGTCTCTGCTGAAAGCCTAGCATCTTTAGCTAAATAGATGCGTCCACCCGCTTCTAAAACCAAAGCATCTAATTTAATTAGAAACTCATCTAGTCCTTTTGTGCATGGCATATCCAAAGCAAGTGTATAACCAGGCATTGGGAAAGAAAGAAATTCTTTTCCATTTTGCTTGCCAAAACGCTTGAGCACAGCTAAAAATGAGCCTCTTCCTTCACTACTTGCTAGTGACAATAATTTTTTTACATAGTCTTTGCCAGTTGCTGGTGGAAAAACACATTGATATTGAATGAAGCCTTCTTTACCATATATTTTATTCCAATCAATAATGCGATCCAATGGATAGAAAAAAGAATCATAGTCTATGATTCGATTGTTTTTTGCATTTTCAGGCGAGCTATAAGCCAAATTATAAAAAGTTGGTATCAAATTATAGTAAAAGTTATTAAAAACAGAAATTGTAAGCGGATTAAGTAAACCGGAAGGAAATTCAAACGGAACTTTCAATTGTCGTTTTTTATTTATATATAAAGGATGTCCTTTAAGAGATTTAGGTAATTCACTTAACCGCGCGTGATTACCAAAAAATAAAATACTTCTTCCTAAAGAATTTTTGCTAGCTAAACAATCGACCCAGGCTACTGAATATTGGTGCTGCGACTCATATTTATCAAACAATGCTAATGTCTCATCCAAATTTTTTGATTTAAGACAAAACATATTTATATAAGCAGTTTCTACTGGAATAAGTTGCAATTCAATCTCAACTATTACTCCAGTTAAACCCAATCCTCCTAAAGTAGCCCAATATAAATCAGGATTGCTATCACGCGAACAAGAAACTCTTTCTGCCGAAGCTAAAACTAAAGTTAGCTTGTTTACAAAATTAGAAAACGAACCATCACAATGATGGTTTTTTCCATGCACATCACAAGCTACCGCCCCACCAATGGTTGTATATTTTGTCCCAGGAGTAACAGGCAAAAACCATCCTCTCGGCACAAAAACATCAAGAATTTCAGCCAATGTCACACCAGGCTCAGCAAGCAATATACCTGTTTTGTCATCAAAAGATAACATTCTATTTAGACATTTAGTAAGTATTGTTGTTCCATTTGGACTTACAGCCAAATCTCCATAACCACGACCAGCGCCGCGCGCGATAGCAAAATCAGCATCATGTAATACTTTTGTAATGGCACTCAATGATTCAGGTCTTTGCAAATATGTTTCAATAACTGGTGTAAGTCCCCAACCAGAAATGGCATTTTTTGCTTCTGATTTTGCATTCTTGGACATTTGATGATAGTAATTTCGCTAGAATCTACAATAAGTTATATACCATTATAAATAAGTAAAACCAAGGGGCTGTCAAGAAACACGGCATAAGTCTTATGCAAAGCTGCAATAAGAATCGTGATTTAGATATTCACTTGAAGACGTTTGATTCGCTATAATTCAAATAGACAAAGCGCTAGAAGCGCTTTTTTGTTTAATAAAACTCATTTATAATTATGATTGTAGTTAACGAAGTTACAAAAGCATATGGCGCCAGAACATTATTTGATAATGTTTCGGTGAAATTCAGCCCAGGAAATCGTTATGGACTAACAGGTCCCAATGGTTCTGGCAAATCAACTTTTATGAAAATCCTCACAGGTGAGTACGAACCATCCAATCGAGGAACAATAAGCCGCCCACGTCGGGTTGGTGTTTTACAACAAGACCAATTTGCTTATGATAATGAACGAATTATTGACACAGTAGTGATGGGAAACAAAGTTCTTTGGAGTGCTTTCAAAGAAAGAGATCGCCTTTGTGAGTTAAGTGATTTAACTGACGAACAAATGCACAAATTAGTGGAATTAGAACAAGTAATTGCCGATGAGAATGGTTATACAGCTGAATTTGAAGCTGGCGAAATTTTACGTGGTATTGGTATACCTGATGAACAACATGAAAATAAAATGTCTACATTGGCTACTGATTATAAGTTTCGAGTGCTATTAGCTCAAGCATTATTTGGTGGCCCTGATGCTTTAATGCTTGATGAACCTACCAATCACTTAGACTTAGAGTCTATTCACTGGTTGGAAGAATTTTTGTGTGAATATAAAGGCATATTAGTGGTTATATCTCACGATAGACATTTTTTAAATTCCATATGTACTCATATTGCCGATATTGATTATGACACCATAATTTTATATCCAGGCAATTACGATGATATGGTGGAGCATAAAATACAAGCTCGAGAAAGTATAGAATCAGCCAATCGTGATAAAGCAAAAAAGATTGCTCAATTACAAGAATTCGTAGCTAGATTTGCAGCTGGTCAAAGATCATCTCAAGTACAATCGCGTAAAAAAGAAATGGCTCGCTTAGCTCCACAAGAGCTTAAGAAATCAAATATTCAAAGACCGTTTATTCGTTTTGCTCAAGAAAAAGCGCTGGGCCGCGAGATACTACAAACTCGTGGACTGACAAAAGGTTTTGATGGAAATATATTATTTAAAAATTTAGATTTAGATATTTTTCGTGGCGAAAAAATTGCCATCATAGGTTCCAATGGTGTAGGTAAAACCACATTATTGCGCTGCTTCATAGGTGAGACAAAACCTGATGCTGGTAAAGTAAAATGGGGAGATAATTCTTCTTGGAGTTATTACCCACAAAATTTTCATGAAGAAATTAAAGATGGCTTTTCTGCTCTAGATTGGCTTATGCAATATAGAGATAAAGAAGAAGATGCAGTTGTACGTGGACTGCTTGGACGTATGCTTTTTTCTGGCGAAGAAAGCTTGAAAATGACACAAGAACTTTCAGGTGGTGAATCAGCACGTCTTTTAATGGCTAGAATGATGATGCTAAAAAATCCCATCCTTATATTTGATGAACCAACAAATCATCTTGATTTAGAAGCCGTATCGGCCTTAGCAGAAGGATTATCTGAATTTCCTGGCACTGTATTTGTTGTATCACACGATCGTGACTTAATTTCGAACGTCGCAACACGTGTTCTTTCATTTACAGATAAAGGATTTGTTGATCATCATGGTGATTACGAAGACTACTTAAAAACTCATAAGTTTAAAGAACTAGCCAAAAAAACCAAATAAATTTACCAAAGCAGCCCAAAAGCACTCGCTAAAACCCGCATACCATCTAGGTTATAGCTGATTTATACACGATTTCGTTAATCCGATAATGAGTATTCACCAGTAGCACATGTCAAGCTATGATTAATATTAGCCGCTTATATTCTGTCCTTTCGGACAATAAGAAATAGTGGACCGATTGCAAACATATCAAATAAAAGGAGGGAATAGTCTGATAACGCTTTCGGCACATGTGTTCAACTTACTAAACAATAAATATTTACCTTACTCACTAATGTAAATTTCCAATGGATATGTTGGAATAGGTGCCTTTATATTAAGGTTAGCTTGTTAATCTCCCACTAACAAGATTACTAACCAGAACAATATTTTGTTATTTTGACAAATATTGTTCTAAATGCAAATTTGCTCCTCGTTCCCAAAGTCCTGTCTGTATGCAGATAAGGCTTGTAACTACCTACCTTTGGGAAGGAGCTCCATATGCAAGATTCTCACACCCTAGAACAAATACGTCTAAAAACCCCAAGTCCGTCTTTTGATATAGCAAAAAGTTTCCGCACATTTTTCAAAGAACAAATCGCTAAAAGTCAGCTAATTGATAAAGTGGCTGATAAATTTTGCAATATAGCAATGAAACAAACATCTAATTTAACGGTACGTACTGCCAATGAATTTGATGAATTAATGAAAGCCTATAGATTAGTGTATAAAGAGTATCAAGCAAGAGGATACTGCAAAGAAAATTCATCTCAAATTCATTACACACATTACTGTATGCTACCTGACGCTCGCACATTTGTTTTAGAAGATGAAGAAAAACTTTTAGGAACAGTAAGCATTGTTATTGATTCTCCTTGTGGATTACCAATGGAGAAGTTATTTTCGAAGGAAGTACGAAATTTAAGAAAGCCCGGTAGACGTTTAGCTGAAGTCACTCTTTTGTCTTTGGACTCAGATATATTCAGCCGATCTCGCTATTCGCTAACTGACTTCAAAAAATTTACTGCACTTTTTCGCTTGTTTAAGATTATGATTAATTACGCAGTTTATGCTGGAGTCACCGATGTACTCATCACAGTACATCCTAAGCATAAGAAGCTATACAGCTATTTACAATTTAATAGTATTGGTACTGTTCAGTCTTATGCTCAAGCTTGTGGCAATCCTGGATTACCCATGCAATTAGATTTAGAAAATGCAGAACAAAACTTACCTAGAGACTATGGAGTTGGAATGTATTTCTTCAAAGAAAAACTACCGATTGAGACTTTCAAATACAGCTATAAATGGAATGATCAAGTAGTGAAAAACTTGCTCATAGATAAAAGCCAAATTTGGACAGAAATACCACGCAAATCCAAGCTACATCTAAAACATTATTACCCTTCTTTAGTTGCTTAAACACCATCACTTTATTACTAGTTAGCTGACAATTTAGTGAGTTCAACATATACTTATATTCTCGCCTCCTCTAAATTCCTAGTTAACTAGTAAAAGGGGTAATAACAATAAAAATGCCAAGAGCAAAGTTTTTCCTTGCTCTCTTGTTTACAGCCCTTTGCTTGGTATTGCAAAGTGTTGCCTGTTTTGCCGCGGATTTACCACGTTTTGAGCATCATTTTTCTGGTTATGCTAAAACTTTAAATTTTCTGACGCAAACAACAGGGCTTACCCCTTCCCTAAATAGCAATCCATATGTGCCATATCCAGCCGGAAGAACTGTTTTTGATTCATTAGGACGTTTAAGACTAAAGAGTAATGCTGTCCTTAATATCGACAGTAATAAACGTTTTGTTTTACATACTGAATATGACAATCAACCACAATTTGGCAATTTTGTTAATACTGGCGATTTTAGAGTAATCACCAATTCAATTCAAAATTTGCAGCTAGTTAATATGAATTTTCTGGTTGCTCATGGCAGAAACGTTTACTATCAGCAATTAATTTACCGAGCTATTTTATCTTACGAATCCCGTCCATTAACTGTACGAGTTGGACGTCAATTAATTACTTGGGGTGAAGGTTATTTTTTTACACCAACTATGAATTTATTCAACCCATTTTTTCCAACACAAATAGAACTTTTAGATCGTCGCCCCGGCTGTGATGCAGTAAATGTTTTATTTCATAAATATAAAAAATTTAGAGTGGAAGGTATTTATACACCACCAGGAAAAAGCTTAGATCCACAAAGATATATGGGCAAAATATCAACTGAATTTAAAGGCTTTGACTTTATGGTATTAGGCGGACGTGTCGATAGAAATAATATTTTTGGCTTTGATTTTGCAGGCAATGTCAAAAATTCTACTGTCCGTGGTGAATTTCTTTATCAAAACGCTTATCATCAACCAGATTTTGTTCAATGCGTCGTTAATGCTGATTACAATTTCCCTTGTAACATTCATGGACTTGTAGAATATTATTACAATGGACAAGGACATTTAAATACAAGTGCTTATGACTACAGGGCTTTTGTTAATGGCACTATTCAACAGTTAGGCAAACATTATGTGGCACTTTCTCTAGAAAAAGATATAACTCCATTACTTAGAGCAGAAAATCGTTTCATTATTAACGCAGGCGACGCTAGCATTGTGGAAAGACCAGAAATACAATATTCGATAAAACAAAATCTTGTGGCAACGCTGGGCGTAGAAATTTTTGCTGGACAAAAAAATTCAGAATACGGCCGAGCCAAAAACATTTATTTTACTGAGCTAAAATACTCGTTTTAATAGAAAGCTATTTTTTCTCTAAATTTTCTTTTGTAAAAATACTATCAGAAATAGGAATATCAAAAGAAGCTTCTAAAACAGAAAGTATTGTTTCACGTCCAGGATCTTTATTATTTTCCATTCGCCAATGGCTAGGCATTTCATGCTTGCCATACTTTTTGAAGTTTGAATAATGCAAAGTCCGCAAAAGTTTCATTTTATCGTCGTAAAACTCAATTCTTAATGGAGCACAATCAGTTTGTCTTAACCAAAGCTCTAATTTGCCATATACAACTGGCGCATTTTCCTTAGGTTTTAAAAGCAAATGATAGCTACTTGTATTATCGACTTTATCTCCCCCTACTACATTACCTTCATAATCTCTCGGTAAATAAGTCAATTTCACTACATCATCATTTGTAAAATCACTACCCAATAATTTATCCGTCATCATTGATGGTGGAATAAGAAGAGTGCGTTCGGCAGTAGGTAAATAATTCCAAAGTTTAGAATTAATACGTAAAAACCCTTGCCCACTAATTTTAGATGGCTCAAGAATACGAGCAAAAGCATGATTAAGCCCTTTCATCCAGACATGCATTTTATAGTCACGTTGCCAGGATTTGGTTTTTACATTCAAAGTGACAAGCATATCGTTAGATGAGCTACGCATTACATCATCCATTTTTTTAACTAATTCATTAGCATTAGGATAATTACAATTAGCTGGCGTATTGAAGCCAACAAGCAGCAGCAGGCTAAACAGCAAAGCCCAGGCGGCTTTATATTCCAAACATAACTTCTGCTGATTAATCACCATTTTTTTAATCTCCATTTGCTTTAATCTTCAATTAAATATTGCCATTAATTACACAACCATCTTGCATTTTTATAACAGCACTAGCTTTATCAACTATTGCAGCATCGTGCGTAGCATAGACAAATGTCATTTGCTCTTTTACATTTAACTCTTTTAAAAAATCCATTAAGGCAATTCCTGTTTCATGATCAAGATTAGCTGTCAATTCATCACCCAATACAATAAGTGGCTTATGCACTAAAGCACGGGCAACAGCAACACGTTGTTGCTGTCCTCGACTAAGCTTAGAAGGTTTGCGATAAATTAAATCGGCAATACCAAAACGCTGAGCAATTTCTTTTACACGCTTTTTTCTCTCTTCAATATTTATTTCTTGCAACCACAAAACATATTCTATATTTTCCTCAGCCGTAAGTGTAGGAATTAAATTATAATCTTGAAAAATGAATCCAATTTTTTTAAGACGTAAAAATGACAATTTTTGCTGCGTAAACATGCTTATGTCCTCACCATCTAAAATAATTTTCCCGGATGAAGGCCTATCCAAGCATCCCATTAAATTAAGCAAAGTGGTTTTGCCAGATCCAGAAGGTCCCGATAAAGCAACAAAAGCACCACTGTCAATTTTTAGAGACACTGATTTTAATGCATTCACTAGCAGCGAATTTTCTTCAAAAGTTTTTGATATATTTTCTACTTGAATTATACTCATAATTTACGAATGATAAATAGCTTTAACCGGTTCCATATGACCAGCTCTCCAAGCTGGATATAAGCTAATAACAGAAGTTATTAGCACAAGTGAAATAATTGATTCAAGAACATGAACTGGCTCAACAGATGTATAAACAACTGTGCCCATATATGATTGCGATAAGGCTGCCTCTAATTGCTTAAAGGCAATACCATATTTACCAAAATAAAATACTATTAAATAGCCTAAAACTGTACCAAAAACAACGCCACAAAATTCCAACAAAAGAGTTTCCAACAAAATAAGTTTTATTATTTGTTGCGGACTGGTTCCTATGGCCATCATGACACCAAATTCTTTTGTTCTTTCAAAGACTGACATTAATACAGTATTCATAATGCCAACACTAATTACAATCATTATGGTAAGAAATATTGTCCGCATGATAAATTGATACCATTGAATCCACATCATCGGTTCTGGCAAAATTTCATCCCATGACCTAATTTCGTAAGCACTGGGATTTAAGCTATTCTTCATTGATGATATAAAAGAAGGAATTGCTTCTCTATCTTTCAAAAGAATAACAATTTCATGACTTTGCTTATCGATATCAAGCAAATTTTGTCCAGAAGCTAGATTAATGTATGAGCAATTCTCATCATTCATACGCCCACCAGTATGAAAAATACCCCTTACATGATAGGCATAACCAGCCAACGTACCATCAAAAGACTGTGTCATAACTACAGCTTTGTCACCCACATCCAATTCTAATTTTTTAGCTAACAGGTCGCCTAGTATCAACCCCTTTTTATCTTTACTATCTAAATATTGTCCTTTGATCATATGATCTTGCAAATTAGTAACACTTACTTCTTTCACCGGATCAATACCAATCAGCAAAACACCATTGGAATTATTGCTATTACCAATTAGTGCATTGCATTTGACTCTCTCTGAAAAAGCAGCAACATTACTATTAGATTGAATTTCATTCAATACCATTTCACGGTCTGGAATTATTAGATCAACAGAAAGTTTTTTTTCAAAACCAGGGACATGTATTTGCACATGTCCAGTAAAAAGCTTAGTTATGTTTTGTTTGGTTTGTTCGGTAGAGCCATCACTAAATCCCCAGAGAAAAATCAATGCTGCCAAACCAATACCAATAGCAAAGATTGTAATTAACGATCTTCGTACATTACGTCTCACATTTAGAGCTGCCAGTTTAAGAAGAAACATATTAATCACCTGTAGTTGGATCATATCTTTGGGGAGAAATAATGCCAAAGGGATCAATTGCTTCTTTTAGCTTATGCACAGTATCCCAATAAGTTAAAGAGCTTGGCGAATCATTTTTTAGCTTTTTCATAGACTGAATACCAACCCGATAAGGAATATATCCTTCATTCATAACAGCAGCAAATAATTTGTCATAACAATCACTAGCACGCCTAGATTCACTTTCATTAGCTTTATCAAAATAAATGGTACATACAGCACATAAAGCCCTTGGTGTTACAGAAGTCATAGTAATAAATGGATCAAAACCACATTCTTGAAATATAGATTGTATTATATTTAAAGCATTATTTACATGTTCACTTGTCATAGGAATAATTGGCGATATCCACATAAAGCCAGCCTGATAATCGAGTGGATCAATACTCTTATTATGATTTACTTGATGTTTTGTCTGCCAAAGCGAGCCGGTAAGCGATTGATGTAGTGGAATACCTTGTAATAAACCATATGCGATATTTAGGCTAGCAAGTTTTGCTCGATAGGCAGATAAAAACGATGTTTTATCAAATATGCTAATCAATTTATTTAATAAAGCTACCCGTTTATCATCAAAGACTCTTACTTTAGCAAATTTACTTATACGCCTAATTACCTCTTTGCAGTTAGCATTCACCGCTGCTTTGTTGCCATATAGTGCTCCAATTGCATTCCAGGCAGACAATCCATTTTCATTTCGCAATTTCAAACGTAAATCATTTGGTAAACAATTTCCATTAGCCATTAAATGATATGGAAATGTCATTCTTGATGAAAGAAGACGCAAATCATTACCAAAATGAACATGACTTTGCACGACATTATTTAAGCGCAATTGACGCATTTCATCTATTACTTGCAATAATTTATTTTCGTCCTCAATCTGAATTGCAAAGCACTTAAAATAGTCTGGCTTTGGAAATAACCAAACAACAATTTTAGTAACAATACCAAAATTGGATTGTGTAAATAGACCATCCAAAGACGGACCGATTGCTGATTTAAAGACTTCGCTTACTTTTGACGACGGATAATGCCCAAATCCTGTTTTCAATATACTACCATCAGCAAGCACCACTTCATAACCACACGAATAAAGAAAATGATCTCCATAAGGAGTATGTCCAAATCCTCTTTCCATGACATTGCCTAAAATACTTGTATCTGGTCCTGCTCCAGATACGTCCATCCAAAGAGGAATTTTGTTATTTAAAAGATATTGATAAAGTTGCATTTGACTTACACCAGGCTCAACAACCGCGTAAGCTAATTCTTTATCGACTTTATGAATTTTATTCAGCTGACTTAAATCAAGAATCACCTGTCCAGAAGACACAGGAGCTTTATCTCCATACCCCCAATTTTTACCCAAACTAATTGGATAAAGCGGAATTTTATGTCGAGAAGCAATAATTACTATTTCTTGTACTTCTGATAAACTTTTAGGACTAAGTATGGCTAAAGAAGATATTTCACAAGCCAAAGTAGTGCGAGCATATTTTTTGATAAGCTCAGAGTCACAAAAAACATTTTCTTTGCCCAATAAGCAAGTCCATTCATTTAAAGCAGCTTCTAGCTGGGACATGCTCATTTAATTACCTCATAATTTACAGAATTAACAAGTATACCGAGAATGGATTTTAAAGTATTATATTGCATGAATTGATTTCACAAAATTTCGAGACTATAGACAATGCCCATTCTATTTGAATTTAGTGATCAAAGTTTCCTCCCAAAAACATTGCGTCAAATTGTTCATGGAATATTGCATATAACCGAAAGACCCCCTTTTGGCAAATACGTGCTTTTGTTAACTGACAAAATTATCAAAATTGCTACAGACTTAAAGGAAGAGATATCAGTAGTTGAATTAGGAGCAGGGGATGCTCCGCTGACCGAAGAATTGATGAAACGACCAGAATCAAGATCATTTACATTTATTCCTTGCGATTTGCGTCCTGACATCAAAAGATTTAATAACATAGCTCAAAGCAATCCTTCTCGTGTAAAACCAATTTACGATCCAGTAGATTTTTCTCAAATTACTCCTATTTCTAATCAGGCTTTATATGTTTGTTCTGGAGCCTTTCATCATTTAAATGCTAATCAAAAAGATGAGTTTATCAAGCGAATTAAAGAGATGAAACGTCCGACAATTATCTCAGAGCCTTTGCGGCATAATCTTTTAAACTATATCCGTTCTTTGCTAGGATTTATTCCAGCCTTACTATATCCTTTCTTTTCTATTCAGCAAAAGAGATTTATTCCTGCCATTTTTTGGTGTTGGATTGTCCCATTTGCTCCCATTATATTTGTGTGGGATGGATTAATATCAGCTATTCGTATTTGGACAGAAGATCGTTGGAGACAAGAATTACAAAAAGCATCCATTGATACAAAAGATTATGAGATACAGACTACCGATCATTATCAATATGTTTTGATTTATTGCACCTCCCAAGATTTTAAACTAACATCTACAAGATTATTCCGGTAATTCGCCGCTGTCTATTTTTTTGGATGTTTCAAAGAATTCAAATAATTGTGTAATTGAAATTATTGGTACTTCGCTATGAAATTTTTGTACTTCTTTCAATTTCCAACAAGGTACATAAGGATATTTATGATGCTCCCAATGCAACCATGTTTTATGAGGTAAATAAATCCATTCTTGCCACAATGGAGCCTCCAACCTGTGTGTTTCACTAATACCAATATGCTCTGTCCAAGTACGCAAATTAAAAATCATTTGAAAGAAAGTAGCTAGTGAAGCAAACCAAAGAATAAGAATCCAATATTGTTTTAAGAGAATACATATCAACGATAGCAATCCACTAAATATAAGTGGTGATAATATTGCCTGCCAGGAAAGATTTCTTTTGAAAGTTAGATAATAATAAATATGATAAAAGTAATGAGCACGCAAGCCAAGCATATCTTTTATACACTCACGAAGAATATCAAGTCGTTTTTTAGGTAAGTCCCATAAGGGAGCCTGTCCTTTACGTGCATCAAGTTCTGGATCATCCAATGTGCCAAGAGCTCTATGATGTTGAAAATGAAAATCCCGATATCCTTCTACAGATAACATAAATGGCCAAAAACAAAAAATATTTGTCAATAAATCATTAATTTTGCGATTTTTACAAGCTAAATAATGAGCACCATCATGCCCCATAATAGCAAGGGCATGTTGGCGGGTAGCAATCACAAAAGCAGCAATAATATAAACCCACCATTGATTAATTCGATATGCCATATAAAACGACACGGCAATTATAAGCCAATCTGTGTATACAGCAATTAACCAGCGAGATAATTCTAGCTTTCCTAATTCTTTTGCATCCATAAGTCAAATATGTCTTTAAGGAACTATTAGTAATAGATAGCTTGCAAAAGCTTCTATTACTATCATTATCTAAAGAGAGTAAATTTTTCAATAGGAATTACAGTCATTTGCCCAAGACTTAGCAATGATCCTCAACATTTTATTTAACTACATAGTATCAAAGCAGAATTATGAAAAACAGACAGAACACCTAGCGCAGCTAAGCAATCTTAGAAACAAGAATTTTATCAAAATTCAATTCATACAAATCACTGCACGAAAGCGAACATCTCCTTTTTCTACTTTGTCATAAGCAGTTTCAATATCTTTAAGAGCAAATTTTTCAATCATGGGCTTAACTTTGCCTTTAGCAACAAAATCAAGTGCTTCATATAAGTATTCACGATTGTTTTGCTGAGAACCAACAATTTTTATCCGCTTAAGAATCAAATCGGCAGGTGAAATTTGAACTGGCTCCGTATCTAAACCCATTATTACCAAGCGACCATCTGGCCTAATTCCACGCACAGCTTCAGAGGCACTCTTAGATGAATTGCTAGTCGAAAGAATAACATCGGCTCCGCCTATTGCTTCTAATGCTGCCCCATCGGCAACTACCTCATCTGCACCAAGCCCACGAATCATTTTTTCTTTGTCTTTAGATCGACTGACTGCAATAGTATAAAAACCAGCTGCTTTTGCATATTGAACAGCTAAATGTCCTAAACCACCTATGCCAATAATTGCAATTTTTTCTCCAGGTTGTGGATTAGCCCAGCGCAACCCACTCCATACTGTATAACCAGCACAAAATATTGGAGCAGCAAGTGCATAATCAAGACCAACTGGTAAGAGCATTGTACTTTCAGCATTGGCTACCATGTACTCTGCATGTCCGCCCCACGATTGCACACCTGTGCCAAGCTACCAATTTTTACAATTTCTCCTACTGGCTCATGTCCAATTACTCGCGGAAATTCAGTAGGCAAACGTCCTTGTGTAATATGCACATCTGTATAGCAAAGACCACTAGCATACATTTTTATCAAAACTTGATTAGGGTTTGGCTCGGGCATTGGCAACTCAGCCTAATTTAGCATTTAATAAGATAAAATAAGGTAGTTATTAAACTAATTACTCATAAATGAACTTGTAAAGAAAACATGACAAAGCTTTGGATTGACGCCGATGCCATTCCTAATATAGTTAGAGATATCGTTGTAGCAGCAGCAGTGAGGCTAAAATTAGAAGCAATATTTGTAGCAAATAAACGTTTATATTTGCCTGAATCGCCACTATTATCTTCTGTAATAGTAAATTCTGCGCCAGATGCTGCAGATAATTACATAAAAGACAATGCTAAAAAATTTGATTTAGTCGTCACACAAGATATACCGCTTGCCCATATGCTCGTACCGTTAGGCATAGTAGTAATTGATCCACGTGGAGAAGTATTTACCGAAGACAATATTGGTCCTCGCATTTCTATGCGCAATCTTATGGAAGATTTACGAAATGCTGGCGAAATTACTGGTGGTCCAAAACAATTTGGTGAAAAAGAAAAGCGAGCATTTGCTGCTGCTTTTGATAGGCAAATAAATAAGCTAATCAAAATACAACAAAAGAACTAAAGATATAAAGTTATAAAGAGAACCGAGGTATGCATGAGTCAAGCACTTCCCAAAATTTATTTAGCCCGCCATGGACAAACAGAATGGTCTGTCTCAGGTCAACATACCGGACTCACCGATATTCCACTTACAGAGGAAGGAAAAAGGGAAGCTTTGTCTTTAGGTAAACGCTTGAGACAACTACAAGAATCAAAACAATTACAAGTAAGCGTTGTGTATACAAGCCCTCTTATCCGCGCCAAACAAACTTGTAAACTAGCAGGTTTTGCTTCTCAGTGCGTAGATGAGCCAGATTTGGTGGAATGGAATTATGGCACTTATGAAGGACATACTACCAGCGAAATTCGCAAAGAAAGACCAGATTGGAATATTTTTCGTGACGGCTGTCCAGATGGAGAAACTTTAAGCGAGCTAGGTACAAGAGCAGATCGTTTTGTAGCTCGTTTGCGCGAAGCAAAAGGTGATGTAATTGTATTTTCTCACGGGCATTTTTTAAGATTTCTTGCTGCCAGTTGGCTAGGACAAGCGCCAAGCGAGGCACGGTTTTTCCTGCTGAGTACAGCGTCTTTAAGCATTCTTGGTTATGAGCATAATAAATACGAAGAGCCAGTTATTCACCTGTGGAATGACAACCTTCATGTCAAATGCTAATATGTTATCCTTATTGCTTTGATTGCCCAGTTTGTAACTAAGGTACGACTTATATGCTTAAAGCCGGTATTGTTGGACTGCCAAATGTTGGCAAATCAACTCTTTTTAATGCTCTTACATCTTCTTATCAAGCCGAAAGTGCAAATTATCCATTTTGTACCATTGAACCAAATTCCGGCATAGTAAAAGTACCTGATCCACGCCTGAATAAATTAGACTCTCTTGTCAAATCTCAGCAAGTTATTCCAGCTGCTTTTGAATTTGTCGATATTGCTGGATTAGTAAGAGGAGCGAGCAAAGGCGAAGGACTAGGCAATCAGTTTTTAGCTCATATAAGAGAAGTAGATGCCATTGTGCATGTTGTTCGTTGTTTTGACGATGAAAATATTACTCACGTTGATGGACTTATCGACCCTTTGCGTGATGTGGAAACTATTCATATTGAATTAGCTCTTGCCGATCAATCATCAGCAGAAAAGCGAATAGAGAGATTACAAAAGCAAAAAAAACAAGGCGACAAACGCGCCATTGTTGAAATTTCAATAATTGAAAAAGTGATGCCATATTTAGACAAAGTACAAGCAATTGATCTTTCAATTTTTACTGAAGAAGAAAAAACAATTTTGCCACAACTACAATTTTTGTCTACTAAACCAATGTTGTATGTCGCCAATGTCATGGAAGCAGAATTAGCCGATCCTGATAAAAATAGACACGTACAAACTCTAAAGAAAAAAGCGCAAGAAGAAGGTAGACCAGTAGTAGTAATTTCTGCTCAAATAGAATCTGAATTATCAGCACTATCCATAGAAGAAAAACTAGATTATTTAAATAGCTTAGGTGTTACCAGCTCTGGCGTAAATAATTTGATACGTGCTGCATTTGATTTGTTAGGGCTAAAAACTTATTTTACAGCTGGCGAAAAAGAAATACGTGCCTGGCCATTTAAATCTGGTAGCACTGCTCCCGAGTGCGCTGGCATTATTCACACAGACTTTGAACGCGGCTTTATCAAAGCAGAAGTAATTGGCTATGATGATTATGTTACTAGCGGCTCTGAGAAAAATGCCAAAGAAAAGGGATTGCTGCGTCTAGAAGGCAAAGAATACGTCATGGCTGATGGGGACGTTGTACACTTTAGATTTAATGTGTAATCACAAGTCTAATCTAGAAATTGCAATAATCGTTCGTTCTCAAGCGCTAATCTAAGGATTATTTAGTTAGAAGCTAGTATTATTTGCTACTGGTCTCGGAAATTCGTCCAGCTATTGTAAGGGGAACAACCAAATGCAGAAATGTTTTTTATTAGCCTTATCTACTGGGTTGCTATTAGCAAATAATGCTTTTGCTAATACTGATAAAATTGCAGCGACTCAAATGCCTGATGCGCAATTACCCACTTTCAAAGCTGATACCAGCAGCATTTTGCAACGAACACATATGGCTCCCACCAAATTGCCAAATGGTCAATTTTATGTACCAGCAACTTTATCTACTATTCGCTGGGGATTTCTTCCCAATCGTGAGTCAAAAGCAATTTTGACTGTACCCAATAAAAGTGTAATTACTTTTGATACCTTGTCATCAGAAGGAATGGTAGAAGATCAAGGACGTGACCCAGTTAAGTTTTTTGGCAAGTTTGGTGTTCCAAAAAATGAAGTCTTAAATGATGCTATTGAAATCTGTGCTTCAAATTTAGAGCATAATTTAAAAACAGATGGTCCTCATGTCATTATCGGACCAATTGCAATTGATGGCGCTGAACCTGGTGATGTGCTCAAAGTTGATGTAATTGCTTTGACTCCAAGAGTGCCTTACGGCATTATCGGTAATCGTCACGGCAAAGGTGCTTTGCCTGGTGAATATCCAGCAAATTCTGGTCCTGAGCCTGGTGCAAATAAGGATCATCCAGAATTGTATGGAAATGTTTTTACTTTCGTGCGCGTTGAAGATATAAATGGCAAATTGTATGGCATTATAAAAGATAAAAATGGAAAAGAAGTACATTTCCCAATTAACCCGTTTATGGGAATTATGGGAGCAGCAGCTGATACTACAGGTAGACTAAGCTCGATACCACCATCAAATTATGGTGGCAATATGGATCTAAAAGATCTTACCGTTGGTTCTTCTTTGTATTTACCTGTGCAAGTACCGAAAGGAATGTTTTTCCTCGGTGATTGTCACTTTGCACAAGGTGATGGTGAAGTTGCGCTCACTGCCTTAGAAGCATCTTTAAGATCAACTTTAAAATTGACTGTTCTTAAAGCAGGCGATCCGGCTATTCCAGGAAAAGGTGAATTCACACAACCATTTGCTGAAACAGAAGAATACTGGATTCCAATTGGACTTGATGCTGATTTGAATGAAGCCATGAAAAAATGTGTAAGAGCAGCAATGAAATTCCTTACAGAAGAAATGGGCATGGACCATGCTTCAGCACTAGCCTATATGAGTGCTGCTACTGACTACGAAGTCACACAAGTTGTAGACGAAATTAAAGGTGTACATGCACATATTAGGAAGAAAGATTTCCAAAACATCAAAGCTGAAAAATAGCTACATAAACAATAGATAACAGAGTCCAAGATGCCGTCTGTTTCCAATATGTCACAATTACTTATATACTAAGCTTTTCACGTTTACTAAGTAATTAAATTGGCTTTGCGAAACCGGATCATTTCAGTATTACTTTGTTGGCTTATTCTGGCGCCAATTATTTCTTTGCCATTTGTTTTTGCACCAAAATGTATGGCTTATACATATACTGGCTCTATTGGTTATGACGAACCTAAAGCAATGCAAGCCGCCGATGTTCTTGGCATCCGTGAGCATGTACAACATTTACTTGCCATTCAAAAAGACCCAGCAAACGCTGAAAATCGCTCTGAAGAAACATTTCTTCTCAAGAGCATAATACTTAGAAAAATTTTGCGTGGTGTTTTAGAAGTTCGTCAAGCTTGCAATAAAATCGATCTAGAGCTTGCTTATGCATACGATATATTGAACAAACAAGAAAGAAAAGAACATTTAGTTGCAGAACTCTTTAACATAGCCAACTTCGCCCAACTTTCTACTTTTTATACGCTAGAACCTTTTATGCGTATACACAAACAATTTGTCACGTCAGCAATATTCACCACAACCAGTGGTTCTTTAAATATTGCTATTTCAACTTTATCAAGGCTATATGGACATATGGCTAGAGCAAACAATGTTGCTCCACCAAAAGTTTTGGAAAATCTAATTGACGGCGCACCTGTCGATACTACCGGCTTGCCTCCATTAGTCGATAAATTTATGGATGCCAAAGCACAAAATTCAAATCAATCTCGCCGCCAAGATCTTTTTGCCATGTGGAAAACCGTTTATCATATAGATGCCTCAAAAAAACAAAATCTATGTGGCATTGCAGATAAAAAGAAAGCAAAGACTAGCTTATTGCGTTCTCGCATTTTATTGCTCTGGTCTTTGCATACATTCGTGCAAGATTTTGACCGTGAGCTTTTAGCTCTTTTAAAAACAATGAAAAACCAGGCGCCTGCCGATACTAATTACACAGACAGCACTTTAACTGTGGGAGACGCTGGTGAAATTGAAGTAGCACGCCTTTTAAAAATACAATCTCAAGTCAATGAGTTAGTTAGCCTCAAAAAAAGCAATATTGAAAGCACAAGACGCGACGAATTAGAATTGCTTATGCTTGAAAAAGCTTTAGAAGGCGCTCTGGAAATACAAGTAGCAAGCGATAAAGTAGATGAAGAACTCAATTACAATTACCACGTTGTATTGGCTGATTTATTAGAAAGCCGAGCAAAATGGCTACAATGGAATTACAATCTCAACTTCATGCAATCAGGTATTATGGGTGTGGTTGCTGGAAGATTGTATTTAAGCCGTCAGTCATTAGCTGGAGATAGACAATTTGTAATTTCAGGCGGCATCGGTGCTGGTTTAACATCTTTGGCAATGCTGCAAATGCACGGCTTCTGGCGAAAAGTAGATACTGGTCCTAATTCGTTAGCAGAAGTTTTAAATCTTTCTCCAGCTAATGAATATCGTTTTTCACCTTTTGTTTCAAGCTTTTTAAATTCTCCACCAGCAGGTTCTGCCGACGGCAAAACGCGCGCGGAATTATTAAATGAAGCTTGGCGAAAAAATAAAGTGGCAACAGTAAATTTAAACAAGCAAAAAAATCTGAATGCACTTTCTGCCATGCCATCACATAAATACGACACTATCAAAATAGTCTCAAACAGAAATGTATTGCTTCACTCTTTGAAAAAAGAGCTTGAGTCATTTCAAGTTGAAGTATTAGATTTGCTAGAAACTACTCAAGGAGACGAAAAATAATGCATTTATTTCTTGCTCTCCTAATAGTATTTACTTTCCCACTAGCTACGTTTGCTGAAATAGAGACAAATACTATTCAGTTTACAAAGCAAGGCGAAGAAGCAGCAAAATTATTAGGCATAGAAAACCAAGTACATAGATTTATTGAACTTAAAAATAGCGGCAAGCTAGAAGCGTTTGACAAAGAAGCTTTGCGCTTGCAGCTTGCCATAATTCGCAAAATAATGACCACCGGCTTAGAACTGCGCAAAGTATCAGCAAAATTTGACAGAGAAATTGCTTTTGAACAACAAGCATTAGATAAACTAACACGCGAGCGCGACTTTGCTATCGCCGCAACTACAAATGCCAACTTTTTACAACTAAGTATATTGAGCACAATTATCGACGGTCCTTTAGCACAATCAAAAAGTGCAACTAAAAATTTATACGGCAATCGACTGAATATTGTCTCTGGACTTACAGTAGGCGGACTTGCGTTAATTTCTCTATTAGAACAAAAAGGTGGCGTCAGGCGCTCAAAAGCACAACCAAATTTACTTGGACAATCTTTAGGACTGGATATGCCAAGCGACAAACAATTGCCACCAATGTTATGGACGTATTTAAACTCTCCTGATCCGGAATCAACTATTGGATTAACTAGAAGAGAACAGTTATTAGAATATTGGAAAACCAATAAAGTCTTATCTATCAATATCAAAAAGCCAGCTACCGTCGAAAGAGTTTCAGCCTTTGGTCCACGTCATCATTGGTGGAACGAAAACATAAGGCTACTCAAAAATCGAGTAACAATGTTATTTGATTTGCGCGCTATGATTGATCTACTCAACACTGGACTGGTTGAGTTGCTACAGGCTATGGAATAAATATTATTAAGTCTGCAACCCAATAAGCCTGGTAATTGAGATGGAGAGATTATTAAATGCTTGAGCAATTATATTGGATAGACCATAACCATAAATATTAGAAGGACTGCCTATAGTTGCTGGAAACAGAAGAGTTATTAATACAGCAACGAAAGCTAATATGGCACCGTACTCTGTGATTGCTTGACCATTCTCTTCGGATATAAAATTCTGAATATACGACTTTACTTTTTCACTAATAAAATAATTTGGCTTTAGCAATGCTGATGCCTCCCTATTTAACTAGAAAGTTTAAAATGCCGCCTACGCTGTCTTCTATTCATATACCCAGTCTCAATATTTTATAACGTTAGGTTTAATTTAAACATTTTGTGGTACGCATAAATTACGATCATGTTTTAGCAGGAAAATTTAAGCATAACTATACGATGTCAAAAATAGAAATTATTATTTTAGCAGCCGGTGCCTCATCTCGAATGGGAACACCTAAGCAAATTCTTCCTTACAAAAACACAACTCTAATTGGCAATGCTATTCAGTCAGCTTTAGACTCCAAATGCAATTCCGTTGTAGTGGTTTTAGGTGCAAACGCTGATTTGATATATCCCAAGATAGAAATAAATGATCGCTTAAAAGTAGTTGTAAATAATAATTGGAATGAAGGACTTTCATCTTCCATAAAATGTGGCATTGAGACAATTTGTTCGCTGAATACCAAGCCAGATGGTGTAATGATTATGAGCTGCGATCAGCCTTTTGTATCAAAAGACATAATAAACAAATTAATAGATAAATTTGAACCGTCAAAACATAAGGCAGCAGCAGCAGCTTATTCTGGAAGTGTAGGCATACCAGCTATATTCCATTTCTCTTTGCTGCCTAATTTATTATCGCTATCAGGAGATAAAGGAGCTAAAAATATTTTGCTCAATCAAAAAGAAAATCTTATTTCCATAGATTTTCCAGAAGGAGCCTTAGATATAGACTCTATGGAAGACTATGCCAAAATTTAAGCCAAATTGCTCTAACTATCTGGAATTAACCGTGAATTGAACCAGCCAATTCAGTCAATGGTTTACCACTGCGTCCATTTTTACAAGCAATAATTTCAGCAAATACAGAAACTGCTGTTTCAGCTGGACTTTGGCTACCAATATCAAGTCCAAGCGGTGATCTAATACGATTGATATCTTTTGTACTTAGTCCCAATGCAGTGAGGCGAACGCGGCGATCTTCAATGGTCTTGCGAGAACCAAGGGCACCAATAAAACCAACATCGGATTTGATTGCTGCTTGCAAAGCTGGCTCATCAAATTTTCTATCATGAGTACAAATAATAATTGCAGACTCTGAATTAAGCCGTCCTGCTTCTATAAGATTTTGAATACACAAATCTGGCCAGCTCTCAATTACTTCACAAGCAGATTTTATGCTATTGGCAAAACGAGAGCGCGGTTCACAAACCACAACTTCATAGTCAAGCATTTTTGCTTGTGTGCAAAGTGCATCGGTAAAACCACTTTCACCAATAATCAAAACCAGGTCACGTTTGCCAATACGTTCAAAAAATTCTATATCATTCTCTGGTGATATTGAATGATGGGCTGATTCGGTGCTATTAAGCAAAAAATTACTGGCACTAATTCGCCAATCGCCTAATCCATTATTGTCATTGCAACATTTTGTTATTTCGAGAGCAGCATCTTTGTCAATTATCATCTGTTGTAAATCATTATTTTGAGCGGACCAAGCAATACTAAATACAAATTGTTTTTTGGGAGGCGAACTAAGTATTTTTGCTACATCGTCAGATAGCTTATATACCAGGATATTCATTTGTCCGCCACAAGCTAATCCAGTACCAAAAAAACTGTCATCTTTTCCTAACTGCAAAAATTTTGGGATATTAGTGGCTAGCACTTCATCGCATGCTTCAATAATTTCTCCATCTACACAGCCACCAGACAATGCACCAGCCAACTCACCCTTGTCATTTACAACTAAAGCTAGTCCTTGTAAATGTGGTGTAGAGCCAGATGTGCTAATTACTGAAGCGGTTGCAATCTGACAGCCTTCATTCGACCATTTTGCAATTGCCTCTATAACTTTAGGCTCAAGCATCGCTAACCCATGGTCCTGTTTGAGGAGGCGGCGGTGGCACTTTCCAGGGACCGCGTTTTTTGTCACCAGAAGCTACATTCATGGCCATAGCTTCATTATCATCAAGAACATTAGCAACATATTCAGGTGTAGCTGGTGCCATTGGTAATTCCAGTCCCGTTGCATTGCGCAAAGCAGCAAGCACAGAAGCTGGCGCTTGCACATGTGGCAATTCGGCTATACCTTTCCAGCCAAAATGATAACCTGGTTCTGGATAAGAAACGAATTCTGAATTTATTGTAGGAGCATCAACTATAGTTGGAATATGGTAACCACGCCAGTCAGGATTTAGTAAATGTCCATCTTCAGCTTTTAAATGTTCCATCAATCCCAGTCCCATACCTTGCACAGCACCACCTTCAATTTGTCCGTGTGCTTGCACTGGGTTTACAACTCTACCTACATCTTGCACCACATCCATTTGTACAACTTTAACTAGACCGAGCTCTGTATCTACATCAACAACACAGCGATTGGCAGAAAATCCTAAAGTTACATGAACTGGATCATTTGATTCCATATCATCAATTGGACGAGTATTGCGTTGGCTGAATTTTTCTGTTGCCCTAAATATCAAACCCATTCCAGCTTCAGCAATAGAAGTAAATTTTTTGCCTGTTTTATCAATGACAAAATTATCTTTCATATCAAGCGTGTTTACATCTAAATTATGCTCGCGAGCAACGAACTTTAAAAAACGTTCTTTAAGTGTTTGAGCTGCCACTTGTACTGCAGTTCCAGATGTTACAGTTTGCTGACTGCCATCAGTTGTAGCAGCTGCCGGCATACTAGTATCGACTCTCTCTATACGTACTTCACTTATACCAAGGACAGTTTGGACAATTTGGCAAGCTATAGTAACAAAACCTTGTCCCACTTCAGCCGCTGCACATTCTATTACCGCTGCTCCATCACGTAAAGTAATCATAGCTGTAGCATTAACAGGGGCTCCTTCTGATAAGCATACATTTTTGACTGCTGATGTAAAACCAATTCCTCGCTTGATGTATTTTTTGCCAGTAGGCGATGCAATACCGCCAGGTAAATGTACAGGGTGGATTTTGCCTTCATCACTCGGTAAATCAGGTGGTAAAGGCATAGCAGAACATTTTTCTATAATTTCCTGCACGGGAGTAGGACGATCTTGTATTTGCCTAAATATCCATTGATCACCACGTTTAATAGCATTAACGGCTCGCAATTTGGCTGGATCCATATTTAATTTACGTGCTAATTTATCTAAATTAGATTCACAAGCAAAAACACCTTGCAATACTCCAAAGCCACGCAAAGGACCGCACATACCATTGTTGGTGGCTACTGCCCAACCCTCAATATCAGCATTAGGAATATTGTAAGGTCCTTGAATTAAAGTGCAACCATTACCAATACCAGCAGCAGAAGTATGACTGTATGGACCACCTTCATATAAAACCTTGGCTTCTACCTTTAAAAGTTTGCCCTCTTTAGTAGCATGATGGCGAATCCATATACGAGAAGGATGGCGATGATAACGAGCATGAAATGCTTCTTTGCGTGAATATAAAAATTTAACTGGGCGATTAGTATGCATAGCTAAAAGTGCACCATGTATCTGCCAAGTCATTGAGACTCGTCCACCAAATGCACCGCCAACACCTGAGTTTACTACCAAAACTTTTTCTTCGGGTAATCCTAAAGAAGCAGCAATTTGAAATCTATCTGCATGTACCCATTGCGTAGCTCCTATTATTTCTACTCCACCATGTCCGTCTGGTCTTGCCATGCCAGCATCAGGAGCCATAAAAGAATGATCTTGTCTGGCGGTAAAATATTCACCTTCAACTTGTATTTCTCCTACTACCGTTGGATCACCAAAAGAATATTTTACATGTCTATGTATTTTGCCTTTTGCTAAAGCATCAAGTGGATCGATAATTGGCACCAAAGGTTCATATTCTATTTCTATAGCATTAGCTGCTCGGCGAGCAAGTTCTGGATCTTCGGCTGCTACAATTGCAATAGGTTCACCAACATAGCGTGCATAATCATCTACCAAAACTGGTTGATCATTATTTATTGCGCCAAAACGATTATCAGGAACATCCCAGGCGCCAAGTACAGCGTGTACTCCAGGCATTTCTTTTGCTCGGTTGAGATTTACTTTTTTAATGCGTGCATATGGATGAGGTGAACGTCTGGTTGCACCCCAGAGCATATCTTTTTCTAGCAAATCAGTAGCATATTCAAACTCACCACGCGCTTTAGCAACAGCATCAGGTCTTTGTCTACTGGTGCCAATACCAGTAACATTGGGATCTGTAGTTTGACTAGATGTCATTTTCTCACCTCTGCTGCTTCTTTAATTGCTTCAATTATTCGATTGTAACCAGTACATCTACACAAATTACCATCCATGCCTTCGCGCACTTGATCTTCTGTGCAATTTGGATTTTCCTCAATAAATTTGGCAGCAGACATAATAAATCCTGGAGTGCAATAACCACACTGTAAGGCTGCGTGTTTTACAAATGACTCTTGCAAACGATTGAGCGTACCGTCTTGGTTGTTATAACCTTCGATAGTTGTGATTTCACAACCAACTGCACAAGCAGCTAATTCCATGCAGGAACAAACAGCTTTTCCGTCGATGTGCACGGTACAAGCTCCACACTGTCCATGTTCACAACCGTATTTAGTACCTGTCAATCCTAATCTATAGCGCAAAACATGAAGTAGATTTTCGGAATAAAATGCATTTTCCACTTTATAGGGCTTGCCATTTATTTTCAGAGTATAGTCAATTCTTTCATCTGTACTCATTATTGTTTCCTCTCAAAGGCACGTAGCAATATGCGTTTCGACATTACTTTTATAGCGTGACGACGGTAAGCTGCACTGGCAGCAGCATCACTAACAGGACTACAATTTTCTGCAGCAATTTCACCAAATTTAATTGCTATTGTTTCATCCACTGTTTGTTTTTTCCAATCAATAGCATTGTTGGCATATTCTTCCGCTTCTTTAGCACGCATAGCTGTCGGACCAGCATTACCTAAACCAAGTCTTACATTTTTGTTGGCTTCATCTACTACCAATGCTAAGCAAGCAGTGACAAAAAATTGAGCGTTTCTAGGACCAACCATGTAATATTCTTGAAATCCCTTGACGTAAGGAACTGTAGTACCAGTCAATATTTCGTCTTTGCTTATAGCAGTTTTTCCTGGCTCAATTAAAAAATCTTTGATTGGAAGACTTCGTTTTCCTTTTGCCGATTGCAAATGAACAGTCGCCTCTAAAGCAAGCAAACATGGCAAAAGCGTGCGATCTGGTAAACCACTTGCAATATTGCCCCCTACTGTTGCTCGATTACGTACTTGTCTAGTACCAAAAGCACGAGCAGCTTTTTTAAGCAAAATAACTTGAGCCATCGCTTTATCATCAAGTAATTGAGCCACCACAACGCCAGCTCCAATATATAGTCCGTCAGATTTTGGCTCTATTGTATGCAACTCTTTAATACGACGCAGGCTTATATAACCTTCGGGCTCTAGGAGTCCCAAATTTTGATCAGCAATAACTTCTGTCCCACCAGAAATAAAACGGGAAGAAGGTCTTTTTTGTTTCGTATCCAATGCTTCATTAATAGATTCAACTACAGCCAAAAAAGGCGATTGAATAATCAATTTTACTTCCCCCCGAATTTACCTTATGAGATCATTTTGAAAATTGTTAACTCAGTAGCATAAATTGCTATGAGAAATAAGATGCCTAACACAGTACGTTTTGATCTGCATCTTGGTGATAGCCACCAGTCCATAAGTCGACTTACAGTTGGCATTGCAATCCAAGTTAAAGTAATAGTGCCCAAGGTATTACCCGTAAATACATTAAAAGCAAATGGCACTGCATTTTGATCAAGAATTTTTCCAACAGTTAGGTTTAAAGTCATAACCACAGGAAAAAGTACGGAAAGTACAACCATAGCTTGTTTCCAGGCAGCTGCAGAAACACCTGCCTCAGCGTTAAATGCAAACCAGCTACCAAAGCCTGTGCCCACCACGTTAGTGTGATGATCAATAGTTGTTTTATAAAGAGCTTCTCTGCCTGATTCTCTTTCTTTCGAATTCAGCCAGCGATCCATATTTTCTTTGTTATTAAATCGTATGAGTACTGTTGATTGTGGATTTTCAGAAGTTGGTTCAAAAATTTCACAACCAGCAAAACCAGGAAAACGAGCAGCAGCGTCATTTAAAGTTTTGTTGGCTGCTTTGTATTCTTCTTCTTTGCCAGGAACAATTGTATGAGTAGTGACAATTGTCATCTCATGATCACTTGATTTGCTGCCATCTCTTAAAGAATATTCTGATGGGCTGCTAGTGAATATATCATGAGCGTCCAGAATAACTTTTTTTCTCTCTGGTGACTCAAGCCATGTATTCAAGGTCTCATTATTTTCAAATCGATAAATAACAACCCATTCGTCTGATGAATTATTAGCCGAGGGAGGAAGAGTTTCACTACCTATATATCCAGGATGCTTCTGAGCAGCTTGCTTTGCTAAGTCATTCAAAGCTTTAAACTCATTTTCTTTCCCTGGACGGACATGATAAGTAATTATTCGGGTAGGCGGAGCTTGATCAGTATTAGTAGCAGGCATATTTTGTGCACTTTTGGTAAACAACAGTTTCAAATTTTGTCATTGTCTGTGTTTGCTGTCAAACAGGTTAGCCACATATACGATCCTGGTACAGTCCCGGGAAATTCAGATTAGATCTAGACAGTAGTCATGCTATATATATTGAATATAGAAAGCACAATAAGAATTATTTTTGTGCAGCTGCTCGCCTGCGACGTTCACTTAGTAAATAAAGCACAGCACGAACATTTGTAAGTGGGTCATCTAGATGAGAAAGATACAAAACATCATTTAGGCATAACGTTTTATACTTAATGCCAATAGCAGTCAACAGGAGGATGAGAGATACTAACAAACTCTGTATTCAGCAAGTAAAGAGATCGCAAATGCGATCTGGTGGGGGAAGTGTGGTGAGAATCCACCGCTGTCCCGCAACTGTGAAGCAAGAAATTGCAAGTCAGACTGCCCACCTGAATACAACAACAATAGAGTTTACCTCTTCGAGGCAAGGAGGGAAATTTCGATGATCGCAGATTTTGCGGCGCATACGAGATGTAGTTCCTAGTCGAAGATTAGGAGCTTTTTTATTGCATTCTCTCAAGCAAATTCATGGATTTCAATCTGACAGAAAATCAAATCGCCTTTCAAGAAGTTGCCAGAAGTTTCGCTCAAAAAGAATTAGCAGTCCATGCCTCTGAATGGGATGCAAAGAAAATATTTCCTAAAGAGACAATCAGAAAAGCAGCCGAATCAGGGTTCTGCGGGGTATACGTTAAGGAAGACGTGGGCGGTTTAAATTTATCCAGACTAGATGCCGCTATTATTTTTGAAGAGTTGGCAGCTGGATGCCCCTCAACCACGGCCTATATAACCATCCATAATATGGTAACGTGGATGATTGATGAATTTGGCTCACCTGAACTTAGAGAAAAATTTTGTCCTGAGCTTACTTCCGGACAAAAGCTTGGTTCTTATTGTTTGACTGAACCAGGTTCCGGATCAGATGCAGCTAGCCTGAAGACAACAGCGATAAAAAATAACAACCATTATCTTCTTAACGGAACAAAAGCTTTTGTTTCCGGAGCAGGAGAAACTGACATTCTAATTGTAATGACCAAAACAGCTGAGAAAGAAATTAGCAGTTTTGTAGTACCAAGCACGCTTAAGGGCATATCCTTCGGTGAGAACGAAAAAAAATTGGGTTGGAATACACAACCAACAAAAGCCATTTATTTTGACAACGTCGAAGTACCACAAGAATATTTGCTGGGCGATAAAGGAATGGGCTTTAAGATTGCCCTGAAAGGTCTCGATGGTGGACGTATTAACATAGGTACATGTTCGGTGGGAGCAGCGCAATCAGCTATAAACCATACACAAAAATATATGCACGAACGCGAGCAATTTGGAAAATCTTTAGCGCAATTCCAAGCGCTACAATTTATGATTGCCGATATGCTTACTCAGGTAATTGCATCCCGCCAAATGGTTCGCTTAGCTGCCTCTAAGCTGGATAGCAAAGATGCACAAGCAACAACCTATTGTGCAATGGCTAAAAGATTGGCTACAGACATGTGCTTCAATGTTTGCAATCAGGCTATTCAAATATTTGGAGGATATGGCTGTACTCAGGAATATCCAGTAGAAAGATTAATGAGAGATGCTCGTGTACATCAAATTGTAGAAGGAACAAATGAAATCATGCGGGTTATAATTTCAAAAAAATTGTTGGAAGAGGGAGCAACACTCCAAATTAGATAAAGAGACATTTATGCATCAATACATTATTTGCGAAAAAAAGGACGGGCTGGGAAGTATCACATTGAATAGTGAGAAAACTTTGAACTCACTTTCGGTACCTATGATCGCTGAGGTACATGCAGTCCTAAAGCAATGGAAAGAAGATGGCAGTGTTGCCTGTGTGCTTTTGCAAGGGGCAGGCGAAAAAGCTTTCTGTGCTGGAGGCGATGTAAGAAGACTTTATGATGCCATATTGAAACAACGCGAAATAGCACCAGGAGAACCTCCACAAGATTGTCTAGACTTTTTTATTCAGGAATATCAACTCAACTACGAAATTCATAAATTTCCCAAACCAATTGTTGTTTGGGCAGATGGCATTGTGATGGGCGGAGGAATTGGCCTTGCTGCCGGGGCTTCACATCGCATCGTCACTGAAAAAAGTAAACTTGCCATGCCAGAAATTACAATTGGACTCTATCCGGATGTCGGCGGTACTTGGTTTTTAAATAAAATGCCATCAGCATTTGGCTTATATCTAGGCCTCACCGGAACACGCCTGAATGCAGCTGATTGTTTATACATAAACCTGGCTAACCATTTTATTCCATCAAATTTGAAGCTGGAAGTAATAACTCGCTTACAAGAAGCTAAATGGGAAAACAATAGCAAGTCTAACAGCGTAAAAGTCACAGATATACTTAACAACATTTCCACAGGACATGAGCCAGGTAAATCAATTGCCCAATCACATCAGTCTTTTGTGTCTAAGTTTGAGAAAATATCTTCTGTAAGCGATTTTAGAGAAACATTACTTGCATATTCGGAAAAAGACGACGACTGGATAAATGCCGGGATCAAAACTTTCGAATCAGGCTCACCAAGCTCAGCTTATATTATATTCGAGCAATTGAAACGGGGCAGAAATTTAAGTTTGGAAGAAATATTTCAATCAGAATTAAATCTTTCAGCGCAGTGCACCATTCATCCTGATTTTGCCGAAGGTGTTAGAGCCTTACTTGTCGATAAAGATCTGTCCCCAAATTGGCAACCGGCAAGTCTGGAAGAAATTACAAAGTCCTGGGTAGAAAGCTACTTTACTCCGCTATGGAAAGACAGTGAACATCCATTGAAAAATTTAGGGAATAACGAAACAGTATGCAAAAAATAGCATTTATCGGCTTGGGCAATATGGGTAACCCAATGGCAATAAACTTATTAAAGAATAGCCATGACATAATTGGATTTGACTTATCCAAAGAAGCAATAGCAAATTTCAAGAAAGCTGGTGGTAAAACAGCAGCAACAGCATTGGATGCATGTCGGGATAGAGAAGTAGTAATTACAATGTTGCCATCCGGAAAACATGTTGCTGAGCTACTTACAGACGAATTTATTGGCAATTTAAAACCTGGCACTCTCATTATTGAAAGCAGCACCATAGATCCGGCAACCGCCAAAGCTGTAGCAACACTGGCTAAAACACGCAACTGCTTTATGATTGATGCACCCGTCTCCGGTGGCACTGCCGGTGCACAAAATGCCACGCTTACTTTTATCGTAGGCGGAACGCAAGATGCTTTGCAAAAGGCCATGCCTTATCTTACCTGTATGGGCAAAAACATTTTTCACGCTGGTCCATCGGGTGCCGGTCAGATGACAAAAATCTGCAACAACCTACTCTTGTCTATTCTCATGATAGGCACATCTGAGGCATTAAATTTAGGCACTGCCAATGGTCTTGATCCGAAAGTCTTAAGCGAAATAATACAAAAAAGCTCCGGTAGAAATTGGGCACTGGAAGTCTATAATCCTTATCCGGGAGTAATGGAAGGAGTGCCGGCTTCACGAGAATATACAGGCGGTTTTGCAGTTGACTTAATGACTAAAGATTTAGGTCTAGCCATGGAGGCAAGTCTCGCGGCAAAGACCGCTATCCCAATGGGGAATATAGCTTTCAATTTTTACAAAACTTGGAGCGAAGAAGGAAATGGTAAATTAGATTTTTCAAGCATAATTCGTTTTTTGGATCACAAAGAGAGCAATTAAAATGAAATTTGAAACTATTGAATATAAACAAGAAGGACATGTCGGCGTATTGACCATTCAACGACCACAAGCTTTGAATGCACTGAATGCACAAGTGTTGGAAGAGCTTTCCACTTTTGCCAACGCAATAAGCAACAACAAAGAAATACGTGCTCTAGTCATAACCGGCTCCGGTGAAAAAGCATTCGTAGCTGGTGCTGATATCAAAGCAATGGCCGACATGACACCTAAAGAAGCCGAAGATTTTTCTACCACAGCGCAGACAGCTTTTAATAGCATTGAAAGTTTGCCTTTTGCAGTAATAGCAGCAGTAAATGGTTTTGCTTTAGGAGGAGGCTGCGAACTTGCTTTAGCCTGTGACATAATTATCGCGAGCGAGAAATCAAAATTCGGACTTCCGGAAGTTACATTAGGATTGCTTCCTTCTTTCGGCGGCACTCAACGACTATCGAGAGCGGTCGGACTTTTCAAAGCCCGAGAAATGGTATTCTCAGGGGAATTTTATTGCGCTTATGACTGCATGAATATGGGCTTAGTAAATAAAGTTACAACGCCAGATCAATTATTACCCGAAGCTAAAAAGTTGGCACAAACTATTGCTTCCAGAGCACCAATAGCGATAGCAAAAGCGAAACAATCAATAAATACAGGCTTCGAGTTGCATATAAACGATGGATTAAAACGAGAAGCCGAATTATTCGGTGAGCTTTTTAGCACCCAAGACCAAAAGGAAGGCATTGCTGCCTTTATAGAAAAACGTCAACCTAGTTTTATTGGAAGCTAAATTTATTATTAAATGCGGAGGAATGAACAATGGCAATTGCACAAAATAACATAGTTACAACTTGCAAGATTTTGATTGGTGGCGAATGGGTAGAGTCAAGCGCCAGGGAATTTTCAGATGTATTTAATCCATCAAGCGGGGAAGTTATTGCCAGAGTGCCAATGGGCGGCTATGAAGATTTAGATAATGCTGTTGAAAAAGCTCAGAAAGCTTTTCCTGATTGGGCAGATACGCCAATTGTAGAGCGAGCGCGAGTAATGTTTCGATTTAAATCTTTATTGGAATCTCGTTATGAAGAGCTAGCCAAAATCGTAACCAAGGAACATGGAAAAACACTTCCGGAAGCACGAGCTTCTGTGCAACGCGGTATTGAAGTTGTCGAATTTGCTTGCGGTATCCCCAGTCTATTTTTTGGTGAGACAGTGGAAAACATCGCGAGAAATGTCGACTGCGAAACAGTACGTCATCCGCTCGGTGTTTGCGCAGGCATTACCCCCTTTAACTTTCCGGCCATGGTACCAATGTGGATGTTTCCTGTTGCAATAACTTGTGGAAATGCTTTTGTTCTAAAGCCTTCGGAAAAAGTACCTCTTACTGCCATGTTAATGGCAGAAATACTATTGGAAGCCGGTGTCCCCAAAGGAATATTCAGCATCGTACATGGCGGCAAAGATAGTGTGGATGCAATTTTGACTCATCCTCTAATTAAATCAGTCTCGTTTGTCGGCTCAACGCATATTGCAAAATATATATACGAGAAAGGAACAGCACACGGCAAAAGAGTGCAAGCTAATGGCGGGGCAAAAAACCACATTATCATTATGCCGGATGCTGATATGGATCAAACAGTACAAGCATTGCAAGCATCAGCTTTCGGATGTGCCGGAGAGCGTTGCATGGCAGGCAGCCTGGCAGTGCCGGTAGGAAATGCCGCTGATGAACTAATGGAGCGCCTTGTTAAATCAACATCGTCCATGAAAGTTGGACCTACAGATGGCAACGATACGCCGGATATGGGTCCATTAATCTCGGCAGAACACTTGGCAAAAGTAAAAGGTTATATCGACAAAGGCGAAAGTGAAGGCGCAGAAGTAGCGCTCGATGGACGCAAACTAAAAGTTGATAAGGGCTTTTTCTTAGGACCGACAATTTTGGACAAAGCAACAGAAAATATGTCGGTTGTCCGGGAAGAAATATTTGGCCCAGTATTATCAGTAGTACGTGTGAAAACCATTGAAGACGCCATCGAGCTTGGTAGTAAATGTCCATTTGGCAATGGTGCCGTAATTTATACAAGTAGCGGAAGAGCGGCACGCGAATTCAAACATCGTTTCAATGCCGGACTAATCGGCATTAACGTGGGTGTGCCTGCTGCTATGGCATGGGTTCCTTTCACCGGATGGAATACCAGCTTCTATGGAGATTTGCATATGCAAGGAAAAGAAAGTATTCAGTTTTACACGCAACAAAAAATGATCATGACCAGATGGTTTACATCAAGCGATGAGAAGGGTGAAAAGAAAGAAAAATTCTTAGATCCTATTTGGAAAGCAAAGCAATAAATCTAAATAACGAACAAATCAACAAATTCATTTACTGGCATTTGTTCTATCTTTGTGCGAGTACTACAGGCATCTTTAATCGTTTGCATTTGTTTAGCAGGAAAGCGGGTAGCCAGATTGGTATTGAATTTTTTGAGCAATTCAGATACACCTTCTTCACGACGTCTACGATGTCCAAGCGGATATTCAACTTCCACTTGCTCAGTAGATGATCCATCTTTGAAGAATACTTGCACAGCATTAGCAATAGATCGTTTGTCCGGATCTAAATAGTCTTGGCTGTAGCGTTTATTCTCAGTCGTTTCCATTTTTTGCCTTAGAGCATCGATGCGCGAGTCCGCTGCCACACCATTTTCATAATGATCGGCAGTGAGCTCCCCGAAAATAAGACCGATAGCAGTCATGTATTGAATACAATGATCGCGATCGGCTGGGTTGTGCAAAGGACCAGTCTTATCGATAATACGAATGGCAGATTCATGGGTTGTAATAACAATTTTTTCAATCTCAGAAAGTCTATTAGCCACTTGAGGATACAATTTAATTGCACATTCAACAGCTGTCTGCGCGTGAAACTCAGCAGGGAACGATATTTTAAATAATACATTTTCCATTACATACGAGCCAAGCGATCTTTGAAATTTGAATTCGTTGCCTTTGAAGAGGACATCATAAAAACCCCAAGTAGGCGCTGTAAGCACAGATGGATAACCCATCTCGCCCTTCTTAGCAAATAAAGCCAGGCGAACAGCGCGGCTTGTCGCATCTCCTGCCGCCCATGACTTGCGTGAGCCGGTGTTAGGCGCATGGCGATAAGTGCGAAGCGCTTGCCCATCTACAAAAGCGAGTGTTATTGCATTGGCTATTTCTTCAACCGTACAATCAAGTAATTTTGCAACTACAGCAGTAGATGCTACTTTCACCAAGACCACATGATCAAGTCCAACTCTATTAAAACTATTTTCTAGCGCGAGCACTCCTTGAATTTCATGAGCTTTTATCATTGCTGTGAGCACAGTTTTGACAGTAAGTGGTTCTTTGCCTTCTGCTAATCGAGAGCGGCTTATCCAATCAGCAACAGCAAGAATTCCGCCTAAGTTGTCTGATGGATGCCCCCATTCAGCAGCCAACCATGTGTCGTTAAAATCAAGCCATCTAATCATGCAACCGATGTTAAAGGCCGCTTGTACCGGATCAAGAACAAACTGAGTTCCAGGCACGCGAGCACCATTAGGAACCGTAGTCCCCGGCACAATCGGCCCCATAAGTTTTGTGCACTCCGGATAGCGCAGCGCAAGAAACCCGCAACCGAGAGTATCTAAAAGACAAAGGTGCGCAGTATCGATAGCTAATTGGCTTTTTGGTTCATAACTATGCGCATAGTTAGCCAGTTCCAAGATAACTTTGTCAAAATCTGGACGGGCATTGTTAGTATTCACTGTGTCTTCTTTGCCTTGCGATGTATCTTTTTTGTTTGTCGTAAGCATTTAACTAGCTCCTAATTATACTCGGGATTCCATGGGTAACCAAGCCGTAGGCTCAGGTCCAATGTAGTTGGAGGTTGGACGTATCAATTTATTAGCGGCTCGTTGTTCAATTATATGAGCTGCCCAGCCTGAGGTTCTGGAGACAACAAAGATAGGTGTAAACATTGCCGTAGGTATTCCAAGAAAGTGATATGCCGAAGCGCTATAGAAATCGAGATTAGGAAACAACTTGCGTTCTCTCCACATCACTTGCTCGATACGCTCAGACACAGGATAAAGAATCTTGTCTTGCACTGTTGTGGAAAGTTCATGTGATAGCTCTTTTATAGCTTCATTGCGTGGATCGCATACAGAATATACGCGATGTCCAAACCCCATGATCAATTTTTTCTTGTCGAGCATTTGTATCAGTCCTTGCTCAGCTTCATCAGGAGATTTAAATTGTTCTATAAGCTCCATTGCAGCTTCGTTAGCTCCGCCATGAAGTGGTCCACGCAATGCGCCTATAGCTGCTGTTATACATGAATAGAAATCAGACATAGTTGATGCAACAGAGCGAGCCACAAAAGTGGATGCATTGAATTCATGCTCTGCATAAAGCACGAGCGAAACATTCATAGCCCTTTCTTGAAGTTCATTTGGTTTTTTACCATATAACAAATGCAAGAAATGACCAGCAACACTTCTATCATCAGTAGCTGTATTTATGCGTTCACCAGATTTTGAAAAATGATACCAGTACAAAAGAATAGATGGAAAAATAGCTATTAAGCGATCGGCAATATCGTACTGGCTATGCTTTTGTCCTTCTTGCTCCAGGCTGCCTAATGCAGAACATCCTGTTTTGAGCACATCCATCGGATGAGCGTCGGCAGGAAGTTGCTCGAGAACAGATTTCAGTTGTGCCGGTAACCCGCGCAACGATTGCAAGCGTTTTTCATAAGCGGCAAGTTCTGCCTGATTAGGAAGTTTGCCGTAGATCAATAAATAGGCAACTTCTTCGAAGCGAGCATTTTTTGCTAAATCATTAATAGAATAGCCACGATAATTGAGACCCTTACCTTCTTTTCCTACAGTACAAATAGCGGAGTCACCAGCTACAATTCCGGCTAAACCTCCACTTTTCTTAGTTGCCATTATTTTTTCTCCTGTAATAAAAGTGAGTCTACTTTTGCTTCATAGGTTTTATAATCAAGGACATCATAAAGTTGCTCGCGCGTTTGCATAATCGGCAGCATGTCAGCTTGCGATCCTTTGTCTTTAATACACTGATAAACTTTAAGCGCTGCCTGGCTCATAGCTCTGAAAGCAGAGAGTGGATAAAGCACTAAACCGACAGAAGCCGCTTTGAGCTCTTGTGTCGAATAGAGTTCTGTTTTCCCAAACTCGGTGATATTAGCCAAGATTGGTACTTTAACAGCTTCAGCAAAAGCTTTATACTGAGCAAGATCAGTTACTGCCTCTGGAAATATCATGTCGGCACCAGCTTCAACACAAGCAATTGCACGCTCAATAGCAGCATCCAATCCTTCAACCGCGAGAGCATCAGTTCGAGCCATAATGACAAAAGAATGATCGGGTCTTGCATCAACAGCTGCTTTTATGCGATCAATCATCTCATCTTTGCTGACTATTGCTTTGTTAGGACGATGTCCACAACGCTTTGATTGCACCTGGTCTTCAATATGACAGCCGGCAGCACCAGCGCGAGTCATCTCTCGTATACAGCGGGTGATGCCCAAGTAATTACCGAAACCAGTATCGGCATCAACTAAAAGCGGTAAATCAGTGACAGAAGTTATACGGCGAATGTCTTCGCAGACATCGGTAAGATTAGTCATAGCAAGATCCGGAAGTCCAAATGAAGCATTAGCAACGCCTGCACCCGACAAATAGATTGCTTTAAAACCAGCATTCTCGGCTAGCAGAGCACAATATGCATTAATGGTTCCTGCTACCTGCAACGGTTTTTCGTCTACTAAAGCCTGACGAAACCTTGCTCCAGCACTCTCAGTCACTAACGATTTCTTCGACATATAATTTTAATTTTCCCTTTAAAAAAAAAGTTCCTATCTCTGCTAGGAACAAGATCTCATATGAATGACATCTCTGCCATGCTCATAGAAATTTCCTCCTTGCCTCGAAGAGGTAAACTCAATTGTTTGTATTCAGGTGGGTAGCCTGACTGGCAATTTCTTGCTTCACAGTTGCGGGACAGCGGTGGACTTTCACCACACTTCCCCCACCAGATCACTTTTGGTGATCCCTTGGTTTACTGAATACAGAATGCTGTAATGCATCCTCCTTATTACTACTGCTAACTATTATATCGGCTACAGAATCCCAAATCCAGTTTGGCATCAGCGCTTGACAGAGGGTGAAAGCTAAGAAACGCTTTATTTGTATCCAGGAATAAGTGCAATTGTAAAGCAGTTTTGTCCTTATTGGTATGGATTATTCAGACTGTTTCTGTAATATTTCCGGAAAAGCAGCATTGATATTGTCAGATCTAAATTGATTTAAGTTAGATAGCTTATATATTTTATTGCGTGTTTCTGGAAAATATTGTGCTAATTGTCGTCTTTGTCTAGCGGTTGGTCTGGATGAATAAATACTGGCAAACAATTCGGCAAATAATTCACTCGCACCAGCTTCACCTTGCTGAACATAATATTCAACTTCTTTTCTTTGACTATTCGTTAGGTTATTAACTTCTTTGGTGTATGTCTTAATAAACCAATTGGTCTCAGAAATCTTCCAAAAATTACGATGTTTACCCTGTATAGCTTTGCCTAAAAACCAATCAAAAGCATGTCCAAATTCGTGACCAAGGCAATCTTCATAAGCATCCATCGGATAAACTGTCGCTGGACCATTATTCCAGCCCCATTTTTCAGCAATAATAATTTCATTATCGTGAGACATAAACATAGCCGGCGTATTATCATACCCACCACCATGTGTATAACCACGTGGTTTTTCCGAAGCCAGGTCAGGATGATATTCCAATACAGTTGGAGTAATTACAATTTTGCAGCCCTCATTAAACACAGCCTCTTTCAGGTTCTTAGGAATTCTGGAGAGACCCAACTGCACACCTCTTTTTGCATTAGATGTATTGGCCGTTTGATGTTTGATGATAATGTATTTATCGTCGCTAGAATTATAAGAAGCAACGCCGCGATTGTAATCATCATCAGCTTGACTATTACTGTTGCTACTTAGGAGCAATAAACCAGCAGCTAATATTAATTTAGAGAGCTTTTTATATTTTAAATATAAAATTGTCATACTGTAATTAACCTCGCTTCCAGTCCAACCCTAATTCTACTATTTTATATTCTAACACTGTGAAAAGTTGATTTAGCAATCTCTAGTAGCAGCACTATCAGAGAAGTATTGCTCTTTGAATAACTTTGCTTATACAAACAAAAGAACATTACACACATAACTAACGCTAGATATATCCAGTGAAGCGTTGACACTCCATCGTGTAACAGGTTAGTAGCCATTGAAAAACAGAACAACCACATTTGAGGGCCCAAATTTACTGTAATGCCTTTAGTAATAACTGAAATAAAATTTTGCAGATCAAAACTTATTTAATAATTCCAACCTAAGTGCATGGCTGGAAGTAAATAAGCACGGTACCAAATCAAACTCAAAGCTGTAAACACAAAAGGACTAAGACACAGTAAAAGCCAACCTGCACTCTGAGATGACTTATTTTGTCTGTAATTCAAATAAATGAACAATGGATGTAAAACAATTAGCGGCAAGAAGGCAAGGATTTTTCTGTAAATTTTTTTATTTCGTGATATTCCATTTCTGTATTAATTTGCCAAATATTTTTTTTATCAGCTCTGCCGGAAAGAATATTGTCTACTGCAACCATGGCTGTTAGCATTGAATGATCTTGATTATTATATTTATGCATGCCATTGCGACCTATCAAAAATAAATTAGGAATGCTGTCCAAAAAGTCTTGTAATTCTGGAAACCGATCATAAGTTCCAGAATAGGCCGGATAAGTTTTGGCCATACGTATTACTGTCGCATCGTTAACGGCTGAATTTTCAATGATACCAATTGCAGAAAGTTCTCCGATTGCCAACTCCATCAACTCCTTATCCGCCAATGACCATAATTCATCTCCTTCATTACAAAAATATTCTAAACCCAGCCATATTTTAGTCGGGTCAGACACCATAAAAGGGCTCCAGTTGTTAAATATCTGCAGTCGCCCCAATTTAACGGATGGCTCTTGAATATAAATCCAGTTATCAGAAATAAGCTTCTGACCATCGTTTGTTGCATCGCTAATATTCAATTTGCTCACCAGCAGCCCAATAGTAATAAAATCTCTATAGATAAGTCCAGAAGCTATTTCTGCAATTCTGCTTGGCACTGAACAATTCATGTGCTTAACCAAGTCTTTAATAGGCATAGTCGAAAAGAAATAGTCGCCATCAAAAGTAAGGCGTTCTCCATTTAAAGTGTTGATTGCTTCCACAGAGATTACTCTATTATTTAAAACATTTATTTTGTCCACACAATGATGAGTGTGAATTTTTGCTCCGTATTTTAGCAGATCATGGCTAACTGTCTCCCACATTTGTCCTGGTCCAAATTTAGGATATAAAAATTGCTCTATCAATGAAGTCTGAGTTGTTTTTTGTCGAATATCTTTACTTGGTGATATTAACCGTTTGAAGAAGTGCGTTATCACGGAACTTAAAGATAATCCTTTAGTTCGTTGAGCTCCCCATTCGCTACTTAATTGAGAGCAATCTATACCCCACACCTTATGGGTATAGTCCTTGAAGAATAGTTTGTAAAGTTCTTTTCCAAAACTATTAATGTAGAAATCTTCTAGATTTTTCACTGGCTTGATAGGTAGAATGGTTGCTTTTAAAAAGCTCAGCCAAATTCTAATGATTCGCTTTAGCCCAAGCTTCTTCACTGTATCCAAGGTCAAAGAAATTGGATAATTGAACATTTTTTTTGCAAAATATATACGCGATTTTCTATGGCGTAATAACATAACCAGGTTTTCTTTTTCTGGATCCGGCCCGATTTGTTCTACATCCAACTGTTTGCTTTTTTGTTGACAGGTAAGGTTAATGCTACTGCCAGATCGCGCGTTCCTTTCCAAAGGCATCCTTGCAAGCCACCAATTCATTACTCGATCTGATTTAGAGAAAAATCTATGTCCGCCAATATCTATGCGATTACCTTTATAGTTAACTGTTCGGGATAGTCCGCCCATATAACTGCTTTGTTCTAATATTACTGGCTTGATATCACTTCTAACCATAAGTTCGTATGCTGCAGTTAGCCCTGCAGGTCCAGCTCCAATAATAATTGCCTTCTTATGATTCATTTTAGACTTAAAATTATTTTGTGATTTAGCGGTGCAAAGTTGTGCATGTTTTCCCCTAGCAATAGATACGGCCGCCAAGCAGACTCAATAATCGTCTCAATTTTTGTATGTCGCGGTTTCCAGTTCAAAACACGCTTAGCTTTTTCATTGTTTGCAATCAAAATAGGAGAATCACCAACACGCCTAGCTCCAATTAGTACAGGGATTGAACAAGCTGTAATTTGGCGTGCTGCTTGAATAACTTGAAGAACTGAATAACCTTTTTGGCTACCTAAGTTAAAAACGTTACTTTTGTTTTCTTCGATTAAATATTCACTGGCCGCTACATGTGCGATTGCTAAGTCTTCAACATGAATATAATCTCGTATTGCCGTACCATCGGACGTGTTGTAGTCATCACCAAATATGGTAATGCTGGAACGTTTGCCACTGGCCACTTGGAGTACAAGGGGAATAAGATGCGTTTCGGGGTCATGCTGTTCGCTAATTAGCCCGGCAGAACCTGCAGCATTGAAATAACGCAACGATATATAGCGCAACCCATACGCAGTGTCATAGCATTCTAATATTCTCTCAAAAGCTAGTTTTGTATGTCCATATGTGTTTGACGGATTTAGCGGAGCATCTTCTGCCACTGGGCAATCGGCTTCACCATATACAGCCGCACTAGAGGAAAAAATAAAGCGCTTAATACCATTCTTGATCATGGTGTCTAGGAGTTTTATGCCTTTTACAACATTATTCGAAAAATATTTTGAAGGAGATCGGATGGATTCGGCTACAAGACTATGAGCAGCGAAATGCATTACCATGTCAATCTTATTTTGATGAAAAATGACATCGAGTTTCGTTGTATCTTCCATATCTCCATGTATAAATTCAGCTTCGAGCGGTACAGCATCTCTGTGTCCATGAGCAAGGTTATCTAAGACAATTACACTATGTCCATTAGCAACTAAAGTTTTAGTAGTGATGCTTCCAATATAACCAGCACCACCAATTACAAGGATTTTCATCCTGGGAATATTTGCTCCTCTAAATTTGCTGCTTTTGCTCGCCAAAATACATAAGGCAGGGTTAATCAATCATTGTATTAATAACTTGTCCAACTGACAAAAATATACTGTCGGAAATGTCGACTATTCTTTACAGAATACCATTCTTCCCAACTATAATTTGGTAGATGTTTTGATTAAAGTTATTTAGTAAATAACTTTCTTAAATCAATAATATTGGCATACGTAATTTCATAGTTTGCACTTCTTATTATTGAATGGCTTATTCATGGTATAAATTCAATAATGCCATTTTAGGATCGCGATCGATTGTATGTCTTCCGCCCCGATAATATTTGTGCAGATTGCCAGCTATCGTGACCCTGAGTGTCAGTGGACGGTTTTGGATCTCTTTTCCAAGGCCGACCGACCAGATCTCATAACTGTTGGCATCTGCTGGCAATATGACCCAGATAAAGACAAAGACTGCTTTGTTGTTCCTTCGCCACGGCCAAATCAGACTAAAACAATTTCTTTCCTTCCCTCTGAAACGCAAGGAGTATGCTGGGCTCGAGCCCAGGCACAGACATTATTTGAAGGTGAAGATTATGTGCTTATGATCGACAGTCATATGCGCTTCGTCAAAGGCTGGGATACCGCCCTCATTGCCGAGTTGTCCAAATGCAAATCAAAAAAATCCTTTCTCTCCAATTATCCACCCGGTTACAAACCACCTAACAATTTGGAGCCATCTCCGCAGTTGGCGATTATACAGTCCTTGCCATTTAACGATAAAGGAGACATCCGTTTTGCCAGCGCAAATTTATCCTTTACGCCTCCAAAGCCGCTAAGGGGGGCATTTGTAGCTGCTGGTTATATATTCGCTCCCGGACAATTCATCAAAGAGCTGCCATATGATCCTTATCTTTATTTCGACCATGAGGAAATCACGCTAGCTGCGCGTGCCTACACCAACGGATGGGATGTATACAGTCCCACAAAAACATTTATCTATCATTTTTATCTTGATCTTAAAAAAGGCGAAACACGAGCGCTGCACTGGGCAGATCAAAAAGATTGGTATAAGTTTCTTGATCGCAGTCGTGACCGCTACAATTATCTTTTGGCAGGTATCGTGCCAAAAAATCCTGACCATTTGAAACAGATCGATCTCTATGGTTTGGGAACACAACGCACTCTTAAAGAATATGAGAATTTTTGCGGTTTGGATTTTAAAAAAAAAATAGCATCAAAAAAGGCACTTGAGGCGCTTTTTATCAAAGATCTTGATAGCTCACTCACATCATTTTCTAGTATGGGGAAAACTGTAGCTTTTTTACAAACAGTATTCAAATCTCATGCTGCCGATTTAATAGCTGCTGGATTGCTGTTTGTAATATTTTTTGCAGCCAATTTTAATACGGTACTAAACAATCAATACTATTTTGGAGCGACACTATTTGATTCAACTGTATTTCAGAGCATTATCTGGCATTCTGGTTGGCAATTATCCCGAGCACCAGTATTAGGAGGTGAAACCTGGTATACGACACACTGTTCACCTATTAACTATATTCCATGCGCTATAAGTTACTTATTTCCTAATAATTCAATTTCAGCGCCCATTTTCTTTTTTGCAGCCTATCATGGATTTATCTTCAGTGTGCTGGCATTGATTGCCTACTATCTTTTTAGAAAGTTATATACAGGGGCTTGGTCGCTGCCACTGGCTTTTATTTCGACAGTAATCTTTCAACTAAGTGGTGCTATGACTAGTCCTCAGTGGGAGCCGCGCCAAGAAATGTGGTGTCCAATGTTTCTTCTACTGTTTTTCATTTGCTGGGAGTATAGTAGGTACCGACTTGCGCTGCTTTTCCTAATACTTAATGCAGCGGTTAGAGAGGATGCAGGAATACATCTTGCATTGCCATTGTTTCTAATATTGCTTGCAGAAAAAGCAGGAATGTCCAGAGTCAGTTCTAAGGACAATCCCGAACGACAGCGCATTGGTTATCAATTTTGCTTATTATCACTGGTTTTGTCAGCTGTAGGTTTTGCAACCGTATTGATTTGCAGTGGTCATTTTGGAGTTTTACATGATGTGTACTATGGTGATAATTTCAAGCAATATCTAACTGTCCCAGTGTTGATGCAACGCTTTGTGCATAATTTGTTAAAGGTTCAATATTTATGGCTGCCCTGCGAGATTCTTATAGTAGGAGGATTGCTAAGGCGAGATTGGCGAATAGTTGCCGGTGGAATTTGTTTTTTGCCATACTGGGCGTTTAACTTTTGCTCTAGATTAGATTTTAATGCAGAGTTGGGAAGCTATAAATGTTTTCCATTTGTACTGGTAGTTTTATGGCCTGCACTTATGGCAATTAGAGCTAATACCAACAAAAGTGCATATATTTTGCTTCAAATGTTGATCTTGCTTACATGCACGATTGAAATTAACAGTAAAAGCTCAAACTGGTTTCTCCATCCTTGGAGTTTTAAACAATTGAAAGCAGCCTGGATATTACACCCTGAAGCTGCTGATTCGCGGGGTTATGAATTATTTGGTAATGCACTGCACTCAGGAAAATCTCATCTGGGGTCTGTACGAGCTAGCTGCAGTGTAATATCTCTTTACCCTTATGAATTTGACAATTGGTTTAAATCAGAAATCAACAAGGATCCTGAAGTAAAGTATGACACTTTGATCTGGTTTAAAGGTGATCGGGATGCTGACGTTGTGAAAGCAGCACTTAGCAGAAGCACATTGCCTTACTTGTATCAGATACCAGGAACTAAAATGTATATGCTCAGCCGTTACAACCCTAGTGAGTTAGGCAATTTTTACCCTGGCAACTGCAATATTTCACTTACTCCAATCAAAGCCATATCTAATTAAAATAATGGAATGACTGTCTACTGTTTCTAGGTAATTTCATGCTAACATTGCCTGCATATCTGGTCAGAGTAGCGATTCAATGTCTCCAGCAAAAGATAAGACAGTCATTCTAGGAGCAGGTGTCACAGGATTGGCAGCAGGACTCAGTTCTGGTTTGACTGTATACGAAGCATCAAATTATCCAGGTGGAATCTGCGGCTCCTATTACATGATGCGCAGCAATAATGAGCGTTTGCTGACTGGAAATGATAATACCTATCGCTTTGAGTATGGCGGCGGTCACTGGATTTTTGGCGGCGATCCGTCAATTCTGCACTTTATCCACACACTATCACCAACTAGATCTTACACCAGGAAATCCTCGATTTTTTTTGCCGATAAGCGTCTTTACGTACCCTATCCTCTGCAATATAACCTGTCTTATCTGGATAAAACTACGTCCTTAAAAGCCCTTAAAGAAATGTCTTGCAATCCTCGTTTATCTGTAAGCACCATGGCCGATTGGCATGGTCAATGTTTCGGTAAAACACTTACAGAGCTTTTTTTTGGACCTTTTCATGAGCTTTACACTGCCGGTTTATGGAATACTATTGCTCCTCAGGACGCTTACAAATCTCCTTTGGATTTAAAGCTTGTTATTGCCGGTACCTTTGATAAAACGCCAGCAGTAGGTTATAACAAAAGCTTTATCTATCCGATAAACGGACTTAATTCTCTGGCAACCGCGATGAAGCATCGGGCTCATATAGAATTTGAATCCAGGGTAGAGCGAATTGATTTAGCGAACAAGAAGATTTACTTTACTCAATCAAAATCAATTGCATATGACACCATCATCTCAACTTTGCCCCTAAATAAAATGCTTAATATAACTGGACTGGATGTGGGAGAGGAAAGTGACCCGTATACTTCAGTACTGGTTCTAAATATAGGCGCCAAACCCGACAGTGCTTGTCCTAATGATCACTGGATATACATACCTCACAGCAGATCTGGCTTTCATCGTGTTGGCTTTTATAGTAATGTAGATAAATCCTTTCTGCCATCCTGCGATGAAAGCCTGGTCAGTATCTATGTAGAAAAAGCTTATGCAGGCGGGAAACAACCAAGTGCAGAGGCTATTCAACAATTCATATCTGATGCTATCGAAGAACTTGGATCATGGGGCTGGATAAAGGAAGTCCAGGTAATTGATGCTACTTGGATCGAGGTAGCATACACCTGGTCATTTCCCGATTCAAGGTGGAAAGATACCGCAATCAAACAACTTGAAAAATATTCAGTTTTTCAAATTGGTCGCTATGGCAGATGGATCTTTCAGGGCATTGCCGACTCAATCAAAGACGGGTTGTTGTTTGGTGCTAGCCTTAAACCATTCTGAATCAATATCATAGTTGTTCATTTGCTAATTATTCTATCTTCTAACATAGTTTCAACCATTTTCGAAAATCACATAATTGGCACCAGGCTTTTAGGCAAAACTTTAACAATCTGCTGTAATTAAGCGAGCCTTGCCCTTTTTCTCTTTGACAATGCACGACAGGCATTTCAACAAAATCACATTTGGTGGCAGCCATAAAGATAGCTAGAAAGATAGAAGGAGCAAGGGTGTCATCAGGGATCAATCGACGAGCATCCTGCCATACCTCACGACGTATGATTTTAAACGGAGCATTGGCATCTTTGAGGCTCAATCCAAACATAACTCTGATAACCCAACGAATTGCAGCAGACAAAATAAGTCTAACCTTTGGATCGCATCGCCCTGTCCGAAAGCCAAAAACTCCCTGGCAATGCAAAGCTTCTTTCCACATATCGCTAAACACGCTAAGCGGAATTTGTCTATCGCTATCAATAAAAAATATGTATTCACCAGCAGCCACTGTGGCTCCGTTGATAATTGCCGCACCGTGTCCACTATTTGTTTGATGTATCACCTTGATTCTGCTGTCGACAGCCGCACATTCTTCAACAATTTTCAGGCTCCTGTCAATACTGCCATCATCAACAACTATCAATTCCACATTTGGAACTAATGAGAAAATTGCATGCCTGACATCATTGATTGCCTGAGCAATATTGTCTTGCTCATTGTAACAAGGCATAACAACAGATAATTTCACCGTCTCAAATGTATTCATGAACACATTATATATATCAAAGCAAAAAATAAAAGTGGTAATATTCAAGAGGGAAAGTTCATTATCTCTCAAGACGATCGGATCATTATAAACAAATATATTTCAAATCTATATGTTTTTCTGATATCTTTAACAGTGACTAGGAAAGCCAGTTTACCAATGAATGAAGAATTTACTAACTCGCTCTAAAGAAGATTTTCCGGCCAAGACAATAGGATCCACTTCACACTAAATGGGGGCTACCCATACTCCTCAAAAATTTTCAGCTCAAATATATCCTTCACAAGATAGTGCTGCTCGGCTGTGAACTTCTCGATACAGGACATCTTCATCCAATGCGCGAACGCAGCATGCGCGCTCTTAAGTCAAGTGTGGATTATCTTGAACAAAACATGCCTCATGTTTTAGGTTTTAATACTCAAAAGGAATTGCTTGCCCATAGCCTTTCAGAGGTTTGCATCCCTGGTCAATACCTCGAATTTGGGGTTTTTGCAGGTGGAACAATCCATTACATTGCCAATTTTAAGCGTGATCAAATCATCCACGGCTTTGACAGTTTCGAAGGGCTGCCCATGAAATGGACGGGAAAAAACTTGAATCATGGTACTTTTTCCCTGGCAGGAAAGCTTCCCAGAGTTCCATCGAATGTAATACTTCATAAGGGTTGGTTCTGCGATACGCTGCCTGCTTGGCATACGCAATTTAAGGAACCAGTAGCGTTTGTACATATCGATTGCGATATATATTCATCTACAGTAGATGCTCTAAACGGAATTGCCGATCGACTTAAACCAGGCACTGTCATTGTTTTTGACGAATACTTCAACTATCCCGATTGGGAATCTCATGAATTCAAAGCATGGCAAGAATTCGTCACCATGCACCAAGTACGCTATGAATATCTTGGTTATGCACGACAACAAGTAGCGGTCAAAATTATTCAAATTGAAAATAAAAACACCTAATTTAGTTACTCTTGCAGGATGCTTATGCAACAGAACCTTTGTAAATATCATGGGTATAAAGGTACTTTAGAGATTATTCCTGACAAAAGACAAATTGAAATTACTAAATATAGTATTGTCATGAAATATTCAACACCAGGTAAATTACTTTTACGGAAAAGTAAAAACAGAACTCCAGGAATAATGTAATACCTTAGTTCAATTAACGGCATAACAATAATTGAGAGGATAGTAATTGGTATGAGTATTTTAAACCTGCGTTCTTGAAATTGTGTAAAAGTCAAACCGGAAATTCCAAGAAATGTAGGAATTAAACACAACCCTTTTGCCAAGGGGAAATGAGTAGTCCAAAAAAGAATTCGATTTCGCATATATGCCCAATAGCGAGCAGGATCATTGTAATGATGGGTAATTTTATAAGATTTCCAATAAATCAAAGACAAAATTCCTCCCATTAAGGTGGTAATTATGGGTTTGCGACATACTAAATGGCCAACTGCATATAAACTTTTTATACAATCGGGAAAAAACAATACACTAAACATCATCAGATAATAGAAGACATTGGATAAGTTCAAAGTTATATTGTGATGATTTCGATCACCTATAGCTACACCATGATTTAGCCAAATAAAAATAGAGAATGCAATAAAAATCAAGGGAAATATCCATGTGCGCATTAACAGAGATCTGAAACGTGTCCAGCTAAACAAACCAACATTATTGGTTGGGAACAAGAGTAATAACCACGAAAACCCTGCCCAGAATATGTTAGTAGCACGGATTGAGACTGCTAATATTGCAATTAAAGCACTTAGTAATGGTTTGTCACGGAGGGCTAAATAAATTGAGATGAGAACAAAAAGCAGAGACATGCCCTCTGTATACACAAGAAAATGATATGGAAAGATAAGTGGTAGAAAGACAAATTGCAATGTGCGAACATAGCGTTCTTGAGGGTATATTTCTTTGGACAAGGCATAAAAAGTAATAGCATTAAAAATTGCTATCAGCAAAGAAAAATATCGAGCGGCTTGGAGAGTGTCAGATTTGCAAAGCCATAAAACTGCAGCAGTAATGAAATGGTATGTAGGGAATACAGCAATATAAGTGTCCAACTTGAAATTACCTGATTGAAATTGTTTTATTTGTCCAAAATGCCATTTTTCATCGATAATAAATGGGATGTGTCTGATTATGATGTAAATCGTAATCAATATTGAAACAACAAATACCCAAAAGAAATATTCGCGCCAAGTAAAGATTGGTTTTTTACAATATTTTTTATTAAAAAGATGGATCATTTGTTTATATGCCTATCTTACTAGACGTACTCTCGAAAAATATGAGGATTGGTTTAGATTTTAAAAATAAAATTGCATCGCAAATGGATCTCAAAACTCTTTTCATTGAGGAGCTTGACCGTTACCGTTAGCTAAGTTGAACTCATTGTGAAACAAGAAATTACTGAAACTAACAGTGATGCTGTCATCCAACACCTTTACCCAGTGCCACCAACCTACAGGCAGAAATAACACTTCGCCTGCAGCAAGCTCTAAGTCTAGGACATTTGCAAGACGAAATTCTGGGAACTTCTCATAATCAGGATTTACTGGATCCACCTGGCTGAACTCTTTACTGTGGTTTATGAACTCAATCTCGTTTGCTGGGATCAGCTTTATTTGTGTGCGACCTTGCACCTGCGCCCTAAGGATGTTCATGGGTTCGTAATGAAAAGGCGTGATTGTGCCTTTTGTTCCGTACCAGAGAGAAACATCATCACCTGATGTTTTTTCCAAATATTCAGGAAACATCTCGATATCTTCAAGCAAAGTACTAGTTCTGGGAAGGCTAAAAAAATTATTGCGAGTGGTCTCAAAGCTACATGTGGCTTTGAGATACTCTGGAGTCCATTTCTCAAGCGCCTTCCATGAGTGCATTAGATCGCAGAGTATCACCGGACGATTTGTCGCATAATATTTATCAAGGAACTCTTTTTTAAAAACGCCGCTTCGACGCTCGATAATATAGGCATTGGCACTCATGCGTGCGAGATCACGTTGAATTGCTATTAGCGCAGCGTATCTGGCATTGCGCATGGTGTCAGCGTCTTTTTGCCCAGTTAAGTGATCGCTCTTACGATGTGAATCTCGATCTAATGAGGAAGGCGCCCCTAAATCATGAACATCTTGAGGTGAGGATATATGAATTGGCTGATCGTCATAGAACATTGGACCGGTGCCTAGTTCACGAAACCATTTGGTGAGGATGATTTTGCGACCGCTTTCCACAGGCAACCCGCTATGTTGCGTATTTGGATTGGGGTTTCCATCAATATCGAGGTTGTTCCAGACGAGAGCCATGCCTTTTTTAGGAGTGAAAATCCTATCGATAGCAAACATCTTTGTGCCACCGCCGGTCATATCATCATTTAAATAAATCATGAATGTCCAAGTACGTTGTCCAAGGTCTTTGGTGTGTTTGACATAGGTATCGCTGTTGGATCCGAAATAATCGACATGCTCCTTAAAAAATTGTCCGACCTCGTAATGATGTACCTGCATTTTTTCCGAATATGATTTGCGAATACCTAAGGCGTTTGCAATCTTTTCCTCTAGCTCATCGACATAAGGATCGTTCAGGTTGAATATGTCACAAGTTCTGCTGGTGCGATATGTCACAATGCCGGTTGTCACCGTTGACGGACGCAAATTATTGCTAGAAAGTTTTATTATCCGGTCGCATTCTTCGTCACTTAAAAAAGAGTCTAATACATAAAGTTGCAATTTATCGGTGAGCACCTGGTAAGCATTGAGTCCGGAATCCGGACGTGTTATGCGGCAATTGGCAATGGCACGGTAATTGATGTCTGGACCGTTATTAGCTGAATCGTCAGGTATGTCCTTCAACAAAGGTGAATTAGCTGGAAACAAAAGACCCATATGCTGTCGTATAGACTTAAGTGCAAAACCATTTTTTATAAGAATGCCCAAAAGTTCCTCCGGACTGCATTTGCGATCCAGATTCTCCTTTAACCACTGAGTCCAGGTGCCATCAAGTTTTTTTGTCACAAACAAAGGACCTCTAAATCTATACACCTTTTGACAATGTAATTCTACCCAATGGAATATCTCCAAAGCTATATTTGATTCACAAGCAATAGTTCTCAAGTGCTAGATTGTACTTCAGTTCATTTAGTCAGAAGCTTGTATTATTTGTAACAAATCCTATCGACCAGGCTACATATACATGGAAAACGAAGACATCTACAACACCAAGTTCGAACACTACCAAAAAAAAATAGATAACCGCGACTCGAGTTGCCAAGGGCAACGTCCCAAAAGACAAAAGAAGATTGAAACAAGAACGATACAAGGCGGGCAGGTTGTTTTGCGCGATCGAATAAGCAATAGCTCCATCACTCTTTCACCCATCGCTGCAATGGCTTGGGAGTTTTGTGACGGACTTAACACAATAGACGACATCGTCGAGTCCGTAGGTGAACTGATTGGAAATCCAGAAGGGCTTCACAGCAAAATCAAACAGCTATTGAACCAGTTAGCTGAAGCTGGATTTCTCATTTTCGAACCAGATCCGTCGAAAAAGTGATTTGTACTATAAGTCAAGTGTTTGCTAGCAAGCACTGGTTTTGCTAAACTCTTCCTTCTAGTTTTATTGGCAATTAAAATGAGCGGTAGTTCAGATCAAAAAAATGACTCGCAGCCAAGCTGCGATCCATCCTTGAGTCGCGGTGAGTTTATTACTCTTATGGTCACCCAAGCTCTCTTAGCTAGCACTTTGATCTCTGCTCCGATGATCGTTGATTCCTTTGCGAAACCAGCTCAAGCCGCAGAGCTTAGCCAAACGCCACCGGCACCAACACCGGCGCCACCGGCACCAACACCGGCACCACCGGCACCAACACCAGAACCACCGGCACCAACACCAGAACCACCGGCACCAACACCAGAACCACCGGCACCAACACCGGCACCGCCATAAGTTTTGACTGAATCTATTGTTGTCACTATTTTATCTTTATTTTGCTTGTTTGGCTGGTGCCAAGTCGGTTTTTTCCAGCAAGTAAATTGAGTTAGTGTATGGTGGTAACCACCGTTTATAAGCCCAGCAGCCTAGAATAGGATACCCTGGTACTGGACCAAAGGCTACCATATATTTTTTTCCATCATTCGTGATTATATCGGTACATTTAACCGGTCCTTGTCTTAGCTTAGGTCTGTAGGCCATCCAACCATTAAATTCAAAGCCTCCATCTATGACAGAAGGTGAGATCTTTAAAGCATTTGTGGCATGATTAAGCGCTTGCCAGCGTGCTCGGTTGAAAGCAAAATAGTCATGAGTTGTGACTATACAGAAATATCCACACAGTATTAATAAAATGAATGAGCTCAACTGCAAAAACTGAAATAAATAACCAGTATTCTTGTGGCTGGTTTTTGGCATTTTTAACAGCGTAGCCATCAAAACACACAGGGGCAGGAAAGCTGGAAGTATATAACGGTCAAGTAAAATGAAAGAAGTTACGCTAATGTAGGCAAAAAAGAAAATCAAGAAAAGTAAACGAATATATTTCTTTGACTCAATTGTCTCTTCTATTTGTTGATTTTTGTGAAGGAATTTTTCTGTAATCAGCATTCCTGCAGATATACTTACACCCAAGCAAGACAAAACTTTAACTATTGTCCAAAAACTTTCTCCTAGGGAAGCGGGACCATGGATACCATGAACTACTGTCAATAATAGCGGTCCGACGCCGGAGTTAAAAATTATATTTGTCGACAGTGGCATCGGTAAATGTGCAAAATTGAAAATAAAGAGCAGGAGAATCAACAAATCACTTATTGCAACTAAAATGATGATTCTTTCTTTTTGAGTTCGCATAAAAAGAAAACTTCCTAGTGTTATAAGTGAAAAAGGCAAAATAAAAAGGCCTAGATAGATAATCTGAACAAAAATTCTGTAGGCCATATGTTGAATAGTAAATAAAGGTCCTTTGGTTGCTAGGTATTGAAAGTAATCTGTCCATATTGAATAGGCTTCTGGCAAGCCATCCGCAGTAGACAACAACAATTGCCTAAAAAACCAGAGAAGAATAGACACCGTGGCAATAACGATAATACTGGAAGCAATAGCTTTGGGTTTGAATCTTTTTTTGCAAGTATAAATAAGCAAGAAGCAGAGCAAGAACACAATGCCAAATTGGCGAACAAATGTTGCTGCCAGAATACATACAATTGCCATTATGTAATTAAAGCGATGCCCATCTTGAAGAGTTACCACACTGTAGTATGCCGAGGCGGTTAGTAAAGCAAAGAAAGGGACATCAGTCATATAGGTGTTGGCTAAATTGAAATAAATGACATTGGTACTTAAGGTTAGTGCAGCAACCAAAGCTAACCTTGGGCTAACCGACACTCGCCGGATCAGTAAGTACATAAATATGACGCCCATTAAGCCAAAGATCCAAGATGTGATTCTTAAGGCAACAAAGGAAAATCCAAAAATTTTGCTGGTTATCGCTCCATAAAGAATTTGCAAAAGATTGGTAGAGCAATTGTAGCAAGTAAACTCCAGCTTGCCGTTTTTAACCAATGACCATACTGATTGTGCGTAACTCCAATCGTCATTGAGAGGAAAATTACTGTCTCTATAACTGCCAGTAATTATGAGCATTATCACCCAGGAAGTAATAATGCATAGGATATTTAAGAAGTTAGGTGATAGCCAGAAAGAGCAATTTTGTATTTTTTGCATTACATTATATGATGGTTTAGTTTGAATCTTTAAACTTGATGTGAATTCTGCCTGAGGGTAAGAACTGTCTTTATGAAAGCTAGAGTAATGCCCAGATCATAGCCAATAAAATATCTGTCCTCCGCGGCCGGAAAGATAAGAAAGCGAACGGACAGCCCAAGTAGTAATGCCACCACAACTTGTACTTGCGGATCTCTACGAAGCATCTCAAATCCGAGTCTGAAGCGGCTCAGTATTATAGTCATAACACCAAAAAGAACATAAAACGGTTGAGCAGTAAAAAGCAAACACCTGAGTCCATGTTTAAGTATAGGCAAATACATGCTTAACGAGATATGAGCCTTTATATCACCTATAGGGGTCATGCGGGAGCAAAAGCCGTGAATAACCGCAGTGGACCACCCATAAGATCGCGTTAAATAAATAAGTGCAAATGAGATTAAAATAGCACAGACAGCCCATGCTAAGAATCGCAAAAGACTAGCTTTGCCGAATACTTGCTCACTCGCTAAAGAGATTACAAGAAAGGCAAGCAATATGACGAGGTTATCAACGCGCGTGCACAGCGATATTATCAGCAACAAGTAACAAGCAATGGGCGCTTGGCACTGAAGAAAAAGGTAAATAGCCCATAGCACAATCGCCCCCGAGAGACAATCGGGTGTAGATAATGTTGCCAAGCTTAATACCGGTGGCAACACCATAAGAATAAGTGACGTGAGCATACCACCAATCCCTGGTATCAGCTTCTGCAGCCAAATGAATATGACAGCAGCAATTGCAAGATATGAAAGAGTGGACACCGCACGGGTTGCCTGCAGAACCGGTAAACCTAGATCGTGGAAAATCCGGGATAACCCTGTATACAGCACATGCATACGATACAGTCCGAGCTGCTCGTTGAAATGCTGCCAATTGCAAGCCATGTCTTTTCGATACGGTTCGCCATCAAGCAAATCCAAGCTTGCTACTTTTTGACTGTTATCCAGTACGTTGATTTCTTTACCGATTGCATCATAAATTCGAGTGTGCACTACTTTTGGGTCATGTTCCTTAACCGAGAGAACGATAGCGGCATACGGCAAGCCGTCCCAGTTAAGTCTTGCCTGAACAAACGCGTAGCAAGCAATTATTATTACAAGCTCGATATAGAGAATGGCAAGCACTAATTTCATCTCTACCTCATGTCACAAGCAAACCTGTTTGTTTCAGGGTTGACATAAGCCCTGCGACTGTGTCTTTAAGACTAGTGTCAGCATTGACTTCTTTGATTTCACTTAAACAATCAACAATGTCTTGCAGTGCATTATTGCCATCACAAAACTCCCACACTAGTCCTCCAAGAGGAGTCAGTGTGTAAACCGAGTTGTCCATCCAAAGCAATAGATAACCATCGGGTAGAATCTTGGATTTGACATGAGGATGCCTTTTCAATTTTCTATCTGCCATTGGTTGTTATTTCCTTCTGGCTTGCTGCTACAAGAGTGGGCTTTTTTTCAGTGAGTCCAATAATCAACTCCATACGTTCAGCCAAAGTTCCACCCATAACTTCATAGCATTCTCCAGAACCAATATATTCTGTCAATTTATCCGGACCATCTTGAAAATAAATCAAATTTGAGCAGGGTAGGCAAAGCCTAATATATTTCCCGAAAGAACAAGGTACTTGAATTAGTGGTTCTCCATAAACAGCTTTCCCAAAAAACAAGCTCAAATCAAACTCGGCTTTGTATTCGCCTTGCACATGGAAATCATTTAACGGTACCCATTCACTAAACACAACTGGTTCGGGCACTATGTTAATGGTTTTTTGTAAAATTTCTATGGTGCCGGTTTTAAGAGAAAATGGGGTACTAAAAGCCAAAATCTTGTTTGTTTTAAGATCAATGCAGGTTAGATCTTCAGACAAAACTTTCCACCCATTTGCCATAGCCAACGCAAGAGCTGTTGTACTTTTGCCAGCATTTGAATGACCCGAAATAAGAACCTTGTGTCCTTGAGGAGACATAATACAAGCTGCACTCAACCAAAGATAATCTGATTGAAGCTTAATCACCTCAGAAATGAGTTCGCGATAATTGTTGGTTGCTTCAATCTCATAAACCATATCCTCTTTTGCATCACAGACTGGCAATACTTTTGGTAATTGTTGCTCAAAAGAACAGTCGTCGGTTTTAACCGTGAAAGAAATTCGCCCCAATCTAAAGACTTGTTGATCTTCAATAAGCTTATGGCGCGGTATAAGTTTATATTTACCGACTGCAAGAGACATGAATTAAACTTCCTGTGTTCTATTAACCGATTTGGATAATACCTTTGCTACTTTTTTGTTCACAAACGATTTTCCCCTATGGACAATATTTTCCGTAACACGCTGCGCCATGCGCCGTGCTATAGTAACTGCAATTGTTTCCACCTGCTGTTCAATATAATCAGCCGTAATTTTCTCCAACCGATTGGCTATTATGTTTTCAATTCTCTCTGCCAGGAGCGGCAACATAAACCTATAGACATAACGTTGCCTAGACATCTTGATTGCTTCATATGAAACATTCTCTATGAGAGGAAAACGCTCCTTAAATACATATGAAGCAATCATCACATACATTTCATTGAGATCTTTTTCTGATACTTGATGCAAGAGTTCCCTAATTTCGGAAAAATTCAAGCATCTACTAAATCTGGCAAGCACATCCTTAAACTGAAGAAGGAAACGTAATTGATTGAGCTCCAGTCTTTTTCCTATTAACACAGGCGGTGATATCACACAATCAGTGTGAGCAAACTCGTCCAGGTAAAACCGATCCAAATATACAAGTTCTTGGTTATTGTTTTTCGATGCTGCATGGCATAAGGAATGAACCAACAAATGCTCCGGTTTAGGCACCCATACACTGGTTCCTCGCACATTAACCTGTACACTTTGCTCAAGAAGCAACTTCTCAAAGTCAGGTGGGTAGCTGCTTCTGTTCGCCCCAACTGACACATACCCATGAAGTTCCATATACTTTTTAGTGTGCACATTATAGATATAATGGCTGTATTTACCTAAAGTAAAGTCACAAATTTCTTGCCGAGACCAGTGTTTCTGGTTATGGTCCCACAACACATGTTTGTTTGAGCGCAATAGCTCATCAGCACGTGTGATGTCCTCTGCTGCACATAAAAGATCGATATCACACATATACCTGCGCCCTAAGAAATCCATATCGTCCGGCAAACATGCCAACTCTGCAGCGCCTTTGAGAAAGAGAATCTTAACTCCTGAATTTTCAAAAAGTTGTGCCAACTCTTGAATCATGATTATCCTGGATTCATTGATTGATATCTGATACAAATAATCAGCTTTAGCTTTTTTAAGGAACCACTCAGGAAAATCCTTTAACAACCCTTTTCGGTGCTCTATATGACAATGCGGCAAGATGAATGTAGCCTTAGATAGTTTTTCAAAGTCTAATTCACTATAATTTCTTCCAGACAAATTGCCCTTGATGAGATCCAGGATAAAAGACTCTGAGTCTCCCTCAAAAACAGTAAATTCTTGCTCAAACTGCTTAAGCAAGTCAAGTACTTCGCCGCGCGTGTGACTCATCAATTTAGTTGTCCTCAAAGTCGTAAGTATTATAATAAGATGAGCATTTTCTTGCTCTAAGCCGACATAATAAATCTTTTTCTAAATAAGCAACTTTGCTCTAACTGTCTCTATATATGAAGCAAAGCTATAAGTTTAAAAACTCAAATATGTTAAAGTTCTTAAAACATCCTTCCTTTGCAAATCAACCTGAAACTACCTATATAGACAAACTCTCCAGTTTCGGGGCAATTGGACAAAAGGTGATTTTTTCTTTTAGTCTGTTTAGTACTGAAGAAATTCAGGAAATAGAGTTATCGGTAACACCGCTCACTAATAAAACATCAGCGCTTAACTTAGAACAAATTGAAATTTACATTGTGAAGCGTTGGGATGTATCTGGCGTCGGTATCTATCAGTCGAATCGCATAACTGCTGCCGAACTTTTACTGAAAGATGATCGAATAACTCTTAAAGATGGCTACACTGAACATCCTCATAATGGGATAGGCAGCGAAAATCCCATGTGGCTGTATGTACCACCAGACGTAAGAACCACTGGCAATGCCAATACTTTTCTTTATGCAAATGAACATAAGCAAATTTTACTTTCCATAAAAATACCCAGCTATACACGTCCAAACAACTTCCTAGGCTTCATAAAAATTGTAACCAGTATAGGCGAGACCTATGAATTACCAATTGAATTAAAAGTGTTGCCATTTACCCTTGCGCAACCGCATCAAGATCTGCTTATTTGGTATCGAGGCTCAATGGATCCACGTCAATCGCAATTCCATGTTTCACCTAGCCTATTTCAACTGCATTTACAAGACATTTATGATCATGGCTTCCGCAGCATTTCCATCTGTGAAACGGATAGGTCTATTGCTCAAGCAGCAATTGATATAGCTGAGCAGGTAGGATTTGATCGACATATAGTCTTTCGCAACATCCTCTATAATGCTCAAGCTCTTAACTTCAAAAAATTGAAACCTATTTTTTTATTGAGCGACGAAATAGATAACCAAACTTACAGCCCTGACATAACATGCGAATCACGGATTTCACAACACAAAGATCATGGAAAATATTGCCAGTTTCTAAATTGGGATTCTATGTCATCATTAGTCAACCAAAAATTTATTAGCCGATTTGCCAATGAACAAGACATTGGTTACATGCCAACCATCATTAGCCTGTCTTTATCAGAGAACAAAGCACATTTTGCCAATGAACAAAAACCTTTAAATCCTAAAATTTATTACCATTGGCAATCACATATGGAAAAACCCAATCTACACAGGGTGCTATCAGGCATTTATTTATGGAAAACCAAGGCCTCTGGCATAGCCCCTTATTGCTACCAGCATGTCCCCATATTTCCGTTTTCTCCATTTAATGACTTTGATGCCTGGGAGCCATCCTCTCGAGTGGGTAAATTTCGCGACTGCATGACCACTTATCCAGCCCAATCAGGAATAATCCCCACTCTCCAGTGGGAGGGACTTGGTGAAGGCATTACTGATCTTAGTTATTTAACTACACTTGATCTCTGCCTTGCTCATTTAGAAAAGCTTAGTTTAGACACAAGTAAAACTCTCTCTTATGAAATAAGACAAAGGCGCGATGCTTTTATTGATCGCATAGATATTGAAAGCATTGATATTAATAACGAAACAACAATGGAACCATACACAAATATATCCCCTTCCGCATACGAGGAATTTCGCAAACAAATCGCTTTAGACATTGGAGTTCTGTTGCAAATGATGTATCCGTCCGGTGAAACGATGTATCCATCCGGTGAATTGTAAGTCGGGTTAATTTTCTTTGCTTACTGGCTGCCAGACATCAGGCAACATTGCTGGTAAATCATTTTCTGTTGCAGAAAATCTCTTTTTGAAGTGGTCCCGGCAATATATGATCCCTAAAAACCTAAGCCGACGACGAGATTTGAACTCGTGACCTACGGTTTACGAACGATATCGAAGCACTTTTTGGACTCTTGCGCTGGTGAGCGTTTCGAGGCTAGAATGTAGTATTGATGCGGGTTTCACAGTTTCCATAATTTTCCGATGTTTGACTTTATTTTCTTTATTTTTCCTCATGAGGAGGCCCCAGAGGGGCCCGGAAGTGACCTACGGTTATTTTGCACGTGGGTCAAGAAAAGATCATCAACATCAAGAAATAATCGCTCAGTTAATTACTAAGCCCACAAAAGGAATTAATAATGACAACAGATCAAATTAACATTACAACCAACAAAATAAATTTCACCAAGCGAATTTTGGATTCTTTACCGCTGGCAGAGCCAGGCAAGAGGAAAGAATACTATGACGATCAAAATAGAAATTTGATGATACGTGTAAGCTCCAATGCTAAAAGCTTTTACGTTCGCAGAAAAATTCAAGGAGCTTCTCAACGCATTCTTATAGGACGCTATCCAGATTTAAGTGTCGAGCAAGCCAGAAAAAAGGCAGCGATGATTTTAGCGGAAATTGCTCATGGGAATAATCCGCAAGAAATAAAAAGGCTGGAAAAAGAAGAACCAACTATAGAAGAGGTCTTCAATAATTATATGGAAGGGCACGTGAAGCTTAGATGTGTTCGTGCAAAAGATATGGAAGCTGACTTCAGGCGTTATTTTACTGATTGGCGTTATCGCAGGTACAGTAGTGTTATGAAAGTTGATGCACAGTCTAAAGTTAACCAGCTTTCTAAAAAGCATGGTCATTGCGCAGTTAATCATGCTATCTCTTTGATTAAAGCTGCTATTAATTGGAATATTAGGCATGGATACATATCCGGTGACAATCCTTGGAATTCAATCAAGTTGTTCAAAGTTCGTGCTCGTGAAAGATTTCTATTGCCGAATGAAATAGAATGCTTCTTTAAAGCCGTAAATAAATTATCTAATACTGATGTACGCGATTATATTTTCTTGAGTCTCTTAACTGGCGCACGCAGAGGAAATATCTTAGCCATGCGTTGGGATCAAATTGATTTTGATCTTTGTGTATGGAGAATTCCCCTGACTAAAAATGGTGAATCTCACACTGTACCTATAACAAAAGCTGCGCTGCAAATATTGCAAATTAGACATGCTAACAAACAAGATGTTTGGGTATTTCCGGGCAAAGAGCCAGGGCAGCATTTGGTTGAAATAAAACGCGTTTGGCAAAAAATACGTAATGAAACTGGTATGCATGATCTTCGTTTGCATGACTTACGCAGAACATTGGGAAGTTATATGGCAATAGGAAATCAAAGCTTGCAAATAATTGGGAAAGCACTTGGACATAAATCAACTCAGGCAACACAAATATATGCTCGACTTACACAAGATCCGGTGCGTAAGGCTATGGAGCAAGCGCAGGAGGATATGTTGGCGGCGGCTGGGTTGACAAGCAGCCTGGATAATGTTGTGAAATTGTCTCTAAATGTGGAGCAATTAAAAAGTCTCAGTTAGATCTTCTAACTTATCTATGATATCTGTAATACAGTTAGTGGTTTTCAGTATTGAGAATTAAACCATTTAGAGAAATATCTGGATGAATAATCTTGCTCGGCTGTAATATGTATTAATACTATAAGTAAATAGCATTTGGGATTGTCTTTAACATCAGTACAAATTAAGGCAATCCAGAAATGGATAGTGATTAGTTACCAATATAGATAAAACCAGTTATTGTAAGTTAGCAGAAAGCATAGGGAGATAAACTAGATAAAGTGCCGAATGAAAATATAGCTACTGTTCAGAACTCTAACATTGCAAGTGGTCGTGCGTTGTTAGTAGATTGGGCAAATCAGCAAGATCATTGGCTAAGAGCCATGGTTAGTGAAATACTGCAATCGCAAACGTCTCTCTCGGACGATCAAGTTGAGCATTTTTACAAACTGCTGCTCATAGAAAAGGAGTTGGCGCTAGGTGAGCACCCAGTAGTTTCTGCATTAGAAGACAAAGATGCAGGTCCAGATTTTGAAGAATCCTTGACACTAGCACAACTCAAAGATGTTGAGAATGTCAATGCTCTAGCTGAAGGGCAACAACTCACTTTCAATCGCAGGCTAACTGTAGTTTTTGGAGAAAATGCAACCGGCAAAAGCGGTTATGCTCGCATTCTCAAAGGATTGGCGGCGGTCCGAACAGCGGAATCCATTCTATCTGACATCAGCAAGCCTCCTGCTACACCTAAAGCAACCGTTACTTATTGGCTCGGGCAAGATGTTGGTGATATAGCAAAGTCCAAAACTATAAACTGGAATGGGCAGCAAGGAGTAGCGCCACTCACACGGATGGATGTTTTTGATGCTCGCGGGGCCGTGATTCATGTTGATGGCGAGCTATCCTACGTATATACGCCTTCTGATTTGTCGCTATTTCCAGTTATTGCTGAATCCATTGAGAAAATCAAAGTCAAACTTGATAAAGCCCGTTCTGAAATTCAAGAAGCTGGGAATAAGTTTACGAGCAGCTTTAATCGGCAAGGTCCTCTTTACTCAAAAATTGAAACTCTTGGCGCATCAACAGATACGGAGGAGCTAAAAAAGCTAGCCACCGTTAGTGAGGAAGAAGAAGCCACTCTACGGGAGCTGGAGTCTCAAGTAGATGCATTGAGGGCTGATAATACAGATGCATCAGTCAAAGTTGCTCAGACCGAGAAAGAATGGTTACTCAACATTAGCAAATGTGCAGAGACTCTCTCCAAAGTTGACGTGTCAGCTCTGAATAATGCTATACAGACTTTGAAGCAAGCTAAAGAATCCTATCGTAAAACCAGTGAACTATCCTTCGAGAATGAGTCTATCAAAGGATTCTCAGAACCATCTTGGGCAGCCTTTGTTGAGGCTAGCGAGATATACATAACAGAAAACTATAAGGACTATCCAACGCACGATGACAGCTGCATTTACTGTCATCAAACTCTTTCCGAGGAAGCACGAGCACTGATAAAAAAATACCGCGATTATTGTAGCGATCAAGCCAAGCAAACAGTACAGAGCGCACAAAAGGTAGTTCAAACGATTGCCGCTCCTATCTTTCAAGCTCAACTTGAGCGACTTATTGAAGATGGAGAGAAGAAAGTCTGTGATGATGTTGCAAATAAAGAATGGATTGAAGGCATTGTGAATGCAGCTAATAAAGCAGCAGTGGCTAAAAAATTGGTAAGCGAAGGTGCAGAGATCCCCGTAGATAGCTTAAGTTCATGGGCTAGTCTGTTGGCTGAAAGTAAAAAGCGGCTGGCATTTGTGGAGCAAGCAATCACAGAATTGCAAAGCCGTGGTGTCGAGAAAATGAAGGTTTTGCAGGACGTGCAGAAAAAACTTTCATTGCTCAAAGACCGGTTGCAATTGCGCAGTATCTTGCCGGCGATACTAGGCTATGTCGACAAAGCAAAGTGGGCGGATAAGGCAAATGCAGTGCTCTTAAAATTCAAAGGTTTAAGCATGTCTCTGACTGACCTGAACCCCAAAAGACCGTCAACTTGGCAGGATACTCCTGACAAGAAAAAACGGGATAATCAATAAGAACGGAGGGGTTCATATGCAAAAGAGTA